>CALAOR010000071.1 GCA_937889595.1 uncultured bacterium
TTGCTACACAACAACAATCAGATATAATGGGAAGTCCTGATGCCGCACAGCTATTTAAAAATGCGGAAAATTTTATTTTGTTTAAACAGTCAGACGCGGATATGGACAATTTGCAGAAGAATTTGGACCTTAATGATCAGGAAAGGGCAATTATCGCATCATTAGACCAGGTAAAGGGCGAATATTCAGACGCTTTTGTGAAGTTTGGCAAACTTGGTTCCAACCTGGTTAAAATCCGGCCAAATCCGCCTTTAAACTGGATTGCGACGACAAATAAGACCGACGCGCCTATCAAAGCGCGGGTTTTAAAAGAAGAAAACTATAACTATGAAAAAGCGATTGAACGCTTAGTCGCGGGAGGATACTAAAATGGCGGATAAAAACAGGAACTTTTACGACGATTTAGATGTAGGTGACGTACCTAAAGCAAAAGGAGTTAAATTTTCTTCCGGTGGGTCAAGTAAGTTTGTAATAATAGGCATAATTTTTTTGATAGTTATAGCTTTGATTTTTGTTTTTATTTTTAACACAGGCAACAGCAAAACCTCAACAGCGGTTAAAAATCTGCCTATAGCCGAATCAGATAGTGAGGTTTCGGCCGTTAAATCCTTTGCAATACAGTTTTTGGATAAATTTTACTGGTATAACCGCGATACATTTTTGGAAGTAAGAGAAGACCTTGAAAAAATGATGACAACAGATTTTTTAATAAAATTTAAGCCAATGTATCATGACAATAAATTAGAACAGCTGATTACAGACAGCAATCTTATCATGAGTTATAAGTACGACGCTATAATGTACAAAAAAGACGCGACAGGAACATATGCGCGGGTAGTGGGGGATGTTATTTATACCAATGGTTTGACAGGTGGGTCAACCAGCACTTCGGACGTTTGGACGTTAAAAATAGTTAATGAGGACGATCAATATAAAGTCGCTGACCTCATTATTAATGTAGGAAAAAAATAATAATGGATGATTTAAAACCATCAACAACACAGCCGGAATTATCCGACCTTGAAAAACGGCAACGCCGGGATGTTTTTTTACGTCATTATGCGAATGCTCAGGCATACTTTTCCGCGCAGAATTACAAGGAATCATTCAAAGAAATCCGTAAAGCCGGTGAGATTGAACCTTTAAATGTAAAGCTCGCAAGATTGGCTATTGAAATATTTAAACGAACTCAAAATTCAGATGGTTTAATAACCATCTGCCAAAAAATGCTTGATATAGACCCTGACGACACTGACATGCAACTTGACCTGGCATTAGGATTTTTTCTGTCGGAAAATTACCCGGTTGTCATTGACATGACTACACATTTATTGAATTTGGATCTAAACGAGACAGAACAATTAACCTGTATGGAACTGCTTGCGGATTCACTGCGTAAGAAAAACGATTTTGAAAAGGCAAAAAGCTTATATCTTAAGATATTGGAAAAGGTAGATAACCCTCAGCGGATACTTATTAAGCTGACAGCCTGCTATTACCGCCTGGAAGACCATAAAAACGTGGTTGTAACGTCCGGCAGGCTCATAGAAATGGGTTATAACGACCAAAATATAGTAAACCTGTACCACGCGGCCGTAGAAAAGACCGAAAAAAACATAGGAAGGTTATACAAGCCCAAAGGCTTCTTACAAGCGCTTTTCCGGGGAGCGTATGATCCTGTTTATGCCCATTTAATGAGCTTAGAGATTGAAAAAGAGAAAATGGAGCGCAGGGTAGACACGGAACAGCGCAAGGCATATACAGACGCTCTAACCGGCGCGAACAACCGGGCCTTTTTTGACGAAAGACTTATTCAATACTTTACGCCCGGCACACTGCCGGTCGGTACTGGTTTTGTGTTTCTGTTTTTCGATATAGACAATTTTAAGACCATAAACGACGAGTATGGCCATAAAATGGGTGATGCGGTCCTGGTCGAGTACACAAAGATAGGCAAGATTTTTTTTAAACAGGGCCTGCCAGGAGCCGATAGGCAGATAGAAACATGGTGTAGATACGGTGGGGAAGAGTTTGTAGCCCTGTTTTTCGGTACTAAGACCGACGCCTTCAAAAAAGCCGATGAGTTCCGCCTTTATGTGCAGGGTACCCTGCATATAAAGGTACAACAGAACCAGGGCAAACCCGTAAGGATTATCACCTGCAGCGGAGGCCTGGTTGAGTTCCCAACTGAGGTTAAAGATTTTTCAGAAGCCAACCAGTTGGCTGACAAGCGGTTATATTACGCTAAAAACAACGGCAGGAACCAGATTATAAAAGACGGTGACGGATGGACCGCGGCGCTGCCGGCAGGGAAAACCGTATGATTACGACATTACAGTTAGTTCAAAACAAAGGGGGGAAATATGACAGAAAAATATAAGTGTTCACAATGCGGAGCTGAAGTTGAAAATCCCGGAACTATATGTGATAACTGTTTTCGGGGTAACGAAACGTTTGATCAACAGTTTAGACAGAATCAGGAAGATGATAGACGGCGTGAACGGGAACAAAACTAATATAGGGGGTATTTATGGCAGAAGGAGAAAAGGTATATTGCAGGGTTTGCGGTAAGGAAAGCGATACTGGTATTACTTTGTGTGACGACTGTTTCAATGACGCACAAGAAAAACAGAGAGACAGCATGCCCGGCGGACCCGATGATCCCGATAGATAACGAGTGGAACGATTTCTATAGGAGAAAAACTCCGGGTTCGGAAGAGGAAAAAACAGCGAAAGAAACTTATGCCTTATTAATGGCGCAGGCCGAATAATTGGGACAATAATCATAATTCAATAATTTGGAGGGTTTATGAAGTCAAGGGGGTTTTTCATTTTGTTTTTCTTTTTGATTTTTGTGAGTTGTAAAGCTTTTGAGGAAAAATCCGAAGCAACACCAACTCCTACATTAATTCCTGCAATTATTGTTAAGGGCAAAGCTCCCGTGGTTAATTTTAGTGATAATAAACACTTTATTAAAGATATGGTATTGTTAGATGATAGCCATTTACTTTTTGTTGGTTCGACTAATTCAACCGATGAAAAGAATCAAAATATATACATTTTACTAACTTCAAATGAGCACAAAAAAATCTGGGATAAAATTTATGGAGATACGACTGATTCTATTGCCAAAACGGTTTATCAAACAAAATCAGGTGAAATATATATTGCTGGGACATCTAATAATAAACTATTTATTATGCAAATTGATCATTTGGGTAAAATTATATGGCAGAAAAACTTCGATGAAATTTACTCCGACGACAATGCAATTAATTTGTCTGAAAGTATTGAAGGGGGCATTATAGCCGTATCATGCAAGGTTAATGGAAGTTATGGAAATCCCTATTCCATTAAATTAAATAATACAGGGGGTGTTATTTGGGAAACGATTTTTCAAAGCAATAGTAAAATTCAAAGATTTTACTATCCTACAGGGGTGGTCATTGATGATAATTCCTATTTAGTTACGTCAAAAGTTGATAATTATTCAATTTTACTAAGGGTTAAGGAACCAGACGGACGGTGGACTGCTGGCACTGCTTTTGAATGTGATGGTAGCGATGCGGATTTAAATGTAGAAAAGGACATTGATTCTTCACATTGTACTGCCGTGCCATTTTCTATTTTAAAATGTAAAGAAGTGATTCTTTCTCCAATGGAGTGTAAAGCAATAGCCGATATGGGGGAGTGTGGTATATATATTACCCCGTATCCGTTATATCAAATTTATAAAAGAGGGTGAAAAAGTGCTAAAAGTATT
>CALAOR010000072.1 GCA_937889595.1 uncultured bacterium
TTCGCAGTAGCTCAGGTACATGACACGGTTCGCAGTAGCTTAAGGTACATGGCATGTTTTCCGCCAGTATCAAAATAGCCATTTAAAAAATACCCTTAACGCGGCTTTTATCCTTTGAGGCAGGAATTTATACGTCTCAACATTTAAGATTTGTTTTGCTATGTAAGCCGGATTTAAGTAGTAATCCCTGCCTGCCTTTTTGCTCATCTTTGAAAGCAGTTTTGGATTTAACTTCCCGTATTCAAAACACGCGGTTCCTTCATATTGACCGTACTGGTCCCAGTCGTTTATATACAATTTTCCGTTCTTTTTTATCTCTTCATAAAGCATTGTTCCCGGATAAGGCATGGCTATCAAAAACTGCGCGTAATCTGTCCCTGTTTTCACCGCGAATTTTATCGTCTCTTCCATGGTCTCTTCGGTTTCTTCCAGGTTTCCCAGCATATAAAATCCCATGGTTTTGATGCCTACCCTGCGGCAGTTTTTCACGGTATCTGTTATCTGTTCAAGGCTGATTTTTTTTCCAATACTGTCCAGTATCTTCTGTGAACCCGATTCTATACCGAGCGCCACCCTATAGCAGCCGGCATTCTTCATTTTTTTTAGCATTTCATATCCGCCGAGGTCCACCCTGATGCCGTTAGGGCAGCTCCACCTTGTTTTTACCTTTGCTTTTATAATCCCGTCGCATATGTCATGCACGCGACTGATATCCGTGGTGAAAGAATCGTCAACCACAGCTATTTCCTTCGCCTTAAGGTCGTTTACCAGGTGCATCCACTCTTTCAAAATATTTTCAGCCGTTCTCGGCCTGAATTTGTTCCCGAAAACCGCCTTAAAACAGAATTTACACGCATAAGGGCATCCCCTTGAGGTTAAAATTGACGCTACCGGGTTCAAGCTTCCAAGCGCTTCCTGTCCCTTATACATGGAAAGCGGGGGGAACAAATGCCGCGCAGGAAATGGCAGGCTGTCCAAATCACTGATAAAAGGCCTCTCCTGTGTCCTGATTATTTTACCGTCTTTTTTAAATACGATTGATCTAACTCTTGATGGGTCTTCAATGTTTTCCAGGAGGTCGATTATTGTTTCTTCGCCTTCGCCCGACACCACAAAATCAAAGTGATTCCCGAGGCATTCGTCAGGCAAAGCGCTCGCGTGCGGCCCGCCTATGATTGTTATTATGTTTTCATACCTGGACTTTATAATTTCGGCCGCCTTAAACGCGCTTTTTATGACAGGCGTGACGGCTGTAAAGGCCGCCACATCAGGCTTGAATTCATCAATGACCTTAAAAAATTCCTGTTCTGTTTTCTTCTGTATTAAAAGATCAAGTACTTTTACTTTATAACCCTCCTTTTCAAGCACTGCGGCTATGTATGCCAAGCCAAGCGGCATGAAAGACTCGTCCCCGAATTGTTCTTTTGCCGGCGCTGGCCTTATCAGGAGAATATTGGTGATGTTTTTGTTTTTCATTTTTCCTTGTTATTGCCGTTCCCGAAAGTGTAGGAAAGTGTAAAATTATTGACTGTGCCAAGTTCACCATACGGCACGATTGAATAATCAAACGCAACCTGGTTTAGTTTTATGCCGAGCCCTCCGCTTAACCCTGACAGGCCTTTCAAAGTGCTGTTCTCGGCTTTTATGGCATATCCGGCCCTGGCAAAAAGCATATCGGAATAGGCATATTCCGCGCCCGTGTTTATTGTAACGCTTCCTTTTAGAAGATAGGAAGCATCAACGGATATTATTACCCTGTTTTTTTCTCCGGCGTCAATTTTAGCTGCCAACCCCGCCCTTATATCAAGCGGCACGGCAAAATCCCCCGCACTGCCGATATTTTGCGCGGAAACACCGGCTGATAAAAATCCCTCTTCCATGACCGCACCCAGGTCAAAGGCAAACCCTGTTAAGGAAGAACTGCTTACCTGCTGATTGACATATTTAACGGCCGCTCCCGCTGAAAATTCCGGCGTTAACTTCATTCCATACGCGGCGATAGCCCCGATATTATATGGGTTTGTTGTGCCGCTTAAAATCAACCCATTTTGGTCCCTGAGCTCAAAAGAACCGTACCTTAAATACGCCAGGTCAAACCCAAACGTACCTGGCCCGGCCGGAAAACCCATAAGTATATACTGGTAAGATGTGTCAACGAACATCATGTCATATGTCATGCTTACACCCGGGTTTTTAATTGTTGAAAGCCCGGCCGGGTTCCAGTAAATGGAACTTAAATCCCCTGATATTGCGGTAAATGCGTTGCCCATGCCTGCTGCCCTGGCCCCGACCCCTATGTTCATGAAAGAAAAAGCCAGCGACGCACTTTCATTTATTACTTCCGCGGCCCGGATGTTAAAAAAAACCGCGGCTAAAACAAAGACTATCATGATTTTTTTCATATTTATACCATCCTATTTGGCGACCAGGAACTTATTCGCCCTGAATTTTATATCTTTGCCGCCGCTGCCTTTTGCCTTTATCATGTAATAATAAACACCCGGGGCAAAACTTGTGGTGTTAAGTGTTATTTTATTTGCCTGCGACGCCTGCCCTGAGCCTGTAACCCTGGCCACTAAAGTTCCGGACACATTGTAAACCTCAACTGTCGCTTCAGCCGCCTCTTCAAGGGAAAAAACAAAATTTACGCTGTTTGCCGCAGGCTGAGGATATGCATAAATTGTGCTGCCGGCAGTTGCAACAGGAGTGTCTGATGCCGTCTGCTCCGCCGTCACAGTCAGTGTGGCCGTGGCTGTCCCGGTTAATGCCTGTGTAAAAGTACATGTTGCGGTCTGAGTCTGCGACCGGGTCAATGAAGGGGTTTGCGTTGATGTGGCAGTGCCTGTTTGTGTTTGTATGTTCGTTGCCGTGATTGTTGCGGTCTGTGTTGATGTGGGTGTCAGCGTCGCGGTCGGCGCGCCCACGTCTGACACATACACGTATGGATATGACAGCCACGCAATGTTCATGTCATTAGACATCAGGTCCTCCGCGTGCATGGAAACGTATTGCGGCGCTGAAACATTAAAATGAGCCGTCAAAGTGGATAACCCGGCATCTGCATCATACAGGTTTCCTTCAAAAAAATTGCTTATGGAAGGAAAAGACGGCGTATCGGCCCCTGCTGTGACCCTGATACGGTCGGTCACGTAATTACTAAAATTCCCGTAAATATCGCAGGCCCTTACAGTAACGCTGAAAGGCTCCCCTGATAATTTGACCTGTGCTGTCCCTGTTACGCCGTTATACCATTTTGATGAATAAACGTCATAATAGCCCGATCCATCCTGTGAAGAGAACCCGGGCAGCAGTATCTGCAGCCCGTAAGGGGTCCCATCCAAAGTTGTGAATGCCGGGGTTGTAAAATTTTCAATCCCTGCCATGGCAATCGAAGCTGTGACGCTCACCCCTGTTTTTGCCGTGTGTAAGATTATTTTGAACTGAGCCTGGCCTGTCACAGTATCAATTGCTGTTGCTGTGATGGGAGCCGCATACGCGTCATTTGCCGCGGCAGTTACAGTGCGGCCAAAAGCATCCGCTGTCGCGGTTATATTTCCGTACAAATCGCACGAGTAAACAATAAAGGATTCTCCGCCGGGATTGTGATATAGGTCGTTTACAGTTATCATATTGGATGGCGTATAAGGTGGTTTTAATGCATTATACATCATGAACCCTGACGGCGGTATGGATGTAAACACGCCGTTTTGTCTTTCCATGCCCTGCCCTATTACCAGCAGCCTTTTAAAGACATCAGGTACGGTCATAATATCGCTGCTTGTGCCATCAATGCCTGCGTTTTCAGCCGTTATGCGCGCGCCTATCTGCGGCGCCTTAAAAAGCCTTACACTGGCCGCGGTTATCCCTTTTGTCAGCGCGCATGTGTATGGCCACATGGTATTTGGCCCTGTGTTTGCGGTTAAGTTGACCAAGCTGTTAAACGGCGTCCCGCCATTCATGTCATCGCATATGTTGTTATATGCGTCCATTGCTGTTACGGTTACAATAACCGGTATGCCCGCTGTAACCGGCCCTATTGGCGCTGACACGCCCAGCTTGCCAAATAGCGTGTGCCTGACGTTTATCGGAGGCGTAGTATTGTTGGACATCGAACCACCAGGATCGGCAGTTATGTATTGCTGCCCTGTAACCCCTGACCTTCTCAATACCATGCCGGCAGCAGACACAAACGAACCTGCCGTTATAGTGACATAAACATTGTTGGCAGCCAGCGCTGTTCCGTCAAGCGACGCAAGCGGGTCAGAGGATGTTATTTTGCAATACCCCACAGGCTGGCTGTAACATCTATTGTAGTTGTCGTCAACATACATTACTTCGAGCCTGGCCCCATATCCGGCCTCGACAGTTTTCGGCGACCCATAATATCCTTTATACCCTGGGAGCCCGGTTTGTCTTAATCCCGGTTTATGCACAATTCCGTCGGCAAGCACCAAAACTCCTGTTGCCGGTCCCGGTAACAGGTCAAAAATATTTGAAGTTCCCGCCCTTGCGCCAGACTTGGCGTAAAGTATCACATTGCTTTGGGCCCTGTATATGGTTACCTGCATAGTGGCAATTCCCGCTGAAAAATTTACTGATATGGTCGGGGATACCGTAAATTCAGAAGAACTGTAGTCTGTGTTGGCGCCTATTTCAACCGTTCCGTTAAAACCTGTATCAATTACCCCTGGGCTTGAATAAACCGTGATAACCACGGTAAAAGGAACTCCCGCTGTTTTGGCTGTTATTGTTGCGCCTGCCGGGCCTGTGATGGATATCTGCGACATGTTAACTACCGGGGTTACAGCCGGTGTTGCCGTGTAAAACGTCATATCAGGGGACCAATTGCCGGTTATCCCGCCGACCGAAAGATTTACAACCTGCAGCCTGAATGCAGAGGTAGGTAATGAATACCACGCCGTAAATGTATTTGTACCGTTTGACAGGAATACTCCGGTAGGCAAATAATTAGTTCCGTTTATTTGTGAATTTATCGGATCATTTGTCGTGATGCCTGCCTGGTCAAACCTGCCCTGTACCACGTTCCACCAGTTGTCCGTGATGTTTACCGTGCATGTAACAGGCACGTTAACCGTTTGCGCATACGGGGTGTTATTTCCGCCGTCTGCGGTTCCAGGCCTTGCCTCCATGCCCGGCGCCAGTACCTGCATTTTTACAGCGGAAGAATTTCCCACGCTGCAGCTGCCTGAAATGCCAAAATGCCCTGTGTGTGTATCCTGCGTGTCGTTAAAATTATCGCTTGCGAATATCCGCGCCGTATATGTCGCGGCCCTGTAAAAATATCCTGTAAGCATCCTGTTTCCTGCGTCTGACGCCGTAAATGTGACGGCCCAATTGTTGTAATACGCTCCCGTGTTAACATCAGTTACTGCCATGGTCGATTCAAAAGGCAGGGTGTAGTCCGTATTCGCGGAAAGATAAACAATTCCGGCAAAATCTGTCTTTGTATTTCCGTACCGGTCCTTGGCCCTGACAACCGGGGAAAAAGACTGCCCCGCAATACTTGAAACCGGAACATTTGCCGCCTCAAAATATGACAACCCTGCTGCCTGCACTTCTATGCTGACAGATGCGTCATTGATTCCGCTTGTTGCCGTATCTGTCCCTGTTACACTGATAATCCCGCCTGTTTGGAAAGTAATATTAAAATTCCCCTGCCCGCCTGAAAGAGTGATGTTTTCGGGCGGCACAGCTCCGTTAATGGTACCCGCGCTGTCGCTGGTTGTCAGTGATACAGAATCGTATATGCCGCCGATCATATTTCCCCAATCGTCGGTAGTGTAAACAGTTATAGTAATTGCCGAACCTGCTATAACCTGGCTTGGATTGTTATTAACTCCACCAAGGTAATTATTACCCGGGTCATAAGTCTGTCCGGGCGCGACAAAAAGCAGTTTTGTAAAAGACCCGGCCGCAACATCGAAAACATTGGTTGTTCCGCTTGCCCCGGCATATGTTAATTTGACGCTGGCATTATTTATTACCCTCTGGTAAATCCGTGCGAAAATACTTCCAACACCATTTGTAAAGGAAGAACCCGCGGTAAATGAGTACATGGGGCCGAGCAATACATTTCCGTTATAACAACCGATCGTGGGATATGATGAAAACGTTGTAACTGTATTATCATACATGTCAACAGCAGCTGCATTTATCGTGAACAGCTGTCCCGCTGTCTTTGATGCTATATTCTGGTTAAGGTTGAAATGGTCAAGAGCCCCGAAAGTCACTGGTATGGTGCTGCTTCCCGGTGTTGCGCTGCCGCTGTGCACGGCTGTTATTGTCTGCGTTCCCGAACCACTTTTTTTTAATATTATCGTCAGTATTGCCTTTCCAAGGGTAAAACCCTGGGTTGCCGGCAGTACAGCGGTTGCGTCCGATGATGTCATGGTCACAAAGCCCGGCTCTGAAGTATCTATGTTCCATGAAGAATCGCACGCGTAAACCGTAACATAAAAAGGCGAGCCCGCGGTTTGCTGCAAAGACGCCCCTGTTTTCGCCGAGCCACCGGTAAAAACCTCGCCCGGCGCCACTACCAGCAGCCTGGTCGCTCCAAAAAGCGAGTGTGACATCAGCAATAAAACAACAACAAAAAGTTTTTTTCCCATTTTATAGCCCCTGTTTAAAAGTTATTCCTTGTTTTCCTGCGTCTTTTTTAATACCGCGCCTTTTAAATAAAATGTTTCCGGTATCTGCGTTGAGTACGGATGGTCCCTGGCCTGGAACATCTGGGCCTTTAATTCCAGCTTATGATGCAGCTTTCTTGCCGCGTCCTTGGCTGACTGTATGAGTTCTGCCATGGATATGTTCTGCGAGCATGAGAATGTGAAGATTATCCCATCCTTGTTTAAAAGCCGCAATGCCTTCAAATGAAGGTCAAAATAGCCTTTTAACCCGCCTTTTTTTTCAGTCTTGCCCCTGGAAAAAGGAGGAGGGTCGATTATTATCACATCATATTTTTCAGCAGCTGCATGCATGCTTTTGAGCTCGTCAAATACATCGGCCCTTACTACGCAATAATCCTTAAGATTGTTAAGTTCCATGTTTTTCCCGGTCATTTCAGCGGCTTCAACGGATGAGTCCACCGCCTTGACCGATGCTGCGCCGTAATGCATGGCGTGCGCGGCAAAGCCTCCCGTGTAACAAAAAAGATCCAGCACGTTCCTGCCTTTGACATAATCTTTCAGCTTTTCCCTGTTATCCCTCTGGTCCAGGTAAAATCCTGTCTTTGACCCGCCTGCCGGGTCCACGTAAAACTGAAGGCCGTTTTCATTTATTATAACCGGCTTTATGCTTCCCTTGATAACCTTTTCGATTTTTTCCAGCCCTTCTTTTTCCCTGGAAGAAGAAATTGATTTTTCATATATGTTCTTGGGCTTTAGTTTTTCATCTATTATTTTAACTATCGTGTCTTTTAACTTGTCCATACCGAGCGTGGTTATCTGTATCACCGCTGTTTTTCCGTACATGTCCACCACAAGCCCGGCCAAAGAATCAGCTTCCGAATATATGTAGCGTATGGCGTCCGTATTTTTTATCTTTTCGCGCTTTAAGATAGCTTTGCTTATTTTATCCTCTAAAAGAGCCTCAACAGAATGATAATTTTCATATACTTCCGCGGGGGTTTTAAGTATGTCCAGAAGCCTGCCTGTTATGACAGACTTTTCATTTATGTATCCAACCCCTATGCACATATTTTCAGAATTTTTAAAGACAAACATTTCCCCGTTCTCGTATTCCTCGGATATCTCGGCTATCTCGTTGTCATAGACCCAAGGGTGCCCTTTAAGTATCCGATCCTCTTCTTTAGGCTTAAGCATTACGATGGGAAGATTTTTCATTTTTCCGCCATTCTTTTTTTTGTTTTGATTCAATTGGTAATTGCGGCTTAAAGCCTTAATTGGTCATTAGTAATTTGTAATTAGTAATTTTTATTCCACTGTTACCGATTTTGCGAGGTTCCTCGGTTTATCCACATCAATCCCCTTTTTCACCCCTATATAGTACGCCAGCAGCTGCAACGGTATCGCCGCCAGCAGCGGGTAGAAATCCTCGTCTATGTCGGGTATGTAAATAATATCGTCGGCAAAGCGTTTCATGGTCTTGTTTGACCTGTTGGTTATCGCGATTATCGTACCCGAACGCGCCTTTATTTCCTGTATGTTGCTTATTATTTTTTCATAAAGGCTGTTTTGGGGAGCAATGAAAATATTCGGTGTTTTGTCGTCAACTAAAGCGATTGGCCCGTGTTTCATTTCCCCCGCAGCGTACCCTTCGGCGTGTATATATGATATTTCCTTTAACTTCAAAGCGCCTTCCAAAGCCATGGGATAGTTTATGTTCCTGCCGTAGTAGAGAAAATCCTTCTGTTTTGAATATTTCCCGGCTATTTTTTTCACTTTTAATTTGTCTTTCAATATCAACTTTATAAGCCCCGGGACTTTTCTTAAGCTGCTTAAACCGCTTTTCATGGCCTTTGTGCCGATTTTTCCGTGTATGCTTCCCATATGAAGGCTTAAAAGATATAGAACCGCGAGCTGGCTTATGAATGTCTTTGTCGCGGCCACGCCTATCTCCGGGCCCGCGTGCGTGTATATAACCCCGTTAAGCATGCGGCTTAAGGTGGAACCCACCACATTGACTATGGCTATAGAATAACCCGCTTTGTGCTGTATATTTTTGAACGCTTCAATTGTATCAAGGGTCTCTCCGGACTGGGAAACCGCGATCAAAAGCGTGGATTTATCTATGACAGGGTCGCCATAACGGATCTCTGAGGCCACGTCTACCGATGTGCCGATACCCGCATATTTTTCCATAAGGTATTTAGCCGTGTATGCGGCATGGTATGACGTCCCGCAGGCTATTATCCTTATATTCTTTATTTTTTTCAGCTTGTCATCGTCAACATTCTCCAGCTTTGCGCGGCTGCCTTCTATCCTGCCTATTATGGTATCTTCAAAGGCCTGCGCTTCTTCGGATATTTCCTTGATCATAAAGTGCGGGTATCCCGACTTCTCCGCCTGCTCGGAAGTCCATTTAATATCCCTTATCTGCCGGGACACTTTTTCCCCGCTGTTATATATCTGCACATTTCCTTTTGTAATGACAGCGGCGTCGCCGTCTTCAAGGAACATGGCTTTCTTGGTGTATTTTAAAAATGACGGCACATCCGAAGCTATATAATTCTCGCCTTTTCCGATCCCTATAACAAGCGGGGAACCCTGGCGCGCCGCTATTATCCTGTCAGGCTCGCCTGAATAAAGAATAACCATCCCGTACGTTCCGCGGATCTGTTTTAAAGCCGCAAAAACCGCTTTTTCAAATCCCTTGTTTATGTTCTCTTCTATAAGGTGCGCGAATATCTCCGTGTCGGTTTCCGAGGCGAATTTGTGCCGTTTCTTTTTGAGTTCTTCCTTTATCTCAAAATAATTCTCAATAATGCCGTTATGGATTATGGTTATTTTACCGGAACAGTCGATATGCGGGTGTGCGTTTTCTTCCGAAGGTTTACCGTGGGTTGCCCAGCGCGTATGGCCTATGCCTATGGTGCCTTTAAGGGATTCATGTTCTATTTTTTTCTTGAGATTTTCCAGCCTGCCCTTGCTGCGGAAACGTATCAGCCTGCAGTTGTCTATTATGGCAATACCGGCCGAGTCATAACCGCGGTATTCAAGTTTTGACAGCCCGTATATGATCCGCTCTGCGGCGTTTTCATCGCCGATGTAACCTATGATCCCGCACATACTCTTATCCTCCATAACACATTCAGTTTTAATTACTTTCCGGGACTATCACCTGTTATTTCCTGTTTTTTCTCAAAAACGCCTCTACAGCCTTTTTCACCATGTCATACGCCGGCCTTTTGCCTGTCCACAGGAAGAAAGATTCTATCCCCTGGTATATGAGCATGTCCAGGCCGTTTATAATCTTTGCGCCTTTTTCTCCGGCATTTTTAAGGAACGGCGTCTTTGCCGGGTTATAAATCAGGTCGTATGCTGCCGCGCCTTTTTTAAACTTATCTATATTATATGGCACGTCCCTGCCGTGCATTCCGACAGACGTACAGTTTATTATGAAATCAGCCGATGCCATAACAGCATCTTTTTCAGGTGTTTTTGTTATGTCGCCTTTTATTATGTTTTTCAGTTTCAGTTGTTTTACCAGAGAGTCGATCATGGGCAGGTCTATGTTATATATGTAAAGCCCTTTGAGTTCAAAAGATTTCAGCGCATAGGCTATTGCGTGCGCGGCGCCCCCGGCGCCTATCATTACGACCTTTTTATTTTTGAGGTTCACCTTGTTTTTTTTCAGGGACTCTTTGAAACCCATATAATCGGTGTTATAACCTGTTATTTCGCCGTCATTATTGACAACTGTATTTACCGCGCCTATGATCTCCGCAGCCTTATCCAGTTTATCCATATACTGCATGATATACTGTTTGTGCGGGATCGTAACATTTATGCCTTTTATGCCGGTTTTCCTTAATTTCCACATGAAGTCCCTTACCTCTTCCGCTTTCATCTGAAAAGCCCTGTACTCCCAGTCCATATTAAATTTTTTAAATGAGCTGTTATGCATGGCAGGAGACAGCGAGTGGGATAATGGAAAACCTATGATGCCTGTCAATGTCTTTTTCATAAAACTCCTTGTTTGCGTTTTTTTGCGGCTGTTTAATGCCGGTTAATTTTACTTTCCGGCGAGCATTATATCCTTCACCACAATTGTCGGCGCGCCGAAACTGAAATAAAATTTTAAATCATTGCCTGCTGCATATATATTTGCAAGAAAATTCATTATATTTCCTGTTATCAGCACTTCTTTGACGGCTTGTTTTTTTTCCCCGGCATCAAAGATCCATCCGTTAATGCCGAGCGAAAAATTACCGGAAACTGTGTCTGTCATATGAAGCCCCATCATGGAGTTGACGTATATGCCTTTTTCTTTTTTAAGGATGTCCTCTGTTTTTTGCGCGCTTTGTTCCATGTAAAAATTGGAAACGCCGGCCTCGGGAATGGATTTATATGCCGATCTGACACCGTTACCAGTGCTTTTTATTTTGTAATGGGCTGCGCTGATCTTATCATAAAAAAATGAATTAAATTTCCCCGCCTTTATCAGGTGCTTGGCTTGTGCTTTTACGCCTTCGCCGTCCACTGGAAAACTCCCGGCCCTGTGGCCCATGGTCGCATCATCAATAATATTCAAAAAACCCATGCCTATGGCGTCTCCTTTTTCAAACCCCTTAAGCAAAGTCTTTCCTTTGCGCAGGCTGGCTCCGGAGAACATCGGCGATATTACCTGTAAAAACTCACACGCCACATACGGGGGTATTATCAGGCTGTACGCGCCCGACTTCACTGCACTGCCGTTTAAAAGGGCCGCGGCCCTTTTCCCGGCGTCAAACCCAGCCGGGAGCGCGTCTATCTTATCCCATGCCATATCGCCTTCCATGACGTCCACAGCCGTGTCTTCCCCGTTGTCGGAGGCTATGGCAGTGGTAAAAAAATATGAATATGTTTTGCCGTATTTATATGACGCGCCTTTGGTGTTTAAATAGTGTATCTGTATTTTCTGGTCAATGCATGTCGTGTCCCTGGCGTATTTTACACGCGGATCGGCGGAGGTAACCGCGGCCTCTATATCAAGCGCCCTCTTTTTACGTTTGTCCATTGTTACATTTTCGAATCCCTTATCGGATATATTCATGTCTTCAACCTTAAACTGGGGCTCCATGGAATATCCGTCAAAACCTTCTATATATATGGAATCCATTACACGATCCACAAATTTTTCAACGCCGCTTTCATCTTTGATAGTGGTAAACCCGAAACCCATTTTTGAACCCTTAAAAACCCTGATTCCTATGCCGAAAGAATCAGCCTGCGCAACCTTGTCTATGGCGCGGTCATTAGCCGATATTTCTATCCTTTTGTTTTCCTCTATGTATATATCCGCGTCAACTTTGTGTTTTGCCGCGGCTGACAGGATCTTCTGTTTTAATTTTTCCACGCGCTTCTCCTTAAAGCCTGTACTAATACCGTACCCGCGGCTATAGAGGCTGTCTCTGCCCGCAAAATCGTGTCCCCTATGGAAACGCTCATAAAACCTTTTTTTATTATTTCATTGGCTTCCATATTGTCAAATCCGCCTTCGGGTCCTATGATAAAACACGCGTCAGACCCGGGCGCAAGCTTTATTGCCTCGTCTATAAGAAAGTTTTTATCCTCTTTTTCATAAATAAAAAATTTCGCGGTTCCTTCCCCGATGTTTATGTTTTTCACGCCTTCAACCACGGGCAGAAGCTCAGGGGTGGATAACCTGCCGCACTGCTTTACCGCGGAGTAAATAATGGATTCCCAGCGTTTTCCCTTTTTGCCTTCATCCTTGATTTTTATGACCGTCCTGTTTGTGACCAGGGGTATTATCCTGTCTATTCCCAGCTCGGTCATTTTTTCCAGCGTCATTTCCATCTTATCTTTTTTTATCAGGCTTATTATAGCCGTAATTTTTGATGGTTTTTTTTCGCGCGCCCTTATCATTTCCCGGGCTGTTACTTCCATGGTTCTTTGGCTTAAATCTATGAGTTTAATCACGGCTTTATACTCGCCGTATTCGTAGTTAAATATTATTATTTCATCCCCTTCCTTTAACCTGAGGACTTTTACAGCATGCTCAAAATCATCGCCGAATATCACCGCGTTATTATCTGAAATTTTATTTACAAAAAAACGGTGTATGCTCATTTCTCCTGCCTGTATATTCCCATATTATGGCGGATGTTACGGCCCAAAATATTTTATGGTCGTGCCTGTGCCGACAAGCACATTATTGCCGTAAATCCCGCAGGGACCGGGAGCGGATATTTTACCGGAGCCTTCCCCGAAATTCGCGAATGTTTTTACGGCCACACCGGTATTATAATAATACTGGTGTATGCCTGTAACGGTCGGCACATAGATATAGCTGTCCTTGATCCCAAATCCGATAATGCCCTCGGTAAAAACAAGCTGCCTTTGATATGTCAAAGCTGGAGGGTTTGTCAAAACTGGAGTAAATATAAGTATGCTGTTTGAACCTGAATCAGCGACGACTACTTCATTTGTGCCCGGATTATACTTGATGTCCGAGATATTTGTAAACACGTAAGGCGAAGCCGCTGTCAATGAATTGGCCGTTGTATCAAATATGTAAACAGCCGTGGATGTCGCGGCATAAAGATATAAAGGCGACGCCGCGCACTTGATAAAATTATATGTGGATGAATAATTCGGCAGCTGCACCTGCGCTGTGTTTGAAACATAAGCAGGGTCAAACCTTTTTATATTCCTGTAAACCGTATCTTTGTCCGCCACGTAAAAAAAAGTGTTGTCCGAACATATCCCGGTGGGGGCGGTAATACCGCCTCCCGTGAAAGAAAAAATAAGGTCTCCGCTTGTGGAATATTTGTAAACATTATTTGTGACGCTGTCAACGCACCATACGGCATCGCCCATGACATTAAAATCTTCAAGTTTTGTGAAATCACCGATCGCACCGAGATAATGCATGCCTATGTAGTTGCCCGCCTGCGGATCAGTGGGGTTTACCCTGTTCAAAGTGGTGCATCCGTAAAACACGGCAACAACCGCAAGTAATAATGCAAGACGAAGGTTTTTCATTTTTACCACCTGTATCCCGCCGCTAAGTACACGGCGTTATCTTTTATCAATATGCCTGCGGACCTTACTTCATCGCAGTTATAACTCAAACCCGCGTCCACGATGCCTGCCGCGTAAACACCTCCGGCTATTATTCCCCATACCAAAGCCAGTGTCCATGAATCCTGTGCCTGTTTAAAGGCTATGTCCTGATTCTCGTTCGCTTTTTTGTACTTTTCATATTTTATCTTTTCATCGGAAACATCGTAAAGGGTCAGGCCGACAGCAACTATAAACGCGCTGCCGACTACCAGTCCCTTTGCTATCTGGTTATTGTATATCTGTCCAAAACCCGGAAGAACTGCGGAACGCCATATGGAATCGATTGGCTGCCTTATTACCTTTGCTTTCGTATTTTTGTCGATTATAGTTTTGTAATAATCCATGAATTCCAACGCGTCTTTGTCGCTGCTATTGTATTTTAATACCGTTTTAAAAGCGTTATACGCGTAATTATGCTTATTAAGCTTGTAGTAACAGAACGCCGTTTGTTTCCAGGCTTTTACGTTTTTTGGATCCGCTTTTGTGACGGCATAAAAATATTTCAGTGCGTTTAAGTAATCGCGCGCTTTAAAGAGTTTCTCTCCGTATCTGAAATACTGCTCTGTCTTTGACAGGCCTGCATCACCCGGCGCTGTCTGACTTTCAGCTAAAGCCTGAACACTCTGGTTTGTTGTAATACCTCCATTCCGCGTCTGCGCATTTATTACCGTATGCGGGAGATTAAAATCCACGTCCGCGGCACAAACCAATGACGCCGGAAGAATTAATGAAACGGTTAAACTGATTTTAAAAAAAATATTTCCCATTTTACTCTCCGAACTTTTTTATCGTCAACCCGTCAAGCACATATACAGAATCCGTGGAACTGTCATACGCTACAAGCTTGCCGTTCAACACCCTGCCGGGTCCTACTCCAAAATTCCCCCATTTGAGGGTGAGCCCTAAACCCTGGTCAACTTTGTATACGGCCTGCGAAGCCGCCATCTGCATCTGCTGCCCGGCCATGGCGCCGTCCACTATACTATCCTGAAATTCATACTCACCGGAGTCAACGAGAGTATCACTGAGCTTTACAACTATTCTTTTGTTAATGGCATTCACCACGTACAGGCTGCCGGCGCTCCTGAAAATCCTGCCCGGCACAAAACTCCCGTAAGAAGTGGCGCTTAAAGAAAGGGTATCCACAAACACCCCTGACAAAGTGTACTTTGTAACCGTCCTGTCCAGGTTATTTGAAATAAATATACTGCTATTTAAACATTCTATCGACAAATTGTCAATCCCGGCTGTGGAAGTTATGGCCCAGGAACCCATAATGTTTGACGGGCTGATAGTCTGGACCATGGCCTTGTTATCAACAGCGTAAATGTTGCCCGAATCATCGCTGCATATATCATTTATAAATCTGAAATAACCGGCCGCGTCCCCGGTGCCGCCTATGGCGTAGTATGTTGTGTCTCCCGTCATTTTCATGACGCAATAGCCGTCAATTGGGTTATATCCCGCTAATACGAGCCGGCCTGAAAGCGTTATCATGGAGCTTATGTCGGCGTTGTCAGGATACCATATCTGGCCCTTGTAGGTAACCCCTGAGTACGCTGTGCCTGAAGGGTCATAAGGGTTGTTTTTCTTTAAATCCTTGCAGGACAAAAAGATAATAACTATGATTGCCGATAGTATTATAGCCCTGAATTTTTTCATTTTTCCCCTTCCTAAAAGGAAATTTGCGCGATATTGTACGCAACCATAATTCCCCCGTCATATTTTATTTCCACCGTTTTTCGCGTGCGCCGTGGTATATCATCCTTGCCGCTTAAAAAAGCGTCCAGTACAGAGATTGCCCATACCGTACCGGCAACTGCCAGAGGTATTATAATCTTAGTCCGCGCGCTCTGGGCCGTCTTGTACTTTGCGTCGAAATCATAATTGGTATTATTATAGGCGGAAACCGCGCTATTCTGGTCAATAATATATTTTATGATCGCAACTGCAGAAGCCACGTATGCGAGCGAATAGATATAGCCCTTGGCTGTTTCCCCGTTGTATAATTGCCCCAGCCCCGGGAGCAGCGCCGAACGCCACATAAGATCGCCTTTATTCCGCGGTCCTTCAGGCACCGCGGAGTTTCCGGCTTTTTTTGGCGACATGATATCGTAATATTTTTTTGCTGTCGGCTCATTTGGTTTTAAGTTAAGGACATACTGAAATATAAGTTTTGCATTCCGGTATTTGGCCATCGAATAGTAACAGACTCCCAGTCCCAGCCATGCCTGCCAAAATTTTTTGTCCTTCCTGATAGCCAAGTTATAATATGTCATGGCATTTTTAAGATCATTTTTCTTATTATAAGAAACAGCGCCGGCATAATATTTTAGGGCTGCGCTGTTTGAAGAAAGCGCCGCAAAACATATGCCAGGAAATATGAAAGCCGTAAGCATTGCAAGGAGAATTGCCTTTTTCAAATATAGGTCTCCTTATTATAGGATACTAAACATATCCGTATATACTAAATTTACCAAAAAACCTGCAAAAAAGAAAGTTGTTTTTTAATGTTTTATTGGGAAAGTCATGAAAGTTGCGGATGGTAAAATTATTGTTTTTACTTTTTTTTCTTTTTCAATACCAGAAAAAAAAGCGTTCCAAAACCGAGCACTATGAAAAATACCGAAAAAAGGTTCGCGCCCTTTTTCAGGACCAGCACAAAATACAGGACACCGAGCAGAAGGAGTGTTAATTGAAACACAAGTCTGCCTGTCACGCTTGAGAAGGCTTTTCGTATGGCCAGGATGCGCCTTGCTGCCGGCGGCAGGGACATGTCCGAATTGATTTTCGCCATGCGGTACTTGACCCTGGTCCTGAAATCCCCGTCAAGGTATGAAGCAAGCCGGTGGGTTTCCCTCTGTTTCGCGACCACGTCCTGCCAAAGAAGCAGTTCACGTTTGCATATTTCACAGGTTTCTATATGTAGTTCCATCTCCCGCAGGGTTTCTTCATTATATATTTCGCCGGCGGCATATTCTTTCAACTTTTTCCTGACTTCCCTGCATTCCATATGATCCCTTTCCTTTGGTTAATCCAAACCTTCGAGCCTTATTATCAATTTCCTGACCTCTTTTTTATCGGCGTTAAAGCGCCTTATATATGACCTGTCTTTTTCTATCATGTGCACAAATTTTTTCAGTTCTTTTTCGTTAACTTTGAGCCTTTTTACATACGCCATAAACTCCGCCATGTACTTAAACACGTATTCCATAAGAAGGGACCTGTTAAAATACGCGTCTTCACCCTTAAAATTACACGGCAGAAAGTCATGAACTATCTGGAAGTTTTCGGCTGATTTTTTTGTTTTTTCATAATGCCAGCGGACCAAAGCATCCTGGCTTTTAATTTTCAAATGGCAAAAACAGCAGTCAAAATGCTTCATATCATTTTTAGTTTCGCAAGCACCTGTTTTATTTTCATGGAATCTTCCGTCCTTCCGTGCTTGTCGTACAAAGCCGCGAGCTTCGTGTACTCGTCTATTATTTTTATCTTCATGCCTTTCTTTGTGTATATCTCAGCCATTATTTCATGAAGCTCCACATT
>CALAOR010000073.1 GCA_937889595.1 uncultured bacterium
TGTTCTCTGTTCTCTGTTCTCTGTTCTCTGTTCTCTGTTCTCTGTTCTCTGTTCTTTGTTCTTTGTTCTTTATTCTTTGTTCTTTGTTCCGGGTCAAGAACATAGAACATAGAACATAGAACAATCATCCCCTACAACTCGCTTCCCCTCTTCTTCATCGACCTCTGCCCTATGCCGCCCTTTTGTTTTGCCGCGAATTTCGCGAAGTTCATTATTTTCTCATCCGCCATTATTTTTTCCGGGGTATTAAAATCATTCGCGAGTTCCTTTGCCGGGTGGAACTTATGGATCGCGCTGTGGCAGTCTATGCATACCCAGAAAACAACGTTCATCTGTTCCGGCGTCAGGTGTTTTTTAAACCAGTTCTCTTCATGAAGGGTTTTTGGTACCAGATGATGCGGCACAAGCTGTATTTCCCGTTTGCATAAAGGACAATCATTGTAAGGCTGCATAAAGTCATAAGCTCCTTTTCCATTTTAATATTGATCATATTACTTCGTAATTCAAAAATTAACAACAATATTTTTACTTTTATGCGTAAATAATAGGGTAATATGTTAATGGAAAAACATAAAGGCATAAAACAGCAATAAATAAAGGAATAATACGGCAAGTTTCATATAACAAAATTAAATTTTACAGTATGGAAACTATGTAAAAATCATCATATTTCCTTAATATAAACTTGACTTTCATTTATCTAACAGGTATAATCCCTGAAGTTAAATAGTCTGTTAAGGGCGTTCCAAAAGCTTGAAGCTTTTGTCAAACCCTCTTGACAGGCTGTTTTTTTATTTCTTTACTTTTGCGTTTAAATACTTGCTTCAGTAATGGGGCGTAAATTAATTAAAATCATAAACAGAAAGACGGGTGATTTACCAAATGACCGAGATTATTATCAAGGAAAATGAGTCCCTGGACGACGCTATGAAGCGTTTTAAGAAAAAAGTCCAGGACGCGGGAGTTCTGCAGGAAATGAAAAAAAGGGAATTTTACGAACCTCCTTCCGTGAGAAAAAAACAGAAGATGTGGGCCGCGAGCAAAAAAAGAAAAAAAGTGAAAAGAAGGATATAAAATGACATTTCTTGAAAAACTCAACAGCGATCTAAAAGAGGCAATGAAGGCAAGGGACGAAGTCAGGATGAACTGCATAAGGCAGGTCAAGGCCTCCGTCATGAACAAGGAAGTCGCGAAGAAAAAAACGTTAAGCGACGATGAAGTCATGGAAGTCATCGCGTCGCTTGCCAAAGCCCATGTTGAGTCCATAGACAGCTTTAAAAAAGGCAACAGACCGGACCTGGTCGGCAAAGAGGAAGCGGAACTTGCCATACTCAAAGCCTATCTGCCCGAACAGCTCTCCGATGAAGAGTTAAGGATCATAGTCGAGGCGGCCGTCAAGGAAAGCGGCGCCTCGGCTATTAAAGAAACTGGAAAAGTTATGGGGCTCATAATGCCGAAAGTAAAGGGCAAGGCGGACGGCGGCAGGATAAACGCCATTGTCCGTGAATTTTTGAAATAAAGGCGGCTTTCAAACTGTTCAAACCGGGTAAATTAGGCAAAAATTTTTATCATACCAAAACTGTTGAAACGGCAAAAAACCTGCTCGGTAAATACCTGGTCAGAAAATATAAAGGGAAAATCATCTCCGGCATGATTGTTGAAACCGAAGCTTATACCGGAAAAGCCGACCCCGGAAGCCATGCCTACAGGCGAAGAACCTTAAGGAACGAGCCCATGTTTGGGCCGCCCGGCCGCGCTTACGTTTACTTTTGTTATGGAAATCATTTCCTTTTTAATATTGTCACGGAAAAGCAGGGTACGGCAGGCGCAGTTTTAATAAGGGCCCTTGAACCCGGGGCAGGCATGGAAATAATGAAAAAACTAAGAAAAACAAACGACATAATAAAATTGAGCAACGGGCCCGGCAAATTAACCCAGGCCCTTGCGATTGACAGAAAGCATAATTGCGCGGATTTATCAGGAGATGAGTTATTTGTGGCAAATGGCCCTGCAAAAAAACATAAAATATCTTCGGGCAGCAGGATAGGAATAAAGCATGGGCTTGATAAAAAGTGGAGATTCTGGATAAAGGGAAATGCATACGTCAGCGTGAGGAATAAATAATAAAACTTAACGAAGGAGCCTTTATGAAAATAACCGACCTTTACAAGGCAGCCTGCACAATCGGCATGCAAATGGACCCGCGCGGCGAAGAGGAAGTAAAAGCGTACTTAAAGAACACGCGTAAAAAATACGACGCTATGACGGAAAAAGAAAAGAAATTTTTTGACGAAGAAAACTTTGTCAATCCATATTCTGATACGCGTATAAACCATGATTCGGGAAAAGACATCAAGGCAGTCATGGTTGGCATAGACATGGAAGTCGGCGAGCTTGTTTTGATTGACAGGCTCAATGAAAAAGGCATAAAGATAGACGCTGTTATCGCGCATCACCCGTCAGGATTGGGATCAGCGGGTTTTAACGACGTGATGAACATGCAGGCGGATATATTCAATAAGTTCGGTGTAAATATTTCGGTTGCCGAGGATTTGATGGGTAAAAGGATAACGGAAGTTTCGGAAAGATTCATGCCCGCAAACCATTACCGCGCCACAGACGCGGCAAAATTGCTCAACATATCAATGATGAACATGCATACCCCGTGCGATAACTGCGTGGTAACGTATTTGCAGGACAGGTTTGACAAAGAAAAGCCGAAAACCGTATCTGACGTCATGGATATGCTTTATGAGGAGCCGGAATATTCAGGGTTCGCTAAAAAAAGTTCGCCGCCGGTCATACTTACCGGAAATAAAAGCAGGCGCGTGCACAGGGTGTTTGTGGATATGACGGGCGGAACCGAAGGGCCAAAGGAAATCTATAAACAGCTCTCTGACAAAGGAGTGGATACCATAGTAGGTATGCATTTTTCTGCGGACCATAAAAAGGCAATACAGGAAGCGCAGTTAAACTGCGTGATAGCTGGCCACATATCCTCGGATTCGCTTGGTATTAACGTGATGCTTGACAGGATGATGAGGAAACTCGGGAATTTTAAGGTTTATGAAGCGTCCGGATTCATGCGCTGCGAAAGAAACAAAAAAAAGAAGTGAGGTTTTTTTGAAAATAATCGTCGATGCCGATGCCCAGCCCGCAAAAGAAGCCATATTGAGGGCCGCGGAAAAATACGGCATAAAAACGGTCTTTGTAATGTCCACTTCGCATTTTTCGGAAAAGAACTCCGGCGCGGATGAAGTGATAATGGTGGATAACAGGAAACAGGAAACTGATATAAAGATAATGAACATATCAAAACGCGGGGACATAGCAGTGACTCAGGACTCGGGGCTGGGGCTGTTTTTATCGTCAAAAGGCGTGACAGTGATAAGCCAGCGCGGAAGGCTCTTAAGTGAAAATGACCTGCAGGTTAAAAATAATATAGCGGCCATAGAGAAAAAAGCAATGAGAAAAAAATGCGGAAAAATAAAGGTACACGGCCCGTCGGCTTTTACAGAGCAAGACTCAAAGCGGCTGGAACAGACCATTGAAAGAGTAATTACGCAGAGCAAAGGAGCCGGGAATTGATATCCCCTGATAAAATCGACGCGGTAAAAAACGCGAACGACATAGCGGAAGTTATAGGAGGTTACCTGACGTTAAAGAGAACAGGCGCTAACTTCAAGGCTCCGTGCCCTTTTCACCAGGAAAAGACCCCTTCATTCGTGGTAAGCCCTGAAAAACAGATTTACAGGTGCTTCGGGTGCGGCGAAGGGGGCAATGTATTTACCTTCGTGCAGAGGATGGAAAATTTTTCCTTTGTGGAAGCTGTCAAGCATCTCGCAAAACGCGCGGGTATAGAGATAGAAGAGTCCCGGCCCGACCCGAATTTTTCCGAAAAAGAAAGCCTGCTTGGGGCCAACCGGGAAACCATGAATTATTTTCATGAGAAGTTCAAGGCAAGTGAAAAGGCAAAAATATACGCGAAAGAGCGCGGTATTGACGATGCTACTGTGGAGGATTTTAAGATAGGTTACGCGCCCGGTGACGTAAGCGTGAGCGTTTATTTAAAATCAAAAGGAATAAGCGAAGACATCATGGCAAAGGCGGGAATAGCCGGGCACGGCAACAGCGGGGCTTATGACATGTTCCGCGAGCGTTTCATGTTCCCCATATTTAACCTGTACAATGACATCATAGGGTTCGGAGGCAGGGTTTTTGACGACTCACTGCCGAAATACATAAATTCAAAAGAAACGCCTGTTTACATAAAAGGCAGGAATTTATATAACTTAAACAACGCGAGGAAAAACGCGTCAGACGGCACGATTATCATAGTGGAAGGTTACATGGACTGCGTCACGGTGTATGCCGCAGGCATCAAAAACACGGCGGCCACTTTAGGCACTGCCTTAACGCCGGACCAGGCAAAACTTTTGAAAAGATACGCCGAGCGCGTGGCCATCATGTATGACATGGATGACGCCGGCAGGGCCGGCGCCATACGCGCCGGGGATAACCTTTTTAGCGAGGGCCTTGAAGCCGCCGTCGTTAGTTTTGAAGAAGTAAAGGACCCCGATGATTACATAAAAAAATTCGGGGTTGACGCTCTGCGCGGGAAAATAAAGTCGGCCCAGCCTTTTATAGAATATAAACTGGACTATCTGGCAAAGCAGGGTGACATAAACAACGCCTATTACAAGGAAAAAGTAATAAAGGAAATGGCCGAGCTTATAGAAAAAACAGAAAGCCCTGTAGTGCGTGACAACGCGGTAAAGATAATATCAAAAAAGCTTTTTGTGGGTTACGACGTAGTTGCCCGGTACTTTAAAGTGAAAAACGGTTTATTGGCAAAGCCGGAACCGGGGCATGATTTTGACGACACCCTGGCTATGAAAAACAGAAGTATAGACGAAGCGGAGAGAAGAATCGTTTCCATGGCTTTAAACGCGCTCGGTACGGAAAATGAAGTGGTTATTTTAAAGCACATACAGGAACGCAGAGAACTGCAGGAAATGAAATATGACGATTTTAAGAATACTATATACGCGGAACTGATGGTAAAGATAAAGACTTATTTTAAGGCAGGCGAGAAAAACATATTAAAGCATATTGAAATGGACTACATAGATAATGATGAAATAAACAGAATAATATCCGAACTGCTTGTGCAAAAGCCGGTTGAAGGCGCTGCAAAAAAGAAAGTGCATACAGCCGATTTGATGCAGGAAATAACCGATTATGTTACGACAATAGTGCAGAAATCAAAGACAGTGCCGGAAATGGCGGAAATAAGCCAAAAAATTTTACAGGCTGAATCAGAAAAAAACGCCGGACTTTTAAGGGAACTGCAGGAACAGAAAAAAAAGCTGCAAAAAAGAATGCATAACATAGAAGAATAACGCGGTTTTATCGGAAGAGTCATTATACTGAAGTAAATGCCGCAAAAATAACTTAAGCAAAGAGGTGGATTATTTTGAGCAAGAATCTTAAGAACCTTCCTGAAGTGCAGGAGCTGATAAAAAAGGGCAAAGAAAAGGGTTTTTTGACCTATGAGGAGCTGAACGATTCCCTTCCCGTGGATTTCACATCCGTCGAAGACATCGATGACATGCTTAACATCATGGACGAGATGGACATAGAAATCAGGGAAGAAGGCAAGATAGACAAGATTTTGTCCGGCAAGAACGCGGAAAAGGCCGCGGAGGAAGTTGATTTTCTGGACGCGGAAGGATTTTCTTCCGATCCCGTGCAGATGTACCTGCATGAAATGGGAAAAGTGCCCCTGCTGGAAAAGCGCGAGGACGAAGTAAGGATAGCAAAGAAGATAGAGACGGCCGAAATAAACATGAAGGATTCCATCTTTGACACCAAGCTCGGTTTTGACGAACTGGAAAAGATAAATGACGATCTTAAAAGCGGCAGCGTCAAAATAACCGATATCATAAAGACAAAACTTGAGGGTGATATACCGCCGTCGGTCGAGGAGCGGCTCAAGGAAAGGTTTGACAGGTACATACGTTCCGCTGAAAAGGCGCAAAAAGAAGTCGACAGGATCATGGAAAAAATGTCTAAAAAGTCCTTAAATCCGAAGCAAATGGAAAAATACAAAAAGATCTTTGAAAAGCACAGAAAGAAAAAACGCGACCAGCTTCACATGCTAAAACTCAACAACGAGCAGATAAATCTCCTCGCGAAAAAAATAATAAACGTGGTCGCAAAAATAACCAAGGACGAAAAAGAACTCCAGGCCATAGAAAAACTTTTCGGCATGAAAGCGGCCGACATAAAGACCCTGCTGAAAAATAAAAAAGAGCTCGCATCTGTCATAAAGAAAAAGAAAATAAAGGTGTCGGACCTGAAAGACGTTCCGTTGAAGATCAATGAAATAACCAGCCTGATACGCAAGGAAGAAATTGAGATAGGCATGAAATACGAGGAACTAAAGGGCCTGGCTCACATGATAAGAAAGAACATGTTTGAGGCCAGAAAAACAAGAAAAGAGCTTGTTGTCGCAAATTTAAGGCTTGTTGTAAGTATAGCAAAAAAATACATAAATAAAGGCCTTTCATTTTTGGATCTGATACAGGAAGGCAATATAGGCTTAATGCGCGCCGTGGAAAGGTTTGAGTATAAAAGAGGTTATAAATTTTCCACATACGCCACATGGTGGATAAGGCAGGCCATAACCCGCGCGATCGCCGACCAGGCAAGGACCATCAGGATACCCGTGCACATGATAGAGACCATAAATAAACTGAACAAGGTGGCCAGGATATTCGTTCAGCAGTTCGGGCGCGAGCCAAAGCCCGAGGAAATCGCGAAAAAGATGGGGACATCGTCGGACAAGGTGCGTTCGGTCCTGAAAATATCCCAGCATCCCATATCGCTTGAAACTCCCATAGGCGAGGAAAAAGATTCGCATCTGGGTGACTTTATAGAAGATAAAGACGCCATATCGCCGGCATCAGCGGCGGTCAATGTGCTTTTAAAGGAACAGATAGAAAAAGTCCTGCATACATTAAAAGAAAGGGAAGCAGAAGTCCTGCGTTTGAGGTTCGGTGTTGGGGACGGAGTGCCGCACACCCTGGAAGAAGTGGGAAAGATATTCAAGGTGACAAGGGAGCGCGTAAGGCAGATAGAGGCAAAGGCGCTGCGGAAACTCAGGCATCCGGCCAGGGCGAAGAACTTAAAGGGGTTTCTCGACTAATAAACAGCCGCCAATAAGCGGTTAAGGATAAAATTGATGGAAAACAAAATCAGGATCGCTGTTATTAAAGCTGACGGCATAGGGGACGCGGTACTCGCGTCTCCTTTTTTTTTAGGACTCAGGAAACATTATAAGGACGCGCTTATAACGGCTTACTTAAGCCCGGCCGGCGCGAGGGTTCTCGACGGATTGAAGTGTTTTGACGAAGTCAGGGTTTTTGACGCGCAGTGGCTGAAATACGAGCCAAAACCTTTTTATACCAGGTGGTTTTCCGCGTTATCGCTGCTTATGAAATTAAACAGGGAAAAATACGACATGGTAATAGGCATGCGCTGGCAGGACAGGCTTACGTCCCTTATTACTTCCCTTTCAAACGCAAAACAAAGATACGGCTATGATATTGGCGGCATGGGTTTTTCGATCAACAATGTCGTGCAGTATCCTCCCATGGCAATACACGTCACGGAAAAAAACATGCTCATGCTGAAAGCCATAACAGGCGAAAAATACCCGGCAAAGCCGGTCTTAAAGACCGATGATAAGGCCGAAGAAAACATAGGGGCCCTCCTTAAAAAAGGCAACATAAGCAGGTACATGGTTTTCCACCCGGTTTCGGGGCACACGTCCAAAGACTGGGGCATAGATAAATACAACGCGCTTGCGGAGTATTTATCAAGGGGCATAAAGATAATAGTGATAGGCGCCAAAGAGGATAAGGGAATAAACGGCCTTAAAGCCAGGCACGTGGTGAATCTGGCCGGTATGCTGACCATACAGGAGATAAAAGCCCTGATAAAACACGCCCAGCTGGTCATAGGAAATGACTCGGCAGGAGTGCATATAGCATCGGCGTTCGGCGTAAAATCCCTGACACTGTTCTCCGGTTCAGCCCGCTACCAGGAATGGGGCGCGTACGGTGATAAATCATATATAATTGACAGACATGTAAGGTGTTCCCCCTGTGGCCTGACAAAGTGCAATATGAAAATGGAATGCCTGGATATCCCGGTTGATTTTGTGGCCTACACGGCCCTGCAGATAATGAAGGGCAAACAGGAACAAAGGCTGATTAAGTACAAGGCAAAGGTCCAGGAGCCCGTATAAGAAATTGTAGAGCGGCTGCTTGCTGCCGCTCACCGCAGGCTGTTAGGAATTTGTAGTCGCACCCCTTAGTTCCACCGACCCACGTTACAAAAGCCATCGTCAGAGAGGCAGCAAGCAGCCTCTCTACGCGTTAAAGGATAAAACGTCATTCCCGCATCAAACCCCAGGTAAGTTCGAGCAGAGCCTCATAATCCCCTCTATCCGCAAGCTTCATTGATTCCGCATATTTTTTCATAAAATCAGTGTTTTTTATGGTATTGCTGTCCGGCCATGAGGGGCGTTTATGGCCGGCTGTATAGAGCAGCAGGTCGCCGGCCATCCTTGCGTGACGGAGGTTTCCGCCTTCAAAGGCCCGGATACTGGCCAGGACGTGGTGCAGCCTTACGCTTTGTTCTATGATATTCATGTGTTTGTTCTGCCAGTGGGCCAGGTCTATGCACAGTTCATATATGCTTTTTGATATCAAATGGCGGTTTAATCCTTCAAAAAGGTCGCGGCTCCTGTATATACCGGCCCAGGCCCATGTCCTGTCAAACATTTTTTTATGGAGTTTTTGAATGAGTTCAGAAGTAAAAACCCTTTTTTTAGGCGTGCTGAAAAACAGCCGCTGGGCCTCCAGGATATTACTGGATTCCCATTCATTAAGATCAGAAAGCGTTTTAAGGTGTCCGGGTATAAGGGCGTTGATGTTTTTTATCAGCGGCGAGTCAACGATAAGAATATCTTCCATATCAATCTTCCCACAGGCCTGAATTTGGGTTTTCCGCCAGTTCCCGGGCTATTCTGTCTGTTTCTTTTAATAAGAAGCCTGCCGCGTCCCTGGTGCCCATGGCCATGTTTGAATTGACTGAATACACATAATGCCCGGCCTTAATTTTTGCCCTGCTTAATACAATATCTTCAAGGCTGTTATCCGAATAAACGCATAAGCCTATCTTTACACCCAAAGCCAGGGCTATTTTTTTAAGCGAGGACAGCCTTGAAGAGCCGGAATTGCGCTCTATCCTGTCAACAGCCTGTTGGGAAACTCCGAGCAGCCTGGCCAGTTGTTTCTGGGTCATACCCATGCTGGAACGCGTTTCTTTCAGGCGCTGGCCGATTTCTTCGGCAGTTACTAATTGTTTTTGCGCTATTTTGGCGGAAATCTGTTTTAATTTAAGGAGTTTAAAGCTTTTTGCCATGATTTAAGACCTCCAACATTACAAGTTTTATATTGTGTATAATATATTAGTTAACAACTTTAAACTTGTTTAATTATATGCCATTATGTTGTTTTTGTCAATGATTACGGCGGTTACACAGATATGCATAGGTGCTGGCGAAAAGCATGCCATGTACCTGAACTACTGCGAATGGTACATGGTCCTTAATGACAGGTCGTGTCCGGCACGGACACGATAAAGAATTTCATGGCTTTATGGGGTATCCCGACAGTTCCCAGTTGATGGGGCGGAAAAGCCTGCAAGGGACGGGCAGCATGATATGCTGCCCCTACAAATACAGGCAAATAAATGTCCGTTTCATGTGATTATTTGGTATTAACAAAATACTTGACAAAAACTTTATATATGATAATATTAATGTATGACTAAAAACACGACTAACAAAAAGCGCATCACATTAATTATAATTTCTATATTCCTGCTGGCATTCGTTTCCGGCTGCGCCGAATTTGAAGTGGCAGAGGAAGGCTCGCAGCAGCAAAAGCCCACCACCATTGACGGCTGCCTGAAAGCCGCGCTTTACCCGGATGCCGACGCCATTGTAGAAGCCAACGCCCAGGGACAATCCCCGAACGATAAGATCCTGTACCTGTTCGACAAGGGCTCTGTCCAGCAGATAATGGGCAATTATAAGGAAAGCACAAAATACCTTCACCAGGCTGAAGATCTTATTGATACGCTGTACACCAAATCGGTAACCGCTGAGGTCAGTTCTTTCCTCACCAATGACCTGGCCCTGCCTTATGAGGGCGAGGACTTTGAGCAGGTAATGGTAAATGTGGTAAAGGCTCTTAATTACATGTACCAGGGCGATTTTAACGGAGCCAGGGTGGAAGTGAAGAAAACAAACAACCGGCTGCTTCAGATATCGGATAAAATGGAAGGCAAGAATGAATATAAGGAAGACGCGTTCGCCAGGTACATATCGGCTTTCTGCTATGAGGCAAACGGCGAATTAAACGACGCATATATTGATTATAAAAAGTCCCTTGAAGCATACGAACAGTACAATGCAAATTACGGCATTCCCGTATCTGATGTGATAAAGAAGGACCTTTTACGCCTTTCCGAATCCCTGCATTTCTCCGAGCAGTATGACGCTTACAAGGAAAAATTCGGTTTCATGCCCTATACAAAGCAGGCTGACATGAATGGAAAAGGGGAAGTATTACTTGTCATATACGACGGCCAGGCGCCGGACAAGCTGGACAATGAGGAAGCGACACCGTATTTCAAGGACAAGGGTTCTTATGTGACCTCGGTCGAGGTGACCACCGAGGAGGACAACAGGTACACAAGCTATGTGTCCGAAGACATTACGCAGATAGCCATAAAAAATCTCGCGCAGAAAATGGACCTGATACAGGCGAAAAATCTCGCGAGGGGTGTGGTGAAGGAAGTCGTGGGTGAAGTGGCAAAACAGGGGTTAAAGGAAGTCCTGAAAAACGTTCCGTTCGGGGAATTTTTCGGCAATGCCGTGGTTGATGCCGTGAAGAAGGACTCTGAAAAAGCGGATATAAGGAGCTGGAAAACCCTTCCCGGAAGGTTCCAGCTTGTGCGGTTCCCTGTATCGGGTACGCAGCTGGTAAAGATAAAGATGAACATGAAGGATGGGTCACAGAGGGAAAAGATAATAAAGGTAAAACTGAAGGCCGGGGCGAAAAAAGCCATACCGGTATATTGTTTCCAATGAGGAAAATGATGAAAAAAGTTTTTATAATGCCGCTTCTATTTGTGCTTGTTTTTGCGTGCGTGTTGCAGGCGGCAAAAAAAGATAACGCAGAGCCGGAGCCAACTGCAGCCGTAACAGCGACTGCGCAGCCAACGGCAACAGCCGTGGCTTTTACCGACAGGATCGATTTCACCGCTGCTGCGGGCGGGTTCACGCAGGTGTCAGGCCCGGCGCCGGCTGTGTCGCAGGAGCAAGCGCAGTCCGACGACCAGCAGGAAAAGGACAACGGGAGCGCATTGGGAACATTGTTCAGCGGCGGGGCAAAGAAAAAGAGTGCAAAGGCCGCCGCTGCTGCAATCAGACAGAAAGCCGAACCCACAGTCCCCGAGGCAATGGGTTTTACATTTGACCTTATGAGCATACCGCGCAGCACGATCGACCCGTTTGACCTGGACCTTTCATTTGCGCTTGTGTTCGGCGATTACGGCAACTTCGGGCTGGATGCCATTTATTACCTGCAGTTCCTTTCGACCGATCCATATTTCGGGGGAACAGTCGGGCTCGACCTGGCATTTGACATTTTTCCGTTGGGGAATTCACCGTGCGGGCCGTACATCGGGCCCGTACTGGGCGGCAGGATGTACATTTTTGACCCCGATATTTCGGGCGCCGTAGTCACGGGCGCGAATGCAGGTTACAGGCTGAACCTGGGCGGTTTTATAATTGATGCCGGGGTAATATATGACGCGATCTTTACGTTCAATGATAAAGTGAAGAGCCCGATAAACGACTTCCAGTTCCAGTTAAGCATAGGCGGTTTTTTAGAGCAGACCACGCCTGAAATGATCAAGGCAAAACAGCAGGGCGAAAAACCGCAGGGGGGTAAAAAATGAAGATCAAACATATACTGGTTATCCTGGCGGCATTTTTCACGGTGTTTTCGAATGCCGCATGCAGGAGGGTTACTCCGCATGACGTTTTCCTTCCCGACCCGAACTGCAAAAAGCTCGGGTATTATTCCAGCAATTACACGAATTACCATTACGGGTATTACATTTATTCTATGGACGCGACACTGGATACTGCGGCAACAATTACATCCATAAGCGCCGATATAAAAGGAAGCAATACGGCAATCGCGGCTATATATGACAATTCTTTATATCTGATAGCGCAGTCAGCCCAGACATCGGTAAGCGATGGATGGAATAAAATTGAAATCCCCGCGACTATGCTGCAGCCGGGCACTTACAGGCTGGCGATAGCGACTATAAATGACTCAAGTTCAGGGATCAGGTCAGAATCAGGGAAAGGCATGAGGTACGCTACAAGTTATTCTTTTGGAAGCGCGCCTTTGAGCATAGACAGTAGTTCTCCCGGGAACTACGCACTCCTTCTTTACGGCAATTACTGCCCGTAGTTTAACTTTAAACTCTAAACCCCAGCCCATTTAACAATATTAACCCGGCCCTATCGCGGGTTTTGTATCAGGTCTATCACGTTTTTCGGGTGATATTAATAACTTTAAATCCTCCCGTTTATTTGTTAAAATAACAGGGTAATTGTTTTGCCTTTAAAAACCGCGGGGAGTGGCAATGGAAAACCAGGAAACAGACTTGAGCAGCGCAAAACACAAAGAGTGGGAAAACACCCAGCTGCAGTGGGATGACACCGATTTTCTGAACATAACCGCGACCGCGCTTATGAAAATAAAGTGGAAAAGGCTTAACCTGAAGATATCCGAAATAATAGAAAAAGAAGTCTTGAAAAAAAACGAATATATAAGCCTGCTGGACATCGGCGCCGGCCGCGGGGAATACTACAGGCAGGTGCAGCCAATGCTGAAGAAATACACCGGGATAGAGCCGTCGCACCAGATGCTCAAAGACGAACTCGGGGCCGAGAATTTTGAGCTTAAAAGGGGATGCGGCGAGGAGATCCAGTATGCAAATGAATATGAAGTCTGTCTCTTAAAAGAAGTCCTTGACCACACGTATGACCCGGAAAAAGTGATAAAGAACGCGTATGCCGCGCTTAAGGAAAACGGGATCTTGATAGTGTCGCTTACGAACAAGGACGCTTTTTATAAACTCATCTTCAAAGGTTACGCGAAAAAACTTGAAATTGAACACAAGGACCATCTGTATAATTTTAACCCGGCGGAAATAAAGGAACTCATGGTAAAGGCCGGTTTTACAATTGAAAATAATATTTCGATCAATTACCTGAAAATGCCGAAGTTTATCGAGAATATTTTCGGTTCTTTTCCGGAAAAACTTGTATACCTCAAGCTTGACCTGATCGACGGATTTTTGTCCGCTATTCTGCCGGGAAAAGGCGGAGGGTTTATAATTACCGGAAGGAAAACGCCGTCCGAAAGCGTCAAGCCATGATAATCGGGATAGACGGCAGGATTATTTTCAAGCGCGGAGTGGGCCGTTATATAGAAAATCTCGTTAAAAATCTCCTGGAAGTCGACAAAACAAACCAATATATAGTCTATCTTGACAGGCGTTCTACCCTGAAAGAATACATGGACCAAAAAAATTGCAGGTTTAAAAGGCTTAACACGGACAGCGCGCTTTTTTACGAGCAGTTATTGCTGCCTGCCCAGGCAGCTGAAGACAAAGTTGACGTGCTGCACGGGACCGATAATAAGCTTCCTTACATATACCCTTTTTACCGTGGAAAAAAAGTGGTTACCATACACGATACAATGTTCATCAGGCCGCTTGCCAAGGCGATAGCAAAACCCACCTTAAAACAACGCGCTGTCGACGCCTATAATAAGTTCTCGATCCCCATGTCAGGAAGGGCAGCCGACCATATAATAACCGTTTCCGATTATTCAAAAGCGGACATCATAAAAAACGTGCACGCGAAGCCGGAAAAAATAACCGTGATAAAAGAAGCTGTTGACAAAAAGTACCGCGTCATAAAGGATGAAAAGAAACTCAATGCTGTCAGGGCAAAATTCTCGGTCACAAAACCGTTTGTGCTCATGAGCGCGGCATCGGACACCAGGAAAAACACCATACGCTCGCTTGAGGCTTTCAACATGTTCAACCATATGACGGAGTTCAAGTACCAGCTTGTGATAACTTCCATAGGCAAGGCGGAAATGGCAACCACGAACATCGCGGAAAAAATCCGGGAGTTAAATCTTGAAAAATACGTTATAATAACCGAGTACGTAGCCGAGGAGGACATGATACTGCTTTATAACGCGGCTTTTCTGTTTTTGTTCCCTTCCATGTGGGAAGGGTTCGGCCTGCAGGTGCTTGAGGCTTTTTCCTGCGGCCTGCCGGTCGTGACGTCGAATAACACCTCGCTTGCCGAAGTGGCAGGCGACGGCGCGCAGCTTATAGACCCATACTCGGTGGAGGACATAGTTCACGGGCTCTCTGAAGTCGAGAAGAGCGCCGCAAAACGCGACGCGCTCGTGGAAAAAGGGTTCAAACAGGTTGAAAAATTTTCGTGGAAAGACACTGCACAGGAGACGCTGAAAATATATGAAAAAGTTAAGGCTGCCGGAAATAAGAAATAAGGGAAATGTAATACTTTACGCGTGCATACTCACCGGGATCGTCCTGAGATTTTTACGGCTCGGCATGCACCCGATCACCGCGGCGGAATACTCGTCTGTTAATTTTTCGCAGGGCCTGAACCTTCTGCAGGTTATATTAAATAATGCCGCAAATAACAATGAGGCGCCGCTTTACTACCTGATAACTTACATCTGGACCTTTGTCTTCGGCGTATCCGAAATATCCGTAAGGCTGCTTCCGGCAATATCCGGGATAGCGTGCATTTTTATAGTTAACAAGCTCACGCGCAGTTTTTATTCGGAAAAAGTAAGCGTTATTGCAACGTCGCTTTTCGCCCTGAGCCCGTTCCAAATCTATTATTCCCAGCAGTCGGGGGAAAACACCATGCTGCTCATTGCCATGCTTCTTATGGTCTATTACTTCATGCTGTCGGTAAAATACAACAGCTTTGTGATCGGGCCGTTCACCTTCTGGGCCATAGCATCCCTGTACTGCGGCCATATGAGCCTGGTGCTGCTTTTGATCCTGAACATAATACTTTTTATAAGGTACAAGGAGGAAATAAGGATAAACCTCTGGATAAGGTCGCAGATATTCATATTAACGGCATGGCTGCCTCTTTTAATTTATTTCATAAAGGGAAATATGACGCTTCCGCTTCACCCCGGGGAAAATATATTCCTGGCTCCGCTGATGTCGCTTAAGAACCTGCTTTTGGGTTATACCATAGACTATAACTTTCTTACCATAATAGTGATCGCCGGCGCTTCGCTCTTCCTTTTGATCGGGGTCATAACATGCAGGACCGTCAAGGAAAAGAGGATGACCGACATCATGAGCCTTGTCATGTTCTTGATGGTCATTTTAATGTGGCTGGGCGCGCTGCTTAAGCGCAATATATATGCGGATTCAGGCCTTTTAATCGCCGGAGTCATGCTGATAATTATATTATCCATTGGCATTTCCCATCTCTCAAGGGATGGCATGGTCCTTTTTGCAATTATCACCCTTACCTTTTTTTCTATTTCCATTTACAGCTACTTTGCCGGAAAAAAATGGCAGGCCGTGGATTACAGGCCGTTGTATATGGAGGCCATGCGTGGATTTAAGGACAACGGCGTAATTATCCACACGGAACCCGGCTCTTACGGGCCTTTTGAATTCTATAATAGGCTGGTATATAAAAGGAATTTTTCCGACAGATTTTACGGAAACGCGCCCGGATTTAAAGGCAACGTCGGTGTGCGTGACAAATGGAGAAAAGCAAAGCAGTTCTTAAGCGAAAAAGCCGGGTTGGACATATATGCCGGTTATGATAAAAATCTGCTAAGCCAGGAGGAATTAAAGGCAAAGGCAGCTTCATACAGCAGGGTTTTTTTTGTAGTTGAAAACACTGTTGGGGCTGAAAAACTTTACGCGCAGGATAAAATTCCGGACAGGCCAGATCCTGAAAAAATAAAGTGGATCAGGGACTACTTCAGGGTAGGAAATAAGACGGCTGTTCCGGGGTGCGATATGTATACGCTTGAGCGCAAATAGAGGCAATTATTAATTGTGCATATTTACAGGGTTTTCCGACAGTATCAAAATAACATGAAAATTATGGAACGCTCCGGATAATCCGGAACATATTACCAAGGAGATAAAATGGCGCTGACAGCAATAACCGCGAATGTTTGTTTTATAGCGGCATATGTTTTTTACATAACGCAGGTATTGTCGCTCAATTCGGGGGTGCTTATGAAGGAGGCGTATTTGGCGCCAGCCGCGGTTTACGCGATTTTAGCCTTGTTTTCATTTCTGGCGCAAAAAGCGTCAAAAGAAAAATATATAACGGTTTTGGCGGACATATCTCCGGCATTATTTGCGTTTCTGCTGCTTTTTTTGACGCCGTTATTTGTTAAAGTTAACATGCCTTCGCCGCATAATTTTGTATTTAGAAAGCTCGGCCTCATACTCGGGATATCCTATACGGCCTTTGTATTTTTAACGGCGGCTTTGACGGTATGGCGCGTAAAAAAAACAATACTGGCGGAGGATATGAAGGCAAAGAAAGTATTTTATTATATATTGGCGTTTTTTTTCGTATTTAATTTTTCGCTTGCCCTGTGGTTTAATTACGCAAACGAGCCTACAGGCGACGAGCCTGTCTACATATTGACCGCGATCAGCATACTCAACGACCATGACATAGATTTAAGGAATAATTACACAAACGGGGATTATAAAAGTTTTTATTCCAGGGATTTGAAGCCACAGGACGATGACCTGAATGTAAACGGCAAAATGTACACGAAACACCCTATTATGTTGTCGGTGCTTATTGCCCCTTTTTATCTGTTGGCGGGAGTACCGGGGATCTCCACTCTTATGTGTTTTTTCAGCGCCTTGCTCGTGGCGCTTATGTTTTATTTGAATTACAGGGTAAATAAAGATATGGAATCATCCATTACCGCTGCTTTGCTCGCAGGTTTTACAATGCCGGTCATCATGTTTATAAACCTGACCAGCACTGATATTTTATGCGCGGTTATACTGGCTGCCTCATACATAATATACAGGTTTAAACCGGAAAGGGTGCTGTTATTTTCGTTTATTATGGCGTCCGCAATATGGATACACATCAGGATAGTGCCAATTTATGCGGTCATAGCTTTGTTGTTTCTGGTAAGGCACAGGGATAAACCGTTTGATATATTGAAATTCGGGCTTGTGCAAGCCCTGTCTTTTGCGGCATTTTTCGGCATTAATTATTTTTTTTACAGGGATTTTATCCCGTATTCTTCCCAACAGGCCGATGGTATGCAGTTTGGGGCATATTTTTTAAAAGGACTTTTTGTGTATTTTTTCGACAGGCAGCTGGGGCTGTTTTCCTACGGCCCATTTTATATAATATGCATACCGGGTATGTATTTTCTGTACAAAAGGTCGGCGAAAATATTTGTTGAATTAACCATGATTTTTATACCTTACTACGTTATGATCGCCGCATATCCATACTGGGGATGGGGGAGTTCCTCGCCGAGGTATCTTCTGCCATTAATATTTATTCTGGTTGTTGCCGCGGCCGAGACAATATCAGCAATGAGAAGTGTAATGTCAAAAAATATATTTTATTTGTTAAGCGCGGCAAGCCTTGTCATAAGTTTCGCTGTCGCGGCTGTACCGTGGTTCAGGTGGGATAGGACCGGGCATGAAAATTGGCTGGTTTACCTGCTGTCCCAATTTACAAGTATAAATTTTTCAATAATATTCCCGTCGCTTATAAATATGAACAGCAGCACAGTGTATGCCCTTGCATTCTGGGTCATTTTTGCGGCAGTAGTCACAATTGTGAACATATTTGAAAAAAATAAAATAAGGAACAGGTGATTTAATGGCCGTTGATTATAACAATCTTACCCATAAATGGAACGACATACACAGGTATGCCCCTGCTTCGCGGCACAGGCGCAGAATAATAATTAACCTGATAAAAGGTCTTAAATGGGCCTCATGCATAGACGCAGGCTGCGCCCAGCCTTACCTTCTGGAGGAATTGTCAAAATTGAAAAACTGCAGGCATCTTTACGGGTGCGATATAGCTAAACCAGTAATTGAAAAAAACAGAAAATTATTCGGGAAGGCAAAGTTTGAGGTTGTCGACCTGGAAAAAAAACGTTATCCCGGAGACAAAGTGTTTGATCTTGTAATATCTTCCGAGGTGATTGAACATATAAAAAATTACGGCAAGGCAATTACCAATCTTTGCAAAATGAGCGCTAAATATGTCCTGATTACCGTGCCATCAGGCAAGATTTTTAATATTGACAGAAAGGTCGGCCATTACAGGCATTTTGATATTGAAACGCTGGAAAAAGAATTCAATAAAAACGGGTTTATACTGCGATTTAAACGCTACTGGGGATTTCCATTTCACACCCTGTATAAGAATGCAATAAATGAGGTTGCGCCTGACGTCGTGTACAGGAATTTTGCAGAAGCGGCTTATGGCCCCGTGAAAAAGATGATTTCAAACCTATTGTATCTGCTGTTTTTTCTGGATTATCCGTTCAACGCGGGTGGACAACTTATAATGCTGGCTGAGAAGAAAGAAAAACAGATCAATCTGTAATTTTTGTCCTTATCCTGAAGACACCGAGCAAAAAACTTGTAAAAAGAATCTGTACTCCCATGGCCAGCGCCAAAACTGCAGGCAGAAGAACGCGCAGCATTGAAGCCGGCATAAGGTCGCCAAAACCTTTTTCCGCCCAAATCACAACACCCGCAGCGGACATAGCCAATCCCAGAAAGAACAGCGTGGCTCCCAGGATCAGCCCCTTTTCAAGAGATAAAGAGGAGAGGCGTTCCATCATACTGTCACCAGCCGGGTAGAGTTTTACTATCCTGGCATAGGCATGTGTTATAACAGAAAAACTGATAGTCTGCACCCCAAGTATAACCATCAGCACAGAGAAGAGCATTGTATGAATGTCAAGGGAAACGTGGTTTATTTTTATGGAAGTGAAAGACAGTACCACTGTTCCGGCCAATCCGAGGATCATCAGAAATATACCCGGGTAAAGAAAAAGCCAGTTTTGGCTGAACATCAACAGGAATTTTAAATGCCTCCAGCCGTCGCTCCAGCTTCTAAGGTGGGGAGGCCTGGTCCTGCCCGCGGGAAAGAGCTTAACCGGAACTTCTGTTATCTTTAATTTATTCAGTATGGATTTTACCACCATCTCACTCGCGAATTCCATGCCAAGGGTGTTTAAATTGATCGAAAGCATTGCCTGTTTTGAAAAACCCCTGAGGCCGCAGTGAAAATCATGTATATTCGTCCTGAAAAAAAGCCTTCCTATTCCCGACAAAATGGGATTTCCGAAATACCTGTGAAGGGGCGGCATGGCGCCTTTTTCAATTCCGCCTTTGAACCTGTTCCCCATTATGAGTTCATATCCTTCACGGAGTTTTTCGACTAAAGGCATCAATGATGTAAAATCATAACTGTCATCCGCGTCGCCCATTATGATGTATTTTCCGCGCGATGCGTTTATGCCGCCTATCAGGGCGCTGCCGTAGCCCTTTGTCCCGATATCTATGACCCGGGCCCCTTCTTTAGCGGCAATCTTTCCGGAACCGTCCGAGCTGCCGTTATCGGCTATTAATATTTCGCCTTTGATCTTATTTTTTTTTAAGAAGATTTTTGCTTTTTTTATGCACAATCCGATAGTTTCCGCCTCGTTTAAACAAGGCATTAAGATCGTTAATTCCAGGGTATTTTTCATTTTTACTCCGTATTTTTTTTATGTTTCATCCTGAGTTTAAGGTATTCTTAAGCTGACGGCAAATAATATACCATAATTCAAAAAAAAAATCACTTACGTTTGTGCTGCGTAAGCCGGGTTTAAATGCCTTGATTTTTTGCGGGTTTATTTGTATAATCAATTCTAAGATATATAAGGAGGATAAAAATTGAAAAAAATTTATGTCATTATTCCCGCGGTTTTTTTTCTATTCTGCTGTACTGCCTATGCGGATTATAGCCAGAACATGACAAAAGGCAGGGACGCGTATATCGCCGGAAATTATGCGGAGTCGTTGAAATATTATAAAGAAGCGTACAATGAAAACCCGGGTGAACAGTTGAGCGATTTTATAGTTAAACTGGAAAAAAAGGCCGGCGCACAGGCAGAACAACAACAGCCGCCGCTGTTACAAATAGAACGGGATAAACAGGGGTCCGGCATATACCCTGCCTCGGTTGCGTCGGTGATTACGGACATTGTCCTCGTGGGCGCGTCTGCATACGCGTATTTTGACTATAATAATTCCGTCAACAGTTATAATGATTTATACGCTGCAATCGACAACACCAACACCGTGAATTACAACAGGCTCCTTGGCGAGGCGGATAAATCAAAGAGTAAGGAAGGCTTGATGGTCGTGTTAGGCAGCCTCGCAGGCGCGGCTGTGCTGTATACACTTGCGGACGTATTTTTCATTCATGCGGCTTTTCCACTGAAAATTTCGGCGGGCTTAAACCCGCAAACCCGCGGAGTTAAACTCGCGGTTGCAAAGGAGTTTTGAGATGAGAAAAATAATTTGCGTTTTATTTATTATGTTTGCCTGCATAGTTGTAATGAACGCATGTAGAAAAATAAAAACACCGACAGTGCCGGCGGGGTTCACGGCGACATACGCAATAACGCCTTATTTGAGCACCACTAACACAGCCACAGCCACATGCACGGGTACGGCGGGCGGTTCTGTATGGATCCATGTAACACCTACCCCGCCTTTTAATATACGGTCACAATCGGTAGTGCTGGAATATCATAATTTGATGTGGCTTATCGCCGGTTCTACTACAACCATGTTTAATGACGTATGGGAATCATCCGACGGTGTAACGTGGGTTCAGGCAACCGGAAACGCTGCGTTCGGCACAAGGTACGGGCATTCAGGCGCTGTATTTACAAATACAACAGCAGGGCCGAACCCGGGCGTGGAGAAAATGTGGGTGATGGGGGGATATAACGGCAGTTATTACAGTGATGTATGGTATTCAACCGACGGAATAACATGGACACAGGCAACCGCAGCAGCTGCTTCCGGTTACAGGGCAGACAACAGGAGCGTGGTTTATAACGGAGCTATCTGGGTTATCGCCGGAAGTACAACCGGCGGCGTTAAGTTAAATGATGTATGGAGTTCCACTGACGGGGTGACATGGAGTTCCGCGACTTTAAATGCGGCATTCAGCAAAAGAACGATGCCTTCATGTGTTGTCTATAACGGCCTGATGTGGTTAATAGGCGGGAGCGGCGTAATAAATCCGCTAAATGACGTATGGTACTCAAGCGATGGGATTACCTGGTCGCTGGCTAACGGGAACGCCGCGTTTTCACCCAGGTATGGACATACCAGCGTGGTATTTGACGGCAGGATGTGGGTATTGGGCGGAGCAGATGCCGGAGGTTGCAAAAATGACGTATGGAGTTCAACAGACGGCGTGACCTGGACGCAGACAGTGGTTACCCAGCCGTTTTTAGCAAGGGCATTCCATGCAAGCATAGTGCATAATAATGAAATGTGGGTCATTGCCGGAATCAATGGGGTTTATATAAATGACATCTGGCATTCGCAATAGATAAGAAAGTAAAAACAGGTTAAACTATATAGACAGGAAACCCGCCTGCCGCTTAAACCGTATTAATAAGGTTTTTTACGGCCCGTAGACCCAATGAAATATTTTTTTTTAAATGAGCGTCCCGCAAAGTCAAGATAAAAATAAAAAAAATTAATTTAATCGTCATTACTTCCTTGACATTTTTTTTCTTAGTATTAAGATATTTGTTAGGTGAAGTTAACAAAAAGGCGGTGGGATGTGCCGGGCATAATTCTTTCCTCTTCGATGGAAGATTACATAAAAACAATTTACATACTTGAAAACCAGAACAAGGTTGCGCGGGTATCGGACATAGGAAGGCATTTGTCCGTAAAGAAAGCGAGCGTCGTGGCGGCCGTCGGTTACCTGCAGAAAAACGAGCTCATAAAACATGAGCGTTATGGTTTCATCACACTGACGGAAATTGGGAAGGAAATAGCGTCCAATATAGAAAGAAAAAACAAGATGGTTTACGGATTTTTAGCCGATGTCCTGAAAATAGACCCTGAAAAAGCAAAAAACGAAGCCTGCCTTATAGAGCATTCCTTAAGCGACGAAACAGCCGGGAAGCTCGCCGCATTCATGAAAAACAATAAACCCGCGGCTTTAAAAAAAAAGGCAAAAAAATAAAAATGCAGGCATGAAAAACCCGGAAGTTTTAATTAACAGGTAAATTTGCTTTTTTGAGTTTCATGTGCTATAATTATAATGTAATGCAAGAGAAAGAGAAACAGCGAAGAAGTTGTACTGGAAAGCGGACCAGAAATGGAAAGCGTACCGGGAACAGATATCGCATGGTAAGTGTAAGGCAGCAGAAAGCGCAATTGCTTTACGGCGGTTTGGACATAATCTGCGGGAACGGGCCTAAAATAAGCCCAAGAGAATCATTCTCCCCACCGGATTTGTCCAAACCGCTTACCTTTTTGTGGGGAAAAAATAATTACCAATTAGGTACTGCCTTAATTAGTCATTAGTAATTAGTCATTAGTAATTTTTTTTTATGATTTTGGTTGATATATAGGGAGAATAAGAGTATATTTACCTGATGCAATCTTATAAAAATCAAATTTAAAATATCCAGGAGGATTTATGAGCGAAGCAGAAGCGCCTATGTGCCCCAAGTGCGGGGAAAAGATGGTTTTAAGGGAAGGCTATAAGGGGAAATTTTACGGATGTTCAAAATTCCCGGGATGCAAGGGAACGGTCGACTATGCCGGAGAGCAGGAAAAATGCGCAGCATGCGGATCAAACATGGTTTTAAAGAACGGAAAGAACGGCAGGTTTTATTCCTGTTCCAAATACCCTGAATGCAAGCAGACAAAAAATTACAAGGAAACATGCCCGAAGTGCGGGTCTGACATGGCAAAGAAAACCGGGCAAAATGGCGATTTCTGGGGATGCGTAAAATATCCGGAATGCAAGGGCACAAGGAACATAGGGCCGGTAGGCGCGCCCGGGCAGGCAAATACAACAGGTACAGCCAAGACGGTTAACACAGAAGATACAACGGATTACTCGGATAAACCGGACGAAAATCCTTTTTAATAATACGCGGGTCAAATTCCCCGCAGCTTGCTGCGTTAGAACAAAGGCCGCAACCCTATAGGGTTGCGGCTTTTGTATGTAAGGCAGGGATTACTACCCCTGATTCATATTGACTTCACTTAAACCGTGGGAGTATAATCAAACAATAAACACATATCCAGGGGGAGGCATGTATGGACTCAAACATAAAACAGGTCGCGATCAGGATAAAAACTCTAAGGGAAATATCCGGAGAAACGGCAGAGTCTCTTGCAAAACTGTTTAAACTTTCCTTTGATGAATACCTGCGGTATGAAAGCGGGGAAACAGACATACCCGTGAGTTTCCTTTATGAGATAGCCGGGCACTTTAATGTGGAACTGACAGCTCTTTTGACGGGAGGGGAGCCCCACAGAAAATCGGTTAGTTTGGTGCGGGCAGGGACGGGTCCTTCGGTGGAAAGGCGCAGCGAATACAAGTACAGGGACCTGGCATATAATTTTGCCCATAAAAAAATGGAAGTATTTGAAGTCATTGTCGACCCAAAAGAAAAAACAGGATCAGGGCATTTTAACACCCATCCCGGGCAGGAGTACAACTATTGCCTGGAAGGCTCCATGAAAATATTCATAGAAAATAACGAGTATGTTTTAAATCCCGGGGACTCGGTTTATTTTGATTCCGGTCACAGGCATGCCATGGCCGCTTTAAATAATAAACCCGCAAAATTCCTGGCTGTCATATTATAAGGAGCACATCATGAACACAGACAACAATGCCGGCGCAAAATCGCTTATTGATGTTTACGCAGGGGGAAGTTTCTCATCATATGAAGACTTTGTAAAAAATTTCAAAATAAAGGTACCGGAAAATTTTAATTTCGGGTTTGATGTGGTGGATGAAATGGCAAAAAAGGCCCCGTCACAGCCGGCCCTTGTATGGTGCGACGATAACGGCGGGCAGGCGTCCTTTAATTTTGCGGATATGAAAGAACAGAGCAATAGGGCGGCAAACGCCCTGGCCGGCCTGGGGATAAAAAAAGGCGACGTGGTCATGCTCATACTCAAGAGGCGCTATGAATTCTGGTTCTTATCGACCGCGCTCCATAAAATAGGCGCGATATGCATACCGGCCACGCATTTATTGACGGTGAAAGACGTTGTGTACCGGGCAAATGCGGCGAATATAAAGATGATAATAACGGTCGCTGAAGCGGCCGTTATGGATTGCGTGGATGCCGCGCAGAAAGATTCGCCTTCTTTAAAGATAAAGGCGGCCATAGGCAACGACAGGGCGGGATGGGAAAATATCTGCACTATCATGGAAAAGTCCGGCAGGGATTTTTCCAGGCCCACGGGCAATAACGCGTCAAAAAACGGGGATATTTTCCTGATATATTTTACATCCGGGACCACGGGCATGCCCAAGATGGTCTGGCATAATTTCACCTATCCGCTCGGGCACATAATAACCGCCAAATACTGGCAGAACGTGCAGGCAGGCGGCATCCATTTTACCGTGGCGGACACTGGCTGGGCAAAAGCTGCCTGGGGAAAAATTTACGGCCAGTGGATATGCGGCTCTGCCGTCATGGTTTACGATTATGACAAGTTTGTGCCTAAAAAACTCCTTGATGTGATAGTAAAGCACCGGGTCACCACGTTCTGCGCGCCGCCAACCATATACCGCTACCTCATAAAAGAGGACTTAAGCGGCTATGATTTTTCAGCCCTGAAATATTGCGTGACAGCGGGAGAGCCTTTAAACCCCGAGGTTTATCACCAGTTCCTGAAGATGACGGGATTGAAATTAATGGAAGGCTTCGGACAGACAGAGACAGTTGTCGTTGTGGCCGCGTACCCGTGGATAGAACCAAAACCGGGTTCCATGGGCAAGCCGACGCCGGGTTATGAAATAGACCTCGTGGACGACCAGGGAAAGCCCTGCGAAGCAGGCGAGGAAGGCCAGATCATAATAAGGACCCAAAAGCATAAACCACTGGGCATGTTTGACGGTTATTATAAGGATGAAAAACTCACAAAAAAAGCCTGGCATGACAACATGTACTATACGGGAGATGTGGCTTTCAGGGACGAAGAAGGCTACTACTGGTTTGTGGGCCGCAGCGACGACTGTTTTAAAAGTTCGGGCTACCGGATAGGACCCTTTGAGATAGAAAGCGCGTTATTGGAACATCCGGCAGTTTTGGAATGCGCGATAACAGCCGAGCCGGACGAGGCACGCGGACTTATAGTCAAAGCCACCGTAGTGCTGACAAAAAATTACACAGCGACAGATGAGCTTGTGAAGACGCTGCAGGAACATGTAAAAAAAGTAACTGCCCCGTATAAATATCCGCGTATAATAGAGTTTGTAAAGGAACTTCCGAAAACCGTCAGCGGGAAGATAAGGAGGGTGGAGATACGTAAAATTTTACAAAAGTAAAATTTTACGAGAAAGGTGATAGGAGATAGTAGAAAGTAGATACACCAACGACCCACACTGCACACCCTGCAAAAATACCCTATTTATATATCGTACTCCTGATCACAATCTCGACCCTTCTGTTTTTCAGGCGTCCTTCGGGCGTTTCATTATCCGCTATCGGGTTTAGTTCGCCGTAGCCTTCAGTGTTTATCCTTTTTTCCTCATACCCCAATAAATTCACCATGAAGAATTTCACGGCTTCGGCGCGCGCTTTTGAAAGTTCGGTGTTATTGTTGTATTTTATGCCGTGCGGCTGCATGTTATCAGTGTAGCCGGCCACCAATATATCTGATTCGGGATATTTATCTATGACATCCTTCATGGTTTTCAGGACCGAGTAAGCCGAGATCTTGACGTCCGCCTTGCCAAGGTCAAAAAGCGCGTCTGAGGAAAAACTCAGCTTGATCTCCTTAAGCAGCACGACAACAGCCTGTGTTGGCGTCTGGGCCCTGTTCCCCAGGGTGTCAAAGGCGATAAAACTGTAGTAGTAAACTTCGCCTGTCTGGACATACTGGTTATTGATGCCTCTTCCGTCCCATATGTATGACAGGGGGGGTTCTCCGTTGCCGGAAGTCGTCAAATATATTTTTTTGTTGTAGTCCCAGATGACAAACTGCCACTTGGCGACTTTATTCCTGTCCTGCGCGAAAAATGTGAATGTCGACGGTATTATAAGGGAGTCTTTTTGGTTCGGCTTGACGAGTTTCGGGTCGCCGTCTACGCGCACTTCAGGAGGCGTGTTATCTATCTCGATTGGCACCTTATTTGAGTCAGTTATGCCGGTGTCATATTCGGCCGTTATGCTTGCCTGGTAAACGCCGTCAGGGAGTACCTTGCCATTGACCATGCCGCCCCAGAGGATCGATTTTTGCAGCTTGTCCTGCATGGGAAGTTTGGCAAGCAGTGTGTTGCCGTCAGTGCCGTAAATATTGAGTTTGATGGAACGCACTTTTTCCTGGAGCTTTAATATGGGTGTAAAAGTTGTGGTGTCCATGAACTTGTCGTTGTTAGGGGAAAAAACAGGCGGGTAAACCTTAAGCTTCGCGGAAGGCGCGCCCCAGCTGTACAAGATCGAGAACCTGTGTGTCGGCCCCAGCTCGGCATAGTCTACATACGCGTAATCTATTTCCATGCCCCAATAGCGCAATCCAAGGCCAAAAGTGGGATGGTCGAAAGCGCCTGTCTCGTAGCCGAAACGCAGGGCAAATATCTCATACATCCAGTACTCAAATCCTATGGAATATAAAGGGTCATAATCGGTGTTTATAACGGCCTGGGCAGATATCAAAAGCGTGCCTGTCCATATCTTAAGTTCGTCGGACAAGCCGGCATGAAAAATACGCGGCGGTTCAAAAGCAAGGGTGTTCATTTTAAGTTCGGACCCCAGGTTTGACATATCCACGCCGAGCCTTAAGAAACTGCCGTTAAAATACTGTCTGTAAAGGAACCCTATGTCAGCCGTGATGTTTGAGCCTGAATACTTGTCGATATTCTGGGATATGTATTTTACGGTTATTCCGGCAGACAGATAATCCTTTATGTCCATGGCATAACCTATGGTTATTCCCAGGTCATAAGGCGAAAAATGTTCGGAAAACTGGGTCCAGTCCACTTGCGCGAGGTCGGCCGGATCATAAGAGGGTAATGCAGTGGTGCGGGTCATATCACCGACCTGGAACAGCGCGATCGCAAAGCCGAGTTTTCCCGAATCAGTGTTCGGGACAGGGGTGACAAGGGATAAATGCTCGTATTGTATGTTCTGGAACCAGTTTATGTGTGTAAACTGCGCCTCGTATCCTATGACCGAGGCTATGCCTGCCGGGTTATAATAAAGCCCGTAAGTGCCGTCCGACACCGCAGTGAAAGCCTCGCCCATGCCCGCCGCGCGCGCGAAAGGCGGTATCTTGACGAAGTTGGTGCTCGTAGTGCCCACAAGCTCGGGCCCGGCAAATGAATATATGGAAAAAACAGCTGTGAAAAAATATGCCAGAAAGAGTCTTTTCAAATACCACCCCGTAAAATTTTTGTTGATAACTAATCTTAAAATAAATGTCTGAAAATAGCAATACTTAAATATTTTAAATGCACTGCGCGTCCTGACATCCTTCACACCTGCGTCCTGACAACCTTTACAACTGCGACCTGATTCTTCACAACTGCGGCCTGACATCCTTTACAACTGCGACCTGATTCTTCACAACTGCGGCCTGATATCCTTCACAACACTGTAGAGAGGCGGCTTGCTGCCTCTCTCAGGGGCCTTTTTGATTTTACTGCGGCCTGACATCCCTCACAACACTGTAGAGAGGGGGCTTGCCCCCTCTCCCAGCGGGCTTTTTGATTTTCATCGCAGAAATTAATCTGTCCATCCGTTCACAGAACCTGCTTTTCAGCAAAATCCGCTGTTTTGCAAGGTGGAACTGATTTGTTCCGTGGGGTGGCATTTTTTTCAGAAAGGAGTATAATGTCTCCATACTATCCAACACGCCATACAACGGGGATGAACATGACTGAACAAACACCGCAGATCCGGGGATCCAGGAAAGTCAACAACAAGAACCTTGCCACGTTCCCGGGAGTCATAGTCCACGAACAGGCGCATCAACTCTTCTGCCGCTGGGCAAGGGTGGCGGTCTTCGAAGTAAAGTACTTCCAGCTGAAAAACCCGGTAGGCTACGCGATCCACGAGCTGACGAACAACCCGAAAAAGAACCTGCTCATTGGTGTGGGCCCGTTCATCATCAACAGCCTCCTGGGCGCGCTAATAGCCATGCCAGCGGTGATTGCGATAGTGAAGTTTGAGACAGGTTCGTTCTTTGACTACCTGATAATGTGGATAGGAATATCAATAGCCATGCACGCGTTTCCGTCAACGGTTGATGCGAAGAATATATGGGCATCGGTTACTGCTAAAGACACGCCTTTTACGATCAAGTAGGGGTGCCTATAGTCGGGCTTATTTATTTGGGGGCTGTGGGGTCGGTTTTGTGGTTGGACCTTATATACGGCGTGGCGATATCGGGGGCTATACCGTTTTTTATGATTAAGATGCTGGCTTAAGGGTTAGGAAAAACGTAATAGATTTATTGAATTTCAATAAAAGAAAAAAATATTAAAAGGTCAATAAATGGAGGTAATATGAAAAAGGTCTTTGACATCCAAAGAAGAATAACTTTTATTATTGTATGCTGGGTTATTGGGTGGCTAATTGGATTCAAATTGATTCATATTATAGATTTAAGAAGTATCGACATTAATCATATATACATGATTTTGTATGTAACTGTATTATTAATTTTGCCATTCTTTAAAGTTTTGAAATTTGGTGATTTTGAATTACAAAAAGAACTGGAAGACACGCAAGAAGAATTAAAAGAATTCAAAAAGGAATATAAATTAGAACTCAATAATATATTGCTTAACAAAATAAGTAATAATATTTATATAGAAATGCCTAAATCTGATGAATTAGAAAATGAGAACAAAATAATTGAACAAAAAACTGCCGGAATTGATTTTAAAGGCAAAAAAGTCAAAGATATTGAAGAAGAATTAGCATTTGATGATGAGGCGGTGCTTAACTTATCAAAAATTAGAATAAAAATAGAACAACAATTACGTGAAATATTGAATTTAAGGAAAGAGAAATATGAAAGAAATATCAAATCTATAAGTTTGAAGAAAATGGTAAATCTCTTTATTGAAAAATATCCAGGGAATGTTTATCTTTTAAATTCTTTTGAATCTGTTATCGATGTTTGTAATGCGGCAATACATGGACAATATATTCAAAAAGATGAAGCTAAAGATGTAATGCAATTAGCAGCAAAATTGATAATGATTTTAGACTTCACTCTTGAAAAAGAAGAACCTAACAAATAATTATAATGAAAAACTATTGAAGAGTATTTGATTAGTCAAAAATTGGAGGTGTTAAATGACAAGTGGTATAAAAGCCCTTATTACACCTTCTGTGCTGAAATGGGCTAGGGAACAAGCCGGGATGAATATTACAATTGCGGCTGAACAAATCGGTAGGTCAGAAAATGAAATAGATGAATGGGAAAAGGGTGTCAGTCTACCTTCACTCGCCCAAGCTAGAAAAATTTCTGAAAAGTACAAACGGGCCCTTGCTGTTTTCTATTTGCCAGAGCCACCAAAAACATATCAAACATTAAGAGATTATAGGAGTTTTAATAGTAGCGATGATAAAATATTTAGTCCACAACTATCATTTTTAATTCAAAAAGCTGAACACAGACAAGAATGGTTAAACTCAACACTCCTTGAAGAAGGAAAAAGTCCATTAAGTTTCATAGGAAGCGCTTCCATTAGCTCATTGACTATTGAAGTGAGCAAAAATATAAAAAGTGTATTTAAAATAACAACTAAAAATCAAAAAGAAAGCAAAACCAGGGACGAAGCATTAAATTTGTGGATTAAAGGTGCAGAAAATTTAGGAATCAACATATGTAGGGAAGGCAAAATTGACTCAAAAGAATTAAGGGGGTTTGTTATATCTGATAAATTGGCGCCGTTTATATATTTAAATTCAAATGACGCAAAGGCAGCACAATTATTTACTTTATTACATGAGGTTGCACATCTTTGGATAGATGCCTCCGGTATATCAAACATAATAATATTTAAGAATAAATTGCCTTCAAAAGATGAAAAAGTTGAGATATTTTGCAATGAAGTTGCATCTTTAGTGTTACTTGAAAACGAAGAATTTGTTAAAACTTGGAACTTATTACCATTAGATGTTAAATTAAATGAAAAAATCGAAAAATGTTCATCGTTATTTAAAGTAAGCGAAGAAGTTATTGCACGTAGATTAACAGATTTGGGTATCATTAAAAATGAACAATACGAAGAACTTCGTGAATATTACAATAAACGATGGGTAGATCTTCAAAAGAAAAAGAAAATCAAAAGACAGAATCAAAAGGGTGGTCCGTCTGTTCATTTATTACAAGTATTGAGCAATGGAAAAGTTTTTACTCGAGCCATATTGAATTCATATTCAGCTGACAGAATAACAGGTGTTGATGCATCTAATTATCTAAACGCAAAAATAAATCATTTTTATAAGCTGAGTAAATATGCCGGACTATAGCATGACCAAAATTGGTAATTTAACGCACAGATATTGTCTTGATACAAATGCATTTATCGAACCGTGGAATAAGTATTATTCAATCGAAAGCTCACCTGAGTATTGGCAAATATTAGATGAATTGGCACAAAAAAATATAGTTTTTTGTACGGATCAAGTAAAAAGAGAAATAGAAAGAAATGATGATAATCTTAAAGAATGGTTAAGTAAAAGGTCATATTTTGTAAAAGATGAAACAGAAAAAGTTCAAATAAATGTTCGAAAAATTTTGGCAAAATTTCCACACTTGATAAGTGTTGGAGCTAATAGATCTATGGCGGACCCATGGGTAATTGCTCATGCTATGTCAGAAAGTGCAACAGTTGTTAGTAAGGAAATAGCGGTAAATCCAAAACAAAAAACAAACAAAATAAAAATACCAGATGTGTGCAAGGAATTTGATGTTCGGTGCATTAATGATTTTGTATTTAATAATGAAGTTGGAATAAAATTTAAAGCTGGAATTTGACCTAACAGATCAATAGAAGGGGTGGGCTACGCTGGCCTCACTTACAGCTTTTATCATTAATGAGCTTTTGTGTCTGGCAAAATATTGTATGAAAAATAGAAATATAAAAGTTATTTGTGAGGACTGAAATTGTGTATTAGTTTTTAGTTGAAAGTTTGAAATGAATAACAACTAATTTTTGGTTTACATTTAACTTTTTTATTAAAGGAGCAATAATGTCTGATGCAATCTATTTACCTGAATTTCCAAAAGAAAAGGAGTTTGAGGAATATATTGCGGCATTCTTGCAGGCAAATAATTTGTATGTTGAAAGAAATATTGTAGAAAGAGAGAAAAAAAAGGAATTTCTGGAACTTGACGTAATTACTACGGATTATTTTTCAAACGTTCCAACTAATAAACTTTACGAAATGAAATCCGGTGGATGGGGTTTTGCAGATATTTTCAAAATATACGGACAAATGAAACATCTTAATATTGATAATGGAGTTTTAATTGTTAAAGAAATAGATGAGGATTTCGAAGTTATTACTAAAAAGGCTGATAAATTAAATATTAAAGTAATACATATAAGCAATGACAATGATGCGAGAATTAATCTTGAAAAAGTCATAGATTTGACTAACTTATCCGAAGAAGATATAACAACTTGGAGATTTTCAAATTGGGTTGAACGAAAAATGATATCAGACCTAAAGGCAAAGAAAAAGGACAGAAAATTGTTACGATACGATAAAATAAATACTTATTATAATACAATCAAGTCTAGTACTTTTTTTGAAAGATATATTAGGGGAAAAATTAAGTTATTGCATAATGCATATATAGAAAATGCAAATTTATCTGCCTGTTGTGCAAGTGAAATGTTGGGACAGTCATTTTATTCATCTGAGGCTTTACAAAATATTAATGCTGAACTTTTTTCGAAAACATTTTATGATTGTGAGTATAATGACTTGCAAATATCTTCATTTGTTGAGTATTTTGCCAGGATAAGTGTCCTTAAGAATATAACCGAATGCTTAATTTATGAATCAAATAATATTAAAGATAAGACAGATCATTTTATCGAAGAAAAAATTAATTTAGGAGGAAGGACATATAAAATTATTAAATCAATAACTGGTGATTTGACATACTCTTTTGAAAAAGCAATAAAGAGTCTATCAAAGCATAAATATTTTAGATTGTATCCAATATTTTGGCAGTGGTTTTTATGGGCTTTTGGTGGATTTATACTGAATGATTATAAAGAACTCGAATACAAAAATCTGTCAATAAAGACAGGTGTGCCAATAAATGAAATTGATAATGCTTTATCTGTATTTGATTTACTTTTTCCCATCGACGGTGGATGGTTTAAAAGTTTACAACCACATTCGAATATTAAGGTTTTAAAGATGTTTTCTGTACCATTTAGAGGTATAGGTGTAAACTATAGGAGATTGATATATGCTGAGAATAAAAGCTATGAGGATTTAAAACTAACAAGTCCTCACACTAAAAATGATCTAATTAAATTTGTCAATTGCACATTTAATTTGCTAAATAAGTGATGATGCTGTCAAACAATTGATGGTGTTGAATCTTGTAAATTGACTTTTTGAGAAAATGAGAGTGGTGTCAAAAATAAATAGTGGATGTGGTCGGATCTTGTTTTGAGCATTGATAATGCTCCAGTGTAACAATTAAAATTTATGTGCTCCAAATAAGGTCTGACTGACGTCATATTTAGTCCAATAATAAAGGGAAGGTGCAATCATGGATAAAATTAGGACAAAGTATAACGAAAAAATAAATGATTATAAGTCGTTGGAAGTGGAGGCAAAGTACATTTTAGAAAAATTGTTAATTAAGAATAATGTCAAAATTAATGAAATTTCATCAAGAGTAAAAACAATTGAATCAATTGTTGCAAAGTTAAAATTGAAACAATTTAGTCATTCTATAGATGAATTAAATGATATTGTTGGTTTAAGGGTTGTATGTTTGTTTAGATCTGATATAGAAGTCATTGGAGCCATTATAAGAAAAAGTTTTTTAGTTATTAAAGAAGACAATAAATTGGAAAATTTTGACGTGAGTTCTTTTGGTTATATGTCAGTTCACTTTATTGTAAAATTATCACCAGAGTGTAGCGGGCCAAGATACGACAATATAAAAGATATTCATCTTGAGATTCAAATTAGGACAATCTCCATGCATGCATGGGCAACAATCTCGCATTATTTAGATTATAAAGCTGACAACGACGTACCAAAAGAAATGCGGAAAGATTTTTTTGCGTTAAGTGGATTGTTCTACGTAGCTGATACGCATTTTGAAAGTTTCTATAATGATAGCAAAACTATAAAACTCAAAATCTCTGAAATAATAGATAAGCCTTCTGAGTTAAATAAGCAGGAGGTTAATACTAACAGCTTAGTAGCATATTTTAGAAGTAAGTTTCCGGATAGAGAACTGAATAATCCTCATAGCACCTCGGAATTAATAGAACAATTATATGAATTGAATTTAACTACCATAGGAGTAATAGATGACTATGTAAACAAAACGTGGAATGCTTTTTTAGAATATGAAAGATATAAACCTCCAGGCCGAGAAGGTGATACTGACAGAATTTTTTGGCCAGTAGGCATTATAAGATGTATCTTGGAACTACAAAGAATTATCAATCTTAACGTAGTAATACCTAAATATATTATTGCAATGATTGAAAAATCTTAGGTGAGTGTGTATGGGTATAACGGAATTTTTTTTCGATTTTTTCAGCAAATCGCGAAGGAGTTGTGTACAACTTCC
>CALAOR010000074.1 GCA_937889595.1 uncultured bacterium
AAAATCAGCGACTATATCGACAGCGCGCCATTTTAAAAAGGAGAAAACAAAATGAAAAAAACAATAGGAACGATAAAGGCGGCCTTCTACTCATGGGGCGAATTTAAGGAAGAAACAGAAATTGAAAGAGGAGATTTAAAGGGCATGGATGAACTCGAAAGCGGAATCCTTTTAGGCTTTGACATCCGCAAAGAGGACAGGAAAAAGACGTTTTACGCCGAAGGCGGGTATATATACGAGGGCGCAGACGGCACGGCGGTTAAATACTCTTACGCCGTAAAAGAGGCTTGAATATGACAAATAAAATAACTGGTTTATCCGTGGAGGTATTGAAGCCCGAACAGCCACACAGCGGGGTTATATCCTCACAGCACAAAAGAGCCTTATTAATAGGCGAGGGCGTGGAAGGGGTTTTTGGACCTTCGGAAGGCGAGCTTGTTTTAAAACTGGTAAGAAGGAAAATTTTCGGAATGGAACACATACACGCCGAACCATTGACCAAGGGAACATGGGCGGCGGGCGGTAATTTTGTATGGACTTGTGACAGCAGGTTTCCGAATGAATACCCCGTACAGATACACGATTATGACATGAGCAATGAAAGTAAATACTAATAAAATACAAGGAGAGAATGAAATGGACAACACAAAAGCAAACGAAACACAGAACGGACAGGAAAAGAAAAGCAAATGGGAAATTGAAACAACTTACAGCGAGGATATAAGCTATAAAGAAGCATACGCCGCTTACAGCGGAATCAGTTTTTCACCGGAAAAGCGGGCGGAAAATATTTTAAAAGAATGGCCGGGGGAAATGGTTGATATTTACGGGCGACTAAAAGCCATTGCAATTGCCGGAAATACCGAATCAATGCTTGACGCTGAATTTGAGCGGTTTCATTTAAAATATTTAGACCTTTACAGGGGATATTTACATTCACAGTCAAACTGTTTTTCAACCATGATTGCGGGCCCGTCGAATTTTCCGGCGGCAAGCCAGATGAAAAAAGGCGACAGGGCACAGGCTAAATTGACGGAAATGCTTGATTTCAAAAAGCGGGTTATTGGGATTATCGGGCGCAAATTGCGCCCTGACCTTGCCCCTATACGCACCGAGGACAGCGACGCTGTAATCAGGCTTAAAGAAAAAATAGAATCAGCAGAAAAACATCACAAAGTCATGAAAGAATATGCGGCATACTGCCGCAAAATTACCGACCAGAAAGCGAGGTTTGAAAAGCTTGTGTTAAACAAGTTACTGCCAACGGATAGTTTAATAATAACAGAAACTTTGGGCATAGAATCATGGGCGCTGACGAACAACGCCGCAAATATTCGCAGTATGAAAAAAAGGCTTGAAGAAGTAATCCGCAAACAGGCCGCGCCGGAGGTTAAGGAAACAGGGAAAGACGGAATCCGATTTGAGGCATGCCCGGGGGAAAACAGGGTAAGACTTTTTTACTCAGGGAAACCGGCACCGGAAGTAATCAAAGACCTTAAAAGTTCCGGTTTCAGGTGGACACCTTCTTTGATGTGTTGGCAAGCATATCATAATTATATTTCAATCATGCGCGCCCGTAGATTTGCCGGACTCGATGAAAA
>CALAOR010000075.1 GCA_937889595.1 uncultured bacterium
TCATGGTGCCTGAGAACGTAGGTGAAGGCGTGTTTGTGCGTGTATAAGTATTTGTGAAGGAATTCGTGGCGCTTGGCGTCACTGTAGGCGTCCTTGAAGGCGTAAATGTCGGCGTTGTTGCCACGCAATTGACCTTGACCACTGTTGCGGCTATTATGGGGGTTGTTATCCCCTGCGGGAACACACGCACGGTATTTGTCACGTTCTGGCACGAACCTGTGATTGTTCCCCACCATTTGTAAGTGATTGCCTGGTTTAAATTAAGCACCGGTATGGTCGGCCAGCTGACTATTCCGCCGCCTGAAGCGGCGCCATTATCCCCGGCGAGGAATGAAACCCCGTTAGGGATCGTGTCTATGATGGCGGTATTATATGATGTATCGAGCTGGGTTTGCCAGGAAGAAATATAATGGCCGTTTGAATAAATATCCGTGTTTGCCGGCGTCCCGTTTATCACACCCGCGTAACCTGACTGCACTGTCATGCCTGCCATGGAAACAGGGGTGGAGAAACCTTCAAAACTCTGGGTAAGCGTATTGTCTATATAACATACAATGGTCCCGCCTGTCATAACAATCTTAAGGTCAAAATCATTGTTTATAAGTATACTTTGCATGGCGCCGACCTGTGTGGTCCCGTTCCAGAACCTGACTTCGCCGTTGCTCGGCGGGTTCGGCTTGAAAGTCACATAACCCCCGTTTGCCATTCCAGCCACAGCCGTGTGCCTTAAAGCCACGCCAAACACAGCGCTGCCCACCACGTGCATTCGCGCGATAATGGTCCCGTTTGTGCCGCTTGAATTATTCGCCGTCATGACCGTGTTCTGGTTGGTGACGCTTGTCACCCTGCCTGAGCCCACGGTTAGATCCGTGCCTGTTCCCCGGTTAGTCCAGGTAGCGGCAGACGTCATGGGGTCGTTATTGATCGAACCATAAGTATTCGCGTAGTTTATGGTATAGGTTATGGGGTCGCCGTTATTGTAAACCGCGGCGTTTGCTGTCTTGGTAAGGGACGCAGGAACCGGCGTAGGAGTTGGCACTGCCGCGCACGTGATGGTCACGCGCACCGCGTCTGATACGGGGAATTCATTGTCAGCCGACACAAATGCTATGTTGTCCGCGTGCTGGTCAAGGCCGGGGCACCCTATGGCGTTTACGGTTACCCAGTATTTTCTTGTCTGGCACTCATTTACAAGCATGGATGGCGTTGTCCAGGATAAGTTGCGCCCCGCCTGTGCGCCTGCCGTTCCTATCCATCCGCCGAACGTAACCTGAGTGGGCAGCGAATCCGTGACAACAACATTTGCAACCTGCCTGCCGGGCTGGGGTCCGTTGCCGAAAACCCTGCGCCATGTGTAACCGTCGAATTCCTCTATTAAAATATTGTTTATACTGTGCCCCGCTGTCTCGCACGCGTCCGCGTTTATTTTTATGACAGGCACTGATGTGCCGTCGCCTTTTGTCCAGTCAGGGGATATGGGCCACAGCGGGTCATTTTGCGTTGCTGTATCCAGGGGCCCGGGTTGCGACCAGTCGTCTGTCCAGTCCTGACTGTTAAACGCCGCGTGTATCCTGCCTTTGATTATGAAAGGCATAAGCGTCGAACCCTGGTGTATGAGCCCGGGCACACCCGCGACATTAAAGAGCTGGTGTGTTGGTATGGTTGTCGCGTTTCCAAACTGCAGCATGATCCTCTGGTTCCATGAACCCTGGGCGTCAGAACCCGGGACTAAATCTTCCGTCGTGACAATCTGCGTGCCTGCGGGAAAACCGTCGACATAATCAAGGTCAACGTTCCATGAAGCGCCATGATAAGATGAATTTAAAAAGTATGATATCCTGTAATTTGCCCAGTTGATGACCGGCTCAGCTGCAGCGTGGTTCGCGCGCAGATAAAATGTAAGCGTATTGTCGGTGGTCCCGGGTATGGCGTCGACGCCAAAGGAAAAATTAACACCCGACCTTCCGCCGTTTATCCAGCCTGCCGTGGCTGAATTGCAGTACTGAAGGGTGTAAGTAATTGTATCCCCTCCATTGGCAAGGTACTCGCTGGCTGTCTTGGATATCTGCAGGGCCGCCGCAACCAGATCCACGCAGTTTGTTTCGCATGTGGTGGTGATCTCATTCGGTATATCGTTCGACCTCCAGCCTGTCCCGTTGGCTGCACGTATGTCGGCGGTATTGCAGATTTTTGTCATATCTGCCGTACTCTTTACCTGTACTGTAATTGTTATGGCTCCCAAAGTAACATTTATGTTCTGATTTTTCATTCCCGTGACCGTAAACGGCCCCCACTCGTAAACATTCCCGCCAAGAGCTGTCGCGGCAGGCACTGAAGAAACAAAATTATACTCTGCCGCGAGCGTATCCCTGATATACACGCCCGTTGCGTCTGTATGGCCATAGTTCCTGTAGTTTATGTAGTATGAGACCGTGTCCCCGGCAAAAGAATATGTTTTGTTGACCGCTTTATATACTTTCATGTTCGCGCCCGAGGCTATGGTGCACGGGTTAAAAGCGTTGCCGGTCAGCACTTCAAGCCCGAGCTGCCTGAACCATCCGTGGTAATAATGCGGTACGGATGTTAAGTACCTGTCTCCGACAATTATAGCATCCCAAAGTATCATCAGTTCCCTGAAAAATTCCCCTGCCTGCGTGTAACTCCCCGAGGCCTTTGCTCCTACCAGGCAGTCTGCCGCGCCTGTTCCGAATATCCAGTTCAGGTGAAAAGCCACTCCCGGGACCCCTGCCATACTATAATCCGAGCCTGCGCCCGCGACCCCGTTGTAAGTCACGGGCCCGCCATAATTCCTGCAGGGTATGCTGGTTTTAAAAAAATTGCTGAATTTGACGGCAGTGTCATATTGGTATGTGTTTGTACCGGCAACAGGCTGGTGCGTCGTCGCATTCCATGTTTCAACCGGGTTGCCGAACCATAAATTATCGATCCCTTTTCTCCAAACGCTCCTGAAATCCTCGCCGCTGTTGAAAACGGAAAATGAAGCGGTGTGTGCGGCTTCATTGACCTGGTAAATGCCGGCCACGGGATAAAGATTCGCGCCCTGCAGCTGGTTTTGAAGCCAGGCATCCGCTGCGGCCGCGCGCCTGAATTGATTTACATTTGACCAGCCTCCGGTCCCTGTGGCGTTATCCCTTGCGTCGCCATTGGCTGTCAGGGCGCATGCAAAAGCGTCCAGGTACCCCGAGCCCGTATAATCGTAGTAATTGGGGGACGGCCCTCCATACTGCGGTCCTGCTCCGTAAAGCGCAAGCCCCGTAGTTGCGCCCCAGTTTGTAGTTTCACCGGCGAATCCTCCGCCCGTATTACCGCCGCGCGCGTATCCATCAAAGCCTATATCACCCGACGTCCACCATACGTCGTTAATATTATTGCCCTGATCTTTTTCAACAAGGTACCTCATCATATCAAGGGCCATTTGTTTGAACTGTATCATGTTGCCGCCGGCGCCCGCCGATCCCGTCCCGCCCGGCGCGAAATACCCCGTGTCATCGCCCCACTGTTTCCATGCGATCAGGGCGGCCATTGCTATGTCCATATCCCCGTCTGCAGCAGTGTCCGAACCCGCGCCGTAAACACTGGGAGCGTGCGCGCCGAAATTATATCCGGGGTTAACCATAACACCCGTGGAATATTTTAATGTCTTATTAAAATAGTTGTTCTCATTAAGATAACACCAGAGACCCATAAAAGCATCTTTGTCGCACATCATTGCAGCGGCCAAAAGCGCGTAACCATGGCCTTCAGAACAGTAAGGAGTCGAACTGTCCTGAATTAAATTTACGGTACTGCCGCCGTATGTTACAGTGCCATTGTAATTGAATTCATTTGAGTGTATTTTCCACGCATCCCGGATCCACTGTTCCATCTCGGCATGGGATACGCCGTCAGGCTGGACTGAAGAATCTGAAAGGGATTTTATTCCGTTGGCATAATCAAGGAACTGCGGAAAAGGCATTACAGGATTTCCTGAATTTATGTTCACAGTAATGGCGGAAAAAGAAAGCACTGGCATAAAAACGCCTGTTATGACTGTGAACAACAGTTTTTTAATGTTCATAATCTACCTCATTAATAATATAAACATATAAAGAGACATCTATCCCCATCTTAACCCGGTTCGCTATAAGAAATCCTGTTTTTGTTTTACGTAAAACCATTATAACCGGAAAAAACACTTATGTCAAATACTTGTTATTTCGTTTAAACTCATGATAATTAGACTATTAATATAGGGAAATGTTCCGGTGGGAATTCAGGAATGGTTGATATAAAACACCAATATAATAAGGGTGTTTTTGCAGGACTTGTACGAAAACATTATTTGTATGTGAAAAGTTTCCGCATATAGCAGTCTTTTATGATGGATGTTTACCGGACTCAAACATGTTACAAACCCGCATCAGGAAGCAGTATGCAACCCGTCTATTTACTCCTTTTCAACCTTGCTATAAAAAACCCGTCCATATTGTCCTTATTTCCGGGCAAAGACCTGAAGTACTTCCCGTGCTTATACGCTTTCAATTTCGCATTATCCCCAACCGTGTCGGAAAGTTTAAAGCCGTCATTTTTCTCCAGAAACTTTTCTATAACAGTCTCGTTCTCAGCCGGGTTTAAGGTGCATGTGGAGTAGAACAGTTCCCCGCCCTTTTTTACCCACTTGCTTACGGTGTTCAGTATGGCTGACTGCAGCTTTGGGAATTCTTTGAGTTCAGCTTCTGTTAGGCACCACTTTTTTTCCGGGTGCCTGCGTATGACGCCGAGCGCGGAGCATGGGGCGTCCACTATGACTTTATCGGCCCTGTCATGGAACGCTTCTATGTCCACTGTGGCGTCGTGCTTCATCACTTCCACGTTTGTGATCCCGAGCCTTACAAAGTTGCGTTCCATCATTTTAAGCCTTACTTCGTTCCGCTCCACCGCCACTATGCCGGCCTTGCCTTTGGAATCCATGGCAAAAAAAGCTGCCTTGCCGCCGGGGGCCGAACCTATGTCTACAATTGCTTCTTCTTTTTGTGCGGCAACAAGTTCTCCTAATACCTGGGAGGCAAGGTCCTGCACATAAAATAAACCCGATTCAAACGAAGGGGTTTTTATCGGATCCCCGCTGACTATCAACAGGGCATTTTTAAAGCCTTTCACGTTCTGCGTTTCCACACCCTGCGCTTTTAAATCTCTTTTCAGGCCGTCAGTGTCTGTTTTTAATGTGTTTACTCTTAAAAATACAGGCGGTTTTTCATTGCCTGCGGCCATTATTTTTTCGGCGTCTTCCTTATAATTTTTTAGAAAGAACTCAACCATCCACTTTTCATATGAGTATTTTATCGATAGATATTCCGTCCTTTCCTTACCCTCCGCCTTTCCTTCGCCCTTTATCCTGATGCCCCGCCCCTTTTCCCTGAGTATTGAGCGAAGCACGGCATTTACAAATCCTGATGTTTTATGGTGGACATGGTGTTTTGTCATTTCCACGGAAACGTCGATTGCCGCATACGGCGGGATGGAATCCATGTACATTATCTGGTAGAAACCCATGCGGAGGATGTTCTGCAGCACGGGATCATTTGCCGGTTTCTTTATATATAAGGAGAGATAGAAATCTATGTAGTTTTTATTTCGCAACACACCGTAAACAAGTTCATATACCTTTTTTATATCGCGGTGTTCCTCATCAATGTCCTTTATATTGGCGTCAATGCTCTCCTTGGCCCAGCGGCGGGTGGAGAAGACGTCGGCAAGGATCTTTAAGCTTATTTCCCTGAAATCTTTAGACACGGTAAAACCTCCGGTAATGTATATGTAATTATAAACATAAACAGTCCGTTGGTAAATAGGAAAATGGGAGCGACGTTGCTTAAGGGTCGCTCGCCGGGCGACCCGCTGCGGTTTTACAGCCGGCCGTTAAAGCCATCGTCCGGGTGACGCAGCGCGTCACCCCTACGCGTTATAAATCAATACTAACCTTACTTTATTATTTCCTCGATCGCGGCCTTATCTTCCTCTTTTAACACCAGGAACTCGATGCCCGTCCTGTATCTTTTTATATTGTCGTCTTTGGCCGACCACTTTATCTCGGCAAAAGTAACGATCGGAGCCGGATGGTCAGGGAGTTTTATTTCAAGCCTTACTATCTGTTCGGGCTTAAGCGGGCTGTCGTCTATGAGCTGTATGCCGCCCACGCTTATATTCGCGGTTTCAGTTTCGTTTTTAACGGCGGCTGATTTTATCTTTTCCAGTTCCGCCGGCATGGATATCACCTTGTATGTTACGGTGATCTTTTTTTCCACTCTTTTGAACTTTCTTTTTTCCACATAAATCTGCGCGTTTGCCATAATCCCCCCTGACACGGAAAAATTTGTATGTAATATTTTTTGTTATTAATATTATATTACGTTTTGCGGGGAATTCAAGACATTTTTATCCGGCGTTTAATTTAAATTTTAATTCCCGCTGTCAAACTTTTTTAAAAGCGCGAATTTCAGTGTTTTTACAATTACCCGGCCGGAGACTGTTTTTGCCGTCATTACAAACACATACATCCCGCTTGAAGCCGGCGCCCCGGTGTTTGTCTTTAAATCCCAGTCAACATAACCGGTTAAAAGCTGGGCATCCATGTTTTTGATCAGCTCGCCGTAAACATTGTATATTTTAATTTCCATGACGCCGTTTGATGAAGTTATCCAGGCTAAACGCGCTGAAAGCGGGTTTCCATCCCCTGTGACACACGGATTGGGATAAATTTTTTCCCCGGCAAAAACGCCCGTGTTTTTTTGGCTCAGTATGGTGATGGACTTTGAAAGGGTTGTTTTTATTCCCGACCCGTTCGTAACCTCAATCACCAATTCATACACCCCGCTTGCCACTGTCAAACCGTCGCAGTTTTTGCCGTCCCATACCATGGGCATGATCCCGCCGTACGATACTGCCACATTTTCCCCGGGTTTGCCGATCGTTGAAACATCATCTGCTTCCAGGATGGCGTTGCCCAAAGGCAGGTTTGCGCTTTCCATCACGCTTACGAGCTCACCGGCCGAATTATAGATCGACAGTTTTACCATATAGTCCCGCCTGTAAAGCGATACCTCTTTTATTATGGTTTCCGCGTGCCCGTATGTATCCACGGTTGTCAGTTTTATGTAGTAAATTCCCGGCGATACGGCCTGACCCGCGTCCGTAGTTCCATCCCAGTTGAAATCAGAGTAATCCCCGGTTGGCTGCCCGGGCGAATTTACACCCGGTATCCTTATCACAAGCGGTCCTGCTGCGGGATTGAATGTTCCGCCGTCAGCGCCCCCGGCCAGCGCCAATACCGATGTTATTTCTTTTGATGTCAAAGATGCGGCAATTACCTTTACCTTTTCGCCGGCGGAATTGTACGCTTCCACAAGCAGCGTGTATGGATACGGCGGCTGCGTGGGCGTTATTGTCGGGGTTTTAGTCGCCGTAGGCGTGTCCGTGAAAGATGGCGTGGGGGTAAGCGTGGGAGTATGTGTCGGCGTTCCTGTATAAGTCAATGTTTCCGTAAAAGTATGCGTCAATGTGAAAGTGGGCGTCATGGTCGGGGTATTTGAAGGCGTGCTTGTATCCGTATATGTGCAGGTTGCCGTAAACGTCGGCGTGCATGTAAATGAGTTTGTCGGAGTGGGTGTCACAGTGCGGGTAAATACCGGGGTGTCCGTATATGTCGGCGTCTGCGTCGGAGTATCCGTAAAAGTGAAAGTCACGGTGTATGTGCCTGTACATGTCGGCGTAAACGACCGGGTCTGGGTATATGTATAAGTGGGCGTCGCGGTAGGGGTATATGTATCCGTAGCCGTTTTCGTAAATGTGGGAGTATCGGTTGAAGTGGGCGTGGCTGTCGGGGTCCGCGTAAAAGTAGGGGTGTCTGTCGGGGTGTTTGAGGATACTGTTTCGGTGGACGTCATGGTATAACTTTGCGTAGCTGTTAAAGTATACGTCTTGGTATATGTCTGGGTATAAGTCGCGGTAAATGTCGGCGAATTTGTATTTGTAAAGGTCGGGGTCGGCGTACGGGTCGGCGTGGACGTAGCTGTTGGCGTATCCGTCAAGGTAAAACTTGGCGTGGTTGTATTTGTAAAAGTCATGGTTTGCGTGCGCGACGGTGTTGCCGTTAATGTGTACGTCGCCGTCACATTCCCCATTATATACGCCACATAGTTTGTCAGTCCAAAAGGGCTCCTTCCCACGTTCTGCACGCCCGTGGGCGTGGGCGTGAGCGTCCTTGTGACCGTAGGTGTCGGCGCGGTAACATTTATGGAAACGCACTTTTGCGCGTCGACAGAAACGCCCGGGTTTAAATATATATTCCAATCCTTTACCGCGACTATTATATAATATGTCCCGGTCGCGTAACCTGCCGGTACGGTCAGGGTCAGTTGGGAGCCTTCATTTACCGATATCTGGTAACTCGTGGCCGCCGCGCATTGCGTTCCGCAAACGCGCTGCCTTCCGCCGTTAGCCTGGCCACCGGGTGAAAGTATGTTAATGCCCGCGTCCCCCACTATGATGTCCTGCCCGGCAGACGCGGCTGTCAGCGAACATTGCGCCGAGAAAGCCACAAAGTAGCCTATCTGCCTGCCCGCAATATCGCTGCTGTAAGTGAAGTCAAGGTTTAGACTTTGTCCGGAAATAATGTTTGTCGTACTGGGTGAAACAGCTGACAGGGAAAATATCGCCGCTGCTTTAACACTCATAAGCATAAATATCAAAACAAACGCGGTCAAGGTCATGCTTTTGACGGGCCATCCTGCGTTGAGCGCTTTCACGGGGACAACCCGGCTTTCGCCATTTTTTCATCGCGTTGATTGTTCCATTCAGGCAGCACGCATGGCCCGTGATAGTCCTTGAGCATCGGGTACCTGTTTGCGGCAACCCACGTGCACACCGAGCCTGACCCGCCGGGCGCGACCGTAACAGGCCAGCTTACTATGACATTGCTGCCGGCCGTCTGTGTCGTGCACCCGTGATCGCAGCCCGCAAAGTCAGTAACCGCCGGTATCGTGTCCCAGATGTTGAATATCCACGGGGCAGTATCGGTATTTGTGTAATTGAAACAATAAGTAATGGTCTCTCCGAGCGTCACTATGTTTTTGTTGATTGATTTAGTTATATTGACAAACGGGCAGAGCACATTGAATTTCTGCCTGACCAGCATCGACATACCTGCCGTCGGCACGCCGCATCCGCTGTATGCGCTGATATTCGGCACAAAGCCTCCGGTATAGGCTACGTCCGTTATCCTTGACCCCGCGCAGGTGTATATGGGAGCCGCCCATGCCGAGTCGTCGTATGCGACGTTATTCCAGCCCGGCGGAAAAACCTGCGTGAGCAGGAGGTAGTTCCCGTTTATCATCTGTTTTTCATTGGTCCCGTCGCTGTTTAAAACCACGGTGGATCCGTCGTCAATATGCAGCGTGAGTTTATACGTGAGGGAAACTATGCTGGCAAGGGTGTCGTAATAATTAATGGCCAGGACATAATCACCGCAAAAAAAATAACTTGAGACGTCAATGGTATATATGCTTTGCCAGGTGTTCCCGGGCTGGACAGCCGAGTCGAAAACCTTTGCCCCGTTTATATAAACGATAAAATCATCATCCGCGTTTATTGTGAGCGTCGCGGAGGTGACGGTAAGGCATGAGGCTGTGTTGGAAAAAATAAATATTAACGTGAAAATAAGCGCTGAGAAAATAATTGTCCTTATCTCTCTGGAAGCTTTGTGAAAGTTTTTAAAAAGCATAACATACCTCACTGCGGTCCTATTGCCTTATAGCTTTCTACAATCAGATAGCATAAAAGTTCACTATATATGCTAATATTAGCAAATTGTGGGGGGTAAGTCAATGTTTCACGATGAAAAACACGATTTCATTTCAATCGTGTTCAATGGGCAAATAAACGGTTTATTTTTATTTATTATTGGTTTGTATCAAATAATTATAAGGGTTTTAGTGGCGCACGGGCCATAAATAAAATCGGCCTGCACCGGATACGATAAAGAATTTCATGGTTTTATGGGGTTTTCCGGGTATCATATTACCGTCATCTTTATCTTTTTTACTTCACTCTCACCCGAAACTTTTTTTAGATGTATCACGGCTATGTACATGCCGTTTGAAACCCTTCCTCCGCCCGAGGCTTTTAGATCCCATTGGATCCCGGCCATACCCGCCGCGATGGAAGTATCTATACTTTTTACCAGTTCGCCGCTTATTGTATATATCTGGATTGTTGCCTGGCCGGTTGACGCTGTCAGCCATTTTATTGTGACAAAAGAAGCTGCCATATCGGCCGTTAAGATAACCGGGTTCGGGTATATTTTTTCATCAGTTATTATTCCGCCGCCGCCGATGTTCAGTATGGTCACTGATTTTGTAGCCATAATACTAAACCCCTGCGCTGTCTTTATCTCCACCTGTATCTCGTATACACCCGATTCAACGGTGCTTCCCTGGCTGTTTAACCCGTCCCAGGGAATTATTGAGCCGGCCGCGTATTCTATGTTTATGGGAGCCGAGTTCTTGCCTACCTGTACCACGTCTTTCACAGACAGGCTTATGTTTGTGTTCGCCAGGTTAGACGACTGCAGCCTGCGCACGAGCTCGCCCGCGGAGTTGTATATGTTTATCCTCGCGTATTCCTCCAGCTTGAGTATCTGTACGCTTTCTATATGGGTGTTCACATGTCCGTATGTGTCTGTAGTGCTTATCTTTATGTAGTACAGCCCCGGGCTAACCTGCTGGCCGCTGTCAGACACACCGTTCCAGAAGAAGCTGATCGTGTGGTCCGCTCCCGCGCCCAGCTGGTCGGGCGACTGTATGCCCGTGAACTTTATTTCGATCCTGCCCGTATCCGGATTAAACGCGGTGGCTGTTACTCCGTTCAACAGCATGCCAATATCTCCCACATCGCCTGATATGGGCGACTGGACTATGAACTTTACTTTTTCGCCTGCTTCATTATAAGCTTCTATACTCAGTATATAAGGGAAAGGCACGGGCGTGGGCGTTATGGTTGGCGAACTCGTACTGGTATAGGTGTAGGTCAGTGTATATGTATCCGTAGGCGACGGCGTATTGGTAGCCGTGTCTGTCGGCGTGAATGTGCATGTGATCGTCGGAGTAACCGTGTTTGTGTAAGTATAGGTAAATGTCGGCGTGTAAGTGGGCGTATATGTCGGCGAAACAGTGTTGGTATATGTGGGAGTGGCGGTATATGTGGGTGTGTAAGTGTATGTGGGCGTAAATGTTTTTGTGTATGTCGGCGTCGCTGTCAGCGTAAAAGTCGGGGTTACGGTGAACGTCTGTGTATATGTGGGCGTGTCGGTGCTCGTATTCACGCTCGTCTCGGTCACTGTGGGCGTGACTGTCTTCGTCGCCGTATATGTAGGCGTCGCGGTCTGTGTGTATGTGTCCGTATAAGTCATGGTATATGTGGGCGTGGCCGTATAGGTCGGCGTATCTGTGTAAGTATTCGTGTAGGTCGGCGTGACTGTAACCGTATTTACGCTTGTTTCCGTGACAGTCGGCGTTATTGTGCGCGTGGACGTGAAAGTGGATGTCGGGGTATATGTCGGGGTGAAGGTAAAAGTCGGAGTGTATGTGCTGGTAAAAGACTTTGTGGATGTAAAGGTAAAAGTCGGGGTGGCGGTAAAAGTCGAAGTGTAAGTGCTGGAAAAAGACTGTGTGGGTGTCGCGGTAAAAGTAGGCGTGACGGTAAAAGTAGGCGTGTATGTCTGCGTGTTTGTGGGGGTATTTGATGATATGGTGTTAGTGTAAGTGAAAGTGGGCGTATAAGTATTTGTATCCGACATCGTGGGCGTGGCTGTATATGTGGGCGTGGGAGTGCGGGTGTCTGTCGCCGTAGGCGTGTCTGTCGGCGAATTTGTATCGGTATATGTTGGCGTTGGGGTGCGTGTGGGTGTGTATGTAGACGAAAAAGACTGCGTGGGAGTCGCGGTATATGTGGATGTCGGGGTGTATGTAGGGGTATATGTGAACGTTGGAGTAGGGCTGTTTGTATTTGTAAATGTCGATGTGGCAGTCCTTGTGGATGTGGCGGTAAAGGTCGGCGTCGGGCTGTTTGTGTTTGTAAATGTCGGCGTAGCCGTGAATGTAGGAGTGTAAGTCCTGGTGTCAGTCGGAGTGTATGTCATGGTAAAAGTAGGAGTTGCTGTAAAAGTCGACGTCGGGGTTGCCGTATTTGTGAATGTCGGCGTAGGTGTCCTCGTGAACGTTGACGTGTATGTGGGAGTGTATGTGAACGTGGGTGTCGCGGTTTTGGTGACTGTAAATGTCGGTGTGTATGTGTCTGTCCCAAAATAAGTAGGCGTGACCGTAGGAGTCGGGCTCCAGCACAGCACGTCGGCTGCCACCCAGTTGGAGGCGATAGGAGCTGAACCTGCTGCATAAAATATTAAACCCTGATTTGATATGGTGGACGAGCAGGTATTTGCCGTTCCCCACCACGTGAACGACCCTGACTGAAGCGATACCGAACCTATGTTGCAGTTTACCACTCCGCTGCCCTGCGTACAACCTCCCGCCTGACCTACGTATGAAACCCCTGACGGCACCGTATCATATACCGCAGTCTGCAACGACGTTGCCCTCGGCGCGTAAACCGTAAAATTGTCATATGAGTCCTGTACTCCCGCTCCGTCGCCGGTCTGCTGGTTGATTCCCGGCCTCCAGCCGTCATTGGAAGTTGTCCCTGCGCCGCTGCAGTCCCAACTTGCATCCCCGCCAGGGCCGACATTGGGTATGACAGTATCTATGTCCCATCCGGTCGGTTCAGCGTCGCCGCGCGCCCAAATTTTTGCCTGTATCCTCTGCCCTGTCCCGCTGTTTGTCACAAGTATTCGCATCCTGTACCACTTTTTTGACGATATCATGCCGACAAAAGGCGTATTTGTCCACGAGCCTGCCGTGGACCCGCTTATAGTGCCGCAAAACGGCGGCGGCACTGTTCCGCCGCATAAAGACACAAACAAATAAGCCGGGTTTGTATCTATGGAAGCTGTCACGCCTATTGACCTTCCGTTTGTGCCCGCTATGTTATTTGACCTTACTATTACCTGCGCGTCAGCGCCGCTGTAAGCCGCATCCTCGATATAAAAATCAGAAACTATCATTCCCACGCAGAACGCGTCTGTCTGATTGTTCGGCACACCGTCATCAATCAATAACGCCGGATAGTGGGATGCCTGTCCGCTTCCTGTCAGGAATGTGCCGCCTGTCAAACACGGGTCTTTTATTGTCCAGGTCCCCGGGTCCCCGTTATGGGGCGACAGCTGCCATCCGGGCGGAGCTACTCCCGCATATGTTCCGATCGCGATATTGTCAAATGGCGCGAAATCCTTCAGAGCGTAGCCGTTTACATCGTACGAAAGCACATAAGTTATAGTATCGCCTTTCATCAGCGAAGACACGCTCTCGGTTTTTTGTATTGATATGGCCGGCGCGCCTGCGGTTACCTTCACGGTCGACGGCGGAGTTGCCGGCGCTCCGGGCTGGGTGGCCGTGGCTGTATTGGTATAAACCTTACCGGCTGTATATGTGTTTAATTTTAACAGCATCCAGACCGTGCCTGACTGCATGCCGGCTTTTGCCGATCTATCGGGAAAAGTCCATTGATATGTCCCTGATGTTTGCCCAATCGCGGGTCCTGTGACGCTTCCGCTTGGTATGCTGGTCGGCCCGTAAGATACTATGGTAAAATCCCCGCCGCCCGGTACAGCATCGCTGATGGAAAAAACCCCGCTTCCTCCATAGCTGTAATCCATGGCAAATAAGATTTCATCTCCCGCTACTGCTATTGATCCTTCAAATCTTTTGGTAAGCGAGTTTGACGGCGAAGGGATAGTGACAGGTATCGGCACTGATAAATAACTTCCGTTCCCGCACGCGGCAAGCGACGACCAATCCCCGGCGTTAAAACTATATCCCTTCAGCCCGACTATCACATAAAAACTTGTCGGGTTGCAGACGCCGGAAAAATAGTCGGCTGACGGCATGTGGACGGTATAAACATATGTCTGGGGCCACCCGTCAGTGCCCCCGCATTCCTTGCATGCCCCGACAGGCGCCGGGTTGCTTGTATTTGTACCTGCCAATCCTAAAGCGCTTCCCCCGTTCAAAAAAGCAACATCTTTCCGGTCAATACCGGATGAGTCAACCACAAATATCTGCCCGCCCGCGCCTGCTGTCTGCGGCGCGTTCTGGGTGGATATGGCAACGGTAAGAAAAGGATTATCGTTGTTTTGGACGCATAAATTAATTGTGATCTGAACAAGGTCTCCGTAACCGGGGTTTGTGGGGATAATTCCAACTGATAAGATTTTTGACGGGCCGTTTGCAAAAAGGGAAGGAATAAGTAAAATAGCAAATATGATTATTAATGACGAAGTTTTTAGAAAGTTTGCCAGGGACTTTGTCATAAGTTTCCCTTCTTTTTTATGTTCTTTTTTCCGTTCCAATAATCCACCATATATTAGAGAGTGAAAACTGGAAAAAGTTGCCTTTTATTATTCCATTATACTTTCCACTTATAAGTTTACTATATAATATAACTGATGTCAAATCGATTTAGCAGGCAGAACGCATTCCCATTTTCGTGTTAAATAGGCCTTGTTTAACGTTTTTAATTGTTTTTTCGGAGGAATAAACGGAAATAAACTACACCCAGCAAGCTGCGGGGGAATTGCCCAGCTTATCTTATCTTTAAGCTCAATTTTGTTTAATTATTTATAAACGCCGTATACAACATGGTATTGCCCCGTTCTATCAGCAATACCACCTGGCCGCCCTGTTTTACTTTTCCGGCCGCGGCCTCAAAATCATCCTTATCCTTTATCTGCGCGCCGTTCATCTCATGTAAAACGTCGCCTTTCATGACCCCGGCCGTGTCGGCCGCAGAACCTTCTATGACATCAAAAATCACAACACCCTGGTTTGACGCGAGCCCGTACTGCTGGACTGCTTCATCTGTTATGTCGCCGGCAACCAATCCCAATCCGCTTTCAGCTTTGCCCTGCGTGTTCTTGTTCATGCCCATGTTCTGTTCCGTGCGCTCTTCCACTTTTACTTTGAATATTTTTTCATTTCCTTCCCTTATCACCCTGATCTCAATTTCTTTTCCCACAGGCTGTTGCGCGACTATAGACTGAAGCTCGCGGTATTTCCCCACTTTTTTTCCGTCAATTGCCGTGACCACGTCCCCGCGCTTTAAGCCCCCGTCTGCAGCCGGGCTTCCCGGGTAAACCTGCGAAACCAACACCCCGCCTGACACCTTGAAATGTTTCATAAGTTCAGGGGTCATTTCCTGTATTACAACGCCGAGCCAACCGCGCACGGCATGGCCGCTTTTTATTATATCCGCGTATGTTTTTTTGGCCATGTTGATCGGCATGGCAAAACCGACCCCCTCATACCCGCCCGACATGGATGATATGGCGGTATTTATCCCGATCACTTCAGCGTCCATGTTTATCAAAGGCCCGCCCGAATTACCGGGATTGATGGCCGCGTCTGTCTGGAGGAAATCATCATACGGGCCGGCTCCTATTATCCTTCCCTTGGCCGATATTATTCCCTGTGTTACCGTCTGTTCGAGCCCGAACGGGCTGCCCACTGCCAGCACCCAGTCGCCCACTTCTATTTTATCCGAATCGCCCATAAGTATGGGCGTCAAATTCTTGGCTTCCACTTTTATCACGGCAAGGTCGGTTTCCTTGTCCACGCCTATCAGTTTTGCTTTCAGTTCTTTTTGATTGTAAAATTTTACCGTTATTTCATCGGCTTTGTCAACGACGTGGTTGTTTGTCAGTATGTAGCCGTCCGTGCTTACTATAAAACCGCTTCCCAGGCTCTGCTTTTTCATCGTACCTTTTGGCACCCCGAAGAATCTTTCATAAAAATCATCATTCATGAAAGGGTCGTTGTACGGGTCCACGGAACGGTGCACCACGCTTACGGTTGAGATATTAACGACAGACGGCCTTGCTTTTTCCGCCACATCCTTAAAGGACGCGGGTACATACTGCACCGCGAAAACACCCGATACGAGAACCACCACCGCCGACAAAACCAGTATTGTTCTTTTCATTTTACTTCACCTCAAATCCCGGTAGGCCTAATCCCCGGATTGCGCTCTTATCAACCGTATATATGGCGCCTGTTGAAGGTATTTTTATATAGAACTCTTCCTTCCCTTCAACCTGCTTTCCTATCAGGAACGAAACCAGATTTAAATCATTATCCCCGTAAATTTCAATGCCCTGCCCCGCTTTTATTCCATACAGGGTTTCCTCGCTTGCGCCCGGTTTTGACGCGATTTTTTCCCTGTATTCGAGCGCCGAAACATAATAAACTATTGAAGCCGGGCTTATCTTCTTTTTCTCGTCATCCTTAAAGCCCTTGGTTTCCTTTACTTCCCACGTCCCTTCGGTGTTTTTAACGGATTTCTTTAATGCCAGTATCTCCCTGCCCGTGTACCGGATTTTTAATTTCACGGCCCTGGCCTGTTCAAACGCGGTAACGCGCTTTTCAAGGAAAAAATCAACCGCGCTTATGCCCGTATACGTGCCCTCGGGGATCTCAATTATATCCTTATGGTACGTGCTGCGGGCAAACCGCTTCATGTCTTTTCCGCCTTTTTTTCCGAAATACAGCGCAGCTTCCTTCTTCCCGGAACGAAACGCTATGTGCTCCGGAGGTGAAACAAGGCCGTTCTTTAAAAGATTTTCCTGCGACGGGTCGATCATTGATATTGCGGACACGTTCTTAAGCTGGTCTATAAGGGATTTCACCCTGTCTGCCCTGGCGGCTGCGTTGCCGTCAGTGGCAACTTTCCAGTCTTCGCCGGTCCTTGCAAGCGTGTATTTTTTATCTTTCACAGCGACCTCGATCCTGTCTATATCCATGTCCTGCAGGTTAAGGACTTTTTTATCGCGCCAGTCAAAGACTTTTTTTTCAAACTGGGTTTTTAACGAAACCTGCACCGTATAAGCGCTGAGGGTATCCCCGGACAGCGCCGCGTACGCGTCCGAGCCCGTGAGGTTTGCCGCCCCGAAATCTATGCCGTATTTTTTATTATCCGCTCCGGTTATGGAAACCTTAAGCAGCGGCTTTAAAAGCCCGAAGTCGCCGGGATTTATATTCTCAAGCTTCCTGCTGTATTTCCCGCCGGCAAGCTGCGCAACCGCGTTGTCACAGGCTGAACTGTCGGCCGGAACCTGTATGGGTTTTTCCATGGACCAGCCGGCTGTGTTTTTTTTCAGCACTATGTTCCCGTTGCCGCCGTCAATTTCCATTTCCACGGCCTGGGTGCCAGAGAGACCGGGAATAAGCATTTCACCTGTTGCTTTTGTTTTGTCATCCTCGCCTTTCTTCCTTACTTCTATGAAATAAAAATACGCCCCCAATAATGCGAGGACTATGAATGATGCAAGTATCTGCTTTCCTTTCATGACATCCTCCTTCTAACAAAGACCATGACTCCTATCGCCGCGATCAATAAAGGAAGGAAAACAGCGGGTATAAGGAAAAGCATCCTGCCCTGTATTTTTGAAAGGAATAAAGGCTCAAAGGAGTTGTCCTTGGGTTTTATGGCGATTGCGTCCCCTTCTCCCGCCATGAAGTTGAACGCGTTCAGTATAAGATCCTTGTTCCCGGACGAACTTAAAAATGTATTGTTCACGAAATCAGAGCTTCCGAACACAACAACGGCCCCGGAGGAATTATTTGTCGCAGAAAGCGCGTCCACTTTATAGGATGTGTTATTCTGGCTTATTACGGCCGCGACGCAAAGCGGCGCCGGCAGGTCGCCGGGCCCCTGGCTGACCGTCCCCTTTCTGACGGAATTTATGTCCGTCTCGCCCCAGCTGCCTGGGCCGGATTTTGCAAGCGAGCTTATGTTTATGCCAGGAATTCCGCCCTTCAAGTCAAAAGTGCGTGTGTTGGGCATGAAACTTGCCATCCTGAGCGAGTTCGTTATCTCATGGCTGTCATAGGTCGAGATAATCGGCATAAGCGGGTCTCCGCCGAACATCCTTCCCATCTTGTCCACGATTATATCGTTCTGCGCTATGACCCCGCGCGCCTTTAAAAGGCTGTCTATGTTCCTATTGGTTACCATGGGCGCGTCCAGTATCATCACCCTGCCGCCCAGGCTTAAAAATTGATTTATCTGCCTGACTTCCTGGTCAAAAAGGTCCGACTGCGGCCCCGCTATCACCAGTATGAAGCAGTCCGGCGGTATCGAGGGCTGCGTAAAAAGCTGTATTGAAGAAACCCCGTAATTGTAGGATTCGAGCTCTTCCTTCAGCACAGAGTATCCTGTTTTCTCGTTCTTGGGTCCATCCAGGGCCGGCTCGCCATGGCCTGTTGTAAAATATATTTTTTTCTTCGTGTCGCGCGTGACCCTGATGAGCCCGTTTGTGACGGCAGCTTCGGTCAATGTGTCGATCTTTTCCTGCGAGCCGTCATCGGGCCTTGACAGCACTATCACTCCGTACTTGTCAACTTTGTACTTCATTGTAAGCGAAGGGTTGCGGTCCGCGTCAATAGCCAGGAACTTGAATTTCGGGGATTCTTTTGTGTACAGCGCGAGTATGTCCTCCACCTGCGTAACGCGCGCCTTGACAGAGTAAAAATAGTAGGCGTCCACTTCTTTTTTCATGTTTTTCAGGACCTTTATTGTCTGCTCAGATATGGTGTTTTTCTGGGCTTTTGAAAGGTCAAATGTCTTTGAATGTATGGTAAAAATAGACTGCACAAGGACTATTATGGCCGCCACGATAAGCGTATAGACAAAGGCTGAAAAACCATAGCGCGTTGATTTGTTCGTCACGGCTTCCTTTACTTTTTGGAAGTTCAGGGAAGCATATAGACCCGACGCGATCAGCCCCAAAGCCAGTGGGATAACAGTCACCATATCAAACGCCCCCCTGATCGTGGCGATTATGCCGCCTAAAACGAGTAAAACTATGCCTGCTATAAAAACTACATTCATGATTTTTCCGTTTTTCATCTTATCCCCTCCACTGTTTGGATTCAAGTACGCGCAGTGTTAAGAACAAAAATAGCGCGAAGAAACTTATGAAATAAGTTATGTCCGCGGTATCAAGCACGCCTTTGGCAAAACTTCCGAAGTGATCGACTACGGACAGGGCCTTGATCACACCGCCCCAGAACGGGCCGGCTGATCCGGCCGCCCACGGTATCACAAGAAAAAATAAAAGCGCCCCGAAAGATATTACGCCCGCCACTATCTGGCTCTCGGTCAGGGACGAGATGAATAAACCCAGCATTAAAAACGCCGAGCCTATCATGAAAAGCCCGAGGAACCCCGCAAGAACAGGAAGTATTTCATAAGCAGTGCCGATCCTCAATATTATAAATGAGCTTAAAGAACCGGCCATCATGGCGCCAAAGATAACGACGGCCGAAACAAGCTTGGCCAGCACTACTGCCAGGTCGGACACGGGGTATGTAAACAGCAATTCCGAGGTACCTTCCCTTTTTTCCTCGGCAAACAGCCTCATGGTGATAAGCGGTATCATGAGTATCAGTACCACCACCATGTTCTGAAAGTAAGGCCTGAAAATACCGTCTATCATGGACAGGTCCATCATGCCCCTGCTGTACTGGTTCATGCTGCGCATGGATATCATGGCATAGTAGTTTGCTATGCTTGAAAAGAAATATCCCGACAGAATAAGAAAGACCGCGATTACGGCATAGGCGATCGGCAGTGAAAAAAATACGGTTAATTCCTTTTTAAGCAAAGCCATAAATTTGTCAAACATGTCACAGTTCCTCCCTGGTCACGAGTTTTAAAAATACGTCTTCCAAAGACATCTGCTGCCGCTTGAATTCAAGCAGGCCCCAGTTGTTCTTTACTATCCTGGAAACTATGTCGCGGCGCACATCCTTTTTTCCGTCCGTGGTTATCATGTATGAATACACGCCGTCCCCGATCCTGTTTTCTTCCCTTATTTTTTCTATCCCCTTGATTTTGCCGATCTCATCGATCACTTCTGTTTTGGGGGCCTCGACTTCCAGATATATTTGCGTTGACTTTGAATCCGGGTCAGTGAGGTTTTTAACCTCGTCCTGGGCTATTATTTTTCCTTCATTTATCACTATGACGCGGTCGCAGGTCATGGCGACTTCCGGGAGTATGTGTGTGGAAAGTATTATGGTGCGTTCGCCTTTCATGTTCTTTATCAGGTTCCTTATTTCCCTTATCTGTTTGGGGTCCAATCCCACGGTAGGCTCATCGAGCACCAGCACTTCCGGGTCGTTTAATATGGCCTGGGCGAGCCCCACCCTCTGCTTATAGCCCTTTGACAGTTTTGCTATGACCGAGTGCGTCACGGCAGTGAGCCCTGTTTCCTCCATGCATTTCTGCACGCGGCCCTTGATCTCATTCTTTTTCACGCCCTTGATCTCGGCTATGAATTTTAAGTATGAATATACTTCCATTTCCTTGTACAAAGGCACATTTTCAGGCATGTATCCTATCTTTGCTTTTGCCGCAAGAGGGTCCTTTGACATGTCTATGCCCGCGACAATAACTTCACCTTCAGTGGGTGGGAAAAATCCGGTTATCATCCTCATCGTGGTTGTCTTGCCTGCCGCGTTAGGGCCTAAAAAACCTATTATCTCGCCTTTTTTTACTTCGAACGAGACCCCGCTTACGGCTGTTTTGTTGCTGAATTTTTTTGTTACGTTTTTCAGTTCGATCATGCAAGCCTCCTTGATTCATTATTATTTATAGTAATGTTTTAACAATAGGCTGATCCTGCAGCAGTTTAGTTATTTAACTGTTTGCTGCCAATTAGTTTACCTTTTTGTCTGTATCCATGACAACCAAAGTACCGGGCTGCGTGTTTACTTTTTTAAGGCCCGGCGACACTAAAACCCTTATAATACCGGTCGACCGATCCTTAAAAAAGTAAACATGCGGCCCGGTATAAAACCACCGCGGCCTTGTTTGGATCTAAACCGCAGCGGGCGGGCCAAATCCCGCCCCTACGTTGCCTTTACAACCGTTTATTTAAAGACCATAATAGCCAAAATTTTCATAACAGAAGTCAATGCCCGCGTCACGTGCGGCCATACTGGCCGCCGCTAAACAACCTAAACATCCCACTTTTTGATCTTTGCCCAATTTTTTATGAGTTCTTTTTCTTCTTCGCTTTCGGCTTTTGGGGTTTCCACTTCAACCTGCACATAGAAGTTCCCTTTTTTTCCTGTCTTTATATTTTTCGCGCCGTGGCCCGACATCTTTATGCTCGTTCCACTTTGTATTCCCACGGGGATTTTTATTTCTATGTTCCCGTCCGGCGTCGGCACTTCCATGTGGCCGCCGAGTATGGCCTGCGCCATATTGACCTTCACGGAAAAATATACGTCGTCGCCTTTTCTTTCAAATGTATCGCTTTTTTCCACTTTGAATATGACATACAGGTCGCCGCGTTCCTTGTTCCACGAACGCATGTTCCCTTCGCCTTTTATCCTTATTTTTTCGCCTTCCTTTACGCCCTCGGGTATGTGAATGCGTATTTTCCTTATTTCCTGCGACTCGCCCGAGCCTTTGCATTCATGGCAAAAATCCGTGATAGTGGACCCTTTTCCGCCGCATCTCGGGCAGGTTTTATTGACCACAAATCCGCCCTGGGAAAACTGCATGGTCCCCGCGCCGTGGCACGCCTCGCATTGCGACACCTGCGCGCCGGGTTCCGCGCCCGTACCCCGGCACCGTGTGCAGTCGATCGCGCGCGGTACTTTGATTATGGTTTCCCCGCCTTCCATTGCAAGGGCAAAAGGTATCTCTATGCGTATGTTCACGTCCTCGCCTTTTGCGCCGCGGCCTTCCTGTGTATATTCAGCCTGCGAGAACCCGCGTTTCGGCCCCTGGTCAAAGAACATGTCAAACAAATCCTCAAACCCGCCGGCCTTGGAGCTCCCGCGGCCTGAAAAAATATCACCGAACATCTCGGAAAAATCCTGCCCCTGCCCCGCGCCCTGTGACGGCTGCCCGTGCCCCCTGCCCGCATACTGTGAAAAATCAAAACCACGCGACTGGGCGTCCTTTAACTGCTCATACTTCGCGCGCTTTTCCTTATTGGTTAAGACCTCATATGCTTCGCTTATCTCTTTGAATTTTTCCTCGGCCGCCTTATTCCCGGGATTGGCGTCGGGATGATACTGCTTTGCAAGGCTGCGGAATGATTTTTTTATCGCAGCCTCATCCGCGCCCGGTGAAACGCCGAGAATTTTATAGTAATCTTTTATTGGCATGTCATAACCCCTGAAAAAAATAGATTTTAACATCTTAAAAATTGCAAAGATCTTATGATTCCATATTGTATATTTAGACGAATAAACTCCCTTTTTTGTTCCCGTTCAAAAAAGGGGGCGCGTTCATCACGCGCCCCCGGTATGTCTTCCACAGGGTGTGTGCCCCATTTTTGCCTTCCTGTTTTCCTGCCTTTGTCCGTCTACTCTCTACTTTCAACTATCTACTCTCTCGAATATTAATCCTCGAGGATTAATATTCGGGGTAGCCGCCCATTCCTCCGGGCATGCCGCCTCCCGGCATTCCTCCGCCGGCATGGTTATGTTCCTGTTTTTCCGGTATGTCCGATATTATGGTTTCCGTGGTAAGCAGCAGCGACGCGATTGACGCGGCGTTCTGCAGGGCCGACCTGGTTACTTTTGTCGGGTCGATGATCCCGGCTTTTACCATATCCTTCATAACGCCGTCTGTCGCGTCAAAACCCATGGTTTTTACCGATTCTTTCAGTATTTTTTCCATTATAACAGCGCCTTCCACGCCCGCGTTGTAGCATATCTGGCGGATAGGAGCCTCGAGCGCTTTCTTGATTATTTTTACGCCCACTTTTTCCTCTTCATCCGTAATTACCAGTTTGTCAAGAGCTTCGCCTGCCCTGAGCAGCGCTACTCCGCCGCCCGGCACTATGCCTTCGGCTTTAGCGGCCTTGGTGGCGTGCATCGCGTCTTCCACGCGCGCTTTTTTCTCTTTCATCTCGGTCTCGGTCGCCGCGCCTACATTGATTACGGCCACTCCGCCTGAAAGTTTTGCGAGCCTTTCCTGCAGTTTTTCCTTGTCATAATCCGACTTTGTCTCGTCGATCTGCTTTTTGATCTGGCCGATGCGCGCCTGGATGTCTTTTTTCTCTCCCGCGCCCTCTACTATGGTCGTATTATCCTTGTCCACCGATATTTTCTTGGCGCGTCCGAGCATGGACAGTTCCGCTTTCTCGAGTTTCATTCCGGCTTCTTCGGATATGACCCTGCCGCCTGTGAGTATGGCTATATCTTCGAGCATGGACTTTCTTCTGTCGCCGAATCCCGGGGCTTTTACCGCTATGCAGGAAAAAGTGCCTTTAAGCCTGTTTACTACCAGTGTCGCGAGAGCTTCCCCTTCAATATCTTCGGAGATTATCACGATCGGTTTGCCCTGCGTTACAACTTCCTGAAGTATGGGAAGAAGTTCTTTCATGCTTGATATCTTCTTGTCATAGATAAGGATGTAAGGGTTCTCGACTTCCGCGATCATTTTATCCGGGTTTGTCACAAAATATGCCGAGATAAATCCCTGGTCAAACTGCATGCCCTCGACCACTTCAAGGGTTGTTTCTATGCCTTTTGCCTCTTCCACTGTGATTACGCCGTCATTGCCCACTTTATCCATGGCATCGGCTATGAGATTTCCTATTTCCTTGTCATTATTTGCCGAGATGGTGGCTACTTGTGCGATTTCTGTTTTGTCTTTTACGGGTTTTGATATCTTTTTAAGCTCTTCAACAACGCAGGCGGTTGCTTTTTCTATGCCGCGTTTTACCGGCATCGGGTTTGTCCCGGCCGTTATGTTCTTCATGCCTTCGTTATAAATAGCCTGCGCGAGCACTGTTGCCGTGGTTGTTCCGTCACCGGCAATATCCGATGTCTTCGAGGCTACTTCCTTGATAAGCTGGGCGCCCATATTTTCATACGGGTCCTCAAGCTCTATTTCTTTCGCGATCGTCACGCCGTCATTGATAATGGTCGGCGAGCCGTATTTTTTGTCAAGTACGACGTTCCTGCCGCGCGGCCCGAGTGTGACCTTAACCGCGTTGGCGAGCTTGTCCACGCCCCTTTGCAGGGACCTTCTTGCTTCTTCTCCAAATAACAGTTGCTTTGCCATATCCTTAAATCCTCCTCATTAATTTGTTTTTTCTGACTAAGTTGTCTCAACGACTCATAATCTCAATAGTCTACCTTACTCGATCACCGCCAGAACATCATCCTGCGTCATTATAAGGTATTCCACGTCGTCTATCTTAAATTCATTTCCGCCGTATTTGGAATAAATAACCTTATCGCCCACTTTCAGTTCCATGGTGATTTTCTTTCCGTCATCGGCTGTCTTGCCCGTTCCAACCGCTGTTACCTCGCCTTTGGACGGCTTTTCTTTTGCTGTGTCAGGGATGATGATTCCGCCCTTTTTTACTTCTCCCTCTTCCATGGGCTTTACTACGATGTGATCTCCTAACGGTCTCAATTTCATGCTTCTCTTGCCTCCTTTTTCCGCGTTTTTTTATGTTACTTTTGCTGTTTGATTATACTTTTACAACTCGTCCGCCGAAGCTTCAGCGAAGGCGGATTACTTTTCTTTCTTTTTCTTTTTATCCTCGTCAACCACTTCATACTCTGCATCAACCACGTCGTCGCCCGATTTCTTTTCTCCTGCCGGGTTCGGCCCCGCGTTCGGCCCTGCTCCCGGGGCGCCCTGGTCTTTCTTTGTGGCTTCATACATGGCGGTTGAAACTTTGTGCCACTTTTCAGTGAGCTTTTCCATCTGCTTCTTCAGGTCTTCGGTGTTGGCGCTGTTTTTCAGCATTTCCTTAAGCTTGTCGGACTGTTCCTGCAGTTCTTTTTTGTCCGCTTCAGGCACCTTGTCGCCGACTTCTTTCAGCGTCTTTTCCGCCTGGTATGTTATTGATTCAGCCTGGTTGCGGGTGTCCACCTCATCCCTTTTCTTTTTATCCTCATCGGAATGTTTCTCGGCTTCCTTTACTATTTTATCTATGTCGTCTTTTGACAGGCCTGACGAAGCGGTAATGGTTATTTTCTGTTCCCTGCCGGTCGCGTTGTCTTTTGCCTGCACGTGCAGTATGCCGTTCGCGTCTATGTCAAAAGTAACCTCGACCTGCGGTATGCCGCGCGGCGCCGGCGGTATGCCGTCCAGATGGAACCTGCCTATAGTCTTGTTCTCGGTTGCCATGGAACGCTCGCCCTGGAGCACGTGTATTTCAACGCTTGTCTGGTTGTCAGACGCGGTAGAGAATGTTTCCGATTTTTTCGTGGGTATGGTCGTATTCCTGTCGATTAATCTTGTGAAGACCGACCCGAGCGTTTCAATGCCGAGCGACAGCGGGGTTACGTCGAGCAGGAGCACGTCTTTTACTTCGCCCTGCAGCACTCCAGCCTGTATTGCCGCGCCTACTGCCACGACTTCGTCCGGGTTCACGCCTTTGTGCGGTTCTTTGTTGAAAAGTTTCTTGACGAGTTCCACCACGGAAGGCATCCTGGTCATTCCGCCGACCAGGACCACTTCGTCTATGTCTTTCGGCTCCATGCCCGCGTCTTTCATGGCTTTCTTGCAGGGTTCGATGGTGCGTTCGTTTAAATCTCCTATTAACTGTTCAAGCTTTGCCCTGGTTAAATTCACGACCAGGTGTTTCGGGCCGGACGCGTCCGCAGTGATGAAAGGCAGGTTTATCTCGGACTGCATTGTGGAAGACAGTTCTATCTTTGCCTTTTCAGCCGCTTCTTTCAACCTCTGCAGCGCCACCCTGTCATTGCGCAGTTCTATGCCTTCTGATTTTTTGAATTCGTCCGCGAGCCAGTCCATTATCTTCTGGTCATAATCATCGCCGCCTAAGTGCGTGTCTCCATTGGTTGATTTTACCTCAAATACCCCGTCGCCTATCTCAAGTATGGATACGTCAAACGTGCCTCCGCCCAGGTCATATACGGCTATCTTTTCATTTTTCTTTTTGTCAAGCCCGTAAGCCAGCGAAGCCGCGGTCGGCTCATTGATGATGCGCAGCACTTCAAGGCCGGCTATTTTTCCCGCGTCCTTTGTGGCCTGCCTCTGCGAGTCGTTAAAATAAGCAGGTACAGTGATGACAGCCTGTGTTACTTTTTCCCCCAGGTATGCTTCGGCGTCGGCTTTGAGTTTTCCGAGTATTATCGCCGATACTTCGGGAGGGCTGTAGCTTTTCCCGGAAATATCCACGTGCGCGTCGCCATTGGCTGACGGCGCCACTTTGTAAGGCACCTTTTTGAGTTCTTCCGTCACTTCGGAAAACTTCCTGCCCATAAACCGCTTGATAGAGAATATGGTATTTTCAGGGTTTGCCACAGCCTGCCTTTTTCCCGGCAGACCCACTATCCTCTCTCCGGTCTTTGTAAAACCTATAACTGACGGAGTGGTCCTATTCCCCTCCGCATTCACGATAACCTTGGGCTCTTTGCCCTCCATTACAGCAACGCATGAGTTTGTGGTTCCTAAATCAATTCCAATAACCTTAGCCATGTTAATTCCTCCTCATATAATAGACATATGTTAATTTCAACTTGGTTGATGCCAGATATAGAGCAATAGGCGTGCCATGGAAAGTTAGCTATATTTTATTGGGGTTTAATTGGATAGACAATAAGTCCGTGTTTCAATATGAAACATGTGTTGGCGTTGATGTTTAATTATGAAACATTTGTTGCTTTACCAGATTCAGCTTAACTGCCTGCATATCAATAATTGCCGCATTCATTTTCACCCGTTCTTTTTCCAGATAATAACATACAAATATTATTTCGCCGGTGGCTTTGTTTGCGAATTTTTTACTTAAAACTTCGGGGTACTGTTTTTCCACGGCTGCTATCATGTCCTACCTTATAACCGCCACCTTGCCTTTAGCCCTGTCCCCGTTATTGTCTTCTATTATATATATGTAAACCCCTGACGCCAGCCTTTTTTTCATGTTTTGGATAGACAGGTTAATACAATAAGACGCCTGTGCAGTGTCTTTTTCGTCTTCAAAAACCGCTTCAGCCTTCATGTTATACAGCCTGATCTTGATATGAGCCGGAAGGTTATAAAAACACATTTTTTTATCGCCTTTTGACGCGTTAAACGGGGCCGGGGATATATACAGTGAATCAAAATTCTTTTTTGCGCTGATTGTCGGCGTGGGTATCGGCGGCGTCGGGGTATTCTTGTAGAAGCCTATGTTATCCATGGTGATTTCCCTGTACCCGGCTGTTGGGTAGCCTCCGTTTGCCTGCATCTGCATAGCCTTTATATTTGTGCCTGTCCACGTGCCGGCGGGATTTCCCCATGATGAGTGCGTCAACGCAGTGAAAGGTATGGAAAAGTAGGCCCAGTAAGTATTGCCTTTTACATCAAGACCGTAGTTTGCGTCCGACATGTCCGTCTGCACAAACGCCATCCTGCCTGTGCTCCCGTCGCTTTTGTACCAGAAAAATACGCCGTCATACATGCTGATATCCGTGCCCACCCAGGAGGGATTTAAGGGTATGTTTACGCCGAAGCTCCATGTGTTATAAGCTGCAGTACCCGTCACTTTCATATAGCAGTTGGAGCCTGCGGCTCCTGCGCCGTCGCATGTCATGCCTGTCAGTACCGGGACATATGCGGAAACCGTATTGCCGTATGTGCTCCATATCCCTCCCCATAGGTCCGTAAGGTCCCCGTCCTCACAGTCATCAAGCAATGCTCCACCGTTCGGTATCGGTGTCGGGGTAGTTGAAGGGGTCGGCAGCATGGTGGGCGTAGATGAAGGAACAAGCGTTGCCTGCGACGAATCATACATTGTGATGACCTTTATTGAATACGGTTCCACGTTATATGTGAAGTTTGAAGACACGCTGTTCAATGCAGAGATAACAGGCGGGGTGTCAGGCGAGGCATATGACTGGGCGCCGTTTGCTATCCATGAATAATTCTGGCTGTTGTAGGTCACAAGTTCGGCTGAGGCAAGCGGGGAAAAACCGTTTATTGCAATTGCCGCGTTCATGGTGTTGGACTGATCCGTGTTGACGAGCATTATCGACAGTTTCCTGTCGCCTCTTTTATTTGCGTATACTTTAAGCGCGCTGTTGTTTGATGACGCGGATATTATGTTATTCCCGAAAGAATCATCGGCCGAGAACCTGTTATACATCATTTCAAAGGCATAAAAAGAAGAACGCGGTTGGTAACGCAGGCTGGCCAGACTGCCGCTCAATGAACCGCCTTCCAAATATCCGAAATCCGAGAATATTGTCGCGTCAAACTGCCCGGGTCCGGGCGTGCCAAAAGGCCTGAAGAAGAACGAATAATCCCCCCCGTTTTTCAGGTAATTAAGGGTATATGCTGAAACAAAAAGCGAATTTGAAAAATGGTTTGTGAACCCGCTGTCTATGCCGTCATTGTATTCTGACAGCCATATCTTTACGTTTGCCGGGTTTGTGGTGCGGTTGTTTATCCAGGTTTTTAAAAGCGGCAGGTCAGTGTCCCACAGGTCGGTCTGCGCGAGCGTCACTGCTTCGGACGCGGGCATATATGTGGGGTATTTGTGCACGGACAAGCTTTTTAATATATCGGGCCTGCCCTGCGCCTGAAGGTATTGCAGGAAATCGTCTATGTAATAATCATAAGCGCCGGGATTATTTCCAGCTGTCATAGTCACATTCGCGACATCCCTGATGCCGTTAAACTGCGGGGCTATGACTATGGTACTATCCACGGCTGTCATGGCGTCATAAAGTGCTATAAACCGTTTGCCGTAGCTGATGGGCCCGGCCGGCCCGCCTGCTTCCCAGTAGCCGGCGTTTTCATTCCCTATTTCCCAGTATTTGACATTATAACCTTGTTGAATGTTTGCATAGTAAACCCAGTCAGCCGCTTCCTGCGTTGTGCCGGTGAAAAAATTTATGGTTATCATTGGTTCTGCCGGGGGCGTAAGCGATTTGCAGATTGAAATAAACTGTTCAAAGTCCACAGTGTCGTATTCCTGAAAATTATCGCCTAACCCGACCGATGAAGACACGGATGGCGACTGGTTTACATCAGGCTCGTTTAATGTCAGCTGCGTTGTGTTGTTGTATATTTTTATTTCCTTTATGGCAAACTGGTTATGCGTATCCGAAGAGGTGAGGCACCTTACCCTGACGTACTTTGCGTTAACCTGGGTAAAACTTATGTCAGACTGGGCTCCTGTTCCTGCTATAACGCCCGCAGAAGTGTCTGTCCAGGCCGTATCATTATACGCATACTGTCCGAGCCCGTTCCAGTTGCCGTTTGAATACTGTATCTTAAACTGCGCGGCATAAGGCACGCCCCAGTCAATGACTATCCTGTTCAGGTTTTTCCCATTGTAGGACGCGTCCTCAAGGTCAATATAAATCCATTGGGCTTCGAAGTCATCCGGATATGACAGCCAGTAGGTATTTATATCACCGTCAGTCACAAATGCCCACTTGCCGTAACCTTTTGAAAGCGAACCCCTGTGAACGCTAAGATTATAAAAACCCCGCTGAAAAGAAGATACAGCCGGGCTGCCGTTCACATGCCATACTTTGTCGGCATCATAAGAGCCGTTGCCGTTCCAGTGGTATTCATTTGAGTTGGACCCGCCCGGAAAACGCAGGAACCTGGTCCCTGCCTGCTGGAACCGGTAAATATTATCCTTATAAAGCTTGAGGTCCGTCCACTCGCCAAGCGCGTTGGAACCAAAAGCCTTGTCCCTGAGAAAGGCATGAAGGCTGGCGTTACAGTCCACCGCGACATTGACATTTGCGGCAAAAGACATTGAAGCTGTAAGGATCAAACCGGCAATCAGCAAATTTTTTTTCATTTTGTACCTTCTTTTTGGCATGTTAAGATTATAGCATGTTTTTATGTTTACACGCTTCCAATATTATAATGCGCGGGCAGGACAAAGGTTGCAGGTTTGTTTTGAAGATAGCGTAGGGACATGCGGAACTGGTTTTGAACTCGTAGAGAGGCTGCTTGCTGCCTCTCTGACGCCGGGTTTAAAGAACACAGGAAATATAAGAATCCGTTTCAAAAGCCGGCGATGAGCGGCAGCAAGCAGCCGCTCTACAGGTTTGTTGTTGTGCTGATTGGTAATTTGTAATTAGTAATTTCTTTCCCTGTTTATGCTCCTCTTCTTCTGTTATAATGTACCTGATATTAGGTTTCTAAAAGGAGTGAAATTACATGGTGGATGTAAAATCTCTGAAAGTACTTATAACCGACCCTGATAAAAATGACGCGGCAGCCTTAAAACAAGAGCTGGAAACCGATACAAAACTTGTTTTCAGCATAAGCATCGCAGGCAGCTTAAGCGAGGCAAAGAATTTTCTGCATACCGACATGTATGACATAATAATTTCCTGCCTCGACCTTCCCGACATAAAAGGCTTTAAAACCCTTATTGCATTCCAAAAAGCCGCTTCCGGGGTGCCGTTTATAGCGCTGCTTAAGCCCGACGAGCACGATTTGGGCGCGGAATTGCTCGATATGGGCGCCCAGGATTTCATCATTAAAGGCACATCGGAACTTACTTTACAACAGCGTTCGCTGTTTCATGCCATAGAACGCAGGGCTTCTTTTCAGAAGTTGAGGGCTTTGGACGATATAAAAACAAAGTTTACCTCCATGATGACGCACGAACTCAGGACTCCGCTTGTGTCCATAAAGGGTTTTGTTTCCCTGCTTCTCCATGAGGCCCCGGGAAAAATAAACAGCGAACAGCGGGAGTACCTTGAGATCATACTTAAAAATACCGAAAGGCAGCTGCGTATGATAACCGAAATGCTCGACAGCGCCAGGATGGAAGCCGGGGTTTTTTCCATAGAAAAAAAACAAGGCGGCTTGGTCAAACTCATCAACAGGACCGTAAACGAGATCAGGTCCATGGCAACGGAAAAACATATTACGCTGTCAATACAGACGGACGAGCCGGAAATCAGCGTTAACATGGACGATTTTAGGATATCACAGGTCATTTTAAACCTTGTAAATAACTCCATAAAATTCGCGCCTGAAAACACCAAAATAACGCTGCGCGCCCGTGTTTTAGCCTTTGAAGAAATTAAGATCCCGCACGCCGCTGAAGTCCAGGGGTTAGCCCGCGGCAAATACGCGGTTATTTCAATAATCGACGAAGGCGAAGGAATTGAAAATGATGACTTAAGCAATGTATTTGCGAGGTTTTCACAGGTCTCAAAATCAAAGGAAAACCGCGAAAAAGGGACGGGCCTGGGATTGAGCATATCCAAGAGCATCGTGGAAGCCCACGGCGGGATAATTTGGGCCGAATCCGGCGGAAAAGACAAAGGCACAACGTTTACGTTCATACTGCCGGTTTAAAAACAATTACTAATTACAAATTACTAATGACTAATTAAATCGAAACAACAGAGACTAAAAATGAGCCTTTTGTTTTGTCGTAATTAGTAATTAGTCATTAGTCATTAGTAATTAGTAATTTGTAATTTATACTTGCCCAAACCCTCGTTCGAATCATCCTTTTTTGATGTTCTTGCTTCCTCTTTTGGTTATGGGTATTCCCGCCTTGCACTCGGGGCAGTCTTTTTCCTCGTATGAATTTACATCTATCCTTGCAAGGGCATATGTTTCTCCGGCTCCAAAATCTATTTCCCTGCCGCTGCGGTTTATCAAAAACCCTGTGCCGACTATCTCGCACTTATAATTTGCCTTTAACTCTTCTATGAGTTCCATGACCGAACCGCCGGTTGTCACTATGTCTTCCACTATAAGGACCCTTTCGCCCTCTTTTATGTCAAAACCCCTTCTTAGTTTCAGTTTGCCTTCTTCCCTTTCCATAAATATGCCCCTGACCCCGAGCTGTTTCGCGGTTTCAAAAGCCAAAATTATCCCGCCTATGGCGGCCCCTAACACCACATCAGGTTTTTCCGGCCTGAAATGCCTTGCTATCTGCTTGCACAGTTTTTCCGTGGCTTTCGGGTCCTGAAGCACCGCGAATTTTTCCAGGTATATGGAGCTGTGCTTTCCCGAAGTGAGCAGGAAGTGCCCGGCTAAAAGCGCGTTGGCCTTCCTGAAAACATCAAGTACTTTTTCATTATTCATTGTTGTAGCCCTCTTTTATCATTTTAAGGATCTTTTCGATCATAGCGAGCTTGTCTTCAGCCTGGAGTATGGGTCTTCCCACGACTATATAGTCCGCGCCCGCGGCTATGGCTTCTTTGGGGTTCATGACCCTTTTCTGGTCGTCTTTTTTGGCGTTATCCATCCTGATACCCGGCGTCACGACTATAAAATCACTCCCGAGCTCTTTTTTTATCATTTTAATTTCGTGCGGTGAGCATACTATGCCGTCAGCCCCGGCTTTTTTTGCCATGACCGCCAATCTCAGGACCATATCTTTGGCGCTTAAACGCACATCAAGGATTTTTTTCAGGTCCTTTGTTTCCATGCTGGTCAGGACCGTCACGGCAAGCAGCAGCGGTTTTTCCACCTGGAGCTTATCCGAGGCCGCCTGTATGCCTTCTTTTGCTTTTGCTATCATGTCAGGGCCGCCCGAGGCGTGCACGTTCATCATGTTCACGCCGAGCCTGGTTGCTTCATACGCCGCGTTATAAACCGTCTGCGGTATGTCATAAAATTTCGCGTCATAAAATATTTTCAGGCCCTTGCGCTTTAATGCCATAACCATGCGCGGCCCGTCTTTTGTTATCAACTGCAGCCCTATTTTGTAATACTTCAGGTGAGACGCGAGTTTATCAATAAGGTTATAGGCCGCAGCCGCGTCGTCCAGGTCCAAGCTTAAGATCAGCTTTTCCCTCAGGTCATACGCGCTTTTTCCAGCTTTTTCCATTTATTTCTCCTTTGTGTCCGTTATTTTTGACAATGCCTCTTCCAGTACGCCTTCCTTGATCGAAATACCTACCACGAAAAGCCAGGCATACCCGCGGTTAGAGCCTTCCGTGCCTGACGCGGTTATGCTCGGTTCATGAACCCCCTTCGGCAGGGGCCTGTCATATGTATAGGTCAGTGTCTTTGTATCCGGGTCGTAAACGCTGTCGTCCAGCTTCACCCTGCCCATTACAAATTTAATGGTCGCAGTGTTCAATCCGGCGTCTTCTATAAGGACGGCTTTAAGAACCGGTTTTGCGTCAGTTATTATATCACCGTCTTCGGGATAGACAACTTTAATTTTTATCGGTTTCTTTTCCAGGATAGCTTTTAATTTTTCCACGGTGGTGGAGTTGTATATCATGGTCCTTTTCAGCGCGTATTTGTAAGTGTCCTTTGTATTATACGACGGGACAACCGACAGCCCGGCTTTGAAACCGGCCTTTTCCATGACTTTGAATATTTCCTTCGAATAGGCGCCGTACGGATACCCCATGGTTTCCATGGTAACCCCGAGCTTCCTTTCCAGATAGCGCTTGGAAGTTATTATTTCAAGTATCAGGAAGTCGCAGTATTGCTTATCCGTCATTTTTCCACGCTTTGTCAGTATGGGATGGGTGTGCGAGTGGCTACCGAATTCCATGAGCCCATCCGACATCATCTCCCTGGCGTCTTCCGGCTTCAGCGAGTTCTTCCCCCCGGGAAGGAACACGGAATATACATACGAGACGGATGGGTATTTGAATTTTTCGAGTATGGGGTAAGCTTGGTCCTTTATGCTTTTATACCCGTCGTCTATGGATATCACAACGGCCTTTGCCGGCATTTCCTCTTTTCCTTCCATTATTGCCAGATATTCCGACATGGGTATGACCTTGTAGCCGGCGTCTTTTAAGAACTGCATGTGTTCTTCAAAACGCTTCGGGGTAATGGAGTAAATATCCCCCAGACCTTTGTTCGTCATTTCAGAAGGTTTTCTTTCCTTGAACCTGTGGTAGCAAAGGACGTTTATGACGTTTTCATCGCCGCAAACGGCGTAAAACGGCAGGGCGGCGGATAAAAACACCGCGAGAAACAAAAATTTTAGCAGTTTCATGTCAGGCGTCTCCTTTAAATGGATTATCAGTACAAAAAATCAATTCTCACGGGTGGCGGCATGATATGCCGCCACTACAGAATCCGGAACATTAATACTTTTTCAAATACTTTTTTTTCATAAAATTCATGGCCCTTCCCGTTGTTATCCCCACAGCCAGCCCGGCTATCACATCCGACGGATAATGCCCTCCCGTATAAACGCAGAAAAAACCAACAAAAAAAACAAAGGCCGCCAAGTACGGCCTTGCTTCCTTATAATCATCCCACAGCGCCGCGGCTATTGCGGCTGCCATGGCTGTATGGGTCGACGGAAAAGCATAACCATTTTTCCTCATAATGACCATAAGGTTGGCGCCGGGCACTTCAAGGTACGGACGCGGCCTTTTGAAAAGTTCCTTCAAAAGGTTATTGCTTAATACATTTGCGGCTATTATGGACCACAGGGCAAATGCGGTATTTACCTTTTCCTTTTTACCGAAATTCCTCGCCAGGACATACAGCCCTGCCGCAAGCACTATGATCAAAAACACGTCGTTTGCCGTAAAACGCATGAGATATGACAGCGGTTTGTTGTACAGAGTAATATTTATGAATTTAAAGGCGGATATATCCGCCGCTTTGAAAGCGCTTATTATTTTCATCTCACTTTGTAAATTGTGACCTCTTCATTTGTATAAACAGGGTCGCCTGCAAGCGCGAATTTTTGGGTGTTCGCAAAGGTGGATTTTTCAATGCCGCCCGTGTAAACATATTTTATCCCGTTTAAGTGAAGTAAATTCAAGAGCGTTTCAGCGTTCATATCGCCTGAGTATATGTAATTTGCCGTGCTTGTCCTGCCGGGCACTTCATCCCTGCCGCTCTGCTGGCTCACCTGGTAACCCCAGCCTATATAGGCCGGCATACCGGTAAATATGGATACCCTGGACACCCCCGTATACATTCTTTCGCCCGGCGCTTCAAGTATGGTGTCCAGCCGGTTTAAATTTTTGTTTATCCATTCTATTGCCTGGTAGTCATATTTGTCAAAATCAGTCTGTGTCCCCGGCCTGCGGTCAAGTGTTTTCATGTAAGCCGTCCCGTCTATATAGGAAGCGTCGTTTAAGGTCACGGGTTTTTTTGGGTTTGTGCTGCACATCGAACCCTTTTCGATAGCGCCGAGCACGGGATAAAGCGCTGCAGGCACAAGGATAAATATCATGGCCGCAACAAGTATGTTCCTGCCTATCCTGTCTTTGAGAACGAAGAAAACCGCCGGCGCCATAACCGCTATGGCAAGAAAAAACGCCTTAAAAAGCGAGCTGCCTGCCCTGGAATCGGCGAACAAGAGGGCCAGTTCCGCCGCCAGCAGTACAAATACCCCTGCTGACACGAAAACAACGTCGTGTTTTTTCAGGGCAAATATTTTTTTATACGCCCCGATAACCCTGCTTAAAAGATACGGCACGCAGCATGCGAGCATGGTCCACGCCACCATGTAAAATTTGAAAACAGTGTTCATCCTGCCGTCGGCGATATAAAACAGCTCAGTGCCTATTATCATGCCGAGCGCCGTGAATAACAGGGTAAGGGCAAAAGCCTCGTCTTTGTCAACTGTAACGGCAAGCACCCACACAACAGCGGCCATCATCATGAAGACGAATGAAAAGGTCGGCTGTATAAAAAGCAGGATGATGAAAATAAGCGCGCAGGCCGCGAAAACAGCCGTGCGCGTGAGCATCCCCGTATTGCCCGTGATTTTGTCAAATACATTGCCCGCATGATCCATAATTTTGTTAAGATTAAATTTTCTCATTTTAAGCTTGAACATGCCTGTCTTAGCCGCTATTTTTTCAAACGCGCCCGACCAGTACATGAAAATAAAAGAAAATATCACGATGAAGAACAGCGCAAAATATTCGAACATCATATAAAGCGAGGCCTGCTCGGGTTTGCTGACCTGCCCTATGGCAGCCTTAAAAGGGGTCTGAAAATTCATGTGGAACGGCAGGAAAGCGAGATATGCCAGGATCATGACAACCGCGGCCGACCCGGCAAACTCAAAGCCAAATCCTGCTATTGCCTTCGGCCTCTGCGCGGCCTTTATCTTTGCGATCGCCTTTAGATTTCCCTTGAATAGGATCACCGCGAGCATGAATAATGAAAGCATGGAGAAAATCGCCATTGGCGGGAAATTCCATGTGTTAATTGCGAGCATGGAACCTATGACGACCGACAGCACAAAAATATTGATTCCCGCCTCTATTTTATTTTCCCCGAAACTTTTTATGAAACTAAAGGAATTGTTGGGTGATTTCATTATGTTGTAAACAAGCGCCACGGCAAGCACTGTCACGGGTATTACTATGTTATGCGCGTGCAGATCGCCGTATAAATAACTGAAAAAAGGCATCTCAGTTATGACAGGCGATGGGTATATCCTGGTCGGGTCCCATATGAACTGGAAAGACATTATCCCGCCGAATACCCCCTGAACGATCTTATCAAAAATAAAATACAAAGTGTGGAAGTTGCCTGCGCAGGCAAGCAGGAACCCGCCGAGCACTCCGTATTTGTACTTTCCCGTCATATTGTACGAAAGCGAGAATGCCGCAGTGAAAGAAAGCGCAAAAAGCAGGGACAACGAGAGGTTGTAAGTGATCTTTGGGGCGTATCCGAGCGCCTTTGAAACTGTTGCAAGCATAAGCTGGCCCCAGTAGTAGTAATTAAGGGTGAAACCCGACATCCAGGGGTCATGGGGCGGGAATTTCACGTCATTGTATATGGCGGATAAATACGCCATGCCCATGGGCTCGCCCCCGCCGTTATAGCCCTGGCCCATCACGTTATGCACGTCGGGGCAGAAAAGTTTTATAAGTATGAAAAGCAGGTACGCGCCGAGGAATATTGACTCCGTCACTATTATGTACTTCCTGTTTTGCGCGGTAAAATCCGTTATCTCTTTTTTATTTTTTATTGTAAAGTACACGGCAGCCGCAAAAAGAGCCGCGATTAATATCCATAAATTTATCTGGTAAAATTTCCAGACATTCAATGACACCAGCATCCAGTTTATCCAGACGAATAAAAATACCCCCGCGACTTTTGCCAGGCCGTATCCTTTGTCTTTTAAATTTTTGAATATCGTGAAGTTAAGCGGCAGGACCATGAACGCCAAAAGCTGTATAAGCGCATACCACAGGAATATGGACAACTGCGGGATTACAGCCGTTATTTTATCTTTTAGCTGCCCCATATTCGGGTTGTTTAAATCCTTTCTTTTCGCGCCGTTAAATGACCTGCCTGAAACCTGCGTGTTTGCGCTGTATTTTGCCTGTGTTTCGGTTTCGCCGTTCAAAAGCAGCTGCTTTATCTCCTCTTTTTTCAGGTATTTTTCATTTTTGAATATGTAAACCCTGGGATGGTCATAAAGCTGAAAACTCTCGTCGGCTTTGTCGTCTTTTATGCTTATCCCCAAAAATGACGGGTAATTGACCTTGTCAAGCACCATTTTGTATCCGAATATTTCCGCATTTTTTATCATGTTTGAATAGTAGAAAAAGTTTATCGGGTACCTCTGCGGCAGGCGCTGGTAAGTGCCGTAGGCGCGCTTGTCGGCCATGACCACATAATCCGTGTATGACAACATTTGGGACAGTTCCTCGATCTTATTCGGGGAGTCGGGTTCCTGCAGGCTCCACTTTAGGTTGTCAAAATCCCCTGCTCCGTGCCCGTCAACACCAACGGGAAGGTCATCGCCCCACATTTCATTTAACACCCTTGTCCTGTGGGCCAGCTTGTCCGTACCCTGGCTCATCACCGGCATATTCTTGAACATCCATCTTGAGGCTTGAATCCAGGAGTGCGAATTTGTATAAACGTTCATGAACGCGAACCCGTAAAACATAGCGGACAGTACCGTCAGCGATATGATTACCGCTCCAATTTTCTTGTTTTTCACCCTGTCATAAAGGTCATAAAGCAACTTGGCTGCCAGTAAGGCAAGGAACGGAGTGAACGGGATCATGTACCTGTTGAACTTGGCGAATGATACCCCCACTATCAGGAAGTACGGCACGACTCCGGCAAGTATCACGGCTATTTCCTTGCCCGGGATCTTTCCGTCTTTTAAGTTTTTAAAGAACCCGGCTATGTAAAAGAAAAAAGCGAACAAGGCGATTGCGCCGTACGGCCCCATGGTGTATTTCACGAGGTTTTCCATGTAAAACAGATAAGGGGTTGTGTTTATATACTGCCTGTTATAAGGCACGTCCGCTTCGCCCGTTATAAGGATCCTTCTCTGCTCGTTCTGATCGCGCATGAATGTATCAAAATCCAGGAGCGCGTGTGGCATGCAGATAAAGAACACGCCAAAAGCAGTCAGTGCCGCCCAGCCGAGATTTATCCATGAGTCGAGCCTTTCCTGTTTGCCGGCCTTGGTCTTTCCCGGGATGGAAAAAAACCTGAAAAGCTGGGCCGCGAGTATGGCTGCCGCAAAAGGCAGAGCCGCTGATTTTGAGGCGATCGCCATGCCGTAAAAAGCGCCGGCCAATATGTAATTAACCAGGGTCCCGCGCTTATAGATCCTAAGGGCAAAATACACCGCGCCAACCGAGAAAAACGTGACAAATGTGTCCACCGTAAAAAAATGCGACGCGTGCAGATGCAGCGCGGTAAAGGCTAAAAGCGCTGACGCGAGCAGCGCAACGGACGGCGTAAAAACCAGGAGGCATATCAGGAATATAAAAACTATGGTCCCCGTATCAACAAGCCCTGAAATGGCCCTTGCCCCGCCGATTAACGCCCTGTTCATGTCCATGCGCTGGAACATCGGCGTATTGTGCAGGCTGTTTACAACCCCGTTATAAGTGGCCAGTATATATAAAGGCAGCGAACCGTACTGAAGCCCTATGGGTTTGTCGCCCCAATACTTAATCATGGGAACAGCGCTGCCGACTATCCAGCGCTCGTCAGGATGAAACTGCCTGTCATTATACCAGTCAGGCTGCCAGAGGCGCATCACCAGCGCGGCCAGTATTATCACGGAAAATAATATCCAGACCCCAGTCATTTTATTTATTGCCTTGCCGCCCTTTTTCGCTTTTACAGGTTTTTTCCCCATGTGATCTCCTCTGTTTAAATAATTAATTACAAATTACTAATGACCAATGACTAATTAAACAAAAAACAACATCCTTAAGTTCTAATTAGTAATTAGTAATTTGTAATTAGTAATTTCGCCGTACTACAGCTGTTTTTTCCCGCGTTCATACTGCAACGTCTTCGTTGTCGCGTCTACTACGGTTGCCGGCCCGAAATACTGTATGGGGCCGGGGAAGAGGTACATATCGTTTACCGCGAGTTCTTCCCTCATTGCCGCTAACGCCTTGAAAGGCTTGCCGTCAAGTTCAACCAGCGCTTTTTGTATTACGGCTTTGTCTTCGCCCCTTCTTCTTTCTATGTTCATCATCATGGTCAGGGGCACTCCGCCGGCAAGCCAAAGTGACGGCGCTTTTGTAAGGTTCCTGATGGAAGACATGTAGCCTGTCAGGCCGTTTGCTATCAGTACAACCGCGTTATAACCCAGCGCGTAGCAGTAATTAGTGTCAAAATTTGTCGGGAAACCGCAGCGGCCTTCGTAACCGAAAAAGTGCGTGATCGCGGCGAATTTGCCATTGTACGCGCCTTCTTTTTTCATGGCTTTTAACTGCTTTTCAAGCATCTCAACAAGCAGCTTTTCCGTTTCTATCTGTGATACCATGACATTGCCGTGCGGGTCGCGGTCAAGGATAAGCTGTGTTTCTATCCCGTCGGGAAGGGATTTCATAAGGTCCGATAATCCCGGTTCCAGGACCTTATATACAAATTCTTTTTTTTCCTTCAGGCCGTCAATTTGCTTTAACTCGCCTTCATGTTTGACCAGCAGGTCGTTTAAAGTTTTAATAAGTTTCTTTATTTCCGGAATGAATTCAATCAAACCTTCGGGCACGAGTACGACGCCGAAATTTTTTCCCGCCTCCGCCCTTTTGACCACGACTTTTGCCAATGAATCCACCACCTGGGCCAGGGTCATTTCCTTTTTCAGGACTTCCTCGCCGATCAGGGTAATATTCGGCTGTGTCTGGAATCCGACTTCAAGGGTTATGTGCGAGGCGCTCCTGCCCATCAAACGTATGAAATGCCAGTATTTTGTCGCCGAGTTTACGTCCCTGCATATGTTGCCGACCATTTCCGAGTAAATTTTGGTTGCTGTGTCAAATCCGAAAGATGTTTCTATCATGTCATTTTTCAGGTCGCCGTCTATTGTCTTGGGTACGCCGATAACCTGCACCGGCGCGCCTTGTTTCGCGAAATATTCCGCAAGCAAAGCCGCGTTCGTGTTTGAATCGTCCCCACCGACAACCACAAGCGCGTCAAACTTATTTTTCAGCATTGTATCCCTGGATTTTAAAAACTGCTCCGGCGTCTCTATCTTGGTCCTGCCCGACTTTATCATGTCAAATCCGCCCGTGTTCCTGTACTCCGCCAGGAACGCCAACGTTATTTCCCTGAACTTACCGTCAATGATCCCCGCCGGACCGCCCAAAAACCCGAACAATTTGTTTTTAGGATTGGCTTTTTTAAGCCCGTCAAAAAGCCCGGCGATAACATTATGGCCGCCTGCTGCCTGGCCTCCGGATAGAACAACTGCCGCCCTTATTGGTTTCTTATTATAGGAAGGATTTTTGCCTTTTCCAAAAGTTACAACCGGCTTCCCGAAATTGACAGGGAACATCTTTTTTATTTTATCCGGGTCTGATATGGCGGAAGTAGGCGCGCCTGCTTTCGGTTTTATTGATGAGAACGGGGATTTTAGTATTGCCGGCAATGCGGGTTTGTACTTAAGACGAAGCGCCTGTAATTCCGATAATTTTTTCATAAATCCTCCTGAAAATATATGGTTTTTATCCAGGGGCGTCATATATAACCCCGAAATACAAATATTGGAACATTATACGGAAAAAGAAGGAAAATTCAAGTAATTTTACGGTTGGTATTTGGCGCGAATCAATTAAATCAACCGCCCTGCTCAGGCTGCGGGGCGGCTGGCCCGTGTAATTTAAAAAATAATTCAACATTTTCCGGATTTTTCCGATATAATTAGTATAAGATAAACTTTAGTTCCTGAAAGAAGTCATAACAACTTCTGTAAAAGGAGCACAGCCATGAAGGTAAAAGTTGCGATGTATAAAATGAAGATAAAGGACATCAAGAAAGTAATGACCGTGGCTGAACTGGATTCATGGGAGCAGTACCCGGGCGATTTCTTTTCCTCTTTTTCCAGCGACGTAAAAAACGAAACAAATAAAAAGTATGTCTATGGTTATCACGGGAAAAGGACCATATACCTGTCGTCAAACTAAGGTTTAAATCCCGGGCTATCTTACAGGTTTATTGAACAAAACCCTTATTATTCTTTCTGTTATTTTCACTATTCCCTGCACGTTCCATTTCCAATCGAACGGCTTTACCTGCCTTAGCAGATACATGGGCCGCAATAGTATGGAGGAATATGCTTTTGCCCTCAAACCTATAAGTTCTTCAGCTGTCAGGCTTTGGGTGCGTATGACCGGTTCGCCGGATAGTGGAAAATACTTGGACCAGTCTTTGGTCAGAAGAAAGTTGTTTTTTTCATAGTATTCATATATATCCGTATTCGGGAACGGCGTTGAAAAGCAGAATTGTGTGTAGAACGGGTCTATTTCTTTTATAAAGTTCACTGTTTCCTTAACTGTTTCTTTTGTCTCCCCGGGCAGGCCTATGATTGCCAGGCCGTAGAACATTATGCCCAACTCGTGGCACCACTTCGCGGCCCGCCTTATTTCATCAAGGGTCACGCCCTTCATGGTGCTTTTCAGGATTGTTTCCGAACCTGTTTCGATTCCTATGGCTATTTCCTTCATGCCTGCCTTTTTCATGATTTTCAGCATCTCATAAGTTACCAGGTTTGCCCTTGTACAGCATACCCATTTTAAGGAATTTAATTTTTCTTCTATCATCCTCTGTGCGAGTTCTTCTATCCTGCCCTTTTTTATTGATATGGTATCGTCAAAGAACAGGAATGACTTTATTTTGAATTTATCCTTCAAATATTTTAATTCCGATATGACGGATTCCACGCTTCTTTCCCTGCATTTTGTCTTTCCGAAGGAACAGAATGTGCATAAAAAAGGGCAGCCCCTTGTTGTCTGCACGAGCGCGAACGGTGAGTTCATAACTCCGGTATGGTAGGGTTTCAGCGACGGCAGCAGGTGGTATGCCGGATATGGAAGTGTGTCTATGTCGCTTATTTCTTTTGCCGGAAGCGTGGTGACTATCTTGCCCCTGTTATAAAAGGAAATACCCGGTACATTGACAAGAAAATCCAGTTCCTCTTTTACCCCGCCGTCAGGGTCGCGCACACACGTAAAAGGCTGGGGCTGTTTGGATATCACAGCCTTGTTCTTCAAAACTTCCATAGCGAGTGTTTCAATCACTGCTTCGGGTTCTGAGTTTATGAACACATCCACACTGCTGTTTTTGAGTATTTCATCGCGCAGGGCCGGCACATCGGCTATGATCTTGCTCCGCAGGACAGTAACGGCCCCCAGGCACTTGGCTATATGCAATACCTGCAAATCCGGCTTTTGAGTGTCAAAACCGCACCGGGAAAAAACCAGGTCCGGGTTAATCCTCGTAATTTCATTGTGTACCCGGGTTATATTCATGTCAAAACCGTTCGCGTCAAGAACCGTGACTTCATAATCGGGGTTTTTCTCCAGGACCGCTGCCGTATAAAGAATTGATAAAGGCGGGTAAACAGAACCTATGTCTTTATGTTCAAAACGCTCTTCCCTGACCACTGGAAAGCCGTCTACTCTGGGGGGATTTATCAGCATTATTTTTAGTTTCATTTGGCTCCTTGGATTGTTCTCTGTTCTCTGTTCTCTGTTCTGTGTTCTTTGTTCTATTTCGCCTTCAAATAATCCTTCAGAACTTCCGGCGGTACCAGTTTCGATATTATAAAAATGCCAACTGCGGCCACTGCCGCGTCGTCAAGCCAGCCTAATATCGGAATGACGTCCGCTATAAAATCAAACGGGAAAACAACATAAGCGAGCACCACTATCCCTGTCATCTTGGCTAACCAAGGAGTGCGTTTGTCCAGCAGTCCCCTGAACAGGGCATAACACTGCTTTAAAAATGAAGGAGCCGAGTTTCTTGTTTTCATGTTTTTATTATATCATATCGGCTTTTAATGAGGATGTTCTTTGTTCTTTGTTATTGTTTTTTCACAGAACACAGAGAACAAAGAACAGAGAACAGAGAACAAAGAACAAAGACCCCCCTACTGCTTATGCTTGAATCCCTTATTATTTGAATTTTTCAGGTATTTGATCAGAGCTGTTGTTTTATTTATAATTTCGTTGAGGGAAGAAATAAAGTCCTCAAATTCCTTTTCACAAATATAACCTACATCAAACGCGACAAAGACATGACTTTTTGTTTCTCCAGCCGAACCTTTGGCTATAGATAGAAATTGTATAAATTCCGGATTTCCATCCCGATAGAATCCTTCCGCAATATTTGCCATCACGGATATAATAGACCTTCGTATTTGATCTCTTAACGCATAATCTCTTGCAAAATCTCCGTTCTTGGTAATTCCATAAATCTTTTTTGTAAGAAGCCTTGACTGCTGCCATATCTCTAGATCTTCAAAACTATTAAATCCTGCCATTACGCCCCTCCGCGTATGTTTTGATTGTTCTATGTTCTATGTTCTATGTTCTATGTTCTATGTTCTATGTTCTGTGTTAAAACAAAGAACAAAGAACAAAGAACAGAGAACAGAGAACAAGCCGCCCCTAAAAAGAAAAAGCCCCAGCGGAAAACCGCCAGGGCTCTTAAGGCTATATGTGGCTGAATTAGCCCTTCTGAACGTTTGAAGCCTGCGGCCCTTTTGCGCCTTCGACTACGTCAAAAGTAACTTCTTCGCCTTCTTTTAAAGTTTTGAAGCCTTCCATCTTGATCGCGTCAAAATGTACGAATACATCTTTTCCGCCTTCCTGTTCGATGAAACCGTAACCTTTCTTGTCGTTAAACCATTTTACTTTTCCTTTTGCCATGAATCTGGAACCTCCTGCGTATTAAAATCATGCGGCACTTCTTCCGCATTTGTGAAGAGTATTTAACCATATTTCAGGGATTTGTCAAGGTATTATTTCAAAAATCAATCAAAATTCAGTACCCGGGAATTATTTCCCTTAACCGGCTGTCGGGATAATGCTTCTTATTACGGGTAATAATAGCCTGCTTTTCTGTGATTGCAGTCGCGGCTATTATGCAATCATACAACTCCAGATTATGGCCTTTTGCCTTCCTTTTCACTTCATAAGCCAACTCAACTGTTTCTTTACCGGCGGCTATCACCTGAAAACCAGATAAAAAAAACAATGTTGGCTGTATTTCGTGTTCTCTCATTCCAAACAACAATTCCCCATATGTTATAACGCTGATTGAGTTGTGCTTGCCGTACTGTTTAAACATAAATTCCCTGGAGCCTGGCACTCCACGTAATACATCTATCAGCACATCAGTATCAAAAAGGCTCAAATTATAACTTCCTCGCCTTTCTCAGTTTTCTTATGTAAGAATCCGTGCCGGCTATTAGTTCAGGGTGATCCTTGTCTTTCCAGGCGCCATACCCGGTATTCACAGCCTCGGAAAAATGCTGGGCCTTTATATAATCTTCCAGGGCTTCGGTTACTAAAGCCGAAAATCCCGCCTTTTTCTTTTTCATAATAGGCAGCAGCTCGTCCATTATCGTTTTTTCAAGCCTGACAGCTTTTAATTGTGTTTTCATTGTATTGCCTCCTTTTCATAATAATCATAGCATACGCCGGAGGCTTTGTAAAACAAAAACATCAATTTTGTTATACATGTATTTTGAAGTTTTTTTTATGTAGAGAGGGGGCTTGCCCCCTCTCATCGTTGGCTTGACCCACGGCATTTAAAATCCCTCGATGAGAGGGGGCAAGCCCCCTCTCTACAAAATCCTTTTTAAACCGGACTTAATAATCCTTATTATGTCCTACCAGCGACTTTACCCCACGCAACGCCAACCCGACATCCCTAAGGGACCGTATCGATAAAGCGCTTTTAATAAGGAACAACGGGTCCTTATGTATGTTCCACATTTTCTTGCACCAGAACTGGTTATCATAGTTTGATTTCAGGATATCGTGTTCCATATCCATCTTTTCGTAATTTTTGCCGTCTTCAGTCAGCCAGCCGTGTTTTTCCGCGTCCCTGTAAAGCGGGGTTCCCGGGTATGGCATTATAATGGAAGCCTGCAAAGAATCCCCGAAATGGGTTTTATACAGCATTAGTTCTTTCGCGACTTTATAGGTCTGTTTGACATCTTTTAAGTCTTCCCACGGATAGCCAACCATCATGGTAAGCATTACCTTAAACCCGTATCTTTTGGCGCGTTTTACGTTTTCTATTATATCCTCAATATTTTCCAGCTTGCCAATCCTGTGCAGGGAGTCTGAAGTTCCGGCTTCGAGGCCGACTTTTAACAGCCTGTATCCTATGGATCTCATTAACCTGCATTTTTCCTCTGTAAGATTTTCAGCGCGCGCGTTTGACGAGATTATGAATTTACCTTTTAACGCCCGCTTTTCCAGCTCAACCAGGAAACCCTCAAGCCACGCCTGGCTCCAGACAGCGCCTGATTCATTGTCGTCAAACACTTCGTACACTTTGTATTTTTTCACCAGTATTTCAATTTCTTCGGCCACGTTTTTCGGCGAGCGCAGGCGCGCTCTTCTCTGCCAGAATGCGTGCTGCCAGATACAGAAAGTGCATACCCCTCCGGTTCCTTTTCCTTCCCGGCCGCAGCCCCGGCCGGTAAGTATATACGCGCACGGCCTGTAAAGATACGCTTCCCCGTATAATTTCCATCGTGTCAGGTCCCTGTCTATAAAAGGAAGGCTGTCAAGATCCTCAAGCAGCGAGGCAGGGCCCATGCTTTTAATTTCCATGCCGTTCCTGAAGTACACGCCTTCGGGCATGATTGCTTTTCCTTCGAGATGCTGTACCAAGGCGGCCAAAGTCACATCAAAATCACCGCCGGTAATTACAAAATCAACCCTGGATTTTTGTATGGATTCTCCGGGAAAAAAACTCACATGGTCGCCGCATATCGCAAACCGCGCGCTGTCCAGCTGGGGCTTGAAATAATCGATCCATTCCCAGTGAAATTTTATAACAGGGGTTTTGGTTTCAAGCACTACAAGCTCGGGTTTGAAAGCCTTTAATTCCTTCTCAAAAGCCTCCCCTGTCATACCGCGGTTTATGGCGTCCAGAAAAAGAACTTCATGCCCCGCCTGTTTTAAAATGGTAACTGCATACGCGGGGATAAGCGGGAAAATTTTTATTTCTTTTGAGTGGGTGAATTTAAACTGCCTGTTCTGCCCCAAAAGCGGTATCTTGCCGTCCATAAAAAGCGGGGGATATACAAAAGCTACGCGCATATGATGATCTTCCTTTAATTATTTTGTGTTTTGGGATGCCGGGTCAGCCGAAGCGCACTTGCGAAGGCGGATCACCACAAATACTTAAGCGGGTCCTGAAGGCTCCCGTTTTTATATAACGCGAAGTGCAGGTGTGGCCCTGTTGTCCTGCCTGAATTGCCTGTCTTTGCGATCAGCTTGCCCGCGAAAACATTCTGTCCGGGATGTACAAAGATCTTGCTTAAATGCCCGTAAACCGTCATGTACCCTTCTTTATGCGCTATCTTCACGCAGTACCCGAGGTTTCCGCCCCATCCCGCGAATATTACCTTGCCGTCAGCCGACGAGCCCACCCAGCTCCCCATGTCGGCCCTTATATCCACTCCCTGATGAACTGATTTCTCGCCGGTAACCGGATGCACCCTGATGCCGACCAGGGAAGTGTAACGGCCTGCCAGGGGGGAGCGGAACATATTACGTTTGGCAAACAGGCTCTTGAGGTTGTCGTTGATAAAAACCGGCCTGGTATCGGGAATAAAAAGCAGGTCGCCTTTTGCCAGTGTCCCAAAAAACAGCTTGTTATGTTTTTTAATTTCCTCTTCGTTTACTTTATATATTTCCGAAAGCTGTTTTATATTCTCATTTCCCGACATAACCTCATGTATGACCCCCTTTTTTGAAAGGATCACAACCTGCTTGTTCAAAAAAGCCCTTAAATCTTCAAATTCGGGATTTGCGCCTATTATAGTGTCTATATTAATATTATATTGTTTGGCAATACCCCAAAAGTTCTCGCCGGTTTTTACCCTGTACATGGTATAACTGACATCTATTCCCCTGAATTTGTCCTTTAAATATATGTAAGCCAGATCCTTGTCGCGTTTTGAAAGCCCGGCATAAGAGTCTTTATAAACCGCCTCTATATTCTGCCCCTTGTCTTTCATTATTTCAACGAAGGTCTCGGGCTTGACAGGCGCGTAGGCAATTGACTCGCCCGTGTTAAAAAACACGCTCGCGAATACTATGACCGAAGCAAAAGCAACAAAGCCGGCAAGTATCAGCACCCGCTTAAAAGAAACAGACTTTATTGATTCCTCTAATTTTACCTTTATTTCCTTTATTTTCTCTTCCATGTTAAAGCCTCCATAGAATAACAATATATACGATTATTCCGTTTAAATCAACAGCAAATTCGATTGGATAAGACGAAAGTAATAATTCAAAATTAAAAATTCAAAATTTAAAATTATGGTCTATTGCTGCGGGCTTTGCCCTTGCAATATTATAATTAAGGTCGCAAGGCGACTCCATAATTTTAAATTTTTAATTTTGAATTTTTAATTGCCCCTCTCCCCTTTTATTATTGACTTAAATATACTCTTCTTATATAATCCTTTTTAGCTTTAACGCCGGCATTCACATACGCATGTATTTTCCTTATTATATATGGCATCTGTTATGCCGTTTGAACTAATTTCTAATTATGGAGGTGTGCCATGTCTTTGAATTACAACAAGAAAATAAACCTTTTTGAGGAAGAATTTTACCATTACGAACTTCAGGATGTCAAAGAGCCCGAACTATACAGGGATATGTTCCCCTATGACGAAGTGCCGCGTATAATTTTCAACCAACGCATAGTTCCCATGAACGTTGCCGAGAATATCTGGATCACGGACACCACGTTCCGCGACGGTCAGCAGTCACTCCCGCCATTTAAGGTCGAGCATATAGTCAAGCTCTACGACTTAATGAACAAACTTGACGGCGGCACGGGATTAATACGGCAGACTGAGTTTTTCCTTTATACAAAAAGGGACCGTGAAGCTGTGGAGAAGTGCCTGTCCCGCGGGTACAAGTACCCGGCGGTTACCGGCTGGATCAGGGCCGTCGAATCCGACTTTAAGATCGTAAAAGAAATGGGGTTAAAAGAAACAGGCATACTCACGTCGGTCTCCGACTATCACATTTTTTTAAAGTTAAAATGGACCCGCAAACAGGCCCTGGAGAACTACCTGAAAATAGTGCGCGCGGCTTTGGATAACGGCATCATACCCCGCTGCCATTTTGAGGACATCACACGCGCCGACATATACGGTTTTGTAATTCCCTTCGCGCGCGAACTCATGAAACTTTCAAAAGAATACAAAATGCCCGTAAAGATCAGGGCCTGCGATACCATGGGTTACGGTATTGCCATAGCAGGCGCGGCTCTGCCGAGAAACACACACGGCATAATATACGGTTTGAACAAGCATGCCGAGGTCCCGTCCGAGTGGCTCGAATGGCACGGCCACAATGATTTTTACCGCGGTTTGACCAATGCCTCGCACGCATGGCTGTACGGATGCTCTGTTGCCAATGGCGCATGGCTCGGCATCGGCGAAAGGACAGGAAATACGCCGATCGAAGCCCTGATCATGGAATACCTTTCGTTCCGCGGCAGGACCGGCTTTGAAAAAATGGACACAACGGTAATTACAGAGATAGCGGATTACATGCACCATGAAATGGGCATAGAGATAGCTTCCAACAGGCCTTTTGTGGGGAAGAATTTCAACCTCACAAAAGCCGGGATACACGCTGACGGCATATCAAAGAGCGAGGAAATTTACAACATATTTGATACGGAAAAAATACTGAACAGGCCCCCCATGGTCAGCATTACGGACAAATCAGGCACGGCGGGCATCGCCTACTGGGTAAACAACTTTTTCAAGGTTTCGGAATCGGATAAGGTAACAAAAGACACCGAAGCCGTAAAGATCATCAAAACAGCGGTGGACAAAGCCTATGAAGGCGAGCGCACGATAGGGATTTCCGACGAAGAAATGATCGAATTCACGCAGAAACACCTGCCTGAAATTTACACAAAATATTCCAAAAACGCGGAGTAAACAATGGCTGAAAAAATCACATTAAACGAAAAAAATGAACCAGTAGTGCCGGAAAACCCGATAGTGGCATTCATAGAAGGCGACGGCATAGGGCCGGATATATGGAAGGCCACGCAGGGAGTAGTTGACGGGGCTGTCGCGAAAGCTTATAACGGCTCGCGCAAAATCGAATGGAAGGAAATATATGCCGGGGAAAAAGCAAACCAGAAGTTCGGCACTTATCTTCCTGAAGAGACCATAGAAGCGATCAAGGAATATGTGGTTTCGATAAAAGGGCCGCTTACCACGCCTATCGGCGGCGGGATCAGGTCGCTTAACGTAACCTTGAGGCAGAGGCTTGACCTTTATGCCTGCGTAAGGCCCGTCAGGTATTTTACAAATGTCCCCTCGCCTGTCAAGCACCCGGAAAAACTCAACATAATTATTTTCAGGGAAAATACCGAGGACGTATATGCCGGCATAGAGTGGGAGGCGGGTTCGGCTGAAGCCAAAAAGATCATCTCTTTCATCAATGATAATTTTAACAAATCAATACTCTCAGGGAGCGGCATCGGCATCAAACCCATGAGCGAATTTGGCTCGCGCAGGCTCATGAGGATGGCGCTGCAGTATGCCGTTAAAAACAAAAAAAGATCGATCACAATAGTCCACAAGGGAAACATCATGAAATACACGGAAGGCGCGTTCGCGAAATGGTGCTATAAGGAAGCGGAAGAAAATTTCCGCGACGTTGCCATAAAAGAATCCGACGTAAAACCCGGCGTGCCGGTTGAAGGTAAGATAATAGTCAAAGACAGGATAGCTGACGCCATGTTCCAGCAGATACTGCTGCGGCCCGACGAATATGAAGTCCTGGTAACCCCGAATTTAAACGGTGATTATTTATCCGACGCTGCCGCGGCGCAGGTCGGGGGATTAGGCATCGCGCCCGGCGCCAATATAGGTAAATATGCCATGTTTGAAGCCACACATGGCACGGCCCCGAAATACACGAATCTGGATAAGATCAATCCGGGCTCCCTGATACTTTCAGGCGTCATGATGCTTGAACACATGGGCTGGATAGAGGCCGCAAAGCTTATCATAAGCGGCCTTGAAAAAACATTCCTGCAGAAGTTCGTAACATATGATATGGCCCGCCAGATGGAAGGCGCGACGGAAGTAAAGTGTTCGGAGTTCGGGCGGAAGATAGTGGAGAACATGTAAGGCAGTCTCAGTAGTCAAACCGGTCTAAAACGGCTCAATGTTAAGGTTTGTTTTCCCTGTTGGGACTTCTGAGATCATTGAGATTAACGAAATAAAAAAAATTAGGAGTTCACAACCAATGAAAACCAAGATAGGCATCATCGGCGCAGGCAACGTCGGCGCCACTACGGCACACATCGCGCTTATGAAAGACCTCGGTGACATATACCTGCTGGACATAGCAGCCGACATGGCCCGGGGCAAGGCAATCGACTTGAACCAGTCAAAGTTCCTTTTTGATTCGGACGCCAAGGTTGAAGGCGGGGACGACTATTCCAGGATTAACGAGTGCGATATCATCGTCGTGACAGCGGGACTCGCGAGGAAACCCGGCATGACAAGGGACGACCTGCTTTTTAAAAATTTTGACATTATAAAGGACATATCCATTAAGATAAAGCTGTCCCAGAAAAGCCCCATTGTAATAGTTGTTTCCAATCCTCTTGATGTCATGGCTTACACGGCCTGGAAAGTAACAGGCTTCCCTAGAAACAGGGTGCTTGGCATGGCCGGGATTTTGGACACCTACAGGTTTTATCATTTCCTTCAGAATAAGTTTGAAGTTCCGAGCAGGTATGTAGAATCCATGATCCTGGGTTCGCACGGCGACACCATGGTTCCCCTGCTCTCACACACAAAGGTGGCGGGCAAAGACCTGACTTCAAGGCTTTCCCAGGATGAAGCGATTGCTTTGGCCGACAGCGCGCGTAACGGCGGCGCCGAAATAGTCGCGCTTTTAAAAACAGGGAGCGCTTACTACGCTCCCGCAGCATCGGTGGTCAGGATGCTTGAAAGCATCATATCAGGCAGAAAAGGCACTATTCCCTGCTCGGTCCTTGCCGAAGGCGAATACGGCTATAGGGACCTGTTTTTAGGGCTGCCTGTTACCTTAGGTCCGGCCGGACTGCAGAAAATAATAGAATTAAAAATGACCGATCCCGAGAAAAAACAACTCGACGATTCAGCCGCGGCCATTAAAGAACAGATCAATAAAATAAAAGACAAAATTTAAGAGTTTAAGGGGCATTAAATGAGGCTTATTAAATGCGAGAAAATCACGGGTGTTGTTGAAAGGATGGTAATTGACGCCAATCATTACCTGCCATATGACATATTTAACTGCATGAAAGACGCGGCTGATAAGGAAACTACAAAAAAACCCAAAACAATACTTTATAAGATCCTTGAGAACCATAAAATAGCCAAAAAAGGGACATATCCGCTCTGCCAGGATACCGGCATTGCTGTTGTCTTTCTTGAAGTCGGCAACGAGACTGCGACTGACGGCGACATATATAAGGCCGTTAATAAAGGCGTGGAAGCCGGCTATTCAAAAGGTTTTTTGAGGAAATCCATGGCAGACCCCTTAACCCGTGAAAATACCGGGACAAACACCCCGGCCATAATACATACAAAACTTGTCAAGGGCCCGCATATTAAAATATCGCTCATGACCAAAGGCGCGGGCGCTGAAAATAAATCAGCCTTGAAAATGCTGAACCCATCGGATGGCATTGAAGGGATAAAAAAATTTGTCATTGAAACAGTCAAAAAAGCCGGGGCCTCCGCCTGCCCGCCTTTTGTTATCGGGATCGGCATAGGCGGCAACATGGAAACATGCGCCCTGCTTGCCAAAAAATCCCTTATGCGCGAACTGGACGATTATAACAAAAGCGACAAGAACGCGGCAAAACTGGAGAACGAACTTTTTAAGGAAATAAACAGATTAAACATAGGCCCGCTCGGATTCGGCGGCGACACGACTGCGCTCGGCGTAAAAATTGAAACAAAGCCGTGCCATATAGCCAGCCTCCCTGTCGCCGTCAATATTCAGTGCCATTCGTCAAGGCATAAGACGTTTACGATTTAAAAAATTGTTCTCTGTTCTGTGTTCTGTGTTCTATGTTCTGTGTTCTATGTTCTATGTTCTGTGTTCTATGTTCTGTGTTCTATGTTCTGTGTTCTCTGTTCTTTGTTCTGTGTTCTGTGTTAAAACGAACATAGAACATAGAACATAGAACATAGAACAGAGAACAGAGAACAGAGAACAGAAAACAAACCCAAGGAGTTTTATGAAAAGGATCACAGCACCGTTAGACGCAGAAACCATAGATGACCTGGAAGTCGGGGATGAAGTGCTCATATCCGGCGTAATATACACCATGCGCGACGCGGCGCATGCAAAAGTTGTTGAAATAATCAAAAAAAACGGCAAGCTCCCTTTTGACCTGCAAAACCAGGTCATATACTATTGCGGCCCGACTCCCACAAAGGAAGGCAATGTAATCGGGTCCTGCGGCCCGACCACATCGTCAAGGATGGATGTATTCACCCCCCTCCTGCTTGAACACGGATTAAAAGGCATGATAGGAAAAGGCGAACGCTCTGTCGCGGTCAAAGACGCCATTGAAAAGTACGGCGCCGTGTATTTTTCAGCAATGGGCGGCCTTGGCGCGGAATACGCCAGGGATGTAAAAAAATCAGATGTCATAGCTTTCCCCGAGCTTGGGCCGGAAGCCATATACAAAATGGAAATAGAGGATTTCTACGCGGTTGTTATAAACGACGCGAAGGGGAACGATTTTTTCGTTATAAACCAATACAATTGAAAAACGAAATTACTAATTACTAATGACTAATTACAAATTAAACCTCACGACAACCCGCTCTTTGTGGTTTTCCTTAATTAGTAATTAGTAATTGCTAATTAGCAATTGCCTTATTTGTTATCCCGGTCAGAAATATTTTCAGCATTATCCCGACTTTTCTCTCCACTTCCACGGGGGTTTCAAGCGCCAGCTGATACTCCATGCCTTTGATGGCCTGTACAATTACAAAAGCGGCGAAGTCCGGGTCTTCGATCCGGAACAAATTCTTTTCCACCCCTTCTTTTATAAACTGCGTTATATTCCCCATTTCAAAATCCCGGTATTTCTCATAAGCTTTTCTTATGTATCCGTAATAATCTATGTAATCTTTTCTGAACATCTGATAAAACCCCGAGAACCTTGACATAAACTTCATACGACCCATGATATAGGCCGCCAGTTTTTTGTCAGGCGTGCTTTCGGCCGCAACCAGTTTCTCAAGTTCTTTTTTTATCTCATCCATATCCTGTTCAATTATCAGGCAGTAAATCTGCTCTTTTGAATCAAAATAATGGTATATGGTCCCTTTTCCTATGTGCGCCTCTTTAGCCACGTCGTCCATGGTGGTATCGGTCAATCCGTTCCTGGCGAACAACTTTTTCGCGACCCTAAAAATAAGGTCTCTTGTTCCTTTCATGAAATACTCCTTTTAATTCTGGTTTTCGACTATTTTTAAATAATAGTCGGTTTTCGAATGAAAGTCAATATGTTTATGAATCTCGAAAAACGCTATAGCCTTTGATATAGAACCACTGCGATTTCAGAATACACCTATATACAACCACTATTGTGATTTTACAAATAGAACAAATATGTTTATATGTGTTTTTTAGAACTCGTAGAGAGGGGGCTTGTCCCCCTCTAAAATGCTGGCCCCAGTTATCCGCCCAGCCCAGATTGAGAAGGGGACGAGCCCCTTCTCTACGAAAATCGTTTTGTTTATAACTATTGTGTTTAGTTACAATAGTGGTTGTATATAGGATGGCCGAATTATATTCGGCCACTACAGGCCTGTATGGTTTTAGTGTCGTGTCGTTTTGTTTTGTTTTTGCATTTGCGTAGCCGCACCCCTGTGAAGCCAATTCACAAAATGAAAAAATATGTAAAAAATATGTTTACAATTTTCCTCTTTTATCTTAATATTATTTGCCCGGTATCATTTGTCCGGATAATCATTGAAAAACAAACCCAAGGAGAACGCGATGAAAGGCACACTGACCGAAAAAATACTTAAAAAACACCTGGAAGCCGGCAAGCTTGAACCCGGCACCGAGATTTCAATCAGGATCGACCAGACTTTGACGCAGGACGCAACCGGAACCATGGCTTACCTGGAATTCCTTAATTTTAACCTCCCTAAAATATCAACCAAGTTGTCAGTAAGCTATGTTGACCACAACACTTTGCAGACAGGATTTGAAAACGCGGACGACCATCTCTTTTTGCAGTCTGTCGCCGAGAAATTCGGACTGTATTTTTCCAAACCCGGCAACGGCATATGCCACCAGGTACATTCCGAAAGATTCGCTAAACCCGGCGATACATTGATAGGTTCAGACAGCCACACACCCACTGCCGGGGGCGTGGGCATGCTTGCGATAGGCGTAGGCGGGCTTGAAGTCGCCTCGGCTATGGCAGGATACCCTTATTCGCTTACCTGCCCCGAGGTCGTCGGCATAAAACTAAAAGGGAAGCTTCCCGCATGGTCATCCGCAAAGGACATCATACTTACCGTGCTTAAGAAATACACGGTAAAGGGCGGGGTTAACAGGGTATTCGAGTATTTTGGCGACGGCGTAAGATCATTGTCAGTGCCTGAGCGGGCCACTATCACAAATATGGGCGCTGAACTTGGCGCCACTACATCAATATTCCCGTCTGACATTAATACCCAGAAATTCCTAAAAACATTTGGCAGGGCAAAAGATTATAAAGCATTCGCGGCGGATAAAAAAGCCCAATATGTGGAAGTCTTCGAGATTAATCTCGCAAAAGTGGAACCTATGGCCGCTATGCCGCACTCGCCTGACGCGGTCAAGGAAGTTAAAGAAATCAAAGGCCAGAAAGTCAGCCAGGTTATCATAGGCAGCTGCACCAATTCATCATATAAGGATTTGATGACAGCGGCGCTTGCGCTTAAAGGCAAAAAGGTGCACAAGGATGTTTCTTTCATAGTGGCCCCGGGCTCCAAAACCATACTTAACGCCCTGATACAGAACGGCGCGCTTTCCTACTTCATAGAAGCCGGGGCAAGGATCGTGGAATCCGCCTGCGGCCCATGCATAGGCATGGGGCACGCGCCTGCCTCAGGTTCTGTTTCGGTCCGGACTTTTAACAGGAACTTCAAGGGCCGTTCAGGGACTGCCGACGCCTCAATATTTCTGGCAAGCGTGGAAACCGCGGTTGCCGCGGCAATATTCGGGGAAATAACAGAACCTAAAAAACTCGGCAAGTATCCGACAGTTGCTCCTCTCGCCAAATTTCCCGTTGATGACGCGCTCCTTTTAAGGCCGCTCCCTTTGGCACAGGCAAAAAATGTCAGCATAATAATGGGCCCGAACATCAAGCCTATCCCGATGGGCAAACCTATTGCTGATATTTTGACAGGCAAGGTCCTGATAAAGACCGGCGACAATATAACAACGGACGACATCATGCCCGCAGGCGCCAAGATACTCCCTCTGCGCTCGAACATACCCGAGATATCCAAGCATGTGTTCATCAAGATTGACGCGGCTTTCTACGACCGCGCCATTAAGGAAAACGGCGGGTTCATAATCGGCGGGGACAACTATGGCCAGGGGTCCTCAAGGGAACACGCAGCCCTGGCCCCCATGCATCTGGGCGTGAAAGCGGTCATTACAAAATCCTTTGCCCGCATACACAAGGCCAACCTTATCAACTTCGGGCTGTTGCCGCTTAACTTCACAAACCCCAAGGACTATGACAAGATACAGCCCGGCGACAGGCTTGAGCTTATTGATGTTGCGGCTAATGTGAAGGACGGAAAGAACATAATGTGTAAAATTAACGGGAACATTGAAATAAAACTTTTCTGCCAGTTGTCTGAACGCGAGCGGGAGATCATCCTGATCGGCGGAAAGATTAATTATATTAAATACAAGCTGACAGGAATAAAGCCGACACTTGCCCGTGAAGAACATAACGAAGGGCATAAAACCCAGGCTTCAAGTGCGGTCAATAACAAACCCTCTCCCACTACTGCACAAAACCCGCAGCCTCAGCAACAGGTTTCAAAACCGAATCAGCATTTTTCAAAGCCCCATCAGCGGTTTTCAGGGCCGCATCAGCGGTTTCCAAAGCCCAATCAGCATCCTCCAAAGTTTCACAAGCAGTTTTCACAGCCTTTGAAGCCGGTCTCAACACCGCAGCAACGGGCCGCAACACTTCAGCAGCAGGTTTCAAGTCCCCCGATACAGCAGCCGGCTGAAGTTAAACATAAATCACCTCAAAAACAAACTACAAAAAATAAAATAAGCAAAAAATAGCCGGAACAGCGGCGCTGTTGGCGCAGCAATAAAAAAGGCCAGCCTGCAGGCTGGCTTTTTTTATTGCTGAAATGAGACTGCCGGAAAACCTTATATATCCATGAAATTCTTTATCGTGTCCGGTACGGATGAAATTTTTCCATGGCCTGTGCGCCACTAAAACCCCTTATAATACAAGCGCACAATCCATGGAAAAATTTCATCCGTGCCGGACACGACCTATCATTAAAAACTTTTCCGCCGGCACCAATATACGCACCAAACAGCATAAACCGCCATGTACCATCATGTACCATCATGTACCATTCGCAGTAGCTCAGGTACATGACACGGTTCGCAGTAGCTCAGGTACATGACACGGTTCGCAGTAGCTTAAGGTACATGGTATGATTTTCCCGGAACAAAACATTGTTTAATTATAAATGCTGTACTTTATACTTTATATTATTTTTTCCCGACTTTTTTACCTCATACATGAGTGCGTCCGCGGCCTTTAGCATGTAATGAACGCTTAATGGCGGATTCATAAAGGTCACAACTCCGGTGCTGAAAGTCACCGGCCATTTATATTTGCCTATTTCAACCCTTAATATCCGCAAAAGATGCTCCATAAAAGGAATTGCCGGCTCCGGAGGCATTTCAGGGAGCAGGATGGCAAACTCGTCGCCGCCGAGCCTGGCAACAGCGTCAGTTGCCCTGATGTTGGCCCGCAGGAAAGCCGCTGTGACCATCAGAAGTTTATCGCCCTCCAGATGCCCCTTTGCGTCGTTTATCTTTTTAAAATTGTCTATGTCGAGATAAGCTATGGTAAGCGGTTTGTTGTATCTTTTTATCCTGTTTATTTCTATGGCTGCGTAATTATAAAAGGCCCTGCTGTTGGAAGCCTTGGTCAAAAAATCTTCCATGGCAAACTGCCTCTCGGTCCTGATCTCCCTGCGGAGCGCTGATAATATTACGGCAAAAGCGGAACAGAATATTACACCGGCCGCGCCGCTCCACACATAAAAGAATATCATCGTATGGTCTATCCCGATCTTATACCCGGTGGCAAAAAGGGCTGCGCCTGACAGGATTGAAATACATATTCCCGTTTTCCTGCCTATATACCAGGATGTCATACCAACGGGAATCAGGTAAAAAAAGATAAAAGGCATATCATGCCCGATGGCCTTTACAACCGCCCTGTCAAAAAAAATCAGGCATATTATTATTATAAGGGATGTTATTAAAATAAATATTTTATTTTCCCTTGATTCTCTTTCCGTTGTATTTACGTTCATGACATCTCCTGCTTAAGTACAGCAATGAATTACCCGCAGCAAGCTGCGGGGAATTTGATCCGTGTATTATTAAAATACCGTGAGTTTTATCATGTCTTTGCCGTCTTTTTTTACTTCATACATCAGTTTGTCGGCTATTTTTACCATATCATCGGCTGAAGAAGGCATCTTTGTGAATACGACCGCGCCTATGGAAAAAGTCACGGAATATCCGTTTTTGCGCATGGAATTGGAAAGCGACTGTTTTAATTTCTCAAGTATCACGGCCGCGTCTTTCATGCCAAGCAGCGGAAAGAGCACCGCAAACTCGTCCCCGCCAAGCCTTGCTATACTGTCCATCTTCCGCGTATGTTCCTTTAGAATCCCGGCGGTTATCTGCAGTACCATGTCGCCGGCATAGTGCCCCAACGTGTCGTTCACATGCTTGAAATTATCCGCGTCAAAATACGCCAGGGTAAAAAGGCCGTCGGACCTGCCTGTGCGGCTCATTTCAGATTCCAGAATTTCCATAAAATACCGCCTGTTTGCGATGCCGGTAAGATAATCAGTCCTGGCTGTAAGACTTTCTTTTTCAAGGAGTTTTTTAACCGCGTCAAGAAGAAAAGCGAAAATTATCATAAAAGAGAAAAATATAAAAGTATCCCAATAGAGTATCCCCCGGCTCGAATATGCCGTTCCTGATATTATCTCGATGTAATACCATATGGAGGAACAAAACATGCACATAATGATGCCGTATAATAATTCCGAAAACCATACGGCTATGGCAACGGGGATCAGGTAAAATGTGGTCAATAATATTTCCTGCCCGGTTGCGTAATCTATATACCCTATAATGCCGGAGATGATAACGGCTATTGTAAAAACGATTATTCTCTTTACCATGACTTTTCCCCGATGATTTTAGCGTTCTATTTTAAGGAAATATTGTAATTTATATTACCCCTGCCCGGACATCATGCCTTAAGTATCTGATCCCTTTCGGGCCCGACCGATACTATGGATACTTTTACGCCCGTGTATTTTTCTATGAATTTTATGTAATTTTTGGCTGCTTTTGGAAGATCCTGATATTTCCTCGCTTTTGTCAGGTCCGTTCCCCAGCCTTTCAGCTTTTTATACACCGGTTTCACAGTGTATAATTCCTCGCCGTCGGAAACAAAATTCTGTGTTTTCTTTCCTTTATAGATGTAATGGGTGCACACGTTAATGCCGGAAAATATTGACAGCACGTCTATCTTTGTCAGGAGTATATCGCTTAACCCGTTCAACTCGCATACATATTTTAAGGCCACAAGGTCAAGCCAGCCGCACCTGCGAGGCCTGCCTGTGGTGGCTCCGTATTCCCCGCCTGCTTCCCTGACTTTATTGCCCAGGTCTTCGTCCATCTCGGTCGGTAAAGGACCGTTCCCAACCCTGGTCTGGTACGCTTTTGTGATACCCCAGACTTTTTTGATGTCCCTGTGGGATACCCCTGTGCCGGTCATGACCCCGCCTATGGTGGGATTTGAGGATGTGACATACGGGTAAGTCCCGAAGTCTATGTCAAGCAGCGCTCCCTGCGCTCCCTCAAAAATGACTTTCTTGCCTTTCTTGAGCAGATCATGAAGGACGCTTACCGTGTTTGCCATATATGGTTTAATAAATTTTGCGTGTTTTTTTGCCTCGGCGGCCACTGTTTTAGCAACCAGTTCCTTTTCAGAGTAAAAATTTTTCAAAAGGAAATTCTTTTCCTCAAGATTTTCCTCCACCTTGGCAAGCAGTACCGCGTCATTGTAGAGGTCGCGCAGGCGCACCCCGATCCTCACGTATTTATCCGTATAAGCCGGACCTATTCCGCGTCCGGTGGTGCCTATTTTTTTGCCGCCCTTTTTCCTGGCTTCTTTTGCCTTATCGATCATCTTGTGGTAAGGAAGGACTATGCTGGCATTTTCGCTTATCAAAAGGTTCTTAGGACTGATCGATATGCCGCGTTTCTGCAGGCTTATTATCTCTTCCACCAGGGACTCCACGTCCAAAACTACCCCGTGCCCTATGATATTGATTTTATTTTTATGGAGCACCCCTGAAGGCAAAAGGTGCATTACATATTTTTCTTTCCCCACTATCACAGTATGCCCGGCATTGGCGCCGCCCTGGTAACGCACTATCACATCGTATTTTTCCGAAAACAGGTCAACTATCTTGCCTTTTCCTTCATCGCCCCACTGAGCGCCCAAAATAACGTCTGCCGGCATAAAAATACCTCGCATGTTATAAATTAGCATTAGGGAAAATATGAAATTGCCTTTAATGCCAAATAATAATATATCATTTCTGGATAATTTGCAACGGATAATATGGGGCCCGGAAAACGCCGCTGTGTCATATGGGTAAAACCAAAAATCCCGTAGAGCGGCTGCTTGCTGCCGCTCACCGTCGGCTTTTGAAACAGCTGTTTGCATGGTTCCACGTTTTGTAAGGCCTGCATTTTAGAGGGGGCAAGCCTCCACATTCAAAACAAAAACCTGTAGAGCCTGCGTCAGAGAGGCAGCAAGCAGCCTCTCTACGGGGACACGCCGAAACAACGTGTGGCGGCATAATATGCCGCCACTACAAAACAAATAAAAACAAAGGGCGCGGTTTCCCGCGCCCTTTTTATCCGGACCCTTTGATCTTTTTATATTGATCACAACGTTATGTATTTCACCTCTAATACATCTTCCATGTTTTTTATCGAGTCAATTACCGTCTTCGGCACTTCATTGTCGACCGTAACCACTCCGAGCGCCACTTTTTCCTGTTTGTTACGGCCCAAAACAAAAGACGCTATGTTAATATTGTTTGCGCCTAAGACTGTCCCCATCCTGCCTATTACGCCCGGTTTGTCGTTATTCTTGTAAACTATGATATTCTTTTCCGGGGCTATTTCGATCTCAAACTTGTCCACCTGGACTATCCGGGCCTCTTTTTTGATCGACAGGCTCCCGTAAACGCTGCGCTTGTCTGTTTCGGTTTCCACGGTCACGCTTATCAGGTTCGGAAAATCCGTTGTAACTGTTGTTGTTTTCTCCACTACCGCGATGCCCCTTTCTTTTGCTATAGGCAGGGCGTTGACAAAGTTGACACTGTCGCCCATGGCCGGGAAAAGGAACCCTTTCACCGCGCCTATGGTCAGGTACTTCATATTATATTTTGTCGCGTCTCCGCTGTACTCTATGGCAATTGATTTTACGTTTCCTGATACCAGTTGCGCCGCGAATTTTCCGAGTTTGTCATTTAGGGTAAGAAAGGGCTGCATTTCTTTTAACAGCTCCGGGTCAACCGCGGGTATATTCAGGGCATTTTTTACCATGCCGCCGCGGAGTGTTTCTATGACCTGCTCCACTATGACCTTGCCCACGTTCTCCTGGGCCTCAAAGGTGGATGCTCCCAGATGCGGGGCCATGATAATGACGCCTGGGTCGACCGTGAATAGGTCCGAATCAAAAGGCGGCTCATTTACATAAACGTCCAGCGCCGCTCTTTTGACGCGTCCGGATTTCAATGCATCGGCCAGGTCTTTTTCATTTACTATCCCGCCCCTGGCGCAGTTTACGATCATGACGTTTTCTTTCATGGTCGCGATCTCTTTTGCGGTTATCATGTCCGTGGTTTCCTTGTTTTTCGGGACATGAAAAGTTATTATGTCCGCCTTTTTTATGACTTCAGCCACGGTCATGGTCTCAATACCGAGCTCCTCGGCCTTTTCTTTGGTAATGAACGGGTCATACCCTATGAGGTTCATGCCGAAAGACGCCATTCTTTTTGCCACTTCCGTCCCTATCCTGCCGAGCCCTATTATCCCCAGTGTCTTTCCATAAAGCTCTATTCCGGTAAACTTATTGCGCTCCCATTTTCTGTTTTTCAGCGAAGCGTCAGCCTGCGGCAGGTTCCTGGCCATGCCCATGATAAGGGTGATGGTCTGCTCCGCAGTCGACAATGTATTGGCGTCAGGCGTGTTCATGACGATCACGCCTTTTGCCGTCGCAGCCGCCATGTCCACGTTATCCACGCCTACACCGGCGCGGCCGATAACTTTAAGCTTTTTGACTTTCTCCAGTGTCCTTGCAGTCACCTTTGAAGCGCTCCGTATTATCAGGGCGTCATAATTTGGGAGTTCTTCAGCAAGCTGGTCCTCTGTCATTCCGGTCTTTACAGTGCACTCCACGTCTTTTTCGGTTTTTATCATATTGATCGCGTCTTCGGATAACTTGTCGCTAACTAGGATTTTGTACATTTAAAACCTCCTGTTTTATTTAGCTGTTTGTTCTGTGTTCTGTGTTCTGTGTTCTGTGTTCTGTGTTCTGCGTTCTGCGTTCTGTGTTCTCACAACTCCGAACTCCGAACTCCGAATTCCGAACTTCTTACTTGTAGTTTTCCTCTATGAGTACTTCCATTGCCCTTTTTACGCCTCTTCCTATCTCGATGTTTGCGCCCATTTCTTTCAAGGCCATTTCCGCGGCTGCGACTCCCATGATGGCGTCAAACCGGTCCGTGTATCCGAGTGTGCCTATCCTTAATAGTTTGCCTTCCATTTTGCCCTGGCCGCCGGCCATGGATATGCCGTACTCGTCCCTGATTTTTTTCATAAGTGCCTTGCCGTCAATGCCGTCCGGCACCAGTATCGAGCACAGAACCACTGCCGGGTTTTCCATTGCGAAAAGTTTAAGCCCCAGTGCCAGCATGGCCTCGCGCACGGCGCGGGCCAGTTTCCTGTGGCGGTCCCAGATATTTTCAAGGCCTTCTTCCCTTATCATCCTCAAGGCAACCGCCTGCTGGCACACCAGGGACACCGCGGATGTAAACGGGGTATCCGGCATTTTTTCTTTTGTAGCGGCCTTTTCGTATTTTTTCAGGTCAAAATAAAATTTCGGCGATTTATTTGCTTCCACAACTTTCATGGCTTTGGGGCTGGCTGCAAGATAAGCGAGTCCCGGAGGTATCATAAGGCCTTTCTGCGAACCGACAGCTGTGATATCCACGTTCCACTTGTCCATGTAAAACGGCTGGGCCCCTATGCCTGATATCCCGTCCACGACAAGTATGGCTTTGTGATTTAAGGTCAGCTTTCCAAATGCTTCAATATCATTGTAAACGCCTGTTGATGTTTCGTTTAAGGTGGTGAACACGGCCACTGCATCGGGATTCTCATCCAGCGCTTTTTTAAGTTCCGCGGGTTTTACCGCAAATCCCCATTCAGCCGCTATTTTTACGACATTGGCCCCCCATGCCTTGGCAATTGCTTCCCATCTGTCGCCAAATACCCCGATGGTTGCCACTATCACCTTATCCCCGGCATTGACTGTATTGGCCACGGCCATTTCCATGGCGCCTGTTCCCGAAGAACCGATTACATATACATTATTCACGGTTCCAAGCACATACTTTAAACCCTCCACTACTTCCGTGAGTATCTTCCGGTACTGTGGCGTTCTGTGATGCATTACCGGTTTTGCAGCTTCCACCAAAACGTCTGCCGGTACTTCAGTCGGACCAGGTGCCATGATGTATTTTTTCCTCATTTTACTGCCTCCTAATAGAAGTATGTGAAATTTTGAACTATCTTGCTATAATATATAACAAATGAACCTTTATTTGTCAACATGTTTTTTGATGAAAATTATCGTTTTCTTGTGAATTATTTCACAAGTTCTTCCATAAAAAAACCCCGCAACTGCGGGGGTTTTTTATTTTTACTTCCTTTTATCGTCCATTATCTTTTTTCTCATCTCAACTTTTTCAAATATCTCTTCCACCTTTTCAATCAGTCTTGCCGGTGAAAAAGGTTTAACAACATACGCGTCAGCGCCCGACTTAAATCCTTTTTCTATGTCGGTTATCTGGCCCTTTGCGGTTAAAAGTATTATGGGTATGCTTGAAGTTGCTTTGTCTCTTTTTAAGTTTTTGCAAGCCTCCAGCCCGTCCATTTCAGGCATCATTACGTCAAGTATGATAAGGTCGGGATTCACTTTTTGCACGGCTTTTATCGCCTCAACCCCGTTTGAGGCCGTTGTTACGCTGAAACTGTCTGACAATGTATCCTGAAGCGCTGAAAGAATAAAAGGCTCGTCATCAGCTACCACTATCCTCTTTTTTGATTCTGACATTCTGCTAAACCTCCTTTATGATGGTCTGACTATTGGTATATGAAAAATAAATTCGCTACCCTTATCTATAGTGCTTTTGACGTCAACCCCGCCGTTATGCAGTTCAAGTATGTATTTTACGATCGGCAGCCCTATGCCTGTACCGCCGATCTTTTTGACTTTTTCGCTTTCCACCCTGTAGAATTTATCAAATATCTTTTCCAGGTCCTCTACCGCGATCCCGAGCCCGCAATCCCTGACAGAACCGTAAAAAACCTCATTATTACTCCATGTTTTAATCTCGATATCCCCGCCTTCTGGGGAATACTTCAGCGCGTTCGACAGTAAGTTGGTCATTACCTGTATTATCTTGTTCTTATCGACCATAATTATCTCACTTTTTTCCGGCAGTGTCAAAATAATTCTATGCTTGACAGAGGCGTTTCTGAAGGTTTCATAAACCGTGTTCATGAGCTCATTCATATCCACAGGCTCCAAAGACAGGCTTAAGCCTTTTCCCGCGTCTATCCTGGACAGGTCAAGCAGGTCGCCGATAAGCGCGCCCAGGCGCTGGGTTTCCTTATTGATAATATTCGCGTATTTCTTCACCTTTTCATTATCCACATTCCTTATCATCATGAGTTCGCTGTAAGCCTGGATAGGCGTTAAAGGCGTCCTTAACTCGTGGGACACCATGTTTAAGAACTCTGATTTCATCTTATCGAGTTCTTTAATCTCTGTTATATCCCTGAATACGGCGACAGACCCGGCTGCTTCGCTCTTTTCGTCTATGATAGGCGCGATTACCGCGGCAAATATGTGCTCTTTATTCCCGAGTTGGAACTTTACCTCGGTTTTATTTATGTTCTTGGTAAGCAGGACCATGGTGAAGTTATCAACTATGTCTTTTGTCATTATGACATCATCAAGCGCTTTTCCCTCCGCATTCAGGCCGTCTATGCTGAAAATCCGCTCGGCAACCCTGTTAACCATGACTATTTTTTTATCCTTATTAACGGCTAATACCGCGTCCTCCATGGACTGGACCATGGATTCTATCCTGAGTTTTTCGATCCCGAGGTCCAGGTTCGCGGTTTTTAATTCCTTGTTCAGCTGTTCCGCGCGTTCTTCCAGGTGTTCGTACAGATTGGTATTTTCTATGGCAATGGCGGCCTGTGAGGCCAAAGCCTCCAGGAACTTTATCTCGGTCTTGGAAAAATTGCCTCCGCCTATCTTATTGAGTACCTGCACCACGCCTATGGTCTGGTTGCGGACCTTCAATGGAACGCATATGACCGACTTGGTGATGAACATGGTCTGCTCATCCACCCGCTTGGCAAAACGCGGGTCCTTGCTGACATCAGGGACCAAAAGCGACTCTCCCGTGTAAGCGACCCATCCGGCAATGCCTTCCCCCATTTTCAGCCGTATCTTTTTTACTTCCTCTTCCTTGGGGCCTGTTGCCACCTCAAAATAAAGTTCGTTCTTTTCGCTGTCGACCAGGAAGACCGAAGACGCTTCAGCCTGCATGACTTTTTCGGCAGACTGCATGATGATCTTCAAAAGCTGATCCAGGTTGCGGGTGGAGTTTATGATTATGGACGCTTCCATAAGGGCACTCATTTTTGCTATTTCCCCTTCTTTTTCCTTGTTCGCCATGTTGGTTATGTATTCCTGCACCGAGAGTTCTATGACTATGTTAAATAAGTCAACTATGAGGTCCGCGATGTTTATTATTCTTTCTTCGGAAAACAGGGTCTGTTTTGTATAGGCTTCCAGAAGTTCGTCATAATTCAGACCGGCCTTCACGCTTAAGTCATGTATCATGGCCCCGTCAAGGGTCCTCTCGCGCACGCCCACCAGTATGTTAAATTTCTTGCCGTAAAAATACGTGGTCGCGCAGTAATATACGCAATCGGCGTAAAGCTTGACGAACCTCGCGTCTTTTTCTATGGAATCCGGAGTTACTTCGCATATTTTTCTGCCCTCTTCCGTGGAGGTTAAGAGCCTGTAGAAATCGCTGAAGTTTGATTCGGGGGTGTCTATTTTACCGTCTTCGCTCATGACCTTGATGGCTATCCCCAGGTCCTTGGCAAATTTATACTGTATGCCTTCCCAAACGCGTATGTTGAAGAGTTTTGAAGAATCTATGGGGTTTTGTTTTGTTCCAGCCTCGTCAGCCACAATTCCGCCTCTCCCCGCCGCAAAAGCGGGGCCATTTCAATTGTTTCTATAAGTCCAAAGCCGCCCGTTAAAGGCGGCTTTATGGTTATTTTTTCTTTTTTGCAGTTTTCTTCTTTGCTACAACTTTTTTCTTGGGTGCCGGCATAGCCGATTCGCATCCACATCCACATCCGCAGTTTGCCATTGTGTTTTCCTCCTTAAGTCAGGTCTAAAAATCAAAATCCCATATTTCAGCTCCAAAATCCCGTGAGCAGTTGAGCAGATTGAGCAGATTGACCGCAGGTGTCCGTATTTAGCCTGCAATAGTAGACTTTTTTCTGACGTGCTTGTCTACTGCTCACCTGTTCTCCTGTTCACCTGCTCTGAAATTTTGCGGAGCAAAATTTCTGGTAGGCCAGATCAGAGTTGAACTGATGACTTCCAACGTGTGAGGTTGGCACTCTAACCACTGAGTTACTGGCCTACGCTGTTTGTGGTTAATAACACACATATATTACACGGTGAAACCATAAACTTCAACATTTTTTTCGATAAAAATGGGGATTTTGCTGACTTTTAATACAGCCCGATTTTGATGAATATAAAATCCGCTCAAGACGACCAGCATTTCCGCTGCATGGCGACCAGTCAGAACGCTCATGAGAGTATGTCAGATTTTTTGTGTAAACGGCCATTCATTGCTACTCCTGTTCCAGTTTAAGCCGACCTTCAAAAACGATTGCAAGTTGATTGAGTATTTGTCCCCAATCACGTATCGGCATTTTCCACTTTTTCTTAGCGTTTTGCAAGCACAAATATATTGATTTCTGGGCGGCCTCGTCCGTCGGAAATGCCCCTTTGATTTTGGTCATCTTGCGCAGACTGTGGTTCAGAGATTCTATCGCATTCGTGGTATATATGACCTTCCGGATAAAATCTGGATAAGCCATGAACGGGATAATTCCGGCCCAGTTCCTCTGCCACATTTCTCCTATACTCGGGTATTTTTTATCCCATTTTTTTCTGAATGTTTCGAGTTCAACGGCTGCGGCTTCCGCATTAGGTGCGTTGTAAACACGTTTTAGATCCGTTGCCAGCATTTTTCTGTCTTTCCAGGATACGAATTTCAGGGAATTTCTAATCATGTGCACAATGCACAACTGTACCTGCGTTTTGGGAAATGTAACAGCTATGGCTTCTTCAAACCCTTTGAGACCATCAACGCAAGCGATTAATACATCGTCCAGACCCCTGTTTTTTAAATCGCTTACCACCATAGCCCAGAACTTCGCGCCTTCTGTATCTGCAATCCACATGCCCAGCACATCTTTCATTCCTTCAACATTTATGCCTATTACAAGGTATATTGCCTTATTTAAAACCTGTCCGTTTTCCCGAGATTTTACCCTGATGGCATCCAAAAATAATATCGGGTATATTTTTTCAAGCGGACGGTTCTGCCATTCTTTGATATCGTCGATGACCTGATCCGTTATATTGGATATAAAATCGGGCGATATTTCGACACCATATATTTCTTTTATGTGGCTTTGTATATCCCTGGTCGTCATCCCAAGTGAATACATGGACATTATTTTGTTGTCAAATCCGTTAAAGCTTTTCTGATGTTTTTTGATAATTTGAGGTTCAAATTCACCATCCCGGTCCCGCGGTTGCTGTATCTCGATTTCGCCGCTGTCAGTCCGTATGGTCTTGGGTGAGTATCCGTTCCTGGAATTACCCCTGTTCTTGCCTTCAGGCGAGTGTTTCTCGTAACCAAGATGCTCTGACATCTCTGCCGACATCGCTCGTTCCACCAGCCGTTTTGTCAGCTGTTTGAGCAGTCCTGTTTCACCTACTAAATCTTCCGGTTTCTTGTAATCTTTCAACAACTCATCCAACAACTTGTCATCAAGCGCCATAATCCTGCCTCCTTATTATGCTTGGTACACTTAGTGTACCGCAGATTATGGCCATTTACACAGATTTTATGACATACTCCGTATTGAGCCTTTATAATTTTTCACTTCTGCTTCACCACATATTGACTTTCTATTTTGTTTATTTCTTGTTTTGTTTTCTTTCCTTCTTCTATTTCCTTGACAACTCTTGCTATAGTCTTTCCTATACTGCTATGGTGAATTCCGTTCAGCAATTCCGATATTTCCGTATGGTTTTTACCTGCATCCTTTGACAACAGGTACATAAGTATTCGTTTACCCCGGTTCCATTTGCCTTTCTTTTCAATAAGTTCCTCTTTTGTCTGTTTAAAATATCCGGCTACCGCTGTTACTATTTCATCCGCTTCGTACACATTCTTTAGTTTTGTTCTGTGTGCTATTTCCCCGGTTATACTCCTGTCTTTCAATAATAACTTTATTTTCTTTACAAAGTCATCGCTTCCCAGTATATATCCTCCGTATGCGCCCATCCTTTCCCCGTCTTTGTCCTTCCAGGACCCGTCCACCATGTATGCTTCATATTCCGCGATAGCCTTTTTGCTGCTGTCGTTGAAATACCTCAGCACATATTCAGGATCTGCTATACCGTTCTCACGTATTCCCGAGAACTGCGCGTGGCTGCTCCATTCATACTCAGGCAGTGTTTCAACAGCATTTGCTCTTATTGGATTCAGATGAACATATCTGACAACTTCCTTAATGTTTGGCCCATATTCAACCAGCACTGAGTGATACCTGCTCTGAAATAAGTGCCCATTTCTCCTGTATTTGCGGTTGAAATAAATACCATAACTGGTGTTAAGATATTGCATGATCGTCGGCAAATTTGGTTTTTCGGTTTTTAACAAGAAGTGATAATGGTTGTTCATCAAAACAAACGCCAGTATTTTAAAATCATATTTATTCTTTACTTCCCCGACCGTCTTCAAAAGCATATTCCTGTCCATGTCATCCCTGAATATATTCTTTCTTTCATTGCCCCTGGATGTCACATGATATACAGCGCCGGGTATAAGAATTCTAAGTTGCCTGCCCATTATAATTCCCTCAAAATTATATTTGAATCATTATCGTAATAATAATTTATCATTAAATAAAAAAATAATCAATGCTCTATCCGAGGTCTGATAATATGTTAAGCGTTCAATAAAATACACGTGCGTCCCAAACTTTTGTTAAAATAGTTGTACCGAGCAACAAAATAACAAAGGAGGAAACGCACATGCATTATGTCGGTGTTGACCTGCACAAAGAACAGTCATGGTTTTACGTTTCAGATCAAGAAGGCAAAAGACTGATCAGTAAGAGTATACCAAATACGGACGCGGAATTGAAACAGATATTTGACATCATCCCAAAGCCTTTTAAACTGGGTGTAGAGGCCACAAGGAACTGGTACTTCTTCGTCGATCTTGCCGAGCAGTATGCAGAAGAAGTAAACCTGGCTAATTCCTTCGAGCTAAAAGCTTTTGCAAAGCGTAATAAGAAGACTGACAAAATAGATGCGAAGTTGATTTGCGATGTTTTGCGGATGGGTTATCTGCCGACGGTTAACATCCCGCCAAAACCCATAAGAGAAATACGCGAGCTGATAAGATATAGAATGTCTCTTGTTTACGAACGGACGTTTAATATCAACAGGCTCAAAAACACTTTAGGCAAACTGGGTCGGGAATGCAGCGGCGACCTTACTGCATACAAACAACTGGACAAGGTTCAAACCGACGGATTACCGGAAATATATGAAACAGTGATTCAAGGGCACAAGGAGAGAATAAGGTTTCTAACTGAAAAAATTAAGGGCATGAAAATGTACCTGGAAGAAACTTTTCAGGAAGACCAGGAAATCATGAACCTGACAACAATACCTGGATTGAGTTATCTAAGCGCGGCAATAGTGAAAAGTGAAATAGTGAATGTATCAAATTTTGGTTCTTTTAACCGACTTTGTTCCTATGCCGGGCTTGCCCCGCGGGTTAGCCAAAGCGCAAACAAAGATATTCACGGGCCTTTGAGTAAAAACAGGCGTAAATTACTTCAGTGGATACTGTTGGAGGTAACTCCGCATTTTGTAAGAGCTTCTGTTGAAAAGAAGAAAAAATTTGATGAGCTGGTAAAAAGGAAAAACTACAACACTGCAAAAGTAGCGTTGGCCAGAGACATGTTAAGAATGATCTACGTCGTATTAAGGGAAAAACGAGAGTATTACAGCAAAATAATTCGGTCTACGGCGGATGTCGCGCTCCACGGTGTCTGAAGTGCGCTTATAGCGCGACTTCGAGGGTCTGATTAGCGGACATCCGCCGTCCAAAATTATCATGCAGGCAGGCTTAAGTCCTGCGCTGCCGATGGGTGACTGAAACCGGATTATTCCGGGTTTCTAGAGATAAAAAAATGGACGGCCGAATAAGATTAACAGATGGTTTGGAAACCGCTGACGTGATACGTATATTTATTATTGACAATCACTTAAATGGGTGACCCCAAACTTACACCAAACTTACAAACTTAATGTTTGGTTTGACTTTCTTTAGGTCTAATGCTTTTGGTTTACCCTTTCAACTTGCAGTAGTATCCAACCCAATCCATGGCAAGTATCTTCTTTACCTCCGCTAGAGTCAGTTCACCTTTACACATCCGCCTATTCAGGTTAGTCTCAACCACATCCTTTTCCCGTGCTCCAAAAACTATCCCTGCCACCTTACCTTTGTATGGCTGAGGGCAAAGGTTCTTTTTATCATTACAATGTTAGAAAAGATATTATTAACTATTTAATAATTTATCTATCGCTTCTACGGTGAAGTCGTTACAAGCATCTATATAACCATCATTCATTCTCTTCTTTGTCATAGTGGCATCAAGTGAATCTCCAAGACTTTCTTTAGGATAAGAAGATAACATTTCAACCTTAGGATATTTTATAGCAGGGGGTGGGGGTCAAACCTCGAGTTAATAGTTGATAATCTCTTCCTTTTACTGTTTAAAAACACCATGTATTTCTGATATTCCCTGCCGATGGGTGACCGAAACCGGATTATTCCGGGTTTCTAGAGATAAAAAAATGGACGGTCGAATAAGATTAACAGATGATTTGGAAACCGCTGACGTGATACGTGTAAATATTATTGACAAGTACTTAAATGGGTGACCCCTTCCACTTGCTACTTTACCCCGCGGCTGGCAGCGTGAACTTAATAGCGCTTCCTTTGCCAGGCCCGTCTGAACCGGCCCAGATCCTGCATCCGTGAGATTCCACTATTTTTTTGCAGGTAGCCAGGCCGACGCCCGCGCCTTCGTACTCTGTTTTAGGGTGGAGGCGGTGGAATATATGGAAAATCTTTTCAAAATTCGCCGGTTCAAGCCCTATGCCGTTGTCGCTTACCGTAAATTCAAAATATTCCCCCTTGTTTTCTGAGCTTATATTCACAACAGGCTTGTTTTTGCCGGAAAATTTCAGCGCGTTATCTATAAGGTTCCTGAAGACCTGCTCTATCTGTATCTTATCGCCTTTTACCGTTGGCAGCTGCCCGTCCACCGTAACTGCCGCTTCCTTTTCCACAATGCTGAATTTCATCGCCGCCATCAGGCGGGATACGACTTTTGTAGTGTCAACCGGGACGTGTTCCCTTTTTGACTTTGTCACCCTGGAATAATCCAGCAGGGCTTCCAGCAGGCTTGACATTTTTATGGCGCCCTCCGACACATTGTTCAAAAAAACATTCAGGTCCTTGTCCAGTTTTTCCCTGAACTTTTTCCTGATCAGCTGCAGGTAATCGGTAATCATGCTTAGGGGTTCTTTAAGGTCATGCGAGGCCACATGCGCGAAACTCTCCAGGTCCTCGTTCGAACGCACCAGTTCCTTCATTTTTTCAACAAGGTCCAGTTCGACTTTTTTCTTGGTGGTTATGTTCCTGACGGTGCATACCCTGCCGGAATGTTTTTTGTCCTTTAAAAGCGCCTTGCTTGAGATCAGTACCGTTTTTTCCGCGCCGGCAGCGTCAACAAACGTAAGCTCCGCGTTTATCACTTCGACCCCGTAGGCCGACACCCCGGAGCGCCTTATCATGCTTTCTATAAAACCGTAGCCGGACGATATTTCATGATGAAGCCCAAACCCGAATATTTCATTTGCGGCGCGGTTGGCCGTGTGTACCGCTCCTATCCTGTCAAGCAGCACTATGCCGTCGGTTATCAGGTCCATTATCATATCCGCGTTCCTTGTGGATGACAGGTTGAAAGTTTCGTATTTTTCGGCGCTCATGATTAATCCGCCCACGAATATCAGGAACACTATGTTCAAGTCCACGGGATTGTATATGTGCATATAATTCATAATGACCGCAAAGATCGTGCCTATCACAAATACGGCGACGGCGCTGGCGAGCAATATATCCACGATCTGTTTTTCAGCCTTTACAAGCGTCTTACTCCTGTACCTGATAAGCAGGTAGGCGCCGCCGAAGAACATGACAACATAGTAGGTAAAATAAAGCAGGGGCCAGGCGGATTTCTTCCATGTCCCTGCCGTTCCATACGATACTTTCCGGCAGCATTCAAGCATATTGCCGTTTATATCCTGGTATATAAAAATCCCGGGTATTATGAGTATCAGCAGGATGAGGAGCTGCCCTGTGATCATTTTTTTATTATTGGTGAGGTAAAGTATGAACAGGAAATAAAAGGATATAAAACTTGTCCAGCATATGCTTTGGACCTTCATGACGATTTCCGCCGTTGAGTCGCTGACGGAGTTATTGTCAAGCACGAAGCTGCATATGCTCCACAAGGCAAACAGCAGGAAAATTATGGACAGGATCAAGTTTATCACGGCATGCGGGTTTTTGAATATCACATAACAAACAGCAAGGGTGTAGACTATGAAACTAAAAAGATGCGCATATGTCCAAAAGTTCATGTTTACCGCCGTTTAGTTTTTTTATAAGAGCCAGCCCCATTACAACTTAAATCCTATCCTTATGCTTCTTTTTATTTGTTTGGTCATTATGGCTTGTTTTGGAGTTTTTGTCAAATGTTGTTTATGGGCCAAAGCAACACTTTACTTCTCAACTATTAACTCGAGGCTTGACCCCTACCCTTCACCCCTACCCTTTGTGTGTCCGCCCGATGCAGGCAGGTTATCCTGTGCTGCCAATGGGTGACCCAAATCCTGGCTTTTATGCCTATACTGATATTTTTTGCAGACGGTCTTTTATTCCTTCATGTATTTTTCCGCAAATACCTGCTTCAAATCCCATTTTAACTATCTCCTGCGTCAATTTATGCGCTTTATCGGGCATAGTTGATAAATTTTTTATTATTCTGTCCATCTCTTTTTCCTTTATATTTATTTCATCCGCAATCCTGTAAAAATCCGTTTTCTGCACCTGCCTTATATCCCACGCATAGCCGATCTTCATGGCCATTTCTTTGGAGAGGCTGTTGTAAACATCGGTCGATACCAGGTCATAAAAAGGGGAAAGGGTAATTGCCCCGGCTTCCCCTGCCGTATGCAGTTTTCCGCCTGCGGTATATACCCTTTCAATTTCATGTAATATGGAAAAATTTTTCGCATGCGCGTCACAATTGCCTATCAGGTAATTATAAACAATCATCGAGACAAACCTCTCTGATGAGTTTATCCCGGCTTTATCGCTTAAAAAATTATAACACTCCTTATAACCCGGCCCGCCTTCCTTCTGATATTTTCTGTCCGGCGTATGCCCCAGTATCTGGCAGAAATCCTCCTGGTGAAGCCTTGCCCTGTTATCACCGGCAATCAGGCGGTCAAACCTGTCAATTATCAGGTACTTCCTGTCTTTTATTCTTTTTAACCGCACATCCGGGACCGTTATATCCATTCTTTCCGCAAGCTTCATGCAGAAATATTCATTTATCACCAGGCCTTCAAAATCCGGATTTTCAGGTTTGATCAAATGCGATGAAAAAAACGCATCATCGGGATAATACATTTTATCATCTTTTATATAGACGGCAAATTTAACCTGGGCTCCGGCCAGGGATAAACGGATATTTTGTCCCGTAAGCAGCGGTGACTTTTTTTGTGAATCAATTATGCTGTAAAGGTCATCCCCTGAAATTTCTTTTGGTTCCTGTTTCCCGGCGCTTTGCAGTTTTTGCCCCTCTTCATAAAGAGAAACTGCACCGGCACAGTCACCGCCTATTTTATCAAGCAGGGAAAACACATTTCCTTCCGATACCCTCTCTTTCACGGCTATTGCCGCTCTGATATCGCCTTCAGGCAGCAGGTTCTCAAAAAATGGCCGGCACTCCCTGTCAGAGTATTCCCTTTCCCTGACCGGCATATATACAGACAACGGCCTGCCGGCGTTGTCATCATATTTATAACTTAACACACCGTCATTATCCGTCAAAACTCCGGATTTCATGTCATATAAATATACTTCCAACCTTCTTGCCGTCATCATTGATTCTCCACAGGTACGTCAAATTTAATACCAAGCATTTTGGCCACATAAAGCGCCTTATCCAGTTCACATGTAGGTTTCCCTTTTTCCAAATCTACAATAAACCTGACTCCAACATTTGAATAATTCGCTACTTTCTCCTGGGTCAGGCTCTGTGCTTTTCTATAAACTTTTACAGCAATTCCAAATGATTTACTGTCTACTATTTTCATTTTTCACCTCTTTTTTACCGTACGGTAATAATATACTAAAATTCATAAAAAATCAATCAAAATTTACCGTACGGTAAGTTTTTATGGTTCTATTTAGTTAATATAGATAAATATTACCGTTCGGTAAATTTGCATAACGCCTTATTTTATTGGTATTTATTACATGCAAAATCCGCTCAAGACGACCAAATTTTCCGCTGTATGGCGACCACGTTTGCCCGCCGTCGCGCTAAAGCTATGGCGGTTGTTCGGCCTTCGCAGTTCTTGGGCAATATGCTGAAACGGAATGGGTGCTATAAGTACAGGTCTATGACATGCATAAGGGCGCCGCACACGTCGGAAGGCTTCTTGTAAGGACAAACTCCACAGCGGCGGACAAACGGTTCTTCAAACACCACAAAAAAGCCGTCCGCAATTTTAATCCTGCGGACGGCTTTTCCATATCTCCGGATTTTGGTTATCTGCGTGTGTTCTCCTCGATCTTAAATATTACCATCACAAGCTCCAGCCATATGCGCAGCACGGTTACCCCTGCCAGATACATAAGAGGCGTCACAATAAGCATTAACAACCCCGAGCCTGCCGAACGTGTAAAAGACCCTATTATTGTTATTATCCCGAAAATTCCCCCTGCTATGACTCCAAACCCAAAAATAAAACTTATCAACTTTGAAGTAATAAAGGCCTGAAAAGAAAAATCAAACAACGCCTGAAAAAAATTTATTGCCTTACCCTTTACATCCGTTTCTCCGCCTTTTGCCATGAAATCCCTCCTGTATAAAATCAAGAACGGTTCAAAAATCCGCTCTTGTTATTGTGCACCCCTATATATTACACTAGATTATTTGAACAGCGTGAAATTCAGCGTACAATTTTTTGCCGACCCTCTTTTGCAAAGACAAGGGCAAACTCCACGCTTCGCCGACTTTGGACAATTATATCACGAAATGCGCCCTATTTTAGTTTTTTGCTATTATTATCATTTTTGCCGCTTTATTTGTAAAAGATTTTCCAGTATAGTCGGCAATTATCAGTGCTTTTTTGCCGCCTCGATATCGGACTGTGTTTCTTTTATTCCTTCATCGAGGTATTTTAATACCTTATCCTTTATATCCAGCAGGTCCTTATCCCCGACCTTTTGGATAAGTGTTTTCCTTTTTTTAAGGGCCTCTAATTTCCTGGCCGGCTCGTCCAAATAATCATACATCAACCCGTATATTACCCCGCCTGCATAGAATTCTTCCTCGTTTGCCTTCCCTGCTTTGGTTAGGGCATTGATAAAATCCTGAAAAGCCCTTAAGAACCCTGCGGGATTGGTCTCGATTGACTGCCGGACGCTTTGCATTGATGTTTCCGATAATGCCCCGTCCAATGCCACACAAAGCCGCAGGCCGACCGCAACAGGTTCATTTTCCCCTTTTTCAATACTGCCCCAGATCTTAAGCAGTTTCGGTTTGTCTATATTGTTGGCTTTCATCCACTTTGACCAGGAATTGCTTCCATTTAATTTATCGGCACATATCTTATCCAGCGCCTGGATACAGGCCTCGTAATTTTTTTTATCAGGGTCTGTAATGTATTTAATTTCCGGGCCGGAACCTGCGGATAAAACCTGGCAATTACACACTAACAGGATAAACAATGCCGCTATTTGTCTTTTCATTTTTTCTCCTTTTTTTTCGTTAAATTCGAACTACTCCGCAAGTATTAAACCCTGCCTTTAAGGGTAAGGAGGGAGGGTGAGGAGAAAGGGGCTTCGCTACTCGCTCAGCCTCACCAGCATACCGCTTCTTTTCGCATTTAAAAACGCCATCTCTATCATCCAAAGCATTATTCCTATATAAATAACGGACAACCCGAACCCCTTTATCAGCGGGTGCGTGAAATTCAGCGGGAAGCCATAGCCTGTCCTGAAATATTCGAGGAAGTATGTGAGCGGTATAAACTGCGCCATCTTTGAAATACCCGCGGATAAATATGTGACCGGGTAGTATATGCCGCACAGCAGCATCATGATGGCCGACATCATCCAGGCTATGATGTCTATCCTCTGGCCGAACATGAATATGAAGAATATGGTTATCATGCCCGATATCATGGCCGTTAAGTATACTCCGGCCAGGCAGAACCAAAGCGCCGCAGTACCCGGGAGCGTAAACTTAAAAAATACAACGGCAAGGCCGGCGAGCATGAAAAATGTTATTATCCCCCTTACCGTGCCTATTATCCAGGAACCGAGTATATAATCAATGTTTTTAACAGGGGCTATGAAAGTCTGTTTGACGCTCTTTGACCACACGTCATAAAGGAACCCGTATGCCACGTCAAGCTGGGACGTCTGGAATACGCCCGCCATGATGGCGCCGGTTAGGAGGAAGGATTTCATGTTCCCGTTCAGGGAAAGAAAACCGCTCATTAAGCCTATGGAGAGTATGCCTATGACCGGCCAGAAAAGCATTTCCACAAAGGTAAAGAAGTTCCTTACCGCAAATATATAATTCCTGTACGCGAACGCGTAAATCCTAATCAGCTGCGAGTTCAATGAACGCCTCCTCCATATTCTTCGACGACGTCATGCGCTGTATTTTTTCTTTCGTGCCCAGCGCGGCTATGTTCCCGTTCTTTATGAAAGCTATCCTGCCGCATAATTCTTCCGCTTCCCTCATGTAGTGTGTTGTAAGGAGTATTGTTATTTTCAGGTCCTTATGGAGGCGTTTTATCACCTGCCTGATCTTCACGGAAATATCCGGGTCCATCCCCGACGTGGGTTCGTCAAGCAGGAGTATTTTCGGGTCATTTAAAAGCGACTTTGCTATGGAAGTCCTTTGCTTTGTTCCCGTGGACAGTTCGTCAAACCTGATATCGCGGTACTTTTCAAGCTGCATAAGTTCTATGAGTCGGTTCACTTTCACAGAAAGTTTCCTGCCCCATAATCCGTAAAGCATTCCGTAAAAATTCAGGGCTTCCTTTACGGTCAGGGCCCACGGATAGTTCGGGTTTCCCGAACTCATATTCATGACATTCCGTGTATCACGGTGGAACACATCGCAGGTATTATTTCCAGCTATCATGACACACCCCCGGTCCGGAGTTATCAGGCCCATGATAATGTTCAGCAGGGTGGTCTTGCCCGCGCCGTTGGGCCCTAAAACGCCGAAAAGCTCGCCGTCATGTATGGCAAGGTCGATGCCCTGAAGGGCCTTTGTATAACGTGGTTTAAAAAACCCGGATTTGTATGTTTTTACGATCCCCTGTACCTCGACGATGATGTCTTTTTTTTTCATTATTGTTTTCCTTTTTAATATGGCGTAGGGGCCGCCCGCCCTGCGCGCCGGAGCCTCCGGCGAAGACGTGTGTGCGACCCGCTGCGGTCTTATCCCGGGCGGATCTATCACCGGTAGGCCTTCAAACAACGTTGCCACGTGCGGGTGACACAGCGTGTCACCCCTACGCGTTTATAATCCATTCCAAAATACGGATGACAAATTCCATTCGGCACTTCATAATCCGCAATTCGAAATCCGCATTCCGCAATACCGTCCCATTTACTATGTTCACGCTTTCAGCTTGACTATATACTTTGCCACAAGATGGTCCGGGTTATACGACAGTTTCGCCTTCCTTAATCCCTCATCACCGCCGTCCTGTTCCCTGTTTATCCACTTGTATTTTGAAAGCATTTTTTCGCAGAATTCCTTGTTTATGGCCTGGTATATGCCCCTTATTTCCGGGTTGCCTTTTTCAAAAAGCACAACCGCAGTTTCATGGTTTAATTCCGACGCCGCTGTATACGCCTGTATTTTCCCGTTTATTTTTATGACCGCGCCGAACACTTTTAATTCCGCGAAATGGTTCAGGACCTCCACGACGGCAGTGTTCTCGTTTTTCAGCGATAAATCTTCGTTGCACGCGCGCGCCTCGCACCAGAGTTTCTGGAACTCGATTATTTCCGGTATCATCTCCTGCGCCACGGGAACAAACTCAAAATCATTGTTCCTGTAGAAGTTTTTGAGGTGGTTGCGCTTGCCGTCAAATTTCCTTCCGGACAGGCTTATTAAATCCTTCGAAGAGTATACGTAATCCGCGTTGTCCCGGTCCTCTACCGCTGTTAATTTTCCGGTTTCTTCGGCTACAAGCGCGCCATTACCGTCAAAACCGTAGAAATACACGTTTTTATTTTCTTTTAGGAAATGTTCAAGGACTAGAGCCATGCTCTTATACGAACAACTTTTTCCAAAAGGCGGATAAAAATATTTTTTATCGTTTTTATTGAGATGCACAAATACGCTGCAGTTGTGGATCGTTATTTTAGTGTCCCTGATGCTGTGCCAGGCATACAACTCCGTAAAGTTAAACTCGGAAACTTTTGGCTGCAGCTCAAGGAAATATTTCTCAAATAATCCCCTGTGGCTTATGTCAAGCGGTGTAAACTCCGGGAAACTCGCTATTTTATCCATTTTACTGCCTTTCCATATTACAATATTTTGATGATTATAACATAAAAATCCGGAGATGAGAACGCAGGATTATAAAGGAAAAGAATTATGGATTTATCCGGCATAAGAAGATATCTTTTTTAATCATTCCCCCTGACCCGGGGTAAAATGACCCGCACTTTAAATTACGGGGCGAATTTTTGGATCCTGTTATTTCCCGAGTCCGCTACATAAATGTTCCCGCCGCCGTCTATGGCCAGTCCAGCCGGGGTGGAAAACTGCCCTGCTGCGGTCCCCGAACTGCCCCATTTACCCAAATATGCGCCCGCACTGTCAAATTTTTGGATCCTGTTGTTTCCTGAATCCGCCACATAAACAGTTCCACTGCTGTTTATTGCCACTCCATAGGGGCCGTTAAACTGTCCGTTACCGCTTCCAGAAACACCCCATTTGGTAATTAAATTCCCGATCCCGTCAAATTTTTGGACCCTGCTATTCCCTGAATCCGTCACATAAACATTTCCGCCGGAGTCCACTGCCACTCCAAAAGTGTAATAAAACTGCCCGTCGCCGCTTCCCTGGGCGCCCCATTGGGTTATATATGCGCCTGCGTTGTCGAATTTTTGGATCCTGTTATTATTTGTGTCCGCAACATACACTACCGTATAGGAATTTGTCGTACTGTCCACCGCCACTCCCTGGGGTGAAGAAAACTGCCCGTCTGCGCTTCCATAACCGCCCCATTGCGTTATATATGTGCCCGTGCCCGTAAATTTCTGGATTCTGTTGTTCTGCGTGTCCGCAATATAGACGTTCCCGCTGCTGTCTATTGCCGCACCTTGGGGATAGAAAAACTGCCCGTCGCTGTTTCCAGAAACGCCCCATTTGGTTATATATGAGGCCGCGCCGCTGAATTTTTGGATCCTATTTGTCGTTTCCACAGTATAAAAGTTTCCGCCGCCATCTACTGCAACCCCGTAAGGATAAGAAAACTGCCCGGCTCCGCTGTCACTGCCTCCCAATACATATATCGGAAAAACCGGAACATCTGTGGGCGTATACGTCGGGGACGGGTTTATGACCGCTATGGCTGTCTGGGTTAATTGTATGCTTGAAACAGGCGTGGCATCCGGAGCCGCAGGTTGGCTTAATTTTTTGCATCCTGCCGCCAGTACAAAACAGACGGCTATTATCAAAAATATTTTTTTCATTTAAAACCTCCACTCTTTCGACAAACCCGCGTACTGCCTTCCGGGGTTTACGCTGAATTGAACAGGCACATCAAAAGCGTTGTGGAAAAAAAACAGATCACCGAGCGTGTATATTATGGCCAGCCCGGCGGCCCCGGACATCACAGCCATATATATGCCTTTATTTTCCACCTGTTTTTTGTCATAGATAAGTATATTGTAGTTTGCCGCATTTGTTTTATTTAAGACGGTGTAAAGTGTTTCATATGCCGTTGAACTGCCTGAATAATCCAGATAAGCCCAGGCTGCCGTGGCGGAAAGTATTATGTCGGAGCCAAGCAGCACTATTTTTTTAAAATCATTATTGCTTCTTTCTTTCTGTTTGGGCGCCAGATTTTTCCCGACCTCATTGAGATATGCCTTAAGTTCTTCCGTCGGTTTTTCGGCATACGCTTTTTTGAAATTAGAAAAAGCCGCGTCATAATCCTTGGCTGCATAGGCGTCTTTTCCAAGTGCAAAATAAGAACTGTAATCCGCGCATATCGTTAATGGAAAAAGCAGTAAAAGTACGGCCGCAAACATTTTTTTCATTTGTCCTCCAAATTTTCACCGGTCTTGGTCTGCCCGTAATTCTTATTTACCCTGGATTTTCACTTCAATTACTATGACAGTAGTAATTTATCACTCCGAAGAAACTTTGTCAAGGCTATACGAAACAAACTATACGAAACACGAGTTTTTTCTTGAATTTAGGCGTTTATTTGATATACTAAAACAACTGTTATTCAGGGTATTTTCAACCAAAAGGAGCAAACATGAAAAAAGTACTTATAATACACGGGCCCAACCTCAACCTTCTCGGCCAGCGGGAGCCGGATGTTTACGGTCCTGTTTCAATGGCTGACATTAACGCGAAGCTTGAGGAAAAAGCCCGCGCGCTTGATATGGAACTTAAGATTGTCCAGTCCAACCATGAAGGGGAGATAGTGACCGCCATACAGCAGGCCATGACATGGGCCGACTGCATAATCATCAACCCGGCTGCTTACACGCATACGTCCGTTGCCATAAGGGACGCCATATCTTCCATAAACATACCCACCATAGAAGTGCACCTTTCAAACATTTACAAAAGAGAGGACTTCAGGCAGAAATCATTCATTGCCCCGGTATGCGTCGGGCAAATATCGGGTTTTGGCGAAAACAGCTACTACCTCGCCCTTGAGGCTGCTTCAAACATCAAAAAATGACGGATAAACTACTGAAAATTTTCGACACCACGACCCTGCTGCTTTTGGGGTTCTTAACCGCCGCTTCCCTGCTTTTCCCGGTCTTTTCCAACCCTGACCTGGCTTTGGCCTATAAAAGCTGCATAGTGCTCGCGGGGCTTATTTTTGTCATGAGCAATAAACTGTTAAAAGAAGAGCTCAAAATAGAAACCCCGATAGACGTAAACCTGATACTGCTTTTTGTCTGGCACGTGGTATCGTCCGTCGCGGGCAGGAACATATTCTCAGCCTTAAATTCCGCCGTCACCTTCACAATCTTCATACTTTTCTTTTATATTGTTTACAATTACGCGAAAAAATATTTTACAGCTTTCCTTATTTTCCTGATTATCATCGTGAGTTTGATGAGCTTGTACGGATTATACCAGTATTTTTCCGGGTTTAACGAAACGCTCAAATATCTGATGCAGCATCAAAGCCCGGAGGTTGAGGCTATAAAACAAAGGCTTTATTCCAAACGCGTTTTTTCCACGCTGATCTACCCCAACACATTCGCCGGGCTGCTGATAATGGTTATACCGGTTTTGTTCGGCCTTATAAAATCCTGGAAAAAATACCGCCTGTACCTGTCCGCCGCGCTGGTCCTGCTGATCTCAAACCTGTTCCTTACACGCTCGGTCGGTGCGTTCATTTGCCTGATTGCCGCCGCTTTTATAATGCTTTTATTTGTGTCCGACCCCAGCCTCAAAAGCTTCCGCAGGATATTCATGATATTCATAATAATTTCAGCCGGACTTTTGGCCCTGGTCCTGAAACTCAGGGGGCTGCACATGGTGCTCCCCGAGATAATTTCAAAACTGGAAACCTGGCTCAGGATGATCGACATAATCAAACACCGCCCTGTTTTTGGATACGGCCCAGGGAGTTTTGAAGCCGTATATAATGACCCTGTTTTTGGCAAGACCCATTACTTAAAATACGGGCATAATTTCTTTCTTCAGGCAGCCATGGAAACCGGCCTGGTTGGCATAGGGCTCCTGCTCCTGGCCGGATATAACGCGTACAGTTCGATTATAAGTAATTTTTATTTCATAAGGGACCCAAACAAAAAAATACTGGTATTTTCCATGCTAACCGGGCTCACTGCCTTTTTACTGCACAACCTGGTTGACTTTGACATATACAGCTTTGAAATAACCGTTGTTTTTCTTATTTTACTCGCTACGCTCATGAGCCAGGTCAGCATAGGACTCATACAGCTGAAAAAAATCAAACTGTCATACCTTTTAGGCGTAAATCCTGGAAAAAGACGCTCCATTATTTTTTATGCCGTGCTCCTGGTCCTGCTGCTTTGCGCCGTGACCGGCGGAAAACAGATCTATTTCTTAACGGCTATAAACGTCCTCATAACCGCAGGTTTTGCCATGTGGTCGGTAAGTAAGGAAGATATCCGCCGTACGGCCGTGGACATCCCGCTCCTGCTGTTCTTGCTGTGGTGCGGCATATCCCTCCTTATAACCCCCAATATTAATTCCGGGATAAAAATATACATAATACTCGTTGCGGCGGCGGTCCTATATTATCTGTCGTCTCAATTTTTAAGGAGGCTTAATTTCAGGGTGACCATAGCCAACTTTATCATATGCACCGGGGCCGCGCTTGGGGTCGCGGCCTGCGCGCAATATTTATACCGGTTTGCAAACCACCTTCCTCTTTACGCGGACGGATTTTTTCCCAATCCAAGTCTGTTCGCCGCGTATATGAGCATATCCTTTGCTTTTCTGCTGTGCAGGATCCTGTTTGAGAAAAATATACGTCTTGCGCCGGTTAAAGCGGCTCTGCTGATGCTCATAATCATAACAACTTCCCTCTCGATCTCAAAAAGCGGAATGCTGACCATGATAGCCGTTTTTACCGGCATTACTTTATACTACATTAAATCCGCGGGCAACGTAAAAGACTCGCCGGCCCATGAATTGATCAAAAGATGGTTCTTAATATCCGTCTTTATTATCCTTGTTATTTCGTCATTTACCCCTTTTACACCGGCAGGAGAAAAAATGACCGGTGTCAGCGGCGATCCTTTTTATTTTAACCGCCCGGAAATTTACGGGGCAGCCCTGAAAATGGGCGCTGCCAGGCCGATCACCGGTTGGGGCCTTGGCAGTTTTGAAAGCATTTTTCCCGCCTTTAATTTTCCTGTCAGGGGAATAGCGCGCTTTCAGATGACAACCGCCTTTGCCCACAACGAATATCTCCAGATATTTGAGGCCACAGGCATCCCCGGAGTGCTCTTAGCCGGTTTCCTTTTCTTCGCCCTCATGAAGAAGGTCCCGGTATACGAGGGCCACAAAAAATTGTGGTCGATCAAAACAGCCGCGTATTTTGCCGTGGCAGGAATGCTTTTTCACTCATTATTTTATTTTACGCTTCACTTGCCGGGTATATTATTCACATGCGCCGTGCTTGCTTCATTTATTTCGGAGGAACGCTATTCTATAAGGACAGTTTCAAGGGAAACCCTGCTTTTTACCAGGATCTACTTTCTGCCGGCACTGCTGCTGTCCTGCATCATTTTCTTCCTTGCGATCAAGCCCGCAGCGGCTTATTTTCTGTATTCAAAATACCAAAAATCCGGCAATGCCGACCTGCTGTATAATGCGTCGCTGATAGACCCCTTAAACCCGGTTTACTTTTTTGAAAAAGGCATGTTTTATGAAAAGAACGGCAATTTAAGGGCTTCAATCCCGTATTTTGAAAGAGCGCTTAAACTTGACCGCAAAAATTATATCTACAGCCTTCACGCCGCGCGCGCCAATGCCGGGATTGAGGACTATGAAGATGCGTTGAAATATTATAATCTTGCGATTGCCGCCAATCCTTACAGGGCATTTTCATATTCTGAATTGGGAAGCTTTTATTTTAATTCATTAAATGACGCGGGCAAGGCCGAATTAAACTTTAAGAAATCCCTGGAAACAGAACCGCTTTTCCTTGAAGGCATGAATAATCTGGCGGTAATTTACAGGTCACAAAAAAAACTTGATGCTGCCCTTTCTGAATATGATAAGATGGAGAAGATCTTAAAAACAAACACAGCCGCAGATGATTATGAAAAAGCCGTATTGGGAGTGCCTTATTATGCGGTACTGGGCGGCAGATCTTTTATATATATTGAAAAAGGGATGAAAGACGCGGCCTGCGCGGAATACCAGAAGGCGCTCTCTTACGGCGGCGCAAACGCGAAAAACACGGAACTTGAAAAATACTGCGGAAAGGCATCTGTCAAATGAAATTAAACCTGCGCATACCTGCTGTGCCCGGCCCTTCCATCCCTTACATATTTATTTTTCTGGCCGTCATCATTTTTTTCACCCCGCTGATTTTCACCTCAAATAACTACTTCATAGGCGACATATACACCCAGTTTTACCCGTGGAAGTTTTTTTTGCAAAAATCGATCCAGTCCGGCAACGTGCCTTTCTGGAACCCGCTTGTCTACTCGGGTGTCCCGTTCGCTGCTGACGTTCAAAAGGGTGTTTTTTATCCGCTTTCCATTTTCTTCCTGATTTTCGGTTTTTCCACGGCTTTTAAAATATATGTGATCACGCATTTTTTGATCATGGGTTTTGCGGTTTACTCTTTGCTGCGCAGGTACGGTTTTTCATCCCTGCCTTCATGTGCGGGCGTTATGGTTTTCCTTTTTAACACTTTCACCCTGTCAAAAATTAATTTTCTAAGCGCGCTGGGCTCATATTCATTGATGCCTCTTATACTGCTGTGCCTGCTGAATTTTATCTCAAAAAAGGAAATATCGTATCTGATCCTTTTTATTTTGAGCTTTTCGCTGAGCGTCCTGGCTGGTCATCCTCCTACCGCCATATATACCGGCCTGCTTGTGTTCCTGTTCTGGATATTTGAGACCACCAAAAATGCGGAAAAGCTTCCGCCTAAAGGCGCCTTAGGGATCATTTTTCTTTTCCTGTTTTCGCTGCTGCTTGTAGTACTGCTGTCAATGCCCCAGACCGGGCTTTTTTACGAACTTTTAAGCCTGTCTTCCCGCGGGGCGGCGTTCGAGTACAATACAGCCGCGGCCACATCAATGTCTTTTAAGAACCTCTGGGCATTTATAATGCCGGCAGGGATAAACGGATTCTCCACGGCCTTTCTCATGGACTGGAAGTCATACGCGATGGGAATGATGAATTATTTTTCCATTACCGGAGTGTTTCTTGTGTTCCTGTCGCTGTTTTACCCGAAAACAAGATTATATAAATTCTGCCTTTTTATGGTTGTTTTCAGCGTCATAATGGCTCTCGGCAAAAATACCCCCGTTCATTCATGGTTCTTTACATTTCTGCCTTTTTTCTCACTGCTGCGACACCCCGGCTTCGCAATGACATTATTTGTGGTTCCATGCTCCATAATAATAGCTTTTACCGTGGAAAACATACTCACCTTAACACCGGCGCACGTCCCCATAATCAACAGGTTCCCATATACGGCTGATTTCTCCGGGAAAATTTTCAGATTTTTCGCTTACATAATTATCACTTTCACAGTTGTTCTTTTGCTGCTGATACTCAACCATGATATTGTAATGAAAAATTATAATTTGTCGCCTAGAACCGAACTTAACCTTATTTCAGGGCTTTTCATATTTATTTTCATATTTTCAATAAATGCATTGCTGTTTTTTTTCAGGGAAAAAAACAAAATCTCCCCGAATTTTTACTTTTTCACGCTGTTATTCATGCTTTTCTTTGAACTTTCCTATTTCATATCCGGGGTAAATCCCATGGTTTCCGACATAATATACGGGAATACTTCCCTAAAATTTGACACAACATCGCTGATTAAAGCTTCCAACTATAAATTTCTGCATACCGACGACGTCTCTTCCAGGACAATTACATCAGCCGGCACATTGCTGAGCGCCCAGATGGATTTTCTTTCAGGCATACCTTCAAATACCGGCATACTATACGGTCTCAGTGACGCAGGCGGTTACAATCCTGTGGAGCCCAAGCTTTATACTTCCTACCTTAAAAGCGTTATTAAAGACGGTGTTATTCTGGATTATGACAAGCTGAGTCTTTTAAACGTCAAATACCTTATTACCCTGGCTGAAATATCAAGCCCGAATTTTGAAAAGATCTATGATGGCAACGTGAAAGTTTTCAAAAATTTAAGGGCTCTGCCTGTATTTTTCACTTCATCGTCCAAAGATAGTCTTGACCTGATAGTTGGACAGTATTCATGGTCAAGAAGGAATGAATATGATTACAGTTCATGCAAGGTTGACGTGAGCATAGGAAAGCCGGGCTATTTCATATTTTCCAACAATTTCTACCCTGGTTGGACGGCTTATGTCGACAATCAGGCGGCAGTCATAGAAAAATGTTTCGGGATATATATGGGGATCAAGGTCTCTGAAGGGTCCCACGAAATAATACTTGCATATACCCCTACAAACCTGAAACTTTACTTCATACTGCACTTTATCATTATGCTTTCTTTTATTCTTTTCGGCATAACCTGGCTTTTTACCACCGCCCCGGCCGCAAACAGGCTAAAACAGAATATATAACAAATGCTGTCGGAAAACCCTATAAAACCATGAAATTCCGACAGTCTCTATATATATTCCTGTCCTTTTATCCTGTCTATGTAATGCTGGGCAGAATACGAAGCCACTGCCCCGTCCCCGGCAGCAGTGACCACCTGCCTTAAATCCTTGGCTATGCAGTCGCCGCAGGCAAATACGCCGGCGCGTGAAGTATTCATTGAGGCATCGGTTTTAACATAACCCTGTTCATCCATGTCAACATAACCTTTTAAAAAAGAAGTGTTGGGGACCAATCCAATAAAAACAAATACCCCTTTAACCGGCAGGTCCGACTTTACGCCTGTCTTTAGATTTGAGATCCTGATCCTGTCAACTCCGCTTACCCCGGCTATTTCTTCCAGAACAGAATCAAAAATAAAATTTATTTTCGGGTTTTTCATCGCTTTTTCCTGCGCGCTTACGGAAGCCCTCAGCCTTTCCCTGCGGTGCACTATATGCACCTTTGAGGCGAATCTTGTGAGATATTCTCCCTCTTCCACGGCTGTTTCCCCCCCTCCTATCACGGCAACTTCCAGGTTCTTATAAAAAGCCCCGTCACATGTTGCGCAGTTGGAAACTCCTTTTCCCCTGAATAATTCCTCGCCGGGAACACCGATGTTTTTGTATTTTGCACCCGTTGATATCACTACAACGTATGTTTTATACTGTTTTCCTGAAACCGTATGAACAGTCTTAAACTCTCCCGGCCCATCCTCAACCTTATCGACTTCGTCATATTCTATCCTGGTGCCGAATTTTTTTGCCTGGTTTTCCATGGCAATTGAAAGCTCCGGCCCCGATATCAGATCTATGCCGGGGTAGTTTTCCACTTCGGAGGTGATAAATATCTGGCCGCCTGCCGCCAGCTTTTCTATCATGAGGACATTTAAGCCCGACCTGGAGTTGTATATTGCCGCAGTCAGTCCCGCGGGCCCTCCGCCGATTATTACAACGTCCGGATTAAGCTTTACGGTATCGGACGTATCCTGGTTCCCCGCGTCCATGTTAAAAGTAATGGGCATATGCGTCTCCTTATGCTTTATATTACAGTTTAAAAAACTTAACTGCGGCTTCCTGCAATTTTTCCTTTGGAAGCACTCCTACTGTTTCACCGGCTTTAACGCCATTCTTGAAATAATACAGCGCCGGTATTGACATTATACCATAAGCCCCTGCTGTCTTCTGGTTTTCATCCACATTCACCTTACCCACAACTATTTTACCCGTGTTTTCTTTTGCCAAAGCTTCAAGCGATGGCGCCAGCATTTTACAGGGCATGCACCACTCCGCCCAAAAATCCACTATCAAGTTCCCGTATTTTTTCAGGGCATCTTCAAAATTATTGTCTGAAAGGTATACCGGCCCGTCAGGCAGGTCAACAAGCTTTTCCCTTGAGGCTTTCTTTTCTTCTTCCTCCCTGACAATCTGCGCGAACTTTTCCGGGGCCCCGTACTTTACAGCCTGCATTACAAAAACTTTTTCCTGCTGGGCGCCAATGGTAATTGACCCTAAATCGGCGTTAATTACCTGCTGGGGCACTGATGAAACATTGAATTTTTTCGACAGTTCCTGGTTTTCCATGGATTCAACGCATTCAGCCGTGACCATGCCTTTTGTTTCCACGGCTATCTGGTTCGCGAGAAAGACCGACTTGGGGCAATACGGGCAGGTGGGAGTCACAAATACCTGCAAATTGACCGGCTTATCTATCTTTGACAGCGCGGCCTTTGACTCAGGGCTAAGGCCTGTTTCCTTGCCTGACACCATGCATATGGTGTCTATGAAGCTTGATGCTTCATGGCCAAGCGGCGCGCCGTTATAAATTATCCTGTAACCTTCGTCATATCCAATGAGGATAGAGGGGCTTGTCGTCAATTTCATTTTTACGGCTGTTTCAGACTCCATGCCCGAATGCTCTACGAGTATCCTCGGATCCATTGCGTGAAGCTCATCAACCAGCTGGTTTGCGAACTGATTTATCTCCGAAGCTTCGGGTTTTGCCGGGTCCACAATAATACCTGTGGAAAACACCTTTACATCAACAGGAGTTTTAAGTTCGGCAGCAAACTTTGCTTTTAATGCTTCCTCTGTTTTAGGATCAAGCAGTTTTTCCATGTTTCTCATCTCCTTTTTCCAGGGCATCAAGGATTTTTTCATTCTTGTCCCGGATAAGATTTATTGATAATTCCATCAGTTTAAATACATCCTTATTCTTTATCCTGTGGCATGTTCTTTTGCCGCTCTTCTCGGCAATTAATATTCCCGCGGTTTTAAGCGCGGTTAAATGCCTTGATACCTGGGGCTGTGTCTCGCCCAAAATTTTTGTCAGGTCACAGACACAGCTGTTATTGTCCCTTAACGCGTTTAATATCCTTATCCTTACGGGGCTGGATAAAGCCCTGAAAAACTCCGCCTGCAGCTCATGAATTTCCATGCTTGCCTCCTTGCTTTCTCTTATATACATATATACACATAATTGCATACGTTGTCAAGCGCATTAATGGTTGAAAAATATCATTACATTATATATAATTCATATATGATTTATACTATACGCAAATATGGCGACCCCATACTCAGGAAAAAAACAGAGGCTGTGACTGAATTTGACGGGGATTTAAAGCAGGTCTTTGCCGATATGCTTGAAACTATGTATGCTTACCACGGCACGGGCCTGGCCGCAAATCAGATAGGCATATTAAAAAATATGCTTGTGCTTGACGCCAGTACTGAAGATAAAACCATACTTTATGCGCTGGCAAATGCGCAGGTCGTCGAACACTCAAAGGAAAAAACCGAGTTTGAGGAAGGTTGTTTGAGTTTTCCCGGAATAAATGAAAAGATATCAAGGCCTTCCGCTATCAAGGTAAAAGCGCAGGACCTGGACGGCAAAGAACTCATGATAGAGGCAACCGGGTTCCTGGCTATAGTACTTCAGCATGAAATAGACCACTTGAACGGCGTTGTTTTCATAGACCGGATGACTCCCATCAGGAAAATGCTTCACGCAAAAGAACTCAAAGAATTGAAAAACATATGCAAGAAAGCCCTTAAATGAAAATAGCGTTTTTTGGCACGCCTGATTTTGCGGTCCCCGTCCTGGAATCCCTGATTAATTCCCATCACGAGGTGATCCTCGCGGTTTCACAGCCTGACAGGCCAAAAGGCAGGGATATGCAGATCGACCAAACCCCCGTAAAAAAAATTGCGCTTAAATCCGGCATAACCGTTCTTCAGCCGGTAAAATGCACTGATCCGGCATTTATTTCCGAATATAAAAAATTAACCCCCGACATAAACATCATAGTGGCTTTCGGACAGATACTTCCCGATGAGATCATATATCATCCTAAATTTGCGAGCGTAAACATCCATGCGTCGCTGCTCCCCAAATACCGCGGAGCATCGCCTATAAACTGGGCAGTCATTAACGGAGATAAAGAAACAGGGATAACATACCAGTTCATAGAAAAAAGGCTCGACGCCGGGGATATAATAAACGTGGAAAGAATTGCCATAGAAGAATCAGACGATGCCGTTTCTATGTTCTTAAAACTCTCGGAATTGTCGGGCGACACAGTAGTTAAGGTTGTCAATATGATAGCAGCAGGCAAAACGCAGAGGATAAAACAGGATGAATCAAAGGCAACAACCGTTAAAACCCTTAAAAAAGAGGAAGGCAGGCTTGATTTCAACCTCCCTGCCAAATCGATTGTAAACAAAATCCGCGGCCTTGTACCCTGGCCCTGCGCGTATTGCTCGCTGAAAGGTAGATCGCTTAAGATATTGTCCGCATCCACAGGCCAATGCCCCCCCGGCTCCGAAAGTTCCGCCCCTGGCACAATCACAGGCTTTGCCAAAGGCTTGGGCTTTTACATAAAAGCCGCAGATACATGCGTCATCGCCAAAACGGTCCAACCTGATTCAGGCAAAAAAATGAGCGGAACCGATTTTGCGAACGGCCAGAAGGACCTGGTAGGTTTAAGGCTGGAGTAAGGCAATTACATATCCCTTATCCCAAAATGAATTCAATATCATGGCGTAAAATTTGATTATATTTGAATTTTGTTGATATACCGCGTAGAGAGGCTGCTTGCTGCCTCTCAAGACGCTGGGTTTTAAAACACCGGTACCGTTTGTTTCAAACAGTCAACGATGAGCGGCAGCAAGCAGCCGCTCTACGCAGCCACTACTCCACCGCCACCGCATCTATTTCTACATTTATATCTTTGGGCAGCCGCGATACCTGAACCGTCGTCCTCGCCGGCAGGCCGTCTGTAAACCGCTCTTTTAAGACCTCGTTTATGAACTTAATGTCGTCGATTTTTGTCAAAAACACGCCGAGTTTTACAACATTATTCAATCCACTGCCTGCTGCCGTGAGTATGGCTTCTATGTTGTCTATGACTATCCTTGTTTCCTTATGTATGCCTTCAGTCACTATCATGCCTGTGGACACGTCCACGGGTATCTGGCCTGACACGAAGATAAAACCGTTTGCTTTTACAGCCTGCGAGTATGCCCCCTGCGGCGCCGGCGCAGTTGCGCTTAATATTATTTCTTTTCCCATTTTTTGCCTCCCTTATGAGATTTTATTTACGACATTTGCGGCTTTTGATCCTATCTCATCTATTTCCTTTTCCGACGGCTTGTAATCCGCGAATTTAACCAGGTCGCTTTCCTTCATGAAATCAAGCGCAATGTCCATGTCAGGTTGCGGCGTGTTTAAATCCCCGAGCTTTTTGATTATCTCCTGGGTTGTAAGTTCGCTAAAAGTGTTGTTAAAGTGATTGTTCAAAAATTCCCTTATTATCTCGTATAATTCAGAATAATACCCTTTAATATCCCCTGTTTTTGCCAGTTCCCCCGCCTTTTTAATCCTGCGCAGCGCGATTTTCCTGTGGTCTTCAGCGGGTATGACCGCCGGCTTTATATCTTTTTTCCCGAATATTTTTCTCCATGCAAAATACGCCGCTGCCAAAAAGGCCAGGGCAAGCAGTAAGTAAGGCAGTATACCCGCCAAATCAAAATGATAGCTGTATTTAATGGACCTTATGTCAGATTCGGCCGGGACTAATGTGGGCGTCGGCGTTTCAACGGCTGCTGCCGCGGCCTGCCGCCGTTTGCCCTGGCCTATAACCACGGTGATTGCCTTGGTCTCAAGGTTTTCATACTGTTTTGTCGCCGGATTCATGAACCTTATCTTAGCCGGTCCTATCACGACTTCACCGCTTTTTACAGCTATAAGGTCGACTATCTGCTGGTTCTGCGCCGATGCTGCGCCGTTAATGAAGTTCATCATGCTGTTTGAGTATGAACCGCCTACCCTGAATCCTTCAAAAGACGGCAGCACTATTGAAGGCGGCTGGGACATGTCGCCCTGCCTTTTCACGGTAAGCGTATACCTGATCACATCACCCAGGCTGGCGGTTGTCCTGTCTGTTTCAGCAGTAGCCTCAAGCGCGGCCTGCGCAAATAAACCCGATGAAAAAATAATAAGTGAAGCCAAAAGAATTATTTTCCTTAATTTCATTAGATCATATCCTCCGGTATAAAATAAACTGCCCCGCAACTAGTTGCAGGGAATGCAACCATCACCTTGTCCGCCGAAGCCATAGACGAAGGCGGATTTACTTCTTTTTATTCATCAGTTTCCCAAGGAACGGTTCCCTGATAACAATTGCTTTTTCAGGGCATATTTCCTGACATATAAAACACCTTATGCATTTGTCATAATCGCATATTATCCTTTTTTTCTTTTTGTCATAGACCAGTGCGTCCACAGGACAGGCCTTTACGCAGGAAAGGCAGGCCGTACACGGAGCCTTCAGATAAATCTGTTTGGGCGTTATCAGGTCCATGATAACCTTATATATAAAGCCAAAAACAAACCCCTTCTTCATCTGTTTGCCGGACTCATCTGCGTCGGCTACGGGTTTGAATCCTGTATATAATACATCGGCTATTTTTTCGCCTTTTATTTCAACATCCATTGCAATGCCCTTTAAAATATTTTTTTTGTAGACAATATTTGTGTAAACCCTGTCAGGGTTTATTCCGACAATCTGTGGGACTACATAATCAAGCGCAAAACCGTTTTCGCTCATGACTATCACGCCTGTATTCACAGGCTCGCCGCCGCCAGGGCCGTTTCCTTCCATCCCTATAATACCGTCCAGGATATTAAGCGCGGGCGGCTTGGCCATGTACAGATCCACCAGCATCCGCGCGAATAAAAGTTTGTCCCTGCCCGCCCTCATGTGATAAGACGGTTTTCCCGTTCCGGCAACCGTGCCCAGCATGTTTTTTACGGCTAAAGTCATGTACATAAGGCCGTGAGTCTTTAATTTCGGCAGGTTAATAACTTTGTCAACCGTATTTACATAATTGGTTACTTTAAAAGATTTATATGATATCCCGTTTTCATTGCGTATTTCGCCGTCTTCGGCAAAATCCACAAGTTTCACGCCTTCTTCCGCCGCTACCTTTTTATAACCGGTCTTGTTGCTCGCGGCAAAATTTCCGAATCCCGGGGAATCGCCCACTATAATATCCCGTGTGTTCCTTTTCAGCACCCTGATCACCGCCTGTAGGAAAACCGGGTGCGTTATCACTGCTTTTTCCGGCTCACTGGGAAAAAGGCAATTGACCTTGATCAGCACCTTTTCTTTTGGGCCGACAAAACGATCAAGTCCTCCGAGCATTTCCAGGGAGGACTCAAGATGATGGACAATCTCCTCTAATTTGTACTCCATACATTTTTTTATTACCACGGTCCGGTTCATTATGCGGCTCCTAAAATATACCCGGCTTATGCCGAGGCTCTTTTTATAAGTTCAGGATTAAAAATAACTTTTTTTGGTTTAATGAGAAGTTCTGTTCTTTCGGTTACTGCCATGTTCAAAGCGGCTATTGCCATATTTTCCAAAGGCTGTTTTATTGTGGTGAGTGCCGGTTTTGAAGTTCTGGCGGTGGCCAGGTCATCGTATCCTATTATGGCAATATCCTCGGGTATTTTTATTCCGCGTTCTCGCGCGGTTTTAAGCATTCCCAACGCGCACATATCGCCTGCCGCGCAAAAAACAGCGTCTATACCCCTTTTTTCATCGAGAAATTTTGCCATGGCTTCCGCGCCGTCATTATATGAATAACTGACCACTTCGATCAGTCCGCCTTCAGGCATGGTCAGGGAGTTATCCTCAAGCGCCTTGACCATGCCTGACACGCGCATCATGGCGTTATACCCGCCGTCCACATGCATCCTTCCGGCTACGGCCGCTATTTTTTTTCTTCCCGTTTTTGCTAGATAGTCGCCTGCCATGTAGCCGCCGGCATGATTATCCGACGTTACAGTTGACGCTCCGGCTATTTCCTCGTCTATAAGCACCACCGGTGAACCTGCCTGCACGTATTTGGTTACAGTCGCTATGTCGGGTTTTACGCAGATACCGATTAAGGCCGCAGGACTTGATTTAATAAGTATTTTTTCAAGCCTGTCCTTTTCGCTGTCAACCATACCCGTGGTGGAACACTGTATAATCGACTGCCCTGGTTTTAATGCGCCCTGTATGTATGTCAGCATTTGCGCGGGAAACGTATGCGCAAAATTTGCAGCCGCTACAACTATCTGTATTTCCGGCATCTTTTTCTCCATAAATTTAATATATAATTATACCATATGATACTTCCGGAAAACCTTATAAAACCATGAAATTCTTTATCCCGCCTGAAAAGCGTCCTCAAGCACTTCAATGGCGTCAATCCGAGAACCTTCAAATATTACTCCTGCCACGTCGAAACGGATGAAATAATCGGTTATATTATGGGTCATCATGTATTCTTTGGCGGCAAGAATTACTTTTTTTTGCTTTCTTTCATCAACAGCTTCAAACGGATGAACGCCGCCGGATTTTTCCCTGGATTTTACTTCTACAAAGGCCAGAGTGCGTTTTTTTACGTCCTCCGCTATTATATCAACTTCCCCGAACTTGGCGTAATAATTCCGTTCAAGTATCTTATAGCCGTTTTTTTTCAAAAGTTCAGCCACCGAGTCTTCGTAAAAATCGCCCTTGTCTATTCTGCTGGAAAAACCACCCTCCACTTTTTTCACCCCGCCTTAAATTAAGGTTTCTTTCTGCCGGCCGTTTTTTTTACCGCTTCCGCAACCGGTTTATAACTTAACCTGTGTATGGGACAAACCCCATACTCGTACAACGCCTTTATGTGGACGGCTGTGCCGTACCCCTTGTGTTTTTTGAAACCGTACACGGGATACTGCAGGTCATAATTACGCATGAGCCTGTCCCTGTAAACCTTTGCCAGTATTGAAGCGGCGGCGATTGAAAGCGACTTTGCGTCCCCGCCTGTAATGGTTTCTATTTTTACGCCGTCAATCGGCGGCTTTGATATACCGTCCACAAGGACCGTCTGCGGCTGCGCATTCAAACCCTTAACCGCGTTCGCCATCGCAAGCATTGTCGCGCTTAATATGTCGCTTTTATCTATATCCGTGTTTGACACTTCTGTAATGGCATAGGAAACACAGGCATCCCGGATGACATCAAAAAGCATTTCCCTTTTTTTCTCGGGTATTTTTTTTGAGTCATTTACGCCGGTCAGCGTATCTGTTTTTTTTTTATCAAGTATGACCGCGGCCGCCACCACAGGGCCCGCCCATGGCCCGCGGCCCGCCTCGTCAACTCCAGCTATGATCCCTCTATAGGCATTATCAAAACTTTTCAGGTTTTCAAAAATATACATTCAGTGCTTTTTCTTGTAAAAATCCCCGTCAGGGTCATATAACATGCTTTCAGATACATTATTGCCGGAAGCGTCATCTGTTTCCCCTGTCAGGAACGAGCCTGTCTCCAGTTCCTCAGCTTCAAGTTTTTCAAAGATCGCCTCTTCTATGAACTTTTCCACAGACAGCCCGTTTTCCCTGCAAAAGTTCTTAACCGCCCTCTCCATATACGGATCGACTTCCATGTTCAGCGATATTTTTTTCATGTAAGGGACTCCTTTATCCTTTTATTAGCCCTTTTAAAGGCACTTCCGTCGGGCCAAGCGTTGTTTCAAGCGCAAAACGGGCCCGTGTTTCCTTTTCAAAAATGTGCACAAGAATGTTCCCAAAATCAACAACGATCCATTTATTATCAGGGTCCCTGTCTTCATGGGATTTAAAAAATCCTTTTTCTCCCATTTCCTTTTTTAAGTTATCCCTCAGGGCGCTGACATGTACGCCTGACGCGCCGGAGCATATGACATAATACTCCCATAACCCGGCTGTCTTTGACACATCAAAAAGCCTTATATCTTCGGATTTCCTGTCATACAGGCACTTAACTATCCATTCAACCTGCTGTGGCAGTACCGCTTTTTCTTTTACTTCCGGTTTTTTAACACTTTTAACCGGAACCGCGGATTTAACCGGTTTAGAAACCTTTTTCGCGTTCTTTTTCACGGCTTTTTTCGCGTGTTTTTTAACAACAGCCTTAAATTTATTCACGACTTTTTTTACTTTTTTTACTGTTTTTACTGCTTTTGCTGCTTTTCCTGCTTTTAATACAACCTTCTTTTTCTTCATTTTTGCACCCCGAATTTGAATAGCAGTACTCCAAGTTGTTCCTCTTCCGACGCGCCGGCCGGCAAAGGATCAAACTGCATTTTTCTTACCTGTGAAAAAGCCGCCCTGTCCAGCTCGGGATATCCGGATGTCCTGGCCAGCTTTACATTCTTTATGATACCGCTTGGCAGAACGGTTATCTCTATCATGAGTTCTGTTTCTTCCGGAAGTTTCTCCGGAAAACGCCAGTCTACTTTTTTATATTTGCGCGCCGCTATGTCTCCGCTGATCGCCGGCGCGCTTCCCGCCACTGCCTTTTCCTCGGAATTTTCCGTTCCGGCGTCGTCCGATGAGGCATTATTGGCCGGCTCGCTTTCGTCGGTGGTATCCCTTAAGTTTTCACGGGTAATTCCCATGTCCAGCTTTGCTTTTTGTTCTTCTATTTTTTTAAGGAGGCTTTTTACATCGGCCGTATCATTTTTCTTAACCGGGGTTTTTTTCACTTCTTTTTTCTTCATTACAGTGGCGATTTTTTCCTGCTTTTTTTCGATCCCGATTGTTTTGAGTTCCTCGCCTGTCTGTCCCGTGTTTTGTTTTGCCTCTATCAGGGTGACATCGGTTATTAATGCCACTCTTAACGGCTGCTTTTGCACTATAAGATATGATAAAAGCAGCAGTATCATGGCATGTATGGTTAAAGATATGGCAAAAGAAGCGATATCGGTCCTGTCTGGCATCATTTATTTTCCTTTATTGCTCCCGTTGTGTCGGGGATCGTGGAAATGGCAAGCTTGTCCGCTCCGGCTTCCTTGGCTATTCCCATGATTTTCACGATATTTCCATGCAGCGCGTTTTTATCGCCTTCTATTATTACCCGTTTATTCCCGGTTTTTTGCATGAGGGCCTTCAGCTCATTTAAGAACATTGTATCATCCGCCATTTCCGTCCCGTTCAAGAAAGTTTTTCCATCCTGCGAAACCGCCGCCACTATGTTATCCTCAAGCATTTCATCCGAAGGCGCTTTGGCGGAAGGCAGGTTTATCTTTATGTTCCCCTGGATTATAAAAGGCGTGGTTACCATGAAAATGACAAGCAGAACCAGCATCACGTCGGTTAAAGGCGTGATGTTAATCTCCGCTATCAGTTTTTCCCTTTCCCTCTTTTTAAGCATGCAATTACTCCTCCAGCAGATCCAGCATTTGTGACCCTGCTGTTACGGCTTCATTTTCTATGGAATCAACCAGCCTAACGAAATAATTGTAAAATATTACCGCGGGTACCGCGACAAAAATACCCATGGCAGTCGCAACAAGCGCTTCGGCAATGCCGCTGGCCACAACTGCGGGCCCTCCGCCGGAAGTAAGCGAAAGGTCGTGAAAAGCCCTTATGATACCGAGCACGGTACCGAATAAGCCGATGAAAGGGGTGACATTTCCTATGGTCCCGAGTATGCCGAGCATTGACTGCATCCTCTCAGCTTCGCCATTTATGACCCTCTGCATGCCGTTTTCTATCTTTTCCCTGTCTTTCTTTTTATTCCTTACTCCTTCAAGAACTACCGCCGACACGGGCCCAGGGGTAGACTGGCACAGCGTTATTACATCGTCAAAATCCCCGGACTTGACCAGGTTTTTGACTTTATCCATAAAATCCCTGGCCTTCACGCGTATGCGCGCGAACCTGATCGCCCGGTCTATCACTATCCACCAGGAAAGAACCGAAATGCCGAGTAAAAATATAACGGTTACCCCGCCCTTCATCATCATCTGCCAGAATGAAAGTTCTCCAAACATTTGTGTTCCTCCTTAAAAGTTTAAAGTGACGCCTAATCCCAGATTAATATTTTTTTCTTTGTAATAATATAACAGATAATAGTTATTATTCAATAAGTTATTTATATAACCTGTTACGGAGAGCATGCCGTTGATCTTGCGCGAAACAGAAGCGTCAATCACGGCGTATGCCCCGGCTTTATACAGCTGCGTACCCATAAAACCGCTCAGCATTTTTAACGCAAGGTTAAAGTTCCACTCCGCGAGTTCATACGAGCCTTTAAGGGCAAATTCATTTTGCGGCAGATAAGTCTGGGTGTAGGCCCCGGTTTTTATGATGTTTTTGTATTCGTAGGATACATTTAAACTTATGGCTTTCAATTTCAGGGCCTCCACGCTTATCCCCGCCCGGCTGTATTCAAGGTCGTTATTCAAAAGCGTGTAATACCTCGCCCCCGGCACTTCGTCAAGCATAAGTGAATCGTTTGTAGTTTTATATCCCCAGTAAGCATCGACGAAAACGCCCGCCACATTCCAGTTAATCCCGGTTTTTATGTCAAGCAGGTCCGTGGATGGCTTCACGGCATCAGGTAACAGAAAATTCCCCGGCATCAAAAGTGTGTAATCAGGCGCCCGCATTGTTGGATCCATGGCGGCGTAAATTGACAGGTCGGGCATTATGTCATAATTCGCGTTCAGATAAAAACCAAGGTAGAAATTATTGCCGGTTAACCTGTAATCTACCAGCCTCAAACCCACCTGCACCACGACAGGTTCAAAATAAAGTATTCCTTTTACCAGAAGGTCGGCATTTACCACCCCCTGATAAACCGTGCCGGCCATGCGCTGCTCGGCCGCCCAGAAATCCAAAGAAGAAACAAGTTTCATTTTCCTTCCCTTATCTATGTCAAAATCCCTGTCGATCAAAGCTGAAATCACGGTCCTATTTTCTTTGTAAATCTTTTCCTTCAGGTCATTTTCCGTATTAAAATAAGTGTACCCCATGGTCCCTGAAAAGCCGTATTCATCCGCTTTTCCGGAGAAACTCGCCGTAAGGGAAACATCGCTTGTGTCCATTTCTTTCCCGAAAATATTCCCCGGCGCGTCCGTGTAAGGGTTGCCGTAAGAGCTTATATCCGCGTTAACCCTGTATACCGCGTCGATAAAATCGTATTTTGTGGCGTAAAAAAGATCACCAAAATTCAGGTTGTCATATGTATCCCTGTTGTTAACCGAATTGTTCAGGAAATTATTATGCGTCATCCTGAAAACCGCCTTATTATCCTTGTCAAAGGCCTTGCCTATTATACCGTCTGCGAGAATATTGGTGTAGCTGCCTGCCGACAGTTTCAACTGTCCGATGTAATCCCTGTCGGCCGGTATGTCTAGGGCTTTCGGCGATAGGGATTCTTCCTTGAGATAATAATCAGGCATGTATATCTTTTCTTTTTCATAAAGTATGTTCTTCACGCTCTGCAGGTCCTCAAGGGATGTTATCTCCCTTTTAAGCATGTTTTTGGTATCCACCTGGCCGGTTATCCTGATCTCAGGCACCTTAAAATCAAAACCCTCGTCCTTTTTGACGGTAGTTGTGTTGCCTTCCGTACCGGCGGTGTAAGCGCCCTTTTCATATGACGGTTTTTCCTGTATGTCGGTTATGGAGTCGGGTTCCGCATCTGACGCGGCCGCCGCAGATACAAAACAGGCCGCAGCTATAAAACAAATGAGAAGTATTATTCTTTTCACTGCTGTTTTCCTTTCACAGGGCCGCCCGCAGGAACCGGGTTTAAAAGTTTATACTGTTCTTCGAGAAGTTCTATCTTCTTTTGGGCCGTATCGGTGTACTTTGCCTGTTTTGTGGCAAGAAGTATTTTTTTGTATGTCTTTATCGCGGCTTTTAATTCGTTGTTTTTCTCGTAAAGCTTGCCTGCGGCGTCAAGCGCGGATATGACCCAAAGTTCCTCTGTTTTGAAATTATCATATACCTTCATGTAGCTTTCGATCGCCTTTTCATTTTCCTTTTCAGAGCCATAGCAGTCCGCTATCCAGAACTGAGCCTCAACAGCCTTTGCTTTTTTCATGCCGACCACGGTTTCAAAAACCGCAATCGCCTTGTCATAATCCTTGTTATCCTGGTAAAGATAAGCCAGGTTCATGTTTGCCCGTTCAAATAATCCGGAATCCTTATACTCGTCTATCAGCTTTTTATACCATTTTTCCGTATTTGGCATGTCATTGTTCCTTTTATACGACATGGCCAGGTTAAAATATGCTTCCCCTGCGAATTTTGAATCCTTATACTTTTCAATGAAATCGTTATAAGCCGCGATAGCGTTGGTAAAATCACGCTGTTTATAATAGCATCCTGCGCTGTTAAATGACGCTTTTTCGGCGAACTGCGTACCCGGATATCTTACGATCATATCTTTAAAGGCATTCACGGCATCCCCGTAATTTTTCAGGTTCATGAAGGATACGCCCATCCAGTAGTACGCGTTGTCCGCGAGCGGATTTTTCGGGTTCTTGTCCAGGAACCTGCGGAACTCGGTAATAGCTGTGTCAAACTTTGAATTATTGAAATAATGCTCCGCTATCCTGTACTGGATCTCAGGGGTAAAACTTGAATCCGGGTACTTGTCGACAAACTGTTTTGAAAGCTCCACGGCTTTTTCCGGCTGATTTAACTGGTAATACGACCACTGTATCCCATAGAGGGCTTCTCCCACGCGGTAATGGTCCGGGAAATTATCAACAAGATTTTTATAATAACCTATGGCCTTTTCATAATCTTTTTTATTGTAGTATGAATCCCCGACTTTCAGCATGGCCTCCTGGTACAGGTGGGTGCTCTTATACAGGTCAATTATCACGGTAAAGGAAAGTATGGCCCTGTCAAAATCATTCATCCTGAAATAGCACCAGCCTATACGGTACTGTGCCTCGGCTTTTTTTACCGGGTCCGCAACCAGGGTCTGGTACCTGTTCCAAAAAACGATCGCGGGCTCGAATTTTTCCTTCCTATAGTAGCACCATGCCGCATAAAAAACCGAATCCTCCCTCATGGATTTTGATACGGACTTTTCATTTATAATCTCCGTAAATAATGCCAGGGCCGTGTCAAACTTATTTAAGCCGTAAAAACAATTGGCTCTCATAAAATCCGCCCTTAACCTTGTTTCCCTGTCTAATGCAAGTGATTTTGCTTTTTCAAACACGCCCAGTGCGCCGTCGTATTTATTCGCGGCATAAAGCAGCCACCCCTTGCCGTAATAAGCCTCCGCTTTCAAATCGCCATTTTTTGGATAATTATCAATGACATCATCGTAATATTTGCCTGCTTCTTCGGGCTTGCCCATCTCGTAATAATCGTCGCCGGTTTTCAGCGTTGCCTTGGCTTTAATTTCACCGGAAGCCGCCGGGTCGGCCATGATCCCCGAATATATGGCGATTGAACCCATGTAATCGGATGATTTATACAGGCACCATCCCTGCATATAACGGGCCATAACCTTATCTGCGGGATATGCCTGTTCTATGCGCAGATATATGTCTTTTGCCCTTCCATAGTTTCCCTGCGTGACATAAATATCGGCTGTCATGAATAACGCGGCGCGGTTCAGCTCTTCCACGGAATATTTTGTCATGACTTCGCCGAACTGCAGCAGCGCGTCCTCCAGATCACCCTGGTTATAGTAATACTGCCCCAGTGCGTACTGCGCGTAGGCGGAAGGTATTGTGTCCGGATATTTATCAATGACGCGTTTATACTGGGCAAGCGCCTTTGCCGCGTCGCCTGACGCCTCAAGGCACAGCCCCTTTTTATACTCCGACCAGGTGGTCAAAAGGTCGTTCCCGTAATCCGCTATAATACCGTCATACATGGCCAGCGCTTTATTGTACTGTTTTGTCATGTAGTAATTCCAGGCCAGAAAATACTTCATGAGGACCTTGAACTTATAATCATCCTCTTTTCCCACGAGGCCGGTTATGATCTTAATCGAACGGTCATATTGTTTTAACGCGTAGTACGCATTGGCTTTCCTGAATTCCGAGTGGTTTATTATTTTACTGGAAGGAAATTCGTTTTTAACCCGGTCAAAATACCTTATGGCTTCTTTGCAGTCTTTTTCCAGGTCAGCGCCTTCAGCCAGGGACTTTTCATAATAAACCCTGCCTTTTAAGTAATAAACATAATCAAAATGCGCATAATCCGTGAAAACTTCCATGCGGTTTAGGGCGTCTATGGCGCCGCTGTAATTGCCGGTTAAGAACATGTTTTCGCCAAGAAGCAGGTACGCGTCTTTCGTAAGGTAAGAACCCGGATAGTCTTTCAGCAGCAGGTTAATGTACTTTATGGAATTATCATAATCTTTCAGCTGGTAATAACATTCGGCCGCCCTGTAATAAAGTTCTTTCTTGTATTTGTTGGCCGCATCGCTGTATTTTTCAATTATTGATATATAGGATTCAAGAGCTTTGCGGTACTGTCCGGTGGCATACTCCGTCTCCCCTGCCATGAAACGCGCGCTCCCGGCAAGCGGATCCTCGGGCCGAAGCGAAGTGAACGAATTAAAAAGTGTCTCAGCCAGGGAGTAATTGCTGTTCAAAAACAGCGAGTAAGCGAGGTCATACTGCAGCACAGGAGGCTGGGCAAATGCCCGCACTGCCACGGCAAACAATACAAATGTGAAAACTGTAATAAAACGTATTTTCCTCATTTTACCTCGGATGTTTTTAAGTTAAGTACCATTTATTATTAACAAAAATAGGCTTTATGTCAACATATTTAGATGCATCCTAAAATCGCATTAGAGGTCTATATATGCGATTTTAGGATGGTGTAAGACCCCATTTTAATCAAATATTACGAATTCCGGCACAAGTCCGCCGGAGCTTTAGCGAAGGTGGACACACAAAGTGTGTTGACAGGATTATTCGGCCACCCGCTGGTGACGGCATGATATGCCGCCACTACCTCCATTCTCATTTGACCTTCTCTAACGTCTTTAACCACTAAAAAAAAGGCCCCTTATGCAGGGGCCCTTTAAAAACTATCCAACTATCATTTAGTACTTGATAGGAAGCGACTTTCTTGGTTCTGCGTGCGGTTCAAATGGCGGTGTTTCTTTTGCCTTGCCTACGGCATCATCTTCTTCGTCAGAAGTGAAGTTCTTGCTGATTTTTAAGGCCTGCCTCGGATATATCAAATCCGGATCCTCGATTGAAGCCCTGTTTGTCTTGAATACCAAGGGCCATTTAAAGGCATTGCCATATACTGAGTTTTTTCCTGATATGCGCCAGAGGCTGTCTCCGTTTTTAACCGAATAATTTGATGTTCCCGCTTTAGGCGCTTTAGATCTTGATTTCTTAACAACTCTCTCGGGAGTTGCCGGTGCTTTGGCTTCTTCCCCTATAGGAGCAGGAGCTGATGCTTCTTCAGCCGGCGGCGGCGGTAATGCGCCCGTGTCATCGCCCGGTGGAGGAGGAAGTGCTCCGCTTGCTTCTTCAGCCGGTGGCGGCGGCAGTGCTCCGCCTGCTTCTTCTCCCGGTGGCGGCGGCAGTGCTCCGCCTGCTTCTTCTCCCGGCGGCGGCGGCAATGCGCCCGTGTCATCGCCCGGTGGAGGAGGAAGTGCATCGTTCGGAGCTGATGCTGTTGATTCTCCCGGAGGAGGCGGAAGGGCTGCATCACCCATTCCTGCTCCGCCCGGAGGCGGCGGTAATAAGTCCTCATTTGCGTCCGGCGGCGGCGGCAAAGCAAAATCATCCGCGTGTACTGCTATAGGCATTACAAAAAATAGTGCAAGAAATGCTGTTACAAGAGTAAATAACCCAAGTTTCTTAAGCATTAACCCTACCTCCTCAAAATATATTTTTACCGTCCCAATAATTAAAAATGGAGCGGGAAACGGGGTTTGAACCCGCGACCTTCTCGTTGGCAACGAGACGCTCTACCACTGAGCTATTCCCGCCTGTCAAAAAACTGTTTCAATTATAATAATTTTTGCCTTTTCTGTCAATGCTAATTTAGGCAATCCCCACGTTAAAAGTATCAATACTAGACCTGAACCCTGCCTATAAGGGTAAGGATTAAGGGTAAGAAGGAAGGGATTTTCTGATAGTTTGAGAGTAGTCAACCGTTTTCCCTACTCCTCACCCTTACTCCTTACCCTACCAAATTTTCATCAGAAAATTTGGTATTCAATCACAAATCCTACGTCCTGTCCTTGGTTAACATATCCTTAACCTTGCCCAGCAAAGACCTCTTTTCCTTTATCTTCGCCAGTATGCCCCCTATTTCATTTTCCGCGGCTTCTTCGCCTTTTTTTATGATCTTTTCCTTCTGGGAAAGATCAAAAGGCGCGAAGTTTTTTACGTCAGGCATTATCATGAAGTCAGCGTCCTTATAGGACCTGAACCCGCTGTTTTCCTGTATCATGATGAGAAAACTCTGCCATACTATGTTAAATATATCGTGGTTTTTGAGCACGTTCGGCTTTGCCTTGGCAATCACATCCACGCCTATTATGAAGTCAGCACCCATGTTTTTTACCACATTTATCGGGACATTATTTGTGATGCCTCCGTCCACAAATACACCGTCGTCATATACCGCAGGCGTAAATATTGCCGGCAAAGAACAGCTGGCGCGTATCGCGGCGCCCATGGAACCCTTGTCAAAAACCCTCTCTTTGCCGTCCAGGAGGTTTGTCGCCACAGCCGCGAATTTTATTTTGGTATCCTCTATTTCCCTGCATTTTGAATACTTATCCACAAAATTTTTGAGCCTGTCTATGGACATGAACCCTTCCGTGGGTATCGTAACACTCACGATTTCCTGCCATTTAAATTCCTTTGATATCTTTTCAACGTCTGCTATGGACAATCCTGACGCGTAAGTTCCGCCTATTAATGAGCCTATGGAAGTACCGGCTATAAAATCAGGTATTATTCCGTTTGCCTCAAGTACTTTTATGACGCCTATGTGCGCGTACCCGTAAATAGCTCCGCCTCCAAGCGCAAGTCCGATCTTCATTGTAAAACCTCCGTGTTCTCTGTTCTCTGTTCTCTGTTCAGAAGTCAGACAAAGAACAGAGAACAGAGAACAATCTTTACTTCGTCAGCCCCAGATCCGACACCACATTATCTATAACCGCTATATCCACCTCATCGCGTTTCATCAGGAACGCTTCAAGCAGGGCGTTGTCGCATATGGTATTGATCAACCTCGGCGTTCCTTTCGAATATTGGTATATATTGTCGGCCGCCATATCCGAAAATATTTTTCTCGTGGCGCCTGCAATTTTCATTCTGTGGTCTATGTAAGCTATCGTCGTCGGCTTATCGAGCTTTTTAATTTCAAAATTTATCGCTATCCTCTGCTGCAACGGCGGGTCAACTTTTATGTTTTCCTTGAGTTCAGGCATGCCTATCAGAATCAAAGTCAGCAGTTTGCTTCCCGGAACCTCCAGGTTCATCAGTCCGCGGAACTCTTCAAAAACCTCTTTTTTCGTCAGCATATTGGCTTCATCTATGATAACAATCGCTTTTTTTCCCGAATCATGTATATCCATGAGCCTGCCGTAAAGCTGGGGGATCAGTTTTTCCTTTTCTTCAGACGGATTTTCGATTCCTATTTGTATGGCAAGCCTGCGCAGGAGCCAGGAAGCGCTTACTTCCGAGTGTACCATGACAAGCAGCGACTCCACAAACTTGCCGTCCTGCCCGAGTTTGTCCAGGGCCATTCTTGCGAGTGTTGTTTTTCCCGTCCCGATCTCACCGGTCATAACCACAAGGCCTTTCATGGTTTCCGCCGCATTAATTATCCGCATAAGGGCCTGTGCGTGGGGCTCGCTTTCAAAAAAGTAACGTGAATCGGGAGAGTTCGAAAAAGGCTGCTCCGCGAGCCCGAAAAATTGTTCGTAACTCAAATAAACACCTCGATAGTCAGATTAGAGACTGAAGACCAAAGTTCAGAATTCGGAGTTCGGAGTTCTGAATTTAAATCCAAACTTTAAGTTCCTGTTTCCCATCTCCAAACCTCATCGTTATTTAAATATAACTTACCTTGCTTCCCTTGCTGCCCTTGCCCTTATCCTCATCCTTGCCTTTTACCGGCTTTGTTTCCTCTTCAGGGAAATCCACTAGCAGCTTTTTTAGTTCGTCAAGCCGCATCCGCGCTTCCATGTTTTCCGAGTCTTTGGCAAGTATCCTCTTGAGTATTTTATCCGCTTCGGTAAGCAGGCCCTGTTTCATGAATATTTCCGCCGTAGTTACCGTCACAAAATCATCGCTTATTTCAGGTTCTTCCATGGTATCCGTGTGCTCCGCTTCCGCTTTCTTTTTAGCGGCCTCTTCCCCGCTTTTTTTCTTTTTTTCTTCCTCATCGTTCTTTTTGCGCTCTTCCGCTTCCTTTTTATTTTTTCCTTCAGCTTCCCTGGCGGCTTTTTCTTTTTCCGCCTTTTCCTTCGTGTCCTTGTCCTTCTTGTCCTTATCCTTATCCTTTTTCTTTTCTTCTTCCTTTTTCAACATTTCATCGTATTCTTTTTTTCTTTTTTCTTCCTCGATCTTCCTGCTTTTTTCTATTTCCAGTTTGCGTTTGTGTTCCGCCTCCACGACCGCTGGATCGGGAAGCGGCACCCCGGCATACTGCGAGTATGCCATATTTAATTTTGCCTTTATTTTTTCATTGCCCGGGTCTAAAACCAGCGCTTTTTGATAATTCTCTATGGCCTCATCAAACGATCCCATCTTGACCAGGCTGTCTGCCATGGCTATCATGGAGGGCACGTCTTCTTTTGTCTGCTGGTCCGCAAAATTATCAAGGCCCATGGCTGTTTCCATTTCCTTTATCTGCTCCGAAGGCTTTTTAGCCGGATTCATATTAAATTCAGGGACCGGCAGGGGCATGGGTTTTTCTTCCGGGACGTATCTCGGCTCCGGTTGGGGCGCCGGAGCAGGCGCAGGCGCTGTTTTCGCAGGAGGCGCGGGAACAGGCGGTGCTTTTGGAGGAGGCGCTGGAGCAGGCGCATCCAGGCTGAAATCAGACAGATCTGGAAGCGAGTTTAAAAAAACATCTGCTTTTGGTTTCACATGCTGCGTAGGCGCCGGAGGTGGGGGCTGTTTTGCGGCGTCCTCGGCCATCATATCAATATAACCGCGCTGTATTTTAGTCGGGCCGCCCTCTGTTTTAACCGGGGCCGCCTGCGCGGGCTTTATCATGGTTTCCAGCGCCAGTGCGTCAGACTTTACAGTCTCAGGCCTGACAAAAGTAGGCATTTTATCTGTTTCAGGTTTTACCGCGGACTGCGGCATCCCAAGCTTTTTTGCCTTATCAACTATGACAGGGTGTGACGGGAATATTTCCACAGCAAGCTTATAATTCTCCTGCTCTTTATCCGGCATTTTTTCCCGGCCGAATATTTCCGATATTTTCAGGTAAGCGTCGGCAGCTTCTTTTTTCTTATTCGCCTGGATATATATTTCCGCAAGCCTGCCTAAGAGCTCTATATTGTCCTGATCCTGCTCCAGCACTTTTTTCAGAAGCTCGACAGCTTTGTCTTTTTCATTTTTCTTTACAAATATATTAACCGCGCTTAAGAACCTGGCAGCCGCGTCTTTTTTCAGGCCTTTTTTGAGGTATATATCGCCGAGCAGCAGGTAACCCTCGATGTTTTCCGGCTCTGCTTTTATTACCTTATTTAACATGGCTATGGCTTCGTCCATCTGGTTCAATTCCCTGTACACTTCAGCCATTGAAACCAAAGCGCCTATGTGGTTGGCCTTGAACTTCAGCAGCATATCAAGTTCTTTTTTTGCTTCCCCGTATTCTTTCTTATACACCAAAGCCGCGCCCTTAAAATAGTGCGCCTCTATGCTTTTGAAATCAACGGCTTTCTGCGCAAAAAAATCGGTCTTTTCTATGTTGCGCTCGTTCCAGTAGTACTCCGCCAGGTAAAGATACTCCCGCTTCGCGTCGGATTCATTTCCTTCGCGCTCGTATATCTCCGCTATTTTTTCCCTGGTAGCGATCGAATCGGGCTGTATTTCGAGTATTTTCTGGTAGATTGGAAGGGCTTTTTTATAGAGCCTGTTCTTGAAATAAACATCAACTATCTTTTTATAATACGCGAGGGCTTCCTTATGGTCGCCTTTTTGGGTGAAAAGTTCCCCGAGTTTCTGATAAGTATCAAAATTAGCAGGGTTTATTTTAAGTATTTCCTTGTATTCTTCAATTGCCTTGTCGACATTGCCTTCTTCTATGAACTTATCCGCTATAGTATTTCTTTTTATAAGGACCTGTTTTTGCTTGTCAGCCTCAGGAAGCTTATCGGAATTTAATTTTCCTATTTTTTTATAAATTATGGAGGATTTATCCGCCAGCCCCTGCTTGGCATACGCTTCCGCAGCCAATATATACGCCTGGTAAGCCAGCTCATCCTCCCCTTTTTTCGCATAAACATCGCCAAGCATATTATGTATGCTGTAATCCGTTGGGTCAAGCGTAAGGAGCTTTTTGTATTCTGTAATGGCCTTATCCCAGCGCCCTTCCTGGGCATAAATCATGGCCATCTTTAATATGTCTTTTTTATTCTCTGCCGACATGCCAATCCTCTCCCGTAAAATGAAAATAATGTAATAATTTTGTCAAATAATTAAAAAAAGGTGCTTAGGAAAATTATAATACAGCTGGGTGGAATTGTCAATTGACGAATCAGGCATTCAAAAAGGCCTCTGCCGCAGCCACTTCCGCCTCCCCCTCACTCCGTACCCTTAATTACGGAGTGTAGGATTTTAGATTGTGGAGTGTAGAATTACGAATTACTGCTGAACCGCGAAATTACGGATTGGCTTTTTCGACAGTATCTTTAAACATCCTCACAAATCTTGCTCCCTGTGTGCCTTGTCCGGCGAAAACGCCGGGACGCATACCGAAATATACTCCGCGCCTTTGGGCGTGCTGTATTGCACGCGGGTTCCCGCGGGTACTATGATGGATTGGCCGGGTTTAAGGATGATGGTTTTGTTGTTTATTTTGGCGCTTAACGCGCCTTTTAATATTACTGAGTACTCTTCAAAATCCGGCTGTTGGAACGGTTCAGACCAGCCTTTCGGGCTTTTCATGCGGGCTATGCTTATGGAATTTGTTTTTGTGTTGATGCGGCCGATGAATTCTTCGATGGTCTTCGGCGGATTGCCGAGGGCTTTGATCTTTGTTGGTTTTTTGGATATTTGCATTTTTTCCACCCCAATATTTTAATACGCGTCTTTAGTACAAATTCCTCAAACCTATACGTCACGGATAAAGGTTGCGCCTGCATAAACAACTCAATCAAACCCGCGTTTAAATGCCGCAGGGGCGCCACAGCGTGGCGCCCCTGCGGCATTTGGAAGCATCACGAAATATCATTCGGTATTACTTTATTTGTTCGGGTTCAGCCACACCGCTATGGCCTTGAAAGGCTCTAAAATACCCTGTTTCCACGCCACTCTGTGCGTGATGCCTGATGCCAGGCCTTTTACTTCTGTTTCGTGTTTTTTATACCAGTCATACGCGTGTTTTAGTGCCTGGGCTTCCGTGAATTGCGGCTTCCAGCCCAGTTTTTTTTCGGCTTTTTCTATGGATACGAAGGAATCCTTGTGCGCCGTGCCGTAGACCCATTTGTAAAGCGGGGATATGCGCAGCATCCAGAATATTTCCAGGAAAAATATAAGCAGGACAGCGGGTGTTTTCATAACGCTTGATTTTGAATTTACACTTTTGAAAAACTCCATGAGATACTCTTCTATGGGTTTTGTGTTCTTCGCGCCTATATTATATGTGTCGTTTGCGATTTTAACGGGCTTTTTTAAGAGCAGGTATATGGCATCCACCAGGTCCCCTACCTCCAAAAGCTGATACCGGTTCTTCCCGTCGCCTATGGTGGGTATCAATGCCCCTGCTTCCACCCAGTCATATAGTATCTGGAACACGCCGAGGCGTTCCGTACCTATGAATGTCTTCGGCCTTACAATACCTATTATCATGCCATTTTTTCTGTATTCTTCGCATATTCCTTCGGCTTTTATCTTTGTTATGCCGTACGGCCCCACGCCTATTAACTCGTCTGTTTCATAAAGCGGATGATGGTCCGGGACCCCGTAAACAGCTGTGGAACTTATATGCACCACTCTTTTTATTTTATTTATTTTCGCCGCCTCAAGCACGTTGCGCATACCGTCAATATTGGTGGTGTATATGTCTTTTTCCTTCCAGAGCGGAAGCGCGGCCGCCGCGTGCACCACGGCGTCATAGCCCTTAAATGCCGTTTTCAGCGCTTCAAGGTCCCTGACATCCATTTTTTTGTATTCGACATTTTTCGGATACTCGTCTTTCCTGAACTCATCTATGTCTATGACCAGTATCTTTGAGTATTTCTTCTGAAGTTTTAAACAAACATGAAACCCCAGAAATCCGCAGCCGCCGGTTACGATCAGTTTTGCCACAATTTGCCTCCTAAAATATTAGAATTTAGTTTTTATTACATCCGCTTTGCAGACATTATATATAAAAAATGAATTAATTACGAGTAAAATAATGTGATACTGCCGGGAAACCCTATAAAACCATGAAATTCTTTATCGTGTCCGGTGCGAACTTTAATTTTTCTATGGCCTTTGCGCGATTCCCCTATATAATATAAGCTTGCCATGAACCCGAGCCCAGCGAGTGGTTCATGGCGCAAAATCCATAGAAAAATTTCATCCGTGCCGGACACGACCTATCATTAAGGCCTTTTCCGACAGTATCCAAATAATACCCCCAAGCCAATATTTGAAGTATTTTACGGTACTCCTTTTCAAGACCTTACAATATACGCACCGAACAGCATAAACCATCATGTACCATCATGTACCATCATGTACCATCATGTACCATCATGTACCAT
>CALAOR010000076.1 GCA_937889595.1 uncultured bacterium
GAAATATGTCATAGGCGACCCGGCTGAGGATAAGGCCCACGGCGGCCAGTACTGCGCCAAAGCGATCTATAATACGGGCACGAATTCCGACTGGGGCTGCGGGTTTGCGTGTGGTTCATCATACGCGGCGGGTTTTCTTGACGCTTCAGGCAGGCAATACATCACGTTCTGGGCAAACGTGCCCGAGGGCGTCACATTTTATTGTTTTGTAAATGAATCGGCCGCAAACGGCGCTGACGGCGAGTTCTACAACGGCCCGTCGCTCACAGGCTCGGGTAAATGGGTCGAGTATTCCGTGCCGTTCGATGAATTGTTTAAAAATGTCTACTCAGGCAGCCAGATGGGCAATAACCAGTTCGATCCGTCGGGCGTGGGAGTGGTTGGATTCCAGATAGGCGGCAACCAGGGAAAAGACAAGTTCCTGGTGGACGACATCTGGTTCAAATAAGGTCAAAACATTCAGATAGTAGAGAGTAGAAAGTAGAAGGGCAAAAAAGCAATGTAGAGAGGCGGCTTGCTGCCTCTCTAACGCAGGCTTGAGCAGCGGTCGCATATTATACGGCCACTAGGGAACAATATTCATAAAATATTCCAGAATATCCAAATATTGAACACAGATACAAGGCAGTAATATTTAAAGTCTTTATTTTAGGGGGGAACATGAAAAAAACTCTGACAATAATCCTGGGAATAGCCTTATTTTTTGTAATTATCATTGCCGGATGCAAGAAGAACGTCCTGCCTTTGCCGGCTGACACACCCACAAACGGACCCGTAGTTACGGCCACCCACCCGCCGGGCTGGATAGATGACTGCGAAGACGGGGACAATGTAAACGATTATAGCGGGGCCAATCCCGTCCACAATGCGGGAGGCTACTGGATAACATATGACGACGACAGCTCGGCAAACAGCGGCACTTCGTACGTATGGCCCATGTCGCAAACATGGGCTACAAAAAAACAAATAGGCAATTCAACAGACACTCCCCCGTATAAGATCCCGCCATTTACAATGTCCCAGCCGGGATTTTCATCGTCGCCTTATGGTGGCTTGTACGCGGCGCGTATCACGGGATATGTGACTACAAACTCGAGCTTGGCGCCTCCCGGAGAAATGACAGGTGGATTTCAATTCGGGTTTATAGGGATGGGAATACAGCTTGTCTCAAGCGCGGGCGAGCCTGCCTGCAATGAAGTTGACATAAGCGCGTATACGGGCGTAAAATTCTATACAAAAGGTGACGGCAAAACATGGGACATTAAGCTGCCTTTTGTCTCAAGCTCTTTGAACTGTGACGGGACCATAACCACGACAATGTCGTCTTTTACCAGTTCCGACGAGTATAAACTGACATTCACGCCTCCTACAGGATGGACGCAGGAAACTGTCTACTTTTCCAATTTCACCCAGGTAGGCTGGGGCACCACAATATCCATTGCATCTGGAAGATATTGGCAGGGATGTTCAGCTTCTTCAGCCGGGACAACACCGGGCTGGACTTCTACATGCCCCATGTCAACCGTGAAACAGCATGTACATCAGATCCAGTTCCAGACAGACGACCAGTCCGTAGTATATCCCGCCTCAAGGGAACTTTGGATTGACGACATACGACTTTTCTAAGATCAAAACATTCATAGAGTAGAAAGAAGATAGTGGAAGGGCAAAGAAAAGGCAGTTTTAGGCGTATTTGTTTTATGAATGTTCTGGATTTATCTACTCTCTACTATCTACTCTCTGAATGTCTTGATCTTAAGGAAATGCCCCCGGTTGCCCGGGGGCTGCGAGGGATGTTGCAGCGTCCGGTTAAGAACGCCGCAATCCCTTTTTCCATGAGTACCGCTTTCCACAAACCCATGCACCCTTATACAATTCTGCATAATCATATGACATAATTGAAGCTGAAAAAGTTCCAAAAAACAGCATTAAATAATATAGGAGTCAAATTTTCCGCAGCTTGCTGCGTTAGAACAAAGGCCGCAACCTTATAGTCCGTATAAGCAAAGCGTTACGGATAAAGGTTGCGCCTACACGAACAAAACAAAATGCAAACTGAAAGAAGAACGTAAATCGTGGATTGATTTGTATTTGATTATGTAGGCGCAACCTTTAGGTTGCGGTTTTTGTATGTAAGGCGGGTTGTTATACCCCGTCAGCTCTGCTGTGCGAGGATGCTGTATTTATTACTTGTTTTACCGGAACTAAACCCCGTTCAAAATTTCATATATTTATGGCTGTTTTTACATTGACACATGAAAATTCGGGGCTATAATTATAGTGGTGAGGAAGAACGAGGAGAGTATATGACGCGTGTTTCCAGGTTCATTTCTGCATTATTTCTATTTATAATCTTATTGTCAGGTTTGTCTTTTTGCGCCCCTGTTTCAGAACAGGTCATTGTGGATCAGTTTGGATGGAGAGCCGGTTCGAAAAAAGTGGCGATTCTAGCCAAACCAATCACGGGCCAGAATTCAGGGGCGGCTTTTACCCTGCCCGCAAACGGCGCGGCCTTTGAAGTGCGCCGCGCTTTGGACAACTCAACTGCATATGCCGGCACCGTAACCAGCTATAACGCGGGCGCGACAAACGCACAGTCCGGCGACCAGGTTTGTTGGGCGGATTTTACCTCATTTGCAACTCCGGGCAAATACTATATCTATGACCCGACAAACAATGTGCAATCCTATAACTTCGACATAAGGGACGATATTTTCAACAATATCCTTAAAACAGCCGGTAAGTTTTTCTACTATCAGCGGTGCGGGATAAACATAGACGCGGGGCATGGCGGCAACTGGAACCATACCGCGTGCCATGAAGGCGCAAACCAGGATTTGGCGGCGCATCTGTGGAATGCAGGCGCGGACCAGGGGCAGGCAAAGGATGTTCACGGCGGCTGGCATGACGCGGGAGATTTTAACAAGTACGTGCCGTTCACGCTTGATGCTGTATTTGCGCTTATGATGGCATACGAACTAAATTCCGCGGCTTTCGGCGACGACTGGAACATAGCCGAATCGGGCAATGGCGTGCCCGATGTGCTTGACGAGATAAAGTATGAGCTTGACTGGATGCTGAGGATGCAAAATCCCGACGGTTCAGTCTGCAACAGGGTGGGGGTGTTAAATTACGTGGCTGCATACCCCCAGAACGACTCGCAGGCAAGGTATTATACCCTGCCGACAACGTGGGCGACATCGACGCTCGCGGGATTGGCAGCACATGGGGCGAGGCTTTTCGGGGCCTATAACGCGCAGTATTCGGGCTACGTCAATGCGCTTACAACTGCCGCGCAGAACGCCTGGGCCTATCTTGCGGCAAATACCGCCATGACACCGGCTTCAGGCGCAGACGGCGGCGGCTCCGGCGGAGGAGCGGGTTTTGCCGCTGCGGACGGCAACGGAACCGCGGCGGATGACGCCAGGCGCAGGCTCTTTGCCGCGGCAGAACTTTATAAGACCACGGGTACGGCCGTTTACAGGACTTATTTTGATTCCAATTACGCTTCAGCCACGCTTGTTGACGCCGGGCATCAGCCTATCACGAGTAATTTTTTTGACACGTCATCGTCATGGATAGACGAGATGGGAATGATCGTATACGCTTCCATAAGCGGATATGCCGTGAATGCGGCGGCTGTGAGCGCCATAAAGACTTCATTAAAGAACGGAATAGAAAATAATGTGGTGGGTAATTATACGGGCAATGCCGACCCGTACAGGTCCTATATGTGGGACGGCCATTACTGCTGGGGTTCAAACCAGATAAAGGCACAGTGGGCGTCTTTGCCCATCTATGGGATTTATCTGAATGTTAACCCGGCGAATAACGCTTTATATAAAGAATGCGCTGAGGAATACCTGCATTATTTTCACGGGAGAAATCCGCTGTCATACATATATCTTTCGAACATGGGGACAAAAGGCGCCAACCTGACCTCGGGCAAATCATGTATGCAGTTGTACCATGGATGGTTCTATGCAGGTTCGCCTTTATACGACGGTGCGTCATCCACATACGGCCAGGCGCCGGGCATGCTGGCGGGCGGAGCAAACCAGTTCTATGATGTGTCGACAATAATACCGCCGGCAAGTCAGCCGCCTCAAAAATCATTTAAGGACTGGAACATCGGGTGGAACGGGACATTGGACGAGCATTCATGGGAAGTCACGGAACCCGGGATTTATTATCAGGCAAAATACGACCTGGTGCTGGCATATTTTGCCGGGCCGGCCGGGACCCCGACATTTACACCGACGAACACGCCTTATGCGGGGAGCCCTACGTTTACGCCTACATGGACGCAGACTGTCACGGTTACTTTAACCGCAACCCTGACGACAGTGCCTTGCGCTGTTATTAATTATGACGGAGAAACTGCTTCCACGAATCTTGCCTCAGGCGGAGCCTGGGTTTCTGTGAGCGGAACGGCAAGCGAAGTTACCTCGCAATATCATTCCGCAACACACAGCCTGCAGGTGAATTTTGTCTGGACAGAGGGCTGGTATTCGGCTTTTGGATGGAACTGGGCCAATTGGAACGCGTCAGGCAATGTATATGACGCGACCTCGGCAGCCGGAATAGAGTTCTGGATAAGGTCGCTCGCCGGCGCCAATACAAACATGCAGGTGCAGCTTTGCGATTCAGCGAATGTTGTTTCAAATAACCTTGTGCTGACCGCGTACCTGCCCGGCGGCGCGACAACAACCTGGCAGAAGGTCTCCATACCTATGGCGGATTTTACCGGTATTAATAAAGCCTCTTTGTGGGAAATCAGGATCAATACGGGCGGGACCGTATCCGGGAACCAGACAATATTTTTTGATGATCTAAGTTTCACCCGGGCTTGCGGGAACACACCGACAAACATCCCTACTCAGACACCTGCCATAACCAAAACAGCCACAGGAAGCGTCACATCCACGGCGTCAAACACCCCCTCAAATACATGTACGCTAACCGGAACAGCCACGCCAAGTTTTACGCCAACACAAACATACACTGCTACAAACACACCTACATCAACGCCGACCAGAATATTTACAGTAACAGCGTCGTCTACTTACACCGAAAGCTGCACTCACACAGTGTCGCCGACAAATACGCCATATGCAGGGAGCCCCACAGATACGCCTACAGTTACCACGACCGCAACTACAAGCCCGACATCAACGGTGGTTGTCAATACACCGTCGTTTACATATACCGCAACACCAACTTATACATCAACACCGACGCGGACCAATACGTTCACATCAACAGTTTTGCCGGATACATTTACGGATACACCCACGTGCACCATGACACAAACACCGCAGCCAGGCGCGACAGCGACATATACGCAAACACCGCTAAATAATACGGCAACCGCGACGCCCACCCTGATGATAACGCCGGTTTCAACAACTACAGCCATACAGGTCAAAGACACTTTGTCGTATCCAAATCCCTGCAATCCGGTCAGCGGCCTTACAATAGTTTACAAACTTACGAGGGACGCGTCTGAAATAACATTTAAATTATACACAACAAGCGCGAGGCTTATCAGGAAACACACAGTAAGCTCCCTGACAAGCGCGGGAATTAAAACAATACTGATCAGTCCGGGCGTTTTGGAAAATTTATCGCAGGGAGTATACTTCTATGTGATAGAAGCAAAAGCGGATAACGGCACAACGGCGAGGTCAAAGATAGAAGAGATAATTATTATAAAATAAAATTTCGGGATTCATTGAAGGCAGAGCGGAGTTTTGGAAGTGATTGAAATTAAACGGGGTTTTCCAGCTTAAAAACCAATGATTTTGAGACCTTGTTTTACGATTTGATACCGCATGATTATCATATGACTTAATCTTAAAAATGCCAATAAAATAAGGCACAAACAAGAAAAACCTTGATTTATTCATATTTACTGGTAAACTGTCCTAATAGAACGAAACCTTTCGAGGATTTGGTTGTCTTAAACTTGTAGCTTTTTTTTTGACGATTTATTTAAATGTTTAAACCACTTTTTAATGAAGGGAAAAACGTGAAAATGAAAAAAATTATGCTTGCTTGTGTTCTTGCATTTTGCGTTTCCAATATATTTGCGCAGGGCGGTACTGTGCCTACGGGGCTGCCTAATTATTTCGGGTTCGGCACCATAGATAAGGCGGATACAGGCGCTTGCTGCGGCCCTCAATTTTGGAAAGACGGGCAGACTTGTTGGGATTATTCCTACCAGTATCTTACCCCGGGCTGGGCAGGCTGGGTTTCCGGAGGCGGATGGGCAACCAATGAAATGAAGCACTGGGAAACGTCACCGGCAAGTGAAATACAGGTTTTCACTTTTTATTATACCCCGTACACCCTTTCAAACTATACAACCGCGTCATGGATGAACACATATTTTTCTGATTTCAAATTACTTATGCAGAATATCGCCGCCAGCAATCTTCCGAAAGTCGTTATAGTCCACATTGAGCCTGATTTTCTGGGTTACATGAGGCAAAAGGGAACAGGTTCGTATAATCAAAGCGGCCTTGTCAAAGTTGGAAGTTCGGGTTTTAGCGAAACAGATGATGGGGTGGCCTTTTCTTCCTTACCCGACACATTACAGGGTTGGAGTGAGGCGTTTTTTAGGATAAGAAATCAGTACGCGAGAGGAAAAGTTTTATTGGCGCACCATTTTACACACTGGGCGACCGGCGCCGACATTTTTGCAGGCTCTCAGGCTCAATCTGTTTGCGATACAAATGTCGATGACATGTGCAATTTTATAAAGAATGTTGAAGGCAGTACTGCCAAAGCATACGACCTTTTCTTTGTCGACCCTGCGGACAGGGATGCGGATTGGTATAAGATTAAAAACGGCGACAGCACGCGGTGGACGGATACGAGTACTCATGCGTATTCAAACGGCAGGAGCTGGGGAAAGATCGGGTACATAACGGACAGGATATCCACGGATCTGGCGAGGCGCGGGATGTTTTGGCAGGTTCCAGCCGGCAACACATATTTTAAAACCTGCAATAACAGCGCAAACCATTACAGGGACAACAGCGCGCAGGAGTTCCTGCCTTCAACCACTACCGACGGTTCTGCGGGAACACCAGGAGACGCATATTCGCAATCTGATACCACAAAAGGGCCCGGGTTCTGGGCCAACCACGGTATTATAGGAGTTCTCTTCGGAGAGGGCGGTTATGACAGCAATGCCAGCCCGAATGATATGACGCATATAAGGGACTGGCCAACGGACGGCACAACAAATCCCGCATCTGACGGTCAGTCGGGCGGGATGTACGCGTTGGGCAAGGCAACATCAAGCGTCGCCGACAATGAAGGCGGATATTTAAGGGCCGCGATAGCAAAGTATTGTTCAAATAAGTTCCCGTTGAGCGGCACACCTCCGGTAAATACACCCACTTATACGAGTGTTCCGTCAAAGACAAATACACCGCAGAATACCCCTTCTTTTACATATACCCGCACACAGACCGGAACACCTACTTTTACCCGGACAAGCACACTTGTGGTTCCGAGCGCGACGCCAACATTTACATCGACCCGTACAAATACGCTTGTGGTTCCGAGCGCAACTCCCACATTTACATCAACCGTGACAAATACGCCTGTTATCCCGACAGCAACACCCACGTTTACATCAACAAGGACAAGCACTTCCGTTGTTTCTTCGCCGACATTTACTTCCACATATACCATAGTGATATTTTCACCAACATATACGGTAACGCCCCAGCCTACGGCTACCAGAACCAACACGATAGTGCCGCCTACATCAACAAATACGGCGACAAAAACTTCTACACCGCCTCCGACTGCAACGCCTACAAATCCTCCGCCGGGCGCGACCAATACATTTACTTCAACTGTAACCATGACTTTGATCCCAACAAATACAACAACGCCGACATTTACAAGCTCGCGTACATCAACACCGCCTCCTACAAGCACCTTTACAAACACGTCATTACCGAGCGCGACACCGACAAATCCGCCGCCGGGCGCCAGTTCGACCTATACAGGCACTTATACGCCGGTTGTGAGCCCGACGTTTACGGTCACGAAGACAAGCACTGTGATGATCCCGACAAGAACGAATACTTCAACAGTCACTTTAACAGCCACTTTGATTTTAACAGCCGTAAATACGCCTGTTAATACGCCCACAAGTACGGCAACTATACAGCCGGGCGCCACGGCAACTGCGGTTTCTGACGCGGATATACTTGCAATACCGGATCCGCCTGTAGCTTTCCCAAATCCCAATTATGGGACGCAAATGACCATAATGTTCGATATTACACGGCCGGTTACAAGTGTTGTTGTGAGGATATACACGGTCTCCCGCAGGCTTATCAGGGTGATCAGGCTCGAAGGCCTGTTCGGGACAGGCAAGGCCGCTGTGGTCATAAACCGCGGGTATTTGACGGGCTTGGCTAAGGGGACATATCTGTATCAACTGACGGTGAAGGACGGTGCGAATGAGGAAGCGAAGTCAAAAATCGGAATGGTTATAATACAATAAAATACAATTACAAATTACTAATGACTAATTACGAATTAAAACGCAGCCGGTTGTTTCGGTTCAATTAGTAATTAGTCATTAGTCATTAGTAATTGCCCTTACTGTTTCCTGCCGCACCTTAAGCATTCAAACTGTTCTGCTGATCCCGGGTTTATTTTTACTTCTATTTTCCCCCCGCATGCACACACAAGCCTTCTTGGCCCCCTGCGTTTATCAACAGCGGTTTTAACTTTATTTTTTCTCCGGTCCGCGGTCCTTTTGTCATCCATTTGGGGTCTCCTGTAAAATAGATTTAAGCGTGACAATGACATAATATAACAACGGTGAATTAATTTCAAGTTTTAAAATCTTTAATGCAAGTCCTGCCCGCAGGTAGTGTGCGGGAATAGGCTGCTTTGTACATACATACCCTTATAGGAAAATATATTTTGCCTGATCCGGGGTCGTATTTCTGCAGGTAATTATTGAACCCTACGAAAATACGAAAAATATTGCTTGAAAAGCCTTTTCGTACTATACAAATAAGGTAACAATATAATTACAAAAAACTTGACTTCTTCTTTCGTAAATGATAAAATAAATTCAATATAGCTATGCATTTGGAGGTTTTCCTCAATGGAAAACAACGAAATTTTTCGTAAAAATACGGTATCAACACTGTTGCACCAAATAATCCCATATTTTTTTATACTATTCCTGCTGGTCCCTTCAACTATTCGATCCGCAAATTTTGGCACAGATACAGCGGAATATCTGAAAATAAACCCTGAAGCCGGCCCTGCAGGCATGGGTGAGGCATATACAGCTATAGCAGAAGGGACAAATGCGCTTCAGTATAACCCTGCGGGACTTGCCATCATGGATAAAGGCGAGCTTACTGCGACCGAACTTTTCTGGTTCAATTCCATTTATATGACGCACCTGGCATTTGGATATCCGCTTGATTATGGGTTCGGGGTCGGCGGTTCATTATTATGGATAAGTTCGGGAAGTTTTGACTCCACAGGCGGAGCAGCGGCCCCTGTCAGTATGGAAGACGGGGTAATAAACATCGGAGTTGGAAAAAGCATAGGTGAAAACATACATTTAGGCTTAAGCCTGCACGGATTGTATGAACATTTTTCGGCAGGTCCGTCTTTATCAGTTTCTTCAATGGGGTTTTCCACAGATGCCGGCGCCGTGTTTTACCTGGGTTCAAGAAACCTGACCTTGGGGCTTACAGCCAAAAACATGGGGATCTTATTTGGGAACCTGGACCCGCTGCCCATGGAAGCGGCAATAGGGCTCGGCTACAGGCTTTATAACGGTTCTTTTGATTTTTTGAATGTGGCGCTTGATTTTTCCAAGGTTATAAATACGGACAATTTTTTTGCGGCCCTCGGAGCCGAGGTGTACGTGTTCCAGGCTGTGGCGCTCAGGTTTGGCCTGCGTTACAACAATGCGCTTGGGATGGACAGGGTCAGTTTCAGTAATATACAGAACATGCTTATTTTCTCGGCGGGTGCGGGTATAAATATAAATGATACTTTTACGGTTGATTATTCCTACACACCTATGGGCGATCTGGGACAGATACAGAGGATAACTTTGAAAATAAAGTTCGGTGATTCATGGTACGAAAGAAAGATGGCGGAAAAGAATGTCAAGATCGAACCTAAGGCCATTGAAATACCTGAGGTTAATGTGGCGGGCGGCGAGATAAAAAATGTGTCATTTAAACCGAATGTGCCGCAGGAAAATGTCAAGGAATGGACCCTTGCCATCAAAACCTCTGATGGTAAGATCGTCAAGTCATTCTCCGGTGTAGGCGAGGTGCCGAAGACCTTAAATTGGGACGGAACGGATGCGTATGGCCGGATATCCAAGTCGGACGTAAATTACGTTTTTGATTTCAAGGCAAAAAATGACGCCGGTCAGACTATCAAGACAATAGGCCAGATAGTACAGGCAAAGCAGTTTGATTACATGCACGAAGAGGACAAAAAATTCACGCCGCTTAAAGGCGGTGAAATGCTTGTCGCCCCTGTAACTCTTTTAGTGTCATCCGACGCGGAAGAGAGAAAGTCCGTGCCTTTTGTAATGGTTAATAAGGACATAAAGCAGGTCAAGAACTGGGATTTCGCAATATATGACGGGAACGGCGCGCTTTTAAAGAAATTCTCAGGCGGGGATATGATACCGTCCTATCTTGTATGGGACGGAAAAGATTCATACGGCAATTATGTGAAGGACTTAAAATCATGCAAATATGTGCTCGACTTGACGGGCGTTGACGGAAAAAAGGCCGAGATAAAAGACAGGCAGGTGATGAGGGATCCTTTTGTAATATCCGTCGGGTCCAGAAAACTGAAAATGGCGCAGAGGATCTATTTTGAGAACAACCTTTACGCGATAAATCCACAGATGATGCCGAGATTGGATTCCATAGCGGCGGATATCAGCGGATACAGCAATGTCCAGATATATATACAGGGGCACTCTTCCAGCGAGGGCGATACCGCGTATAACATCAAGCTTTCCCAGGACAGGGCAAAATCAGTGCTCCGGTATCTTGTGGAAAAACACAGGATATCCCCGCTTTCAATTACAACCGTAGGGTACGGCGCCAATATTCCGATAGACAAAGGCACAACTGAAGATGCGAAAATGAGGAACAGAAGGGTTGAAATAATAATTATAGGTGAAAAAGAATAATGCGGGCCCTGGTGATATATATATTGATCGCCGCGGCCGCAGCCGCAGCCGGCGCAGGATGCCAAAAAGCCGCTGCAGAGCAGTACAAAAGCCCTGAAAATCTTTTTAACCTGGCGACAGAGGCCATGGTGAAGGGAAACGACGTCCTGTCCATAGACCTTTATTATAAACTGATCGATTCATATCCGGATTTCAATAAATACAGGGCGGATTCGATTTACAGGCTCGGGATGCTGCTGTATAAAACGGAGCGTTATGACGAAGCTGAAAAAATTCTCGCGCTTTTTGCGGCTAAATTCAAGAATGACGACAGGTTAAGGAATGTTTATGAAAAGCTGATATATATTTACATGCAGGAATTCCATGACGAACAACGGGCACAGTCGGTCAGGGCCCTTTATGCGGAGAAATTCAAGGAAAGCCCGGTTTTAAAGGATATTGATAAAACAATAAATATCCTGTCAACCGATGAAAAGACCGGCTCGGCTGTCCTTGCCATGAACGCGGGAAACATAGGGATAATTAAAATGCTCAAAACCGGTGAAATAGACAGGGAGTTTTTTCCTGTAAGAAATTACGTTTTAGTAAGCGTCAAATCCCCGGACGGGAAGTTTGCGGCTGAAAAGAGGGAATTTTCCGGCGATTACAGCCTTTTCTTCGGGGCAATTGGCTCGAAAATGCAGAGAATAGAAGGCTCAACAGGCGCGTACGCGCCCCAATGGGCGTGGAACAGTAAATACATATTCTTTACATCCATGGATTGGCGGAGCAAGGAAAGAAGGATCAGGGTTTATGATACAGCCGGGAAAAAAACCCGGGAATTATTCAGGGCAAAAGGCGTGGGCCCGCTTCTGTGCATATCCCCGGATTCGGCCAAAATAGTTTTCACGTATCTTGACAAACTCTGGATAATGAACAGCGGCGGCAACTCGGTCGCACTGCTCAGCAAAAATATTGATGTGAAAGATATCAGTATGATAGCATGGTCGCGGGAAGGCGATTCCATAATTTACTCCAAGAAAAACGAAAAAGATGTTTATTACCTGTGTAAACTCGGAAGAAGAGAGATAGAAGCCATGCAGTAAGAGTCAAAAGATTCAGAGAGTAAAGAGTAGATAGTAGAAACGGCGGCGTTACATTATTATAAAAAGATGGAGGATCTAAAATGGCATTGAAAATATCCAGGGTCTTGTTAATGTTAATGTTTTTATTTTCGGGGGCGGTTTTTGGTTCCGTTGATGATTACCAGAATGCGGTCCAGCGCGATTCCAACAGCGTGGTCAGCCGGTTTAATCTCGGGCTTGCATACTACCAGGAACAGCAGTATGACAACGCGGCGGAATCCCTCAAAAAAACGCTTGAAATGAACAGGGAAGACAAGGCAAGCCATAAAAAAGTGGATTTTCAGGCGGCGCAGCTTTTGGGGATAATATACTTTAACTTTAAGAACAGCACCGATGAAGCCATTACTTATTTTAAAAAGGCCGCGGAATTGAACCCTTCCGAGGGCAATAACAACTATTATCTGGGTTTGGCTTTTAAGAAAAACGGCAACGCGGATGACGCGCTGAAGGCCTTTTTAAAGGCGCTTGAAAACGGGGCTGACGACGCGGCTGAAGTTAACTTCAGGATAGGGCAGATATATTACGAAAAAAAGGACTACAAAAGTTCCATGGGATATTTTGAGAAAGTAGCGGGTAGAAAGCCTGATTTTGCCGAAGCCAGGGAATATCTCGGCGATATTTACGACCGCAGGGGCGAAGCGGACAAGGCTGTTGAAAATTACATCCGGGTTGTAAAAGTGAACCCGAACAATATGCACGCCCAGTTCCAGCTCGGGTTGAATTACAGCAAACAGAAGGAGTACGACAAGATGATCGCGGCTTATAAAAAAACAATTGATATAGACCCCAACTTCTCCGACGCCCACTATAACCTGGGGATGGCTTATTATTACAGGAATATGTACGAGGACGCTATCGCCGAGTTTCAGACCGCGATAAAGCTGAGCCCAAACGACGCGGCAGCCTATTCTCTTTTGGCGCAGACAAAGACAACCGCTTACGATTTTCATATAAGCAAGGGTTCCGCATTCTTAACCGGGGATGATTTCCTGCAGGCAAGGGATGAGCTTCAGAAGGCTCTTGCTGTAAAACCCGGGGACCCGGAGGCCCGGAAATACCTCGACATAACCAATGAATCGATCCGGAAAGCGATCCCGGCAAAACTGGAACAGGCAAAAAGCGATTTTGAAAATAAAAAGTACTCCGAAGCGTATAACGGATGGGATTTTGTCATGAAAGCCGATCCGGAGAATGCGCAGGCCAGGGAAGGCATGGCCGGGCTCGAGAGGAATTCCGGGGATATTGTGACCGCAAGGGAATTAAAGGCCGCGGATCTTGAAAAGCAGGGCAGGCTGGCTGAAGCCATAACCGAATATTCCGAGATCTCAAAAATAGCGCCAAAGTCAAGGCAGGCCGGCGTAAGCGCGAAGATATCGGCGCTTATGTCCAAAATAAAGGGTAAAGTAAAATTATTGCTTGCCGCGGCCGATGAAGCGAATGCCGCCAAAGAATCCAGGAAAGCCCTGGAAAAGTATAATGAAGTCTTAAAATACGACGAGAAGAACGGCAGGGCCCTGAACGGGATCACCAAGATCAAGTCAAACCTGGAGGACCAGAAACAAATATACCTTGCGATGGCAAAACAGAACAAAGCGGACGACCGGACAAAATCACTTACTTATTACAAGAAAGCCATAGAGCTTGACCCCAACAGCGAGGAAGCCAACAAAGGCATAGAACAGTTGACCGGATCGCAGTCAAAAGTCGCCCTCGACGCCCAAAAAATAAAATCCATGTATTATGAGGGCGTGGACAAATACGTGAATGGGGAAGTAGACACAGCCATTAAAATATGGAAGCAGGTTCTTGCCATGGATCCGTCGCATGTGGAAGCGCGCAAGAACATAAAAAGAGCCGAGGAAAAACTGCAGGCCATCAAAAGTTTGAGCAGGTGACAAAAAGATGAAAATAACCATCTATGAAGTTGCAAAAAAGGCCGGCGTATCCATATCAACGGCGTCAAAGGCGCTAAACGACCGCAAGGACGTGGGGGACGACACAAAAGAGCGCATAAAGCAGATAGCGAAGGAACTCAACTATGAACCGTCGCATTTCGCCCGCGCGCTTGCCATGAGAAAAACCGGGAACATCGGCGTGATCACGGTGAGATATTACCAGGCGCCCATGCTGACAAATCCTTTTTATTCAAAAATAATAGAAGGCATAGAGGAGGAACTGATCACCGCCAACCTAAATCTGGTTACAAATGTGTTAAGACGGGAACAGGTGGAGGCTATGGAAATACCGAAAATGGTGAAGGAAAAATCCGTCGACGGGATAATACTTTTGGGGCACATGCCGGAGGATTTTGTAAATATGATGGTGGATAAGGCGCCTCCGGCGGTTATGGTTGACAATGCCATGAAAAACGCGCCGATCAGCTCCATACTCATGGAAAACACGGAGGGGGCGGCAAAAGCCGTTGAATACCTTATAGATACGGGGCACTCGAAGATAGCGTATGTTTCCGGGCCGTCTTCGCGCTACAGCTTTCTGCAGAGGGCCGAAGGCTTTAAAAAGGCGCACGCGGCAAGGGGTATGAATGTAGATGAAAAGCTTATGATATTTAACGAAAAAGAGGAACCGGGTTATGAATGGATGGGTGGGATACTGGGCGGCACTGCAAGGCCTGACGCGGTTTTTGCCTGCAATGACGTGCATGCCATTCTTGCAATTAATATGCTCAAAGACCGCGGAATCATCGTGCCTGACGACATAAGCGTCATGGGCTTTGATAATATTGATTTAAGCGGGCACTTTATACCCTCGCTTTCCACGGTCGACATCAATAAGTCGGCCATGGGCGCAAAAGCCGCGCAGATCCTCGTGGACATCATAAATACCAAGAAGAACAGGGTGGAAAACATTGTTTTTCCGACATCCATAGTTATCAGGAACTCGGTAAAAAAAAGGAATTAGACCGGGCTTGATCCGGTCAATTGGATGTTGTCGGAAAAGCATGTCATGTACCTTAAGCTACTGCGAACCGTGTCATGTACCTGAGCTACTGCGAATGGTACATGATGGTACATGGCATTAATGATAGGTCGTGTCCGGCACGGATGAAATTTTTCTATGGATTGTGCGCTGTATTATAAAGGGTTTTAGTGGCGCACAGGCCATAGAAAAATTTCATCCGCACCGGACACGATAAAGAATTTCATGGTTTTTATGGGGTTTTCCGGGTATCAATTCAGGCAAATTAAGAAGAACTTTTGGCATGTTTTATACGTCTAATTATTGTAAGTTAATTGTCAATTAATGCCTTATTAATTTTTCATATATGCTGTATTAAGCACCGTATATTCGGTTAAGTTCATGTGGTTTTTTCCAGCGTTTTGTATTATAATTAATCCATTATGTCCATACTTTTAAGGCTTAATTATAATGGCTTAACAAATGAATTGAGGATTAAATGAAACTAAAACTTAACGATTTATTCCTATACAGCCTTCTGGCAGTTGGATTTTGCGCGCCCGTTTCAATTACTGCCGCGGAAATATTCATGATAATAGCGTTTGCAATCTGGATCGTTTTCGCTGTCAGGAATAAAATAAGCCTAAAAGACTCGTTTTCATCCTCTATGACCCTGCCTATAGCCGTGTTTGTGGTCTGGCATTTTATAGCGGCATTGCTCGGCATAGACCCTATGCACAGTGTCCAGGATTTTTCAAAAGCCTGGATAATACTCATATTTTTCGCGGCTATGAACGGTTACAGGGAAGTATATCCGCTAAGGATGGGCGCTGGATTTTACGCCGGCGGCGCAGCTTTTGCCGCAACCTATGCGATAGTCATGACAATAATGCACAGGTACATGGGGCACAACATGGATTTCAGGGCGTCTTCATTTTCCGGAAGCTATATGCACGCCGGCGGGCTGTTTATGATGGGCGTGATAACCGCGGCCGGCATTGTGGCTTACAGGTTTAAAAATGAAGGCAGCGACAACACGCCGAAGTATCTGTATTTAGGCGGGTTCCTTGTCATATCGGCGGGCTTGCTTTTTACGTTTACGCGCGGTTCGTGGGTTGCGGCTCTTGCCGGACTTGCAATATTGTGTTTTTTGACGGACAAAAGGTTTTTTCTAGCAATGCTTATCCTGGTTTCATTAACCGGAGCTTTTGCCTGGAACACATCCTACATGCACAGGCTGCGGGATTCTTTCAAGCTTCAGGACGGCACATCCCAGATGGAACGGGTGTATATGTGGAAAGCCGGGCTCGCCATGATCAAGGACAGGCCATTGACAGGAATAGGCACGGGCGACCTCGAAAAGATATATCCGCGCTACAAGGACCCGCGCGCAGTGGAACCCAACGCGGGCCACGTGCATAATAACCTGATGCAGATAGCGGTCATAGACGGCATACCCGGCCTTGCGGCATTCCTCTGGATATTTGGCGCGTTTTGGTTCCATTTATACAGGGGCATCCAAAAAACTAATAACGCGGTATTCAAGTATGTGCTGATAGCGGGATTTGCCATAAGCGTTTCTTTTTTTATAAACGGTTTTTTTGAATACAATTTTTTCTCGTCGCAGGTGGCGCTCGCGTTCTGGTACCTGATGGGGCTGTGCATGGCCGCCATAAGGCTTGAAAAGACCGGGATTAAAAATGTCAAATAAGGCTGATGCTTTTAAAGTCGACATATCCGGGATAAAAAGGGCCCTGATAATACGGCACAGGGCGATAGGCGACATAATACTGGTCACCCCGTTCATAAGGGCGCTGAAAAAAGCCATACCCGGCGCGGAAGTCGACATGGTTATCGAGCCTATGGGTATTGAGGTATTGCAGGGAAACCCGTACCTTAACAGGGCAATCATACTGGAAAGAAACAGATTGAAAAAGGCGCCCCTATTTGTGAGAATAAAGGATACTTTCAGGTTTTATAAGGACTTAATGGACCGCAAGTATACGATAGTATTTGATCTGTGGGGCAACCTCAGGACCGCCCTTATGTGTTTTTTGACAGGCGCGAAATACAGGGTGGGTTTCAATTTCAGAGGCAGGAAATACTTTTATAACACGGTGGTTGAACCCGATGTGCCGCCCAAATATAATGTTTTTTACCACATGGACCTTTTAAAGGCCATAGGCATAAAGGATGACGGCGGAAAGACCGATTTTTATGTGGGGGATGAGGATCTGAAGTTTGCGGATGATTTTTACGGAAAAATAGGCAGGCTCCCCAAAGACACGGTCATAGGGTTGAACGGCGCCGGCTCATGGATAACCAAGCGCTGGCCCGAATACAAGTTCGCTTTGCTCGCGGACAGTATCGTAAGGTCGTTAAAAAATATAAAGGTCGTGATCATATGGGGGCCGGGAGAGAAAGCCATGGCTGAAAAGATATACTCACAGATGAAGGAAGATAAAAAAGACGTATTTTTGGCGCCTGACACGAACCTAAAACAACTCGGGGCCATAATGCTCGGGATGCACGTTTTTGTGTCAAACGACGGCGCCCCAAACCATATGGCCGCTGCGCTGGATGTGCCGTCACTCACCGTATTCGGGCCGACAAACTACAGATCATGGGTTCCTGCGGGAAACTCAAGGCACATGGAAGTACACAGCAGTCTCAAATGCGCCCCGTGTGACGCAATGGAATGCCCGACGGACATAGAATGCATGAACGGAATAGACCCGGGGCTTGTGTTTGACCGAATGACGGAACTTTTAAACGATACAAAGTAAAGTCGTCTGTTTTTTAGCACGACTAATAATTACAGGAGGATTAACATGGCGGAAATTGACATAGATAAAATGCTTGAACAGAATGAGAAAAAAGACAAGGCGAAAAAAGCAAAATCCTGGATGATGACGCTGGTAATAGCCGGCTGCGGCGCCGCCGTGCTTGCCATAGCCGGGATCATAATCACCATGCTTATCATCGGCGAGCCGGGCAGTTCTTTTTTTCCGACCACTCCGGGAATAAAGTACGTCTACAATAAAAAAGGCAAAAATCCGGAAGAAAGGTCCTTCCTGGATAAAAAGGAAAATCTTTACGGGTATGTTTGTTCGGTCCTGAATATAACCGACAAGGGCTCATACACGACCAGGCAGGAATACTACTGCGTGGACAAAGAAAAAGGCTACGCCAGGCTGGCTTATTCTTTTAACCACGGTCCAAAAGAAAAAGATATTTTTGTGATAATGCCCTACAACATAAAAGACGGCAAACAGTGGAACGCAGGCATGGTAAAGGATAAGGTTGTAAAGGCCGTGATTGTAGGCCGTGAAAAAATGACGACTCCGGCAGGTGAACTTGAGGCGATCAGGGTTGAATACAAAGCCGCTCCCTATATGGATGAGGTTATCTGGTACGCGAAGGACCTGGGAGTTGTAAAAGAACAAAATAATCTGACAGCTGACGAGACGTCTTTGATCAGCTCTGGTGAATGATGTTCCTGAAGAAAATCCCTGAAAATACAGATGTCATACTGTTCATTCTTGTTGTAATGATCTGTATTTTTATGCCTTTTATTTCCATCGCGGATAATAATCTGGTTATACCTGCCCCGCCCGCAACTGAAGCGCCGGCTTCCGTAACAGCGCCGGCTTCAGCGACAACGCCGGTTTCAGTGACAGTCCCGGTTTCCGTGACAGCGCCTGCTTCCTTAACAGCGCCTGCTTCCGTGACAACTGGGGCCGCAGTCAAACCTGAAAAAGGCCCTGAATTCTTAAAGGCCGAGGCCAAAGGAGTATTGGTTTTTTTGACCTGGGATAAAGCCGGGAAAACAGACACGACCTATAATATATACAGGAGCACATCGCCTGAAAAAGGCTTTTTGAAAATAAACAAGGAAGAAGTAAAAGAAAGCGCATATACAGACGGCCGCGGGACAAGCCTGACCCCGCCTGTAAGCGGAAAACTTTACTATTACAGGATCACATCAGTGGATTTTGGGGTGGAATCACAGGATTCCAAAACAGTGCTGGCCACGCCTTTTGCGCCGCTTGGCCCCCCCGACCAGATAACCGTATTGCCGGGTTTTTCTTTTGTTAAGATAAAATGGGTGGAACCGGACGCGTCGGGGAATATCGGCGTCAGCGGATATAATATTTACCGGTCCACGCAGCCGGGCATCCTGGCGCGGATAAACCCCGTGACAATTACAGCTTATGAATACGATGACGCGGGCCTCACAAACGGCGCCAGGTATGATTACATGCTGCAGAGCGTTGACGCGCTGGGGAACACCTCGGCTTTATCCGCTGTTTTTTCAGCCGTGCCTTTTTCCCTGATATCGTCGCCCAAGAACCTTACGACAACAGCCGCGTCTTCCGAGTCTATAAAACTCATATGGGACGCGCCTGACGGCGGCGGCACATACGGCATATCGGGATATAATATTTACAGGTCGACCCAGGCCGGGGTTTTTTCCGATAAGCCCATAAATGAAAAGATGACAAAGGGCCTTAAAACGCCGGAGAACAGGCTGTTTTATTTTGATAATATGATAAATTCCTGGTTCCAGCCATTGCCCGGCAATACTTACTATTATAAAATAATACCCGTTGATTTCCACGGGAATACTGGCGCTGCAAGCGATACCATTACGGGCGCGGTGCCGGTCATAGAAGTCAACAAACAAGGCATAATATCCGCGGACATATCCGAGTACGGGTTACCGCCGGAGTCAAAACTCACGCTTTCCGGAAGAAAAACGCTTTCCATGGCATATACCCATACATGGTGGAAAAACAACACCGTGGCCCAGACAGAAAAATTCGATATAACGCAGAAATTGAAACTGAACCTTAAGGGGAACATAGGCACAAAAATAAACGTGGACGTCAATTATGATGAAGATACGCTGACCGACGAATACACAAAAATATCCATAAGCTATGCGGGCGAAAAGGACGAAACCCTGCAGGAGGTTTCATTCGGCGACTTGACCCTCGACCTGCCCGCCACGAGGTACCTAAGCTACGCGCCGCAGAAACTTTTCGGTATCCGCGGCAAGGCAAAGATAGGCGACAAACTGACAATAACCGCCCTCGCGGCCCAGACAAAAGGCATCAATGACACACAGGTTTTCATCGGAAAAGTGCGCAAGAAACAGACAAACCTAAGGGACGGCGTGGATATATACGATACGGCTTATATCAAGAACACTTATTATTATATAACAAGAAATGTTCCATTGCAAAAAATCCAGCCCGGGTCATTGAAGATCTACAGGGATGACTATGGCGCGACCCTGGTTGATTTAAATACGCGTCTTTCCACGCCGAATAACACTTATCGTTTCAGGGAGCTGTATTCAGGCGTGGATTTTATTGTTGATTACACTACAAATGTAATAAAATTTAATGTTCCCATAGCAGACACCAACATACTTGCAGTGGGATATAAGCTCGCAGACGGAACTCCGATCGGCTTGGACTTCAGCGGGAATGTGGACATACAGGAGGCAAAGCTTAGTTCAAATACCGACGGCACTACGGACGACGGGCATCATCTTATTCAGAACGGCACACAGACCAGCACCCAGGCGGATTTATCGCACAGGGTTTTAAGTTACTATAATATGGGTGATACAAATATAAATAATCCTGTTACAGACACGGGCGGGTTTAAGATAATAATAACCAAACCGGATGACACGGGCAGTTATTTTATACCGCAGCCATGGGAACCCAAAGCGTCTGATATTTATACAATCGATACGGATTTCGGAATATTGATGTTCAAGAGTTATGCTCCTTTTGCCAAACTACAGTATGATAATAATTCGCCGGGTGCCCAGTATAACGGGGTGGAAGACGGGACCCAGGATGATGCTTATAAATCCAATGCCCCAAAATCCCTTTTCAAGATACACCTTAATTATAATTTCAATGTTTCTTCATACAAACTGGATAACTCGCCGCTTGTGGTCGCGAGCGAAAGGGTGCTTATAAACGGACTGCTGAAAAAAAAGGATGCGGATTACACCATTAATTATGAAGCCGGGGAAATTACTTTTAATAAAGATATCGAGGCCGGCATAACCAGCAATACCGAGGTAAAGATATCCTATGAATACCTGCCGTTTGTCGGCGCGACAAGCAGCAACCTTTTCGGCGGCAGGATGGATTATGCCCTTCTTGACAATTTAAAACTCGCGTTAACAGGGCTTTATAAGACCTCAAATGCCGGGACCACGGTCCCGGACGCGCGCTCCACCATAACGTCCTTAAGCACCCCCTATAATTCGCTCGTGATCGACGGGAACGTTGATTTTGTTTTAAACAGGGAAAACGTGAACGCCATAATAAACGCGCTTCCGCTGTTAAATAACAGCGATCTGCCCGTGGATTTCAAGTTCACAGCCGAGACCGCGTACAGCGACTTGAACCCAAATGTATACCAGCAGACATTGTCCAATGGAAAGGTTGAGAACGGCCCTGCCATGATAGATGACATGGAATCAGCCGATATTACAACATCAGCCGACACGTTGGTAAATCATTGGTTCCCGGCATCCAAGCCCTCGATCGTGACTGACACTAATCCGGGAAATAGGGATTTCATGGTTAGAAGCAACGTAACTGAAGCCGGGAACCAGCCGACATCATCGGACCCTACAGGCGTAAATTCGTCGGTTCAGATGCTTAAACTTAACTACAGCGGGCTGACGGATCAAAAGTGGGATTCTTTCAGGTTTGTCCTGAACTCATCGGGTGAGAGTTTGAACCAGTACAATACACTTGAGATAGCTGTTAAGGTTTCCACTGACCAGCCCGTAAAAATGAGCCTTGATGTGGGAATAATAAGCGAGGACTCAAACGGGACCGGTGAGTTTAAGGTTAATGATCCCGGTGTTGCAAACGGCGAAAGCGAAGATTCCGATAAAAATGGAATTTTGAACACCGGCGAGGATATTGGCATTTACCCTGGTATATATAGGGGTTTTCCAGGCAGTACTCCGGCGTATTGGGGCGCAGGGAACGGCGGAAACATCCCGGACACGGAAGATATGAATAACAATACACGGCTTGACATGGGTGAGTCGTATTATCACTTTGGTCCAGAAGGCTTGTCATCGAATTTGGCCAACAGCAACAACATTGTCCACCCTGAACTTTTACTGCAAAACAGCGATAACTGGGTTGATATAAAAATACCCCTTAAGGATTATACTTATATTGTTGGTTCCGTGGCACACGATAATATAGGGATGAATAAGGACCAGTATATGTCATTTATAAAACATTTGAGGATCAATTTCAAGGGTTCAAGCGCTACCCCGGCATCGGGCACCATAAAGATACAGACAATAAAGTTCACGGGCAATTCATGGAACCTTGAAACTCCGCCGAATGAATCTGACAGGGCGGGAAATCCGGTTGTTGTTGATGCCTCAAAACTGAACATTGAATCAATAAATCAAAATATATTGGATGCTAAAAAGGCACCTATAACTGATTATACTCCGAACCTGGATTATTTTGTCTGGACAACCGAGAATGATAAAAAATTTGAAACATCGCTTAAAATGACGTATAAGATATCAAACCTTGACCAGGGCAGCGCTGATAATCTGCCGTTATATTACGCGACCAAGTCGCTTAATGCCTCGGGCGGTTACGATTTTCACGCGTATAAATATCTTAAAATGGACGTATATTACAAGACACAGGATCCCCAGGGCGGCAACGGGCGTGTTATATTCTTAAGAGTAGGAAGCGGAAACAATACTGATACTATCCAGCGATATTACCAGTATAATGAGCAGCTTGATGATATAAAAACCGGGGGATGGCGCACAATAGTATTCGTCCTGGACGGTTCCGACGGAAAGAGAAGTTCCACGCCAACCCAGCCCAATCTTAGGCAGGCGCAGTATATATCAGTAGGCTTTATCAACCCCAATATGACACAGCCGTCGGAAGTAATGTATGTTAATAACATCAGGCTGACCGACGCGCAATCCTCGACAGGACGCTCAACCTTTATAAATACGGTCATGAATGTCACGGGGGTCGGGAACTTAAACCACACTTACGAAGATAAAGAAGCGACTTTTTATACATTGGCAGACGCGGGCAGGGCCGATATAAAACAGCATGAGATATCAAACAACCTTTCTTTTAACTACACGCAACTGCCGTTCCTGCCCGTTACATTCAACTATTTCAAAAATTCAAAATTCCTTGACGGACCCAATAAAAATGACCCTTCATATACTCAGGACAACCAGGTTTACGACGTTTACAGCGAAGGCTACACTAATGTTGTAAGTTTTTCCCTTATACCGGACCTGAATATCTCGAACGGGACAACAGTCAGGTCAGACGATTATATTTATCCGGGCGCCGCTTCATTCGAGAGCAATCTGACAAAATCCATGATTTTCAATCCCACTCTTTCATGGAAGGCGCCGGCTAATTTGTTCTTCATTCCTTTAGGCTCCAATAATTTTGACGGAAAGATCACGTTTAACAACCGGGAAACCACATATAGCAGCGTCGATCTGACTTTTACCGCGGGGACATCATATTATTACAACTGGCGCAATGACAGGAACCAGGATTACAAATGGATCGGGGCATACAGCTTCCTGGGGATCTCAGTCCAGCCTTCATACGAGTATATGAGGGGCGATGAAATAGGCTATCTCGCCTCAAAATATGTTTATTACCAGGATTCAATCACGGACCCCCATTACCTGGTCGACAAGTATTATATCTTGAACACGCAGATAATGCCTAAGCTCAGTATCAGCTACCCTGACGCGTGGATATTCTCTCCACAGATAAACTATAACAATGAATACAGGATGGACTACACGCAGTCATTCCTGGACAATCACGGCAAACTTGACGTATCCACGGGCATGGCCCTGAAAAAACTGCTGGGCTGGATGCCCGGCATAAGCAGGTATTCTTTCACCGTTGAAAGCACACAGCATTTTGAGGAAATAAGCTATCCCGGCTCTTTCGCAAAATACAACAGCATGCCTTTTGAAAGCAGGTGGAATATTTTCCTGTGGAAGATGCTGGGCGACGAACATGAGATAGCGCGCTATGAAACTGCCGCGAAGAACGGCGCGTTTATTATATCTCATAACTTAAGCCTGGAAGAGATAAATATAATGTCGGCCGTGGCATTCACCCCGGTTGCCTCATATTCGCTTAACAGGACCTTTTACTCGCAGGGCGCCGTGCGCCAGTTCAGCGAGGGTTTCACATTATCCGCGAATAACATAAATATCAATAATGTGACCATACCGCTGCCGTTCCTGCAGGACCTGGTATCCGGCCAGAAGGTCACGGGCAGTTATTCCTATGTGCGGAATCTGACCAAAGACACAAATAAGGTCATAACACTGGATGACATCACGAATAATTTCTCCGTGCAGCTGCCTTATGCCTCAAAGAACGGGTTAAACGGCGTATTCAGCCTGACAGGCAGCAGGGATGACAAGAGACAGGGGTACTTAAGGAGCTGGAGCGGGACCTTAACGCCATCGCTTACATTGAATTTCAAATACAGGCAGACGGCCCCGATAACATTTCCCAGCTGGCTGTGGCTTTTAGGCGACAAGACTTTCCGCATGGAGCAGAACCTTGACCTTGGAATTAATATCAGCGTAAAATACACCATGGGCGGGGACAATGACCTGAACATAAACAAAGCCAATGCAAAGGAATATACTTTAAGCACCACGGCTGCGTATAAGATCCTACAGAACCTGACTGCCACCCTGACCATGTCATACGGGCATGAGGATAACAGCTGGAAAACCGACCAGGAATTTGACAGTTTCATGATAAGCCTTGGAGGAGTCATAGAATTTTAGGAGGGAACTTTAATATGAAAAAGGTTTTTATTGCCGCTGTAATGTTATGCGTTTTTTCCGCGGTTGTTACGGCTGACTGGGATGCTTCAATGGTGCGCGTTGAATTTGACGGGCCGCAGCTGATAGTAAACTGGCTGCCGGTGACGGACCCGGCGCCGGTTACCTACACGGTTTTATTCGCCGTATACAGGTCGGGAGTGACACTCACAAGCGACGCGCAGTGGAACGCGCTAACGGCCCAGGCCGATTCCTTGCCGCAATCGGTAAGCATATATGCCGATGTCCTGCCGCTGACCTATACGGCTTTTTACAGGATAAAAAAATACACGAATCCTTCTGACGGGATATATTCAAAGACCGTAAGTTCGTCGAGCCCGGGAAGCATTACTGATCATACAGGCTATGATTCAAAGGTATTTTTGGCGTGGGTTAAGTCCGCTGACCCGGATGTCCTGTATTACAACGTATACAGGTCCACAAACCCGGGGCTTTTTGACGCTGTTAAAATGGGAAACGTCAGCGACACAAAAATAGTGGATTATTCAGCGGCCAATCTTATTGGATATTTTTACCGGATACAGCCTGTGTCTGATGTGGAAGGGTCCTTTTCCGGATATGTGAATGTCACGCCTTTTGCCGCGCCTTTTGCGCCCTCATATGTTTATGTTTCACCTTCAGCAGACGGGACTTCTGTCAGCCTGACATGGACAGCCACAGCGCTCAGGGGTTCATATGACATATCAGGCTATAATATTTACAGGTCAACCTCGCCTATAACAATCGCGGACGCGCCTGTTGAAACAGCTAACAGTTATTATCTGGATTCAAGCCTTATACCCGGAACATGGTATAATTACCAGGTAAAAACTGTGGACATCATGTCAAATACTTCAGCGCCTTATTCGTTCACTGTGTTTACGACGGGCCCGCCTTTTGCGCCGGTTAATGTCAGGGCACAAAGTGCGAACGCGTCATTAGCGGTTGTCTCTTGGGACAATAACAAAAGCAGTGAGGCTGTAATAAGATATCACATATATGAGACAGGTCTTGAGAAAGGAACGGCCCTGGCCAGCCCGTATACGGACAGTACGGCGGTTTCAGGGGGGAAATATTTGTACACGGTAAAGGCAGAAAACCCATCCGGATTAAGCCCTTTTTCTTCGGCTGTTGCAGTAACTGTCATGCCTGACGCGCCACTGGACCTTAAAGTGCTGCCGGGCGTTTCGCCCGGGTCCTTGGACTTAAGCTGGCAGCCGATTGCCCCAATTGAAAATGTTACAGGTTATAATATCTACAGGGCCTTGACCCCTCTGTCATTTAATTTCAGCACACCTATAGTCACCAATGTGACGCTTTATGCTGATATTGATGTCGCGTCAGGGCAGAATTATTTTTATACGATTTCGGGCTTCTCCTCAGTGGAAGGCGCAATGTCAATCACGGCAAGCGCTGTGCCGGTTTCAAGGACCGTACAGGTTTCAGGGCTGACTGCCACGGCTTTCAACGGTTACGCCCTGCTTGACTGGGATAATGCAGGGCCGGCGTACGGCGTTACAGGTTATAATATATACAAAAGCACGGACCCTTCACCGGTTTTATTTACATACTCGTCCTACGTGACACCGGCAGCAGGGACTTTAAGCAGCGGCTATGTGACCGGGCTTAATACGCTTGGCATACCATACTACCTGAAGGTGACGGCTTTGAATATTTACGGGGAAGGCGATACTGTAAACGCCTCCTATATAGACATTACCATGACATCCGAGGCGGTTGTTGAAAAACCGGAAAATGTGACGGCTACCAGCCAGGGAGACGGGCAGATAAACCTGGCATGGAACGCCGCGTCTGATTCAAGGGTAACTATTTATAATGTTTACAGGAGCACTTTTGCCGGTTCCTATAATTACGCGTCGCCATTAACTTTTACCGGAAATAATTCATATATTGATAGAACCACAACCGCGGCAATAGGCGTACCGTATTACTATGAGATTAGGTCATATGGAGCTGTATCTGAAAGCGCATCTTCGGCTGAAGTCAGCGCCACGGCATTTTACCGGCCTTATCCGGTTAATAACCTTACTGCTTCATACATAAATGGAAATATCTGGCTTTTATGGAGCGCACCCGCCCAGAAAGGCACCTATGATTTTCCAACTGAAGAATACAGGGTTTACAGAAGCACAACGCTTGTTTTTCCCGGCACCCCTTTACCCGGGGGCGGCTCCCTGACAGCGGAACAATTCGTGGACTCAACAATTGACCCTGCGCCACAAACGTATTATTATAAAGTCACTGCATTTGATGCCCATGGGAATGAGAGCATTAATCCGGTAATTAGTTCCTCGATAGAAATTTCTTCCCCGCAGAAGCCGCCGGCAACGCTCGTGGCCCTGGCCGGGGACGGCAAAGTGGTGCTGATATGGAAAATGGTATCGCCGCTGTATTACAATATTTACCGGAGGGAAGCTTCAAATCCGGTTTACGGCCAGCCGATCGCGTACAATGTATCTTCCACGCTTAAAGATTATACGGACCAGAATTTGGCGGACGGCACGACTTACTATTACATGATAAAGGCGGTCAATGCCGCGGGCGAAGGCCCGGCGTCCATGGAAGTATCGGCAACGCCGTACATTGCCGTTACTTTGCCGGCCGGCGCGGCCGTGACAGCCGTTATAGCGGATAAAAAGGAAGTATTGGTTTCATGGTCTCCGGCAATTTCGGGCAGTCCTTTCACGCTTGCAGGGTATTATGTAATGAGGAGTTCTGACGGAGGAGGAAGTTACAGCACACCGCCGATCACTCTTACAACGCAGACAAATTATCTGGACAACTCGACCGAATGGAATAAAACATATTATTATATCGTAAAAACACTTGATTCAGGCGGAAATATAGACGGCATATACAAGCCCGTTAGTATTACCCTGCCTTTACCCGAAAATAAGATCAGAGTTTTCAGGAACCTGATGAACCTGGCGCTGGGAGACACCCTGAAACTGCGGTATGTCCTGACCCAAAACGGCAGGATCAAGCTCAGGGTTTACACGCTGTCAGGTTCGTTTGTGACAGAACTTGTTGACATAAATATAACGGACAGTATTGATTCCCAAAATCCCTATGAAAGCGCGGACCTGTATTGGGACGGGACGAATAAAGCCGGCCAAAAGGTGGCGTCAGGCGTGTACATCCTGTCGCTTGAAACGCCGAAATCAAGGGTTATAGAAAAAGTGGCGGTTGTGAAATAAATAATAATGAGGTCCTATGCCCAAAATAAACATATTGCCCGATAATGTCGCGAACCAGATCGCTGCAGGAGAAGTGATAGCAAGGCCGTCCTCCTGCGTCAAAGAGCTGCTCGAAAACTCCATAGACGCCGGCGCCCAAAACATAACTGTTTCCATAGAGAACGCTGGAAAGAAAAAGATCGAAATAAAGGATGACGGCTCGGGTATGGACGGGGAAGACCTGAAAAATGCTTTTTTGAGGCATGCCACCAGCAAGATAAGGACGATCGAGGATTTAAACTTCATAGAAACCCTGGGGTTCAGGGGGGAAGCCCTGGCTTCCATCGCGTCTGTGGCCAGGATAGAGGCCCTGACAAGGTCTAAAGACGAAGATACGGGCAGTTTTATTAATATAGAAGGCGGCAGTATCGTAAAGCAGGGAAAAAAAGCCTCAAATATAGGGACAATAATATCGGTAAAGGACCTGTTCTATAATACCCCGGCAAGACTGAAATTTCTAAAATCAGATTATACTGAGGAAGCCAATATTATTGAAACAGTATTAAACGAAGCTCTCGCGAGGGTTAACATTTCCTTTAAGCTGGAACTTGACAGCAAGGAAAACATGTTCTTTCCGAAATCCTCCTCTTTAAAGGAGCGCGTCCGCATTGCCTCAGGCAGGGAAGTGTCCGATGCCTTGATCGAAATATCCCATTTTACGGACAATGTAAAAGTAACGGGCTATATAGCCAAACCGTCCGTTACAAGGCAGTCCAGGGGGCCGCAGTTCCTCTTTGTAAACAACAGGTGCATTCAAAGTAGGAATATTTCCTATGCTGTCTATGAAGGCTATGGGACTTTGCTGATGAAGGGAAAGTACCCGTACACCTATATATTCATCGATATAAACCCGTCTTTGGTCGATGTTAATGTCCACCCGACCAAGGCCGAGGTAAAGTTCAAGGACGAACGTTTTGTGTATAATTGTGTAAGGTCGGCCGTGGACGGGGCCCTGAAAAAACATGAGTTGACCCCCTCGGCTTATTTTGACGCGGGCATTGACAATGCGGCGGCCGGGGCAATAAAGGAAGGCGCGCAGGATGCCATAAACGGATTTTTCGCAAATGAATCCGCGGTATTATTCAACGGCCCGGCTATTGAGTATACTAAAAGCACGATTGACGGCAAAACAAGGTCGCAAACGAGGGAATATTTATGGCTTAAAGCCCTGGGCCAGGTTCATAAGACATATATCGTCGGCGAAGACGATGACAACCTTGTTGTCATAGACCAGCACGCGGCGCACGAAAAAGCCATTTATGAAAAAATAATGGATGCCATATCGCAGGGGGCCCTGAAAGTCCAGGAACTTTTAATACCGGAGATTATCGAGGTTACGCCCCCGGAAAAACGCGTAATAATCTCCAACACCGGTGTTTTTTCCAGGCTTGGATTTTTTCTGGAGGAATTCGGCGAACGCGAGTTTAAGATCTCGGCGCATCCTGTCATAATACGCGACAAGGCTGCAGCGCCTTTTGTAAAAGAAATAACAGCAAAACTCATGGATAAGGACAAGGCGGACGAACACGATGTCTTAAAACACCTGTGCGCGACTGTTGCATGCAGGGCTGCGGTAAAAGCCGGCGACGTCTTAAATGACGCGGAAATGACGGAACTGCTGAATAATTACGTGGAGCTAAAGGACCCCCACTCGTGCCCGCACGGCCGCCCGCCCATCATAAAGATCCCGTTTGACGAGATAGAAAAGATGTTTAAACGCAAACTTTAAGGGCTATGCCAAAACCAAAGCTAAGTTGTTAAGTCAATAGACAAAAACAAGAGATGTATAATAAGAAAAGATTGCACTCATCGATTGGATATGTTACGCCGGTAGAATTTGAAGAACTACAGGCGCAGGCTAATTTGTTCTAATCTGGGTGTCCAGTCGGAGGGGTTCAGTCCACTGGCGCCATAAAAACAAGGGGATTTTATGAACAAAATACTTATAACGGCAGGCGTTTTGATATATATGTGTTTATTTTCGCGCATCAGTGCTGATGTCTGGACTGACTATCACGGTACCACAGGCACGGCCGGTATTGACACCGGTTCGATGTTTAATGAGTTTTCAGTCTTGAAACCTCCGTTGGTTTTATCGTGGTCGCAGACAGATTGGAATGGTCCCGGAATGACTTCGGTATTCGGTTCGGCACCAGTGGTTGCAAATGGTATTGTATATCTTGGTGCGGAAGATCATAATGGAACCGGCACAAGCCATCTTTTGTATGCGTGGGACACATCCACCGGGAACGGCATTCCGGGATTTCCTGTTGGAGTTTTGGGCGATGTAACGACCGCTCCTGCGGTTGCCAATGGAATAGTATATGTTGGTTCGAAAAATGACGGGTTATATGCTTTTAATGCCACGACAGGAGCAATTATCCCTGGGTTTCCGTCTAACACAGGAGGTAATACATATACATCCCCGGCCGTATCTAAAGGTATTGTGTATGTGACAGGAAATGGGAAAAAATTATACGCTTTTAATGCCGCTACAGGTGCGGCAATTGCCGGATTCCCTGTTGGGGCTGACTTGTTCTCAAATCCGGTTATCACAAACGGAAAAATATATGAGGTGTCGGGTGTTGACGGTAAATTATACGCATGGAATGCCTTAACTGGGTCTGCCATAGTTGGATTTCCTATAACATTAAATCCGGTCGGCGGGTTTAGTCAGCCTATTGTGGCAAACGGGATCGTTTATGTTGGAGCGAGCGTATATAGCGCTTCTGGTTATAAGTTGTTTGCTTATAATGCGGCAACAGGTGCCGGGATAGCTGGTTTTCCCGTTACTATGAATGAACCAGGATATGGTGCTCCATCAGAACCGGCTGTGGCTAATGGGGTTGTGTATATTACCATATATAATGGATCAGTGCCCGATACAAAAATATATGCCTTTAGTGCTTCAACTGGGGCAATAATGCCGGGTTTTCCGGTTGATATGAACGATGTTTGTTGGACATCGCCGAGGATTGCGAATGGCTACTTATATATCAACAATAGTTATAATAAAGTGTACGCAATTGATATTGCGGATGGAAGTATTGTATGGCAATATCTGATGCCGATAAATGGGTCGTTTGCAGGGGCACCCTACGGAGGTCCTGTTATTGCGGAAGATAAACTATTTGTTCCATGCGATTACGGCGATGGGATCTTTGTATTCTGCGTTCCCAGCCCTACTGTTACGCCGACGATAATAATAACTGCAACTTACACACCGACAGTTACGCCAAGTATTACAGTTTCGTTGACTTTGACCGTTACTGCTACAATAACTGTGACGGGGACAATAACTTCCACTTACACAATTACACCAACGCCTCTGCCGAAGTTCAGACTTGAGGTGAAAGGCAATTATCCCGCCCCGTTCAGCGGCTATACGGATATAGTTTTTTTTGTTTCCAAATCGGCGAGTGTAGAAGTCACAATATTTACCGTATCAGGTGAAGTGGTGGTAAAAAAGCAGGCGTATTACCCCGCCGGTTTCGGAAAATATAGTTGGGATGGGTCAAACGGAGGCGGGAAAAAGGTGTCATCGGGTACTTATTTATATCGCGTGGAAGCAGTAATTGATAATGAAAAGCAAACAAGTAAAATACTAAAAATGACCTGTGTGAGGTGAATGTGAAAAAAATCCTCATTTTAGTCTTTATTGTTATGTATATTTCAGCGATAGTTCTCGCCGGATCCGAACTTGCCGGCACTACCAGCACCAATTCCCTTAAGATACGGCCCTTTGCCCGGGCGGCCGGGTTGGGGGATGCTTTTGTTTCTGTTTCAGAGGGGGCTGCAGGGCTTTATTACAATCCGGCCGGGCTTAATGCTTTGTCCGGATATGATTTTCAGGTTGACCATGTGAACTGGTTCGGTTCCATTAATGACGAGTTTTTGGCCGCGGCCTTGCCTTCGCCTTTTTTACCGAATGCCAAGATAGGTTTCGGGGTTTTATGGTTCTCGGCGGGGAATATTCCTGATACTTCGGAACTGCCTACGGGCGCGCTTGAAACTATCGATTACTCTGCCTTGGTTAGCGGCTCTACCAATCCTGTGGCTTATTCCTTGCGGCTGGCTTACGCTGCAGACATCGTCGAGAACTTGGCGCTTGGCGCTGTTTTGAAATATGACGGGGAAAACATCAGCCGTTTTAACGGCTCTTCGCTGGGGTGTAATATCGGCGGAATATACAGCTTACGGCCTAACGGGCACCTTATTCGTTTCGGCCTTACCCTGACAAACATCGGCACCGACCTTAAACTCTCGGATGAAGCCTTTAAAATGCCGCTGTCCATGGAACTCGGGGCGTCCGATGAGATGCTCATATTCAACAACAAGCTGCTCGTCACAATGCAGGGGATGTTCCAGTCCGATTACGATACGCAATACGGCATAGGCGCCGAATACTGGTTTTACAACCTGGCATGCATAAGGCTTGGCTATAAATTTGGGGCCTTTAACCAGCCTTCTTTCGGGGCCGGGGTGAAATACAATAATTTCCAGTTCGACCTTGCATACCTTAAGTATGACGGCCTCGGTGATACGTTCAGATTCTCGCTCTCCTACGCCTTAAGGCAGCCGCCCGGCATAGGCCTCATGTGCGTGCCGCAGGTATTCTCGCCGAACAGCGATAAGATCGCGGATTATACATTTTTCAAGCCTGTCCTGAAGACAAAGGAAGTTTTCAAAAGCGCAAAGATAAGCCTTTATAACCCGGCCGGCACCTTGCTGATAGCGAGCATGCCCATGAACGCGGATCCTTTAAAATACACGTCGTGGAACGGCGTTGTGAACAAGGTTGTCCTGCCTGACGGCGCTTATAGGGCGATGGTTACGGCCGAGTTCGCGGACGGAAGCGCCACATCCGCTCCAGTGCCTGTAATCATTGACAACACGCCGCCTGAACTTTCCGTGGACGCGCAGCCTCGTGTCCTGAAAAAAGGGCCAAAGGGCGCGCTTTTGATACCTTCGGCATTTACTTTCTACGCCAACGACCGCAGCGGCATAGGCGGCTGGCAGCTTGTGATAAGGGATAAGGATAATAACGTGTTTTTTAATGTAGGCGACAAGGGCGCGCCGCCGCTTTCCTATATTTGGGACGGCAAGGGTAACAGCGGCGATTATGTCTCCACGAGTGACATATATAACTTCACCTTTATCTCCTATGATACCGTTGGCAACAAAACCCAGACTGCGCCCCAGTCGCAGGTTGTCCTACTAAGGGAAGTAAAGATGTTGTTTTTCTCAAACGCGCTATTTGAGTCAAACGCGGCTGACGTGAAAATATCGCAGTATAAATCATTGCAAGCACTCAAAAAGGCCGTTGAAAAATATCCGGAATTCACCATTACGGTCAAAGGTTACACTTCAAACGAACCGTCAATAAACGCAAAATACCCAACAAACGCCGCGCTCTCGCAGGCACGCGCCGACGCTGTGAAGTTCTTTATGGTGACGCTTCTGGAATTTGACGCGTCAAGGATAAAGGCGATAGGCCTTGGTGAAGCAGACCCCATAGCCCCTAACGACACTCAGGAGGGCAGGGACAAGAACGGCAGGGTCGAGATAACCATAAAAACGACGGCATACGAATAGGAGAGGAAGGAATCATGAAAAGAAGATTTTACCTGGTTGTTATAATCCTGGCGCTGCCATTGTTTTGTTTTTCTGAAGACTCGGCACACATTGTGGAAAAGAACAAAACACAGTTAAAAGACGCGTCTTACACCCGCATGAGCGGGCACATTGCGGTCGCCGCGGTGCAGTATAAAAAATACGCTCCCGTTCCCAGGGTGGCCATATTTGACTATGCTTTCGGAGCCACGTTTGAGGAGTACAAGAAACTGAACTCACACGGCGTGCTCATTGAACGGAATTCACCATAGCAGTATAGGAAAGATTATAGCAAGAGTTGTCAAAGAAATAGAAGAAGGTAAGAAAACAAAGCAAGAAACAGGCAAAAAGGAGAACTGAATGTACATCATTATAACCGGCGCCACAGGAACTGGAAAATCGGCTGTTGCCGTAGAGCTTGCCTCGATGATAAACGGAGAAATAATATCAGCGGATTCCATGCAGGTTTATAAGGGCATGGATGTCGGCACTTACAAGATCACAAAAGGCGGAATGAAGGGGATAGAGCATCATCTTCTGGACGTAATAGAACCCGGGGAAAGATTTTCGGCCGCGCAGTTCAAGGAACTTGCCGAGGCGGCCATAGGCGCCATAAAATCACGTGGAAAAATCCCCATAGTCACGGGCGGCACCGGGTTATATATAAGCGCGCTTACGCGCGGGATCTTGGCCGCAAAAGAACCGACCGCGCAGCAAAAAAGCTTTTTAAGGGCCGAGTTTGAGGAACACGGCCTTGAAGCGCTTGTGAACCTGCTCAATAAAAAAGATCCAACTGCGGCGGCCTTGATAGATATTAATAACAGCCGCAGGGTGCTCCGCGCGCTTGAACTCATCGAGGCCAACAAAATGAGCTTAAGCGAACTGCGGAAAACAACGGAACAGAACAGATATAAGGACCTATATAAATTATTCGTGCTTGAGGCCGGCCGCGAATACATATACGAAAGGCTCGATAAAAGGGTGGACGAAATGACGGCAAGCGGGCTGGTAAATGAAGTAAAAGCGCTTTTAAGCCGCAATAATCCCTTAAGCATTACCAGCATGCAGGCCATAGGCTATAAGGAAACAATGGAATACCTAAAGGGGAATATATCTGAAAAAAAGATGGTTGAAAACATAAAACAGGCGACGCGTAATTATGCCAAAAGGCAGGTTACCTGGTTTAAAAAATACAGCGAGGCAGTCAGGATAAATATGGAAGGCAAATCAGTGGCTGACGCGGCAAAGGAGATCAGCGCGTGGCTGTGATTGCCCCGTATAAACCCGAGAAAATAATCTGCGGTTTTTTGTACGGCAGCGAAGCGGATTACCAAAGCGCGAAACAGAACATGTCGGCGGAATACGGGCCTATTGACCTTGAAAGTACTCCTTTCAGGTTTGAACATACCTCATATTATAATGCGGAGATGGGTTCCGGGCTTTTTCGAAGGTTTGTTTCCTTTGAAAACCAGGTTGACCCGTCTTTGCTGTCTAAAATCAAGCTTTTTGCCATGGATACCGAATCACAGTTCTTATATGAAGGGACATCAAAAAGACGGGTAAATATAGACCCCGGCCTTTTGTCCGAACCCAAGGTGGTACTTGCGTCGGCAAAGAACTTCAGCCACAGGATATGCATAGGCAGCGGGATATGGGCTGAAGTCACGCTGCGCTACTCAGGCAACACCTTCACAACCCTCGAATGGACATACCCGGATTACGCGTTCCCGGAAAGCATAAAGATCTTTAACCGCATAAGGGAGATATACAGAAAACAGCTTTAAAGCCGGCTGTTGTCTGTTGCCGCGGCTTTTCATTTGCGTGTGCAAACTTATAAAACACGCAGGCACAAAAATCAAAACATACATTAAAACATAAGGTATTTTTGTAGAGCGGCTGCTTGCTGCCGCTCACCACGGCCTTTTAAAACGGCCCGCGTTTGTAAAAGCCGGCGTCAGAGCGGCAGCAAGCAGCCGCTCTACGGGATCTGTTTTCTTGAAATTTGTGAGGGCTTGCCCCCTCTAAAACGCAGGCCTTACAAAACTAAATTTCTTTGCCATTGACATTCAAGTATACATGCCGTATACTATTCCAATGAAAAAACATACAGCTAAAACAGAGCCCTTAAAACGAGTCGTTTTATGCACGCACATTGCGCCGAGTGGTCATTATGGACCTGTCTGAAAAGCTGCGCATTCTCGGTGAAGGCGCCAAATACGACGTGTCATGTTCTTCCAGCGGCAGCCGCAGGACTAATAAACCCGGGGGCACGGGCGATGCCGCGTCGTCGGGTATATGCCATACTTTTACCTCGGACGGCAGGTGCATATCCCTTTTGAAAATACTCCTTACCAATACCTGCATATATGACTGCGCCTACTGCGTAAACCGCAGGGCCAATGATCTGCCCCGCGCCGCGTTCGCGCCCGAAGAACTCGCAAACCTTGTTATAAACTTTTACAGGCGTAATTATATAGAAGGTTTATTCTTGAGTTCCGGGGTGGTCATCAGCCCCGACCATACCATGGAACTCATGATAAAAGCCATCAGGCAGCTTAGGGAAGTACATAACTTCAACGGTTACATACATTTAAAAGCCATACCCGGCGCGTCGCCGGGGCTTGTGGATGCGGCAGGCAGGCTGGTTGACAGGATGAGCATAAATATGGAACTAACCTCAGATGCGGGATTAAAGCTCCTTGCGCCTGATAAGACAAGAAGAGGCATTATTGGACCCATGACACAGATAAAAGACAGCATCATTAATTATAAAAAAGAAAAAATATACATTAAAAGCGCCCCTGATTTTGTGCCTGCGGGGCAGTCGACCCAGCTGATAATAGGCGCGACCCCGGAAACTGATCTATCCATTGTAAAAGCCTCGGAGAACCTGTACAGGGGCATGAATTTAAAGAGAGTGTATTATTCCGCCTATGTCCATGTAAATCAGGACAGCAGGCTGCCGGTGTTAAATGAAACCCCGCTGCTGCGCGAAAACAGGTTTTACCAGGCAGACTGGCTGATGAGGTTTTACGGTTTTAAAGCCGATGAAATACTCGATGAAAATACCCCTTTTTTTGATAATAATCTCGACCCCAAAGCGGCCTGGGCACTGCGTCACCTGGATTTATTTCCTGTGGAGGTTAATGCCGCGTCTTATGAGAACCTCCTCAGGATCCCGGGGATCGGGGTTAAGTCGGCACAGCGTATTATAAAGGTAAGGAAACTCAAGTCCATACGGGTTGAGGACCTGAAAAAACTCGGGGTAGTTTTGAAGCGCGCCCGGTATTTCCTGACTGTGGGCGGCGTTTATGCGGCCGGGGTGCCGGTTAAGGATAAAATAATAAGGACAAAACTCCTGGAAAAAAAATCGTTGTCTGACATGCAGTTAAAACTGTTTGAACCTCAAGCGGGCTTTTTGACAAAGGAGGCCTTAAATGGCGGAAAAAATCTATTTTTATGACGGCACATGGCAGGGGATAATGTCTGTATATCACGGTATTATAGGAGGGGAGCTGGAGGCCGGTGTTATGGCAAAGGAAAAAGGTGAAAACATGCAGGATGATCTGTTCAGTGAAAAAATTTTTGTTGAAGCCGGGGAGGATAAGTTTACGGCGCTAAAGGACAGGTTCATTAAAGCGGCAGGCTGTGATAACTACAGTATGATGCTATGGGCGTTTTTATCCGAAAAGAGGGGTATTGAGGGCCATATACTTGATTTTATCAGGTTTGCCTTAAAAAATGGAAAAGGATCCGGAAACCTGTTGTCTGAAGACGAGGTCATGCGTGTATACTCAGCGGCGCAGCAGGTAAGACGGGAATGCCACAGGTTCAAGGGGTTCATAAGGTTTGAAGAAATAAAACCCGGCATGTTCTACTCGGGTATAGAACCGGATTACAATATCATAATGCTTCTTGCGCCTCATTTTAAGCAAAGGCTTTCCTCGCAGGACTGGATAATTCACGATAAAAAGAGGAACACGGCTGTTTTTTACGACGGATCGAAGTGCCTGTACAGGGAAGTCATATCATTTGAGATGCCTGATGATTCAAAAGAGGAAAATGAATACAAGGCCATGTGGCTGAAGTATTTTCAGGCCATGGGAATAAAAGAACGAAAAAATCCCCACCTTCAAAGACAGTTTGTCCCTGTCAAATACAGAAAAAACATGATCGAATTCGATGAAACCGGGTTTTAAAGAAAAGACGTTATAATAAAAATTTCAATACAGCGGGTTTTCTTCCGTGGGAAAACCTTCCAAAGCATGGTTAAATACCTGAAAAATCCATGAAAATAGTCATTATTTACGCTGTTTTTCAACGAAAAAACCAGCATGGGATACGGGGCTGTTTTCGTTTTATCCTTATTTTAAAGGGGTGAAAAAATTAAATTGACATAAAAAAAATATTATGTTAAATTTAAGTACTTGCAAAGTTCATATAATTGCAACAGGTTTTTACATATTGGAATATTATACGCATCGGGAGGCAATTGTGCGCAAGAGCATATTCCTGTTTTTGTCTTTATTTATTTTAGGTTTCGGAGTTAATTCTTTAATTTTTTCGGATGATTTTTCTGATTCACTTCAGATAACCTGGGAAAAAGTTAAAACTCCGTTTTTTAACAAGTGGAACCCTTTTGGCGTGGGCGCCAGGGCGATCGGCATGGGTGAAGCATTTGCCGCAATTGCGGATGATGGCAACGCGGTGTATTATAACCCGGCGGGACTCGCACAGATGGATCATAATGAAATGTCCTGGACGGGTGGAAGTTATTACAAGGGGCTTCCTTATACAAACTTTGCAACATTTGACATGGCTCTGGGCGGCCAGTATTTTGCCCTTTCTTATACGAAACTATATCACCCCATTGGAAGATATCCGGACAAGATAGTTGTTCCGGGACCGGGCATAGGGCCCTTGCCAGGAGACCTTTTTAACACACAGCCAATATTCATAACCCCGAACACATACCCTGGATGGTACGGAGATTTAGTGCCATCAGCACAGGCCTTACTCGCCGAAAAGTACAGAAAATACATCAATCTGCCTTTTCAGGAAAACCAGGCTGTGCTTACCTATGCCACATCTCTTACAAGCGATAAAAGTTTTGATTTCGGGTTAAATGTAAAGTATCAGTTCACTGACGCTGACGCGGCAAAGGTGCTGGGAGATGCTTTTAATGCCTGGGCATGGTCGATTGATCTGGGTTTTCTTTATAAACTCCGCATAATTGAATACCTGAAGGATTTTAATATAGGCATAATGCTCCGTGATATATCAGGCAGGGTAAAATATCCATCGACAGGCGTCGAAATACCTTTGTACTTCACATCAACAGTGGCTTTATCAATGAGAACGACGGAGCTTATAGAAAAAGAAGTTTCAAGTTTTTCCGTTGACTGGGACGCGGTCAATGACGCGGGTGTTTTCAGGAATGAAACAAACAGGCTGAAATTCGGGTTTGAACAGTGGTTCATAGACGGACACTTCGGTATCAGGAGCGGGCTTGTATATCCCATGAACCAACAGCCATGGAGAATGTCTTTCGGGGTATCCGCAAGATACCTGCTCGGCATAGATTACGCATATGTGCACGGAATACCTTTTGACAAGCAGGCCGAAAATGAACCTGACAGCCACTGGATAACAGTTTACTGGATGTGGGGAAAAGTCAAGAGAGTGCTGCCGACACCTGACGTGTTTGCAGCGGTAGAACCCATATCTTTCTCGCCGAAAAACGGGGAGACCGCGATGTTCAAGCTTAACGCCACATCAAAGGCAGGCATTGACAGATGGGCCTTAAATATACTTGATAAGAATAACACTCTCGTAAAGACTTACGTGGATATCGGAAATCCGCCTTCACAGATAGTATGGAACGGCGCCGATAATAAATACGAGCTCCTGCCTGACGGCGAATATACTTTCATATTTGAAGCAACTGACAAGCTTGGAAGCACTTCAACGACGCCTGTGCAGACAGTAAAGCTTTATACCCCGGTTTTGCAGGGCGTAAGTCCTGAAGCTTTAAATAAGCTAAGGCAGCTTTTAAACCAGATTAAAGACAGGGAAGTTGCGGCGGACAAAGTTGAAGTGGCAACCGCGAAGAAACAGATAGAAGAAGTCAGAAAGGCGAAAGCAAAACCGACCCCGCAGGAACCCCCGCTGCCCGCAGCCGGGTACAATTCGACCCCTGTTCCTCAGGGAACACCGGCAGCAATGACCTATACCGCGGGTCCGATAAACATTATCGGGTTCCCGAATATTGATTCAGGGACCATCAGGTCGGCATATATATCCACAAACGTCGACGGTGAGAAAGAGTTTAACATGGACTATGTGACCACAAATACCCTCCCCAAATATGTAATGAAGGAAATGGGTCTCATGGTCAGATCCATCGCGGAGAGCCTGGGATATTCCGTGGATAAGATAGGTATTAACGCCACTTACGGCGTAAATAATAATTTGAATTTGTCCGTTCCGATCGCGCAGGCGGAAAACTACCAGAGAGGCACCATAACTGTGGAACAGATGTTAAGGGGCGCGAATGTTAATCTGAACGGCGAAGTCATTTATCCCAATTTTTAGGAGAAAACGATGAATAAAAAGTCTGCTTTGTTAACCGCGTTGTTTGTCTTGTTTGCGGCATTTGCTTTTGGGGGAGCTTTTGATAAAGGCGGAGTTTTAGGCGTGGGCGGCAGGGCCACGGGCATGGGAGACGCATTCGGCGCCATTGCCGATGACGGAAGCGCAGTTTACTGGAACGCGGCGGGTTTGACCCAGCTTGACAGGTCCGAACTGAACCTGTTTTTGGGGCCGCTTTTAAACGGAAAAGAGTGGTATACGTTCCTTTCTTTTGGCTCCCCGTTTTTTGCGGATACTGCCTGGCAGTTGTCGGTTATGTCACTTATACACGGCGATAAGAATAACACCAAGGAATTTACAGTGGTGGGAAGTTTTGCTTCAAATCTGAATCTCGAAAGGACTTTTTCAGTCGGGATCAACGTCAAATATTTAAATTATAATTCCACAGCTTCATATACAACGCCCGATGGGGTCAATCTTCAGGGAATCGCGAGCGGTCTCGGGCTTGATCTTGGGGTTTTATACCAGATCCCGCTCCCGCAATTGGGGAAAAAGCTTAACTTCGGATTATTCATACAGGACGTGGACACCAGCCTCTACTGGTCTGGCGGAACAAGCCAGGAACAAATACCGACTGTATTTAAGATCGCATCGGCTTACTATCTTGATGACAACCTCGTTTTTTCAGTGGATTACGATTTTTTTAAGGATTTAAACATCAGCGGCATCCCTCTTGCAACCCCGATATATGATTCGGTAAACAATGTCACTATAACAGCCTTAACACCGCAGGAAGACAGGGTGCACGTCGGTATAGAAGGATGGTTTTTCAAAAGGCACCTGGGACTTCGCGGAGGATATACCGCATTTGCCACCATGGCGGGGGAGTTTACGGGCGGAGTATCATACAGGGAAGATTCATGGGAAGTTGATTATGCTTACATAGGGCACGCCGAGCATCTCGGCGACTCGCACAGGCTGTCTGTAATATTAAGATTCGGCCAGCCTAAGGATCAGACAAGGGCGGTCAGCGTGGTCAGGCCGCCGAAAGATCTGAAAGCATATCCGGCAAACACGGCGGTAAACCTGACATGGGAGACAAATGAGGATCCAAACATAACAGGTTATGCCGTATACATGAGCAAATCGCCGGGCGCAAGATATATCCCTATAGCAAAGAGGATAAAAGAGAACTATGTGACCATAGACGGGCTTCAGAACGGAACAAGATATTATTTTGTGGTAGCGGGTATCAATAACACTTTTCCTTCGGTTGAGAGTTCGTATTCAAACGAAGCCTCGGCTGTTCCGGCGCCTGTTGTTCCGGGAACGCCTGAAGTATTCCCGATATCATCGCCCAAAAAAGTCGAAAGCAACGGGGCCGTGGACATACCGTGGGGAACAATGCCGGGCCCCAGGATGACCGGATTTAATATATACATTACCGATACGCCGGGAAAAGGATATAACAAGGTAAATCCTGCGCCGATCAAAGATAAGCATTATGTTGTAAAGGGACTTGAGGTGGGAAAGAAGTATTATTTCGTAATGACATCGGTTACAAACGATACTCCGCCTGTTGAATCCCGCTTCTCAAAAGAATTTAATTATATATCAAGGCCTGAAAACACCCTGCCTGGCGACACAACACAGCCGCAGGGCAACAGGTAAGATAAAAAGGAGCAAATAAATGATAAGCGGATTATACACGGCGGCATCGGGCTTGATCGCCCAGACACAGCAGCAGGATGTGATAGCGAATAACCTGGCAAATGTAAACACGACGGGTTATAAAAAAGATACTGCTTTATATGTGCCGTTTCCCACTGTTTTCCTTAACCGGATAAATGACGAAAAGACCCCGGTTCCCGGAGGTATGGCTGACGCCATGCCGCCTATAGGTTACATGGGCAGGGGTGTTGAACTGCGCGTGGACGGGATACAGCCTCAGACCACTGAGGAAGGCTCTTATGTGGAGACCACCAATAAGCTCGACCTTTCTATCAAAGGAAACGGGATGTTCATGGTTATGACCCAGAACGGGCCGCGTTATACGAGAAACGGCAATTTCACACTTGATCCTGACGGCGTGTTGGTTACACAGCAGGGAAATCCGGTATTGGGTCAGGAAGGGCAGATAAAATTAAACAGCACAAACATACATGTTGACGAAAGCGGCAGGGTATTTGACGATAAAGTGGAGATAGACACCCTGCGCATCGCCATGTTTTCAAAAGATGATAAGCTAAGAAAGGAAGGCGACAGCCTTTTCTTCAAGCTTGACGGCGTGCCTTTGACCGAGGATGATAATGTGGAGCACGTGCAGGTCAAACAGGGATATCTGGAGACCTCGAACGTGAATGTAGTAAAGGAAATGGTCGAGATGATCACAGCGTACAGGGCATACGAGTCTTCTGCAAAAGCCATACAGACACAGGATGAGACGCTTAGCAAGGCTGTAAACGATGTTGGAGCTATTACAATATAAAATTTTTTAAGGAGGCAGTAAAATGATGAGATCACTTTGGACGGCGGCAACAGGTATGATTGGACAGCAGGCGAATATCGATACTATTTCAAATAACCTGGCTAACGTGAACACTACGGGATTTAAAAAGAGCCGCGCGGAATTTCAGGACCTTCTTTATCAGACTATAAGGCCCGCAGGTATGACCAATAACATGGGAACCCAGTATCCAACGCCTATTGAAATAGGCCACGGGGTAAAATTATCATCCACACAAAAATCATTTATACAGGGAAACCTCGTGCAGACCAACAACCCGCTTGATCTTTCCATACAGGGGAGCGGTTTTTTTATGGTCCAAAACCCGAACGGAGAAACTGAATATACAAGGGACGGATCATTTAAGGTGGACGGCTCGGGTAATCTGGTAACTTCCAACGGGTATTTTATGATGCCGCAGGTTGCATTGCCCGCCGATACAAGCGCTGTTGTAATAAGGGAGAACGGGGATATTATAGTGACGATTGCCGGACAGTCTGCCGGTCAGACTATCGGCCAGGTCAGGCTCGTGAATTTCATTAATCCCGCCGGCTTGGAAAGCGCGGGAGGGAACCTTTATAAGGAAACAGACGCATCGGGACAGCCTGTTGAAGGGGTAGCGGGAACCGGAGGGTTTGGCGCGCTCGCCCAGGGCCAGCTTGAGGCTTCAAATGTCACGGTCGTAGATGAGATGGTGAATCTGATCACCGCACAGCGTGCTTATGAAATAAATGCCAAGGCAATAACAACTTCGGACCAGATGCTCAGTACCGCGAATAATTTGAAGAGTTAACCGATATTGATAAATGAAATTTAAAATATCCCTGATATACGTTTTTGTTTTGGCGGCCGGGCTTGGCGCGCAGGGCGCGCAGGTTGTTCTTAAAAGCAGCGATGTTCATATTTCCAGCGACAAGATATATCTGGGCGACATAGCGGATTTTACGGATACTGCGCCTAAAGACCTTGAAAAACTGCAGGCCATTTATATAAAAAAGGCGGCAGTCCCGGGATTTAAGGTTGTTGTTGAAAAGGAATATGTTGTAAATAAATTATCCAGGTATCTTTCTTATGTTAATGTTGAAGGGCCGTCTTATGTGAATGTCTACACGTCAAAAGGCTCGGTAAGCCGTGAAGATGTGGAAAAAATAGCCAGAGATTATGTGCTGTCAAACATGCCGTGGAAGCTTGACGCGGCCGATGTCAAAGTAAAACAGGTAAAAGGCACTGTGCCAGTGCTCGAGGGAACTGTTCTTTTAAAAGTAAAAGATGAAGGAAGCTTCAGTTACAAGGGAAATCTTGTGATACCGGTCGAGATCCATGTGGACGGCAGGTATTACAGGACAGAACCGGTATCCATGGTAGTCAGGGTTAATGCGCCGTGTGCTGTGGCGCAGACCGATATAAGCAGGCACGCGGTCATACCGCAGGGCAGCGTATCCATGGAAACAAAGGATATTACATATCTACCGGATATTATAATAACTGATCTGACTTTTCTGAACAATAAGACACCTGTAAGAAATATACTCAATGGAACTATTTTGACCTCGGATATGTTTGAAAGCCTGCCTTTATTCAGGCGCGGGTCTTTGGTTGATGTGATCGTGAAAATCAGGGCCATACGGGTCCAGTCGGAAGGCACGGCGCTCTCCGACGGCAGGGAAGGCGAGGCAGTCAGGGTAAAATTAAGCACTGGAAAAACCGTCGATGGCAAAGTTGACGCTTCGGGAAAAGTAATCATAGAAAAATAAAATATATATTTCAAGGAGATCATGCGATGAGAAAAAAAGGATTTATGACGGCTTTTGCCGCGATTGTCCTTATGTTTATTTATTCGGGCGCGGTTTTCGCGGATGATGTCATGAAAAACGAGGAAGACATAGAGTCCGTGTATACCGACCACAAAGCATATAAGGTCGGTGACATAGTGACCATAATAATAATTGAATCCACGCAGGGGTCGCAGAGCGCCTCGCTTTCCACTTCAAAAGAGCAGAAATTGCAGGCAGGCATGGGCGTTTCCACATCGTGGGGCGGCGGTGTAACCAGTGTGCTTCCAATCCCTTCATGGGGAGCGGCAGGCGGGGAGTATCAGGACGGGGGCGGAAAGTCGATGAGAGCGGGTTCCCTGCAGGCAAAACTGTCGGCAAGGGTGGAAAAAGTGCTTTCAAACGGAAACCTGGTCATAAAGGGGACAAAAGTCATCATGGTAAATGATGACAAGCAGAATCTTGTTATCAAAGGCGTAATAAGAGCCGAGGATATCACATCGGATAATATTATAATGTCCACCAATGTGGCGGACGCAATAATCGAATACGAAGGCAATGGCCCGATAGGCGAGAAAACATCTCCGGGATTCATTACAAGGTTTCTTGACTGGCTCGGCATATTCTAAAGAGGTGATATTAATGAAAAAATATTTTAGGATCTTAATTGCTGTTTTAATAATCATGGCAATAACGGCAGAAGTGCTTTTGGCCGCGGAATTAAGGGTCAGGAATGTTGCAAGGTTTAAGGGCGTACGCGACAATCAGCTGACCGGTTTCGGACTTGTGGTCGGCTTAAAAGGCACTGGCGACAGAAATACGACTGTTTTTACAACCCAGGCCATAGTAAACATGCTGAAAAGATTCGGCATAGCCGACGCGGCAAACCAGATTACGGTCAGGAATGTTGCGGCGGTCATGGTGACAGCCAACCTCCCGGCATTCGCTAAAAAGGGCGACAAACTGGATGTGGTCGTATCTTCCATGGGAGACGCGCAGAGCCTGAACGGAGGCGTTCTGCTTGTCACTACAATGAAAGGCCTTGATGACAGCATATATGTGTCTGCCCAGGGTCCTGTATCAACAGGGGAGGGCGGCATGGCGGTGAATTCGATTATTGCCTTGAAAAGCAGGCAGACGACCGGCCGTGTCCCGAGCGGCGGGCTTGTTGAAAAAGAGGTCCCGGTAACTTTTGTTGACGAAAAAAATAACATGATCCTTATCATGAATATACCTGATTTTACCTCTTCCGACAGGATAACATATGCAATCAATTCACAGTTCTGGGGGACCATCGCGAGCGCTGTGGACGCAGGCACGATAAAAATAGCGGTGCCGTTTGATTTTCAGAATAATTATGTTGAATTTGCCGCCGCTGTGGAGGGGCTGTATGTCGAGATGGAGGAAGTGGCAAATAAAGTGGTGGTTAACGAAAGGACCGGTACGGTTGTAATGGGTTCCGATGTGGCAATAGACACCTGCGCGGTTTCACACGGGAATTTTAATGTCAATATAGCAGTGACCAAACAAATATCCCAGCCCAACTCCTTTGTACCGGGAGCGTCGGCCATGGTATATGAGGATTCCAATATCAAGGTTGAAGGCGCCGGAAACCAGCTTGTTACCCTGCCAATGGGCGCCAATGTGCAGGACCTTGTCAACGCATTAAATGTCCTTGGGGCGACGCCTATGGACATAATAAGTATTATCCAGGCGATCAAAGCAGCGAACGCACTTCACGCTGAAGTTTCCATAATGTAAAGGAGATTTAAAAATGCCCGATTTTTTAGGAAGCTCTGAGCTTATCGCAAGGACCGACATGCTGGGTATGACAAACAGGCTGCAGGAAGCGCAAACCCAGGCAAATAAGACGGAAAATGTCAAAGACCCCAAATATCTCGCGCAGATAAAGAATGTTTCGCGCGAGTTTGAATCAATATTCCTCGGTTATATGCTTAAACAGATGAGAAAAACCGTGCCTGAAGATACTCTTATGGGGAACAGTCCGGCCAAGGATATCTTCCTTGGCATGCAGGATGATGAATTATCCAAAGAACTTTCAAGGGCGGGCGGCATAGGCCTTGCCTCGATACTTTACTCTCAGCTCGCCAGCCAGGGAACGTCGGCCCCGAAGCCGCCGGTTGTCCAGGTTGTCCCGATTACGCCAAACAAGGCAGGCATTACAATTTAAGGTCAAAATATTCAGAAAGTAGATAGTAGAGAATAGACAAGGTTGGCCTCTGAACATTCATCAGTCAATTCATCTTGTTTCGTAGGACAAGCCCGTATACTGCAAGTATCTGTTTTACGGGGTCAGGTATCCGAAAACCGGCCAATTTATTATAAGAATAATATCTGAAATTCCCCCAAAATAACGCTAAAGTTAACCTGTTTTTGTACGATATATGTATAGAAGGAATGGAAAGCTAAATAAAAAGGAGGAGATTAATATGACGGTCATAAACAATGCGGGAAACATAAATCCGATCTTACCCCAGAATGTTTCAGATCTTACAACGGCAAAAGGCAAAGATGCTGCGGCACCCGCGGCAAGCACTGTTGCGGCGCCTGCGGACACGGTTGTGATTTCCAAGACGGCTGCGGTAATCAGCAAGGCGGCAACCGCGCTCAATGCACTGCCTGCAGTAAGGGCAGATCTTGTTGCAAAGGCGGTTCAGGAAAGGCTCGTATCAAACAGCCGTATTCCTGCAAACCTGCTTGCCCAGAGAATGCTTTTTGAAGACATGAAGTAACGGGAGCGTAATGGACAAACAACTGAAAAAGGGCATTATTTCCGCAATTATGAACCAGCTTGAGCTATATGGAAGGCTGAAAACAGATTTAATTGCCCAGCAGAAGATACTTACCTCAAAGAACGCGCGTGGGCTTGATGAAATTGTAAAGAAACAGGAAAAATTGATCGGGGAAATAAGGAAAAATGAAGATGACAAGAAAGCGCTCTTTGAAAAAATGGCGGTCGGTCTTGGCTTAAAATACACGCCTGAATTAAAACTTCAGGATGTACTGGCCCTGGCAGGGGATGAAGACGCGGCTGATATAGACAGGGAAACAGCGAAACTTGTCATTCTTATGGAGCAAAACGCGTCGTTGAGCCTTATTAACGCGCGTCTTATGAAAAATTATCTGGATTTCATAAAGTTTTCCTCGGATTTAAAGGAAAGGATAGGGAACCCGGCGCAGACGTTTTACACGCCGGACGGCATCATAAACAATAAGCCGGAAAAAAAACCAAAGTTTGACCAAAAGATATAAAATCTGAAGGGAGAAAACAAATGCTGGATTTAATTATGGGAATAGAAACTGCAATGAAGTCATTGATAGCGAATTCCACGGCGATTAACACAACTATTCATAACGTGGCGAACATGGCCAGTCCGGATTATTCAAAGCAGCTGTCAAACATAACCGCTTCGACCCCTCTTTCGATCGCGGGCCAGGCCGGCCAGATGGGAACGGGCTCGCAGGTAAGCAGCATCGAAAGGATAAGGGATATATATCTTGACGCCCAGATCCAGCAGGCGCTGATGAATTACGGGGATGCTGAAATAATGAACAGGACATATCAGAACCTTGCGGCATTTTTCCCGGAGGTGAACGGGGTAACTACAAACGGGCTCGGGTCGCAGATAGCTGCGTTTTTTACCGCATGGAATGATGTGGCAACACAGGCACAACTCGCCGCCACGGTCCCGCCCACGGCCAATACCTTAAACACCGCGCTGAATACAGTTTATCAGCTTGCTATAAGCATATCGAAGCTTTTAAACACAACATCAAACGATTTGGCGAACATGCAGGTTGATTTAAACAGCGATTTGAAAACGACCATACAGTCTGCCAATGTGTACATCAAGGAAATATATAATCTAAATAAATCGATAGTATTCGCTGAAGGACAGGGACAACGGCCAAATGACCTGCTTGACCAGCGCACCGCTGCTATGGCAAAACTGGCGGAACTTGTTAATTTTGATACCGCAAACAGGACGGACGGTTCGGTTATAATTATGCTGGGAGGCAGGGCTCTTGTAGACGGAGCCAGCGGATATAACACCCTGACAACCATGACTTCGGGTACGGTTATATCGACGGCGCCGCTGTCTTTTGACATCAGGGATGCAAGGCTTGAAGCTGTAGGCATATCAAGCAGTAATGGCGGAAATCCAGTCAAGCTTGATGAGGCTATTTTTACCGGCGGGAAAATAGCAGGGATATTGAATTCAAGGGATAATATTGTGCATGATTACAAATCACAGCTTGATTCGGTTGCAAATACGCTCATCACTATGGTGAACAGCCTTTACGACGCAACCAAAACAAATGGAAACACAAATAATAAGGACTTTTTCTCAGGTGTCCTGGCATCGGACATAGCCGTCAATAACTCAATTAAAAGCGGAAATGACATATCATACACCATGTACAATCCCGGCGATATAGCCCAAATACTCGGCGATTTAAACAATAAGCTGGTTTCATCGCGCGTAGTTTCAGATCCGCTTGCTTTAATTTCTAATACCGTTTTGCCTTTACCTCCGGGAACCAACGGAACGCTTGTCATAAACCAGGTGAGCATACCTGTGACTTCCGGCATGACCGTGGAAGATCTTGTAAATGCCATAAACACGCATTCATCTGTTTTCTCGGCGGTTTACAATGACACCACAAAAACATTTTTTATGGTTTCAGACGAACCGCTTACCATACAGGAAGTCAACTTGGGCGGTAATTTCCTGAAAAACATGAAACTGATCAATGAACAAATCAGCACAGCGCCTGTGGCGTACACTAATTCCATGTCGTTGCAGACCGTGAACCAGAGCATCACCTGGGCACTACAGAAAAATGTGTTTGACTATGAGCCTTCATTAAACGGCGGCAGTATAAACATATATATGGGGGGGAATAAGTATCCGCTTACCTGGTCGGATACGCAAGTGGTTTCTACTACCAGATGGTCCATATTTTCGGTTGATTTGATTAATCCTACACCTCCGGGAATCAGTTTAAACGATTTTCTGAACGGAAAGTTCATATTCGGAACCAGGGTAGGGGACTCCGTAGGGGCGGCAGATACTATATCGCCTTTCATAATATCCGATGTTACCGGCAACCTGACGCAGACCATGAAATTTGTGGGGAATATGACTTTTGGCCAGTATTATAATTCAATAACAGGCAACCTTGAAGGGAGCATAAGCAGCTCCACAAACATGCTTACATCTTCTAAAAGCGCTGTTGACCAGCTGCAGACAATGCAGGCCAATATAACACATGTCGACGCGGTTCAGGAACAGGCGCAGGCAAGGCTGTATCAGCGCGCGTATGACGCCTCGGTCCAACTCATGACAGTAATTGATGAGATGATGAATATACTGATCAATCATACAGGCACGCCGTCTTCTAATCCAGTCGCCTGAAAATTACTGAATTAAAAAAAGGCCGGGGTACCCACTCCGGCTTTTTTTTTAAGTCAAAATATTCAGAGAGTAGATAGTAGATAGTAGAGAGTAGAGAGTAGAAGGTCAAAAAAGGCCTAAGTAGAGGCGGCATATTATGCCGCCTTCGGCGGGACGGCAATATGCATATGCCTGATTGACAAAAACATTGCGCTGTATTATCATCAAAACATGAAAAAAAATACGTTATACCTGTTGTTATCTTTGCTGACCGGACTGTTACTGGCATTTAGTTTTCCGAATTTTATTGAGAACACGGTAAAAGTGCATACTTCGTTCTTTATTTGGTTTGCATTTGTGCCTTTGATGTATATCGTGATATGCGAAGAAAAAGTTAAAGCTGTTTTTTGGTACTGCCTGGCCTCTACGGGAGTATTTTACCTGACATCATTATACTGGATATTATTTGTTGGACCCATGGGCCTGGGTGCATATCCGGCGCTGGTCATACTTTGCTGCTATTTCGCGTTCATATATGCCGCATCATTTGCGGCCGCCAAATACCTGGATAAAAAAGTCGGCATTGACTTTATTTTTTCCCTGCCTGTTATTATAACGCTCGCCGAATATGCAAGGGAATGGCTGTTTTCAGGCTGGCCGGTGCTGACCCCGGCGCAGAGCCAGCACCAGTTCATACCTGTCCTGCAGATATTAAGCATTACTGGCGTTTCCGGGCTTAACTTCCTTATAATTTCGGTCAATTGCCTGCTTGCCTCATTTGCCGCGGGCAGGGGATTTAAATACAAAAAACGCGAAAATATTATCTGGTCAATAATATTCATAGTTCTTTTAGCCGCAACTGTTGCGGCAAACTCTTATCATAATACCGGCACAAAAATTATTAGGGCGGCCGTAATGCAGCCAAACATAGACCAGAATGTCCAGTGGACCCCGGAATACCGCAAATATACCATGGATGCCATGAAAACCCTTTATAATGAAATTGCTGTAAATAAACCCGACCTGATCATATGGCCCGAAACTGGATATCCGGGGACGCTTAATCTGGAAAAAAACGGCGGTATTGAAATATCGTCCTGGATCAAAGGCGTTTTTGCGGTTGTTGGTTCCGATAAAGCTGTTATTAATGGAGGCGCACCCGACTATTATAATGCCGCATTTATGGTGAACCCGCAGGGTAAAATAACAGGCGAATATTCAAAACACCATCTTGTGCCTTTTGGCGAATACATACCCCTTCAGGAAGTCATTCCATTTGTGAAAAAAGTCGTGCAGCGTTATGGTTTTACGGGTTTTAAAAGCGGGACAAAGATCGATCCTTTTGATTTTGCCGGCATGAAAATAGGCCCAATTATATGTTTTGACAGTTTTTTCCCCGAGATCAGCAGGGAACATGCCTTAAAAGGCGCAAAGGCGCTGGTTCACCTGTCGTATGAAACATGGTATGGCGTTTCCCCGGCTTCGGCGCAGATATTCTCAAATGCGGTTTTAAGGGCCGTTGAGAACAGGCTGCCTATAATCAGAAGCGTGGCCTCCGGCATCTCGGGCATAATCAATGACAGGGGCGAGATATTGGAAACAACCGGACTTTTTGAGAAAAAGGCATTTGTATATGAACTGAAGATAAATGAAGATAAACAAATGTCGTTTTACACAATGCATGGGGACTGGTTTGCCTGGCTGCTTTTTGCCGTGTTTTGCGGGGTAGCGGCGGCAAAATCGATCAAACCATGAATGTCGTCATAAGCGATATTGACGGCACACTGCTTGGCGATGAAGAGGGGCTTGCTGCTTTCAATAAATACATAAGTTCGGTCAGGGACAGGGTCATGCTTATTTACGCCTCAGGCCGCAGTTATGACGAGTATTTAAGCGCCGTAGAACATGAAGGCCTACTTTATCCTGACGCGGTTATATCCTCCACGGGCGCCGACATATATACCAGGAACGGGGATATATATGAAAAAGACATAAGGTGGAATGAAATAATAGATTCGGACGGATGGGACATCCAAAAGGTAAGAAGCCTGCTCGATGGCTTTCCGGGGATGGTCAGCCAGACAGCGCGTAACAACTACAAGGCGTCGTATAACATGGGCATGACTGGACAAAAAGCACTTATTGCCGCCGTTACGGATATTATTAAAAATAACGGCATCGGGGCAAAGATCATTGCCAGCCACGGCATGTACCTTGACGTGCTTCCCAAAAAATGTGATAAAGGGGAAGCGGCGTTCTATCTGGTAAACAGGCTGAACATATCCGCGCAGGATGTGATTGTCGCGGGGGACTCGGAAAACGACGTGGATCTTTTCAGGAAATTCAGGCACGGGATCATTGTAGGGAACGCGCATCACGCGATGAAACAGCTTTTAAAAGGCGGTGATTTCTACGAGGCAAAAAACCACGCTGCTGCCGGGCTGCTTGAAGGATTAAAGCATTATATGACAAAAAAAGTGTTTAAAATATGAACCGGTTTTTCCCGGGTCCGGAGAACGTGATTTGAAGAAAAAATACTATGTGGTAATATCAAACGATGACGGCATCAGATCAAGCGGGTTAAAAGCCGTGTATGAAGCCATTAAACCGATAGCGGATATAGTTGTTTCGGCCCCGGATTCCCAGAGAAGCGGGGCAGCGCATTCAATATCCTGCCTTAATCCGATAAAAGTCAGGCAAATACCTTATGGCGGATCCAAGGCTTATGCCGTTGCAGGCACACCGGCAGACTGCGCAAAACTGGCGCTTTTGAAGTTTGTAAAGAGGAAACCTGATCTTCTGATATCAGGCATCAATCACGGGCCAAACATATCGCAGTTCATTCTTTATTCAGGAACCGTCGGCGCGGCCGCGGAGGCCGCAATATTGGGTATACCCGCCCTTGCTTTTTCAATAGATAATTATGAGCCTGAAGATTTTAGTTTTGCCATAAATTATATCAGGCAAATAGCCTTAAAAGTGCTTGAAGGCCGCATCAAAATGAAAAAATATACCATGCTTAACATAAATTTTCCCGGTAAAAAGTCGGGGAAGATAAAGGGCGTTAAAATACTTCCCAAAGGCCTGCATGAGTATGGGGAAAAATACATTAAAAAAGCGGAGCGCAATAAAAGAACGGTTTATTACTGGCACATAATAGGGAAAAAGACAAAAAGAAAGAAGCACTTAACGGATTCGGACGGCGTGGAGGCGGGGTTTATCACCGTAACCCCGCTGGATTTTGACCTGAACAATAATGAAGCGATGGCGCAGCTTGATCCGGGAAGTTTTGCCGTCTTAAGTTCATAAAAAAAACGCGGGTTTTTGCCCGCGTTCTTTTTAAATGATCGGCTTTAAGTTCAGCCCGCTTTGTTCATTTTTCCATAATTTTTTTCTGCATTTTACCTTTATGTTTTTCGAGCAAGTTAATAAGTTTCTTGAACTGCTCGGGTGTCAGGATTTCCTTGACCTTAAACATATGTTCGGTCCTTGTTTTTATCAGCTTTTTTTCAATGTCCGCCATTTTATCGGTAAGGCTGTTGATCTTTGCCTTATCAACCGTATCCTTCTTGAATTCATCCTGTATGTCCCAAACTGTGGTCTTGAGGTCATTTCTCATGGAAAACAGCTCGCGTTTTGAGGATTCTCTCATAGCCTGAAGCTTTTCCTCCTGGTCAGGAGTTAGTTTTAGCTCGTCCATTACCTTAAAAATATCGCCAATGGCCATCCCGGGGCCGATCCCGTCGTCAGTGTCGGGGGTATGGCTGTTATCCGCGTATATGAAAGGGAACGCTGTGAACATTATTGCAATTGCAAGTACAATGCTTTTCTTCATTTTTTCACCTCCTTTGGTAATGGCGCTTTCCGTTTTGGCTTTTGATCCGCAACGGAAGTGCGTTTATTTAAAATACTTCATTATCGTAATCATTGCCGTATATGTATGAGACTTCATCAAATTCAGCATTATCATCATAAAGGGCTGTTTCTGTAATGTTGTAATCATTCATCAGCGTATTTGACAATTTTGCCTTTCTGTCAAGGCCGGGGTACAGGAAAACACCGGCTAACAGAAATACTGCCGCGGCCATAGCGAGCGCGGGCCTGAGAATAACCGAAAATAACGGGTGCCTGCCCGCGGATAAGCGCTTTTTAATGCCTGCAAGCACGGCCGGAGAAGGCTCCCTCAATCCTGATTTGAATAAAGCGCTCAGGAGGGCGAGTTTTTTGAGCTCTTCAGCGCACGATGGGCATTCTTTCAGGTGATTTTCGACAGTCGACTTATCATTCCCGGATAATTCATTCCTGCTGTAGTCATAAAGCCTGCCAATTGTATTTTTACAGTTCATAACAAAGCCTCCTTGTCGGCATATTCCCTTAGTTTCGCAATGCCGCGGTTTATACGGGACTTTACTGTCCCCAAGTTTATGTTCATTATTTCGGATATTTCTTTATATGAAAATCCCCCGATTTCAGCGAGAAGTATCGGCGCTTTCAATTCGGGATTTAACCTGTCAAGCAGGGCGTCAAGAAGGGAAACTGAAGAATCCGTCTTTTGGGGCCCGGGTTGTTCGATTAATTCAAGTTTGTTGCTGTGCAGGTTCTGGGACCTCATATAGTCTATGGTCTTATTCACGGTCATACGGTAAAGATAGGTCTTAATATCCGCGTCTCCCCTGAAAGAACCATAACCTTCAAATAACTTGATAAAAACATTCTGCATAATATCCTCCGCTTCGTCCCTGTTCCTTAACATACCTAAGGCCACGTTATACACATATTTGGAATTTTCTTTATATATCTTCTCAAATCTGAGATCCATAGCGCTCCTTTGTTCTCCCTACAGTAATTAGACGGTCTTAAGTACTGTTTTGTTCCTTTTATTATAGCATATACGCTTGAGTTTGATCAAATTATAGGGTATGATTAATTAACGATGAAATTAAAAACAAGGAGGACGAGATGAAGAAAATTATGTTTTTGATTTTTTTAATGTTTTCATGTTTCACGGCGGTTTTTGCGGATCAATACATACCTATCGGCCAGATGACCCAGTCGGTGCACATTGCAAATGTACAAACAGGGACCGCTGCAGCGACCCCGGTTGTAAGCGGGACGACGATACCGGGTTGGGCTACAAGTACGGGGTTCGGTACCGGAGTTCAGACTGCTATAACAGGCGGTAATGTAACACCTACGGCATCAGCTGCGGTAAAAAACGAGCCGGTGGCGGCCAGAAATAGCAGGCCTTTTGGCAGCGGCATAAGGGCGGGAGCAGCCGGAAAATCCGGAATTTCAGCATCCGGACAGATCAAACAGAATAAAAAATATGGAGCCGTAGCTACCGGCTCCAATTCGCTGCAAAACGGCAAAGTAACATCCACGGCAGAGGTAAATACAATCCCGCAAAATGTCACCGGCACGGTCAAGTAAGAAGACAGAACATTCAGACAGTAGTTTTATCCGTTAAAAGGGAATGTCATGAAAAACGACAGGAATAAGGATATGGAACCAGAAACAAACATGGATAATCACAGGGATAAGAACAAAGAACGTTTGTTTATATTTTTTTTACTTGCCTCGTCTGTTTTTTTATTGTTCTACGGCCTTGGAACAAGATACCTGTGGCAGGATGAGGCGCAGACTCCATTAATTGCAAGGACCATATTGCACACGGGTTTTCCATACGGTACCGACGGCGTTAATTTCTTTTCCCAGGACGCCGGCGCTGAATACGGGCATAATTACCTGTGGAAGTGGCACCCCTGGCTTCCATTTTATGCCGAGGCTTTATCCATAAAATTTTTTGGCGAAGGAAATTTTGCATACAGGCTGCCATTTGCGTTCTTTGGGCTGGCCTCCATACTGCTTGTTTACTTTATGATGAAACGCCTGACCGGGTCGTGGCGTGAAGCGGCTTTTTGCGCCGCGAGCGTCGCTTTTTCCACCGCATTCCTGCTTCTTGCAAGGCAGTGCAGGTATTACAGCATGGAGATGTTCTTCAGCGCCGGGGCGGTCATGTTTTACGTAGATTATCTGGTGCACAGGCAAAACAACAGCCTGATTTTATTATTTCTTTTTATGACATGCATTTTCCATACGCTTTATGTGTATTTTTTTATTATCCTTGCGTCAATAATACTGCATCAGCTCTTGTTTGTGAAAAGCAGGCGGAAAAATGTCATTATAGTCATATCAGCCGTATTTTTATTCAATCTTCCTTTTCTGTTTACTTTGTACGGCATTGACTTTGTAGCCGCCAATGGCGGCAAGTTTGACATCAGGAATGTGTTTGGCATGTTTATAGTGTATATTTCCTATGCCCTGAAATATCTTTTTCCATATTTTTTGTTATTTTTGTCATTGTTGTTTTTTGGGATCCGGGCAAAAATAAATAACAGTATAACGATGCCTGATGATATAACCGTAGTTCTTGCGATCTTCTCGGCGGCAACCCTGCTTTGTATCCCTGTACTTACTTCCGCGCCATATTTAAGGAATATTACGGGTGCTGTAATACCTTTAGCCGTATTGTCGGGAATATTATGCAGCAGGTTGTTTGATATGAACAAACCGGCCGGGATAGCATTGGCGCTTCTGGTTGTTTTTAACAGCCCGTTCATTAAATTTGTACATGAAATAACAATTGACTGGGATGAAGCGGGCGAGTGTATTGTGAAATTCATAAATGCAAATTCCGTGCCTGGCGACGAGGTGCTGATCACATATCCGGATCTGCCAGTTAAATTATACACTAAATTGAAAGTTCACGGCGGCGTAACGGGTGAAGACATATCAAATATAAAAAAACCCGATTTTGTTGTAATAAGGAAGACTGTGGGTTTGGAATATCAAAGAATATTGCTTAATTATGTGCTTTCAAAGCTGAATGTAAAGGATTATGCCAGGTATGAACTGCCGTGCGCGGACAGGACGTGGGAGAACAGGGAAGACATAGCGTTTCATGACTTTGGCCCTGACAATAAACTTCCCAGATTATATATATATAAACTTATTAAAGAAAATCACAGCCTGGGGGTGGTACAAAATGCGGTCAAATAACGGTTTAAGCTGGCCTTTGGGAGCAAAATGCGCCCTTTCGCTTACCTATGACGACGGCCTGGCGTCGCAGTTCAAATACGCCGTACCCCAGCTTGTCCAATACGGCATTAAAGGGACATTTTTTCCTTCCACCTGGGGGCTGACCAACCCGGAAAACTTTAGAATATGGAATCAAATCTCGTCAGCCGGACATGAAATAGGCTGCCATACCCTTCATCATCCGTGCGGTAATTCCTTTGATTTTGTAAAGAAAGGCTACAGTCTTCAGGATTACACGCTGGACAGGATGGAAAAAGAAATCATGACAAATATTGAATTAATAAGGGAGTTTGGCTATAAAAGCAAGGACCTTGTATTTGCCTATCCATGCGGCCAGACAGCCTTAGGGGCGCGCCTTGAAACAGATTATAAGCCGTTAATTGAGAACATGTTCATAGCGGCAAGGGGCACTAAAAGGGACTACGCAGTTCCGGGAAATATACTTATGAATGAAGTGCCGTGTTTTGGCGTTGAAGACGACGGCCAGGGCCTGATAAATATAGTAAAGGAAGCTGAAAGAACGGGAACATGGGCGGTTATTCTTTTCCACGGCGTTGGAGGTGATTACATATCGGTAACCGCGGAAGCTCACGCCGAACTTCTCGGATATTTAAAGGATAATAAGGACGTATGGACCGCACAGTTCGGGAAAGTGGCGCAGTATATTAAAAACATTAATGAAGGTTGAATCCTGACTGACCGGAATAATTGTTTACAAAATCAATCCTCTAATTTATAATGTAATTATATGGACAAAAACACCGATATTGGTCAGGGTTCTTTTTACTGCATGATAGTGTCATATTTATTCGCCCTTTCAGTTTCATATGTCCTGTATTCTCTTATTAAAGGCGGAGGGTTGGTATACGGGTTCGCCCTTTACAATAGCCTTGGCCAAGAAACTCCCGGAAACAGGCTGCTCCTGCTGGCGGTCTTTGTTTTATCATCCATTGCGGCATTTTTTCTTAACAGGCACGGCAAAACCCTGCTAATGCACGGACTTTCAGCGCTTATTTTGACGGTTTATGCCGCTGGAATTTATGCAAATTCGTGGCTTGAATATGAAAATGTACCTTTTACTTGCGTAGCGGTTGTTCTTCTGTCCATATATATAACTGTTTTTTTCGTTAGGGCCGTCCCCGGAAAGGAGGCATGGTTTGACCGCGCTGCGGTGCCGATGCTTGCGGTCTTCACCGCTGTTTACGTTGCCAATTTTATTTTTATGGCGTTCTTGAGGCACAACCTTTTTCTTTCATGCAAATATGACCTGGGGTGGGAGAATCAGGCTTTATATAACCTGACCCGGACGGGTATACCTTATTCCAGCATGCTTGGTTCGGAAAATAATTTCGGCGACCATACCTCGTTCATCTATTACCTGATATCGCTGTTTTACCGATTCTGGCCGGTTCCGGAATTTGTCCTGGTTTTCCAGGCAGTCACGGTTGCCGCGGCCGGGTGGGCCATGTACCTGCTGGCAAATATAGTCTTAAAGAAAAAAGCGGAAGCCGCCATAATTGCCGTTGTATTCCTGCTGCACCCTTCGGTCCAATCATATATGCTCTTCGATTTTCATCCTTCGGTCGCAGCCCTGCCGCTGTTCCTGGCGGCTTTTTATTTTATTGAAAAGGGGGATATTAAGGGTTTTCTGGTGCCGTATTTCCTTCTTTACACTGTCAGGGAGGATATAGCGTTTTTGGCGCTTACGGCCGCGGTGTACCTGACGGTTTCAAAAAAGGTAAAATTAAAAACGGGACTATGGATTACGGGGGCCGGCCTTGCGCTGTGCTGCGCCATATTTATTTTTTTAAAGTCTGTCAGGTCCGGAGAAATTGACCTGCAGAGATTTTATTATTTCATTCCTTCGGCCCCAGGCATACTGCTGCTTTTTATTGTAAATCCGTTCTTTGAACTGCTGAAAGCGGTACAGCATCAGAGGATAGATTTCATGCTGCTGTTCTCCCTGCCTGTGATATTCCTGTTTTTCACGCAGTTAGAGCTGCTGATATTGCTTTTTCCCGCGATGATCTTCACGATTTTTGCCGCAAGCACGGCAAATGTCACCATGGGCTATCATTACGCCACCGGCCTGATCGTTTTTTCTTTTTACGGCGCCGTGCTTGGATACAGGGGGATGAGGGAAAAGGGAATGAGCCTGTTTGCCCAGGGTTCGCCTCTGCCGGTCTATCTGCTGGTTTTTGCCGTTTGCTGGTCGTTCCTGTACGGGAGCTTCTTTTCCAAATCATATAAACTGAGCTGCCTGGGTTCTGACCTCGGGTTCAGGAGTTTTGCGGAATATTATTATAACGGTTGGGTGGGATGCTACAAGTCCCCCTTAAAGCTCTACGCCGGTATTGATCAAAAAGCCGTCAGCCTTCTCCGCAATATACCGAAAAAATACTCGGTTACGGCAGATTACAATATCCTGCCGCACGTTTCCAGCAGGCGCCGGGTCTACGCGGTACCGGACAGGATAATTACCGATATTGTAATCATATTTAAGGATAAGGATTACAGCAGTTCGAAATTGGGGAATATCCTGGGAAAACTGTATGTCAAATATGCCGAAACAGAGAGGATATCATTTTTTGTTAATAAGAATATAGACCGTAAAAAAACGAATGACTTCACAGGACCGCCCGGCACGCCTGCAATATAGATTAAAGTTGTTGCAGCTTGGGCAGGTATTATGATACTGCCGAAAAACATGCCTTGCTATAATCTCTTTTCTTGCGGAACTGATGCGGCTGTGTTAATATCAATAATCATGATAAAAGGAATCGGGATCGATATTTGCGGCATAAAAAGGCTCGAACGCGCCGTTAAAAAGAACAAGCGTTTTTTGAGGCGCGTTTTCAGCGAAAGGGAAATACAGTACTGTTCGGGAAAGAAAAATTCCATACTTAATTACGCGGGCAGGTTTGCCGCAAAGGAAGCTTTCATAAAGGCTGTTTCCACGGATAAGAGCATAAAATTAAACGAGATTGAAGTGGTAAACAACATCCACGGAAAACCCGAAATCGTATTAAACCCGGTTATTTCGGCGGTTTTAAAAAAGAAAAAAGGGAAGAACCTGAACATAAGCATATCGCATACACATGACGCGGCGGCGGCAGTTTGCATAATAACCTGACATCTTCCCGATATGGAGGTAATAAATGTATTTAGTCAACTCGTCTGAGATGAAGGAAATTGAACGGCTTACTGTGGAAAAATACGCCCTGCCGGCGGTGATACTCATGGAAAACGCGGGGATCAATGTTGTTGATGCCCTGGGCCGGGAACTCGGCAGTCTGTTCCTGCGGCGTGTAAATGTTTTCTGCGGCGGCGGAAATAATGGCGGGGACGGATTTGTCATTGCGAGGCATTTGAAAACAGAAGGCGCCCATGTCAGGGTATTCTTTACGGGCGATTACGATCTGCTGAAGGAAGAGTCAAAGATGAACTATACCGCCGCTGGAAAATACGGGGTGGAAATAATAAATTTAAAGTCGGCTGATGACATAAAAAAACATGAAAATTCAATTTTGGCGTGTGAGATCATAATTGACGCGCTCATAGGCACCGGTTTAAAGCAGGATATAAGCGGATTTATGGCGCAATTAATCGTGTATATAAATATGATGGGCAAATATATTGCGGCAGTGGACATTCCGTCCGGTGTTGACGCCGATACGGGCGATATAAAAGGCGTCTGTATTTATGCTAACTTAACCGTGACTTTCGGGCTGCCAAAACTGGGTTTAACCATATATCCCGGGCTTGAATATACTGGGAAACTGGTGGTCGCTGATATTAATTTTCCAGCGGAATTATTATCCGGGCCGCGCAAAAATGTCCTTATAACAAAAGAACTGGTAATGCCCATGATGCCGTACAGGCATCCGAACGCTAACAAAGGCCATTTTGGGCCGATCCTCATTATTGGCGGTTCGCCCGGTTTGACTGGAGCTGTGGTTCTCGCGGCAAAGGCGGCATTAAAATCAGGCGCCGGAATTGTCACTGTGGCAGTATCCCAGTCGCTTGTTGCAAACGTCAAAGCAAGGTCGGATGAGGTTATTGTGGCTGCGTTAAAAGAGAGCAAAGACGGATTTATAAGCGAGGACGCGTATGCGCATATAATGGAACTCGTTGGTCAGGCAAAAGTCGTTGTTATGGGCCCCGGCATGGGCAGGGATAAGGGAACACAGTCCCTTATCAGGAAACTCATAAAAGACATAAAAAAGCCCATGGTTATTGACGCGGATGCCTTAAACGCCATGGAAAATGATAAAACATGCTTGAAAAATATGGACAAAGATGTTATACTCACTCCACATATCGGAGAAATGTCCAGATTGACAGGAATTAAGATTGAAGATATAATCAGGGACAAAATTGGAGTTTTAAGGTCTTTTATCAGCGACAATAAAGTAAATGTTATTTTAAAGGACGGCCGTTCCATCTTGGGCGACACGGATGAAAATATTTATGTGAATACCACCGGTAACGCCGGCATGGCTACACCAGGAAGCGGTGATGTGTTATCAGGGATTATTGCGGCTTTCATGGGGCACAGCATGCTGTCCGCCCAGGCGGGGATTGCAGCCAATTACACGCACGGCCTGGCCGGCGATATGCTTTTATCGGAAATAAGCGGTGAGGGAATAACCGCTGAAGATATAATAAATAACGTGCCGAGAGCGATCAAGGCGCTTAAAAAACAGGAGGCTTAAATGATAGTACCCATATTTTTATTTCTTATTTCGATGCTCTTTCTGATAATGTGGGGATGGATAATCTCGATTTTTATGGATAATTATAAGATCAAGAAAAAAATCGAAGAGCTGATTAATCAGCCTTTGACAGTGGAACAAAAGGAAGAACTTGACAACCTGCAGCTCGATCTGGACACGAACGCGTACAGGGCCAGAAACGTAAAAAGGGTGGTTTTAGCTTTTGGTTTCCTGTATGTAGCCTCGGCAGTGCTGCTTGTCTGGCTGAATTCAATGTATGCTTACTTTACCTATGACGGCCTTCTTACAACCCTTAAGCTTACGATGCTTATTATTGTATTATTCTTCACTCCCGGATATATAGGCCTGGAAGTCGTCAGTAACACCGAAGGCGCGTCAGGGGACATAGCGTCAAGGCTTAAATTCAGCGACGAATTAAAAGCGGGAGAAGAAGTTGAAATTTAAACCGGAATTGCTGGTTTACGCAGTTTTAATCTTTTTGTTTTCGGGATGCGCTACGGTGCAGTTATCAAAAAATATCCTGAATTTTACAATTACGCCTGAAACCGGCATAAAAGCCGGCACTATAGTCACGGTTATTGTAAAAACAACGGATGATGTGGTACAGGTTTTTGGATTCATGGATATGTTTAACACGTACAAATACCCGCTCAAATATGATACAACAAAGAATATCTGGTACTTTAGGCAGATGGTGCCTATGGGTGTAATAATACCCCCGGGTGATTATCTTGCAAAAATTGAAGCGATCACGAAGTCCGGCGAACATTTTTACGCGGAGAAAAGCATAACCATAAAATAAAGTCATTTTTCGGGAAAATCACAGGAGAATTCCAATGGCCAAAAAAAACACAAGCAAGAATGCCGGATTATCAACGTCTGTAATAAAGGCGGCGGAAGAAGCAGCCCGGCAGAAGAAAAGTTTCAACCCTAAAGCGCTCTACGCGGCGCTTATTGCCATGGTTTTGCTGACGTCGGCGGGCATGCTGATCGATTATTATACGGCTTGGGGAAATACCCCGAAACTGATCAAAAGGATGCTTGAATCAGCGGAGAAGAACGCGATTTACAAGCACTATAGCGAGGCTGAAAGTGCGTACGGGACAATAATTTCAAGGTTCGGCAATAAAGAAACCTATAAGGAAGACGTAAAACAGGCGAGGCTGTCCTTGGCCAAGACATACAAGGACGCGGAACAGTACCTGAAAGCGATATCCCTGTATACGGAACTTGCCGTGGATTATAAGGCTTCAAACCCCGACATGTACGCATGGTTGCAGCTTGAACTTGCCGATTGTTATAACAGCATCCTTAACTCGGATGAGGCAATAAGGGTGGACCAGAAAATCGTTGATGATTTTAAGAATACGGATTGGGCCGCGGAAGCGCTTTTCGGGATTGCGGACGCGTATAAGTCAAAGAAGGATTATCCCAATGCCCTGAAATACTATGACATGATCATAAACAAATACGAAAAGGGATTTTTAAGCGCCGAAGCCCTGACAAACAAGGGCCGCATATATGAAGAGCTCGGAAAAGATTCTCTCGCATATAAAGTATATGGAAAAGTGGTCAAGGAGTTCCCCGAAATAGTGACTGAATACGCGAGGTTGAGATACGACGCACTTTCGGTAAAGACAGCAAAATAAATGCGCGAATTTGAATTTATAAGCAGGATAAAAACTGCCGCGCAAAAAACCAAAAATCCCGTCATAAAATCAATAGGCGACGACTGCGCCATACTGCCGCATTCAAGGACATCCGACATGTTAATTTCCACTGATTCGCTTTGCGAAGGCGTGCATTTTTCAAGGAAGTATTTTACTGCTTATGAGATAGGCGCGCATGCTTTTGCCGTAAGCGTTTCGGATATATGCGCCATGGGCGGCAGGCCTCTATACGCGCTGGTAAACATAGCTTTTCCGAAAAGCACCCCGCAAAAGTATATTGATACGCTGTACCGTGGGCTGGCGGATTACGCGGATAATTACTGCACGGATATAATCGGAGGGGATACGATATCCGCGCCGCAGATCATGGTAACAGTTACGGTAATAGGCGAGGTTGAAAATGGCAAGGCCCTGAGGCGCGACAGGGCAAAACCCGGAGACGCGGTATTTGTGACAGGAACGCTCGGGGATTCTTACGCCGGGCTCAGGATACTTTCAAAAAAATCACGTTCAAAGCTTTTGGGCCATGAATATTTGCCCGTAAAAAAACATATATTACCTCAGCCCGCCTATATGGAAGGGCGCGTACTACTGCAAAGCAACATGGTTAACGCGTGCATGGACCTGTCCGACGGTATTGCAAGCGATCTGGCAAGAATATGCGAAGAAAGCGGGACAGGCGCTGAAATCAGGGTGGATGACCTCCCAATATCTTTTTCCGCGCAGAGAACCGCCGAACAATACGGGGAATCAGTGTCGGATTACGCCCTGTACGGCGGGGAGGATTTTGTCCTGATGTTCACCGTTGCTAAAAAGAACATCAAAAAATTATCCCGCTACATTAAGGCAAATTCCATGACTGCGTTTGAGGTGGGGCGGATAACCGGGAAAAAAGGCATAACTTTGGTCAAGAACGGAAGAAAAATAATTGAAACGGGAAAAAAGGCATGGAATCATTTTTAAAGAAAAGGTTTAAAAAGCATAATTCCGTTAAAACATCTTCGGCCATGGAAACCAAAGCCTCAGGTTTTGCTTTTGCCGGGATCTTAAAACACGGCGATGTGGTGGCGCTGTCGGGCGGCTTGGGGGCCGGGAAGACGCACTTTGTCAAAGGTGCGGCAAAGTTTTTCGGGATAAGCGGGAAACAAATAGTAAGCCCCACATTTTCCCTGGTTAAATCCCATAAGGGCCGCGGCGTTGAAGTGTTTCACTTTGATTTTTACAGGTTAAAAGGCATTGAGGAGCTTGAAAAGACAGGCTACAGGGATTTCCTTTTGGAGGCTGATTCGATAGTTTTTGTGGAATGGCCTGAAATAGTCAGGGAAACATGGAATGATTTTACGCACGCAGTTAAAATTGAACATACGGGCGGCAACAGCAGGGCCATAACCATATACGGGAAAAGCGGTAAGTAACACAAACCGGCTTTGGCAGCGTCTAATACAAAGGAAAGTAAATGAACCTACTTACTATAGACACAAGCTCAAAAGAGATAGCTATCGGGATATTTAGCGGCAATAATTGCCTTTTTGAAGATTACGTTGCCGCTGATAAAAATTATAACAGGGTTTTAATGCCGATTATACAGGAAAGCATGGCAAAATCAGGGCTTAATTTAGGAGATATTGACATATTTGCCTCCACTTTAGGGCCGGGTTCTTTTACGGGGATCAGGGTAGGCATGGCCGCTTTAAAAGGCCTGGCACAGCCTGTCAGGAAGAAATACAGCGGTGCCGTAGTCCTGGATATACTGGCAAATTCCTCCGCCGCGATTGGGAGGGTGTGGGCCATACTTGACGCCGGCAGGAACGAACTTTATGCGGCATTATATGGAACAAAAGGAAAAGCAAAGGTATTGTCGGGAAAATATCTGCTGGTTACAAAGGAACGGTTCCTGAAAAAACTAAAAAAAGGCGACACGGTGGTTTCTTTGAAAAGGGAAAACCTGTTTGATGCGCCAATAACTTTAAGCAGCGGGATAAACGCGGAAAGCGTGCTTCATATAGACATGAAAGTCTTCGCAAAAATTATTTTGAGAAAGGCAAAGGGCATCAAAAAAACAGACCTGTACACGGCCGCGCCTGTTTATATAAGGCCGTCGGAAGCGGAAGCAACGCTCAAACGCAGGAAAAAAGAAAAAATACAAATACAACGGGGTGGAACCAGATGAAAAAGATCATTTTATTTATAACGGCAGTGTGGTTATGCGCGGCAGGGAACTTAATAGCTGTAAATACCCAGGAAGACGATGAAACGCCGAGGGAATTTGTGGTAAAAGGCGTAGCCGGGGGGGTGAGCGGTGCGGTTGAGGACAAAGGAAACACTTCTGACGCGGTATTGAAGGAAAAAATAATTTCGACAGGAGCCCTGGAAAAAGTGGAAGGCGACAAATACACCCTGCGAAAAGTGCAGACAAGGATCGAGTTTTACCTGCAGGAAGGGGTAAAAATATATTTAAAAAGCGACGGCGGCCCCGTGAACCTCACGGAAAAATCCTACATTGACATACGCGGCCCCAAGAATAAAAAGGCTGTGCTTGCGAACGCAATTTATATTTATGACAACAAAAAGATGTATGACGAGATGACGGATAAGGACGCGCTTCCGGCAAAAAAATCGTTCCAAGCCCCGTTAACAGGCATTGTCATTCAAAAAAATCCGCTTTTAGGAAAGAACGAAAACGGCGATGTAACGCAAAAGTATTCTTTTATAATCAAAGGCGACGACGGTGTGGAATATCAGGTCTGTTTTGACGAAGACACGCTATGGGTAAACAACACATCCGCGACAAAGTCGGATATGATAGCCGGCGACCGGATGAAGCTGTTTTTTGAAAAGTGGCTGAGCATAAGGTATAAAAACCACCCGGTTAAGATAATCATAGATAAGTCAAAGAATGTGTTTTAACAGGCTGAAGAAGTTCAGGAGGCATAAGGATGAAAGAAAAATATAAATATGGAATAAGTTTTTGGATAGGAGGAGGGGTTTATAGTTTAATAAATGTGGTTCTAAATTTCAATAAAAATAACTGGGTGTTGCTTAAATGAGACCATTACTGAATATTAATTACGATGAATTTATTGCAGCAGAACAAATAGCTAAAAAATTGAAAAATAATTATGCAATTTCATTTCCGGCAAGTGCCCAGCAAAAGGGTTTTGATTTTATAATTACGAACATTAAAAACAATAAATCCCTTAAAGTCCAGGTAAAAGCTTCTCGGTCATATCAATTTAAACTCACAGAAATGAAAAGCAAAAAACGGCTAGGCAATTACACTTCATTTTTTACAAAATTTCCTTACAAAAAAAAACTTGCAGATTTATACATTTTTGTCATACATTATCCAATTATAAATAAGAAAAAACGTATTTGGTCCACACTATGCTTAGCTTTTTTTGACAAAGATGTTAATGAGTTTTTGAAAGGGTTAGTTAAGAAACGCGGTGGCCCTGAACGTTTCTTTTATATTGAATTTGATACAAATAATACAGAAATAATATACTTAACCCGTGGATCGCTAAAACCGCAGCCGCTAAAAGAACATTTATTACCAAAACAAATTTTTGATATTATCAGAAAATTAACTTAACGTATGATTCCGCATCGCTATACGGGTAACTTTACACAAAATTGTTTTTGGGGATGGAAAAGTTCGGGGATTTCATGGACTGGACAAAAATCAAAGAATGGGCCGCGGGCCTGGCGTCAAATAAAATTAATTAATAATGATAATTGATTACAAATATTAACGTCGTAACCATTTCTCCCACTTTCCCACTTGACAATATTCCCACATATGGCTATACTTAAATAAAGGAAGGTGGATAATGAAAACATATAAAAAATCTCCAAAATCTCAAAAAGAGTCAATTGAAGTCAACGAAGAGTTCATGCCCTATGGCACCAAACAACTGGATTCAAAGGACAGGATAACTCTGGGCGGGAAGCTGAAGAAAATACTCGGGGATAAAATGGCAGTGGAAGGGTTCCAGGTGTTTGTAGGAAAAGACGGGGATATACTCCTACGGCCATCTGTTTCAATACCTGCAAGGGAGGCGTGGGTGTTTAAAAACCCCGAAGTCATAGGGGCGATACGGCAGGGCATTGAGGACGCGAAGGCGGGCAGGTTAATCAGGGTTGACGATCTGAAAGATTTCTTAAAAAAGTTATGAAATATTTTTTCCGTTTTTCCGAAAAATCCGCAAGGCAGATACGCGATATTAAAAATGCCCCTCACCTTGAAAAACGCTATAAAGCAGTCAGCAAAGCGCTCGGTTTTCTAAAACAAAACCCGCGCCATCCAAGCCTGCAAACCCATGTCTACGCGGCATTTAAAGGACCATCAGGGGAAAAGGTTTTTGAGGCATATGCGGAGCAGGACACCCCGGCCGCATACAGGATTTTCTTTTATTACGGGGAAACAAAAGGGGAAATTGTAATCCTTGCCGTAACCCCGCATCCATAAAGCGGGTAAGGGATTTGGGTTTCGTAAGACGCTAAGTAGCGGCTCTACAAGATCCGGCATTGAGCGGCAGCAAGCAGCCGCTCTACGGTTTTTGTTTTTGATTTTGTTGAAACATACCTTCCAGCATAAGCCACACATGTTTCACGCTGCGGAACTTTTTTACTGCGCGTTCGCATGATTTTATGTCAAAAACCCCATTTTTCACCATACGAAACTAAAACTTAAAACCCCTTAAAATACAGTTGAAAAATATTTCATAACCATTATAATAGTATTCAATGGAAAATCAGGAAAAGGCGTGATATAAATGAGCGGATTTGATTATATAAAGAAAAATATTGATGAAATCAGAAAAGAAATATACGTTATCAATAAGAATGTAAAGCTGCTTGGAGTGACAAAGACTTTCAGCAAAGAAGCGGTTGAAGCTGCAATACAATTTGGGCTCAATGAATTTGGAGAAAGCAAAATACAGGAAGCTGAAACCAAGATTGCCGGAATTAAAAGTTCATATAGCGGGATATTGTGGCACTTTATCGGGCATCTACAGGGAAATAAAGTCAGAAAAGTGGTTGAGAACTTTGATGTCATAGAATCATGCGACAGCGCTGCGCTTATGGAAAAAATATCCGCCGTATCGCTTGAGGCGGGAAAAATAATCCAGTGCCTTCTTGAAATAAAAGTTTCCCCTGAGGGAACAAAGTCCGGAATACTGCCTGAAGATGCGGCAACAGTAATTGACGGGGTAAAATACTTTAAAGGAATCAAGGTGGCGGGCATCATGGCTATGGCCCCGTACTCGGATAACCCTGAAAATGCCAGGCCGTATTTTAAAAGGGCCAGAAAACTTTTTGATGATATAAAGTCATCAAATCCGGGCGGCAATGTGTCGATGGATATATTGTCCATGGGTATGAGCGGTGATTATAAGGCCGCCATGGAAGAAGGCAGCACACAGGTGAGGATAGGAACAGCTATTTTTGGCAGGCGTAATTATATATGAATACAAAAACTACGGGAGTTGATATCGCGTGTCAATGAACAAGTCGGGTTTAGGCTTTATAGGCTGCGGCAAGATGGCGCAGGCTATCATTAATGGTCTGGCATTTTCAAAGTTTAAGAATAAATTTAAAATAGCGGCTTATGACTCTGATGCCTCTGTTCTCGCGTCTGCCTGCGGCAGGTTCAAAATAAAAAAAGAAACATCAAACCAGAACGTCCTGAATAATAACCGTATCATTATATTTGCGGTCAAGCCGCAGGTCATTGCCGCGGTTTTAGAGCCGCTTAAAGGAATGGTATCAGCGGGGCATTTGATCATAAGCATTGTTGCGGGAGTTACTGTGGAAAAAATCCAGGGATTGCTGGGCATAAAATGCCCGGTTGTCAGGGTCATGCCGAACACACCGGCTTTGGTCGGCGAAGGTGCCGCCGGGTACGCTTTCAGCGGAGAGGTAAATGATGCGGATAAAAAAACAGCGGAAAACATACTTTCCACATTCTGTAAAGTCATGGTTAATGTGAAGGAATCTGAGATCAATAAGATAACCGCCTTAAGCGGCAGCGGACCCGCGTATGTTTTTTATTTTGCCGAAGCCATGCTTGAAGCGGCGGCGCGCATGGATTTTGACCCGGAAAAAGCAAAAAAACTTGTTGCCCAGACGTTTAAAGGCGCGGCCGAGCTTTTGGCGCAAAGCAAGGACAGCCCGGCTGTTTTAAGGCAAAATGTCACATCCAAAGGCGGCACGACAGAGCGCGCGCTGGGTGTTATGGATTCCGCGGGATTAAAAGACAGCTTCATAAAGGCGGTTATTTCCGCAAAAGAGAAGGCTGATGAGCTTGGGAAATAACATATACCGGCTTATAATCGACATCATACAGGGCTCGGCGACTTTGTACATGTTCCTTATTTTGATAAGGTCGCTGATGACGTGGCTCAAGCAGGACGTCATAGTCAGGTTCTACGGATTTTTCAATGTTGTGGCAAAAATAACGGACCCATTTTTAAATATGGTGAGGAAAATTTTTCCATCATACATGGGAAGGGTTGACCTGTCGCCGATTATTGCCCTTATGCTGGTGGAAGTCTTAAAGTACCTGCTTATATACGGGGTAAAGTTATTTTACAAATTATGATTTATAATCTGAAGGAAATTGGAGGAGCCGTGACTTTTGATGTTAAAGTCACGCCCGGTTCGTCAAAAAACGAGATAACAGGCGTAAAAGACGGCGTGCTTAAGGTGAAAATAACCGCGGCGCCGGACAGGGGAAAGGCAAACAGGGAACTGGCCGGATTTTTAAGCGAATTTTTTGAGGTGAAAAAACCGGCGGTAACAATCATTAAAGGCGATAAATCCAGGAATAAAAGCATCAGGATATCAGGCATGACAAAAAAAGATTTTGAGACAAAATGCGGAGGTGTAATGTGAAAGATCTGAAGAAAAAGATACTCCAATCGGCTGCCGGGATAAGAAAGGAAGTTCCCGGTTTTAACCCTGAAATAGGCATCATATTGGGCACGGGTCTTGGGGCCCTGGCAGGGGAAATTAAAACCATAAAATCGATACCATATGGAAAAATACCGAACTTTCCGCTGTCGACGGTCGAATCCCACCATGGCCAGCTTGTCTGCGGCGAGATCGAAGGCAGGAAAGTTGTTGCCATGCAGGGAAGGTTCCACCGCTATGAAGGCTATACCATGCAGGAAGTGACCTTTCCGGTCCGTGTCATGAAGGAGCTGGGTATAAAGTATCTTATGATATCAAACGCCGCAGGCGGGTTGAACCCGAAATTCAAGGCGCCGTGCCTTGTATTAATTGAGGACCATATCAGCCTTTTAATGGGCGACAGTCCCTTAATCGGTCCCAATGATGATGAGGTGGGCCCGCGCTGGCCGGACATGGTTGAGCCTTATTCGAAGGAATTGATTGAAATCGCGGAAAAGGCGGCAAAAGATCTGAAAATAGAGCTGCACAAAGGGGTTTATATCGGTGTGCCGGGGCCGAATTTTGAAACCCGCTCCGAGTACAGGTTCATTAATAAATTCGCAGACATGGTGGGCATGTCCACTGTGCCTGAAGTAATAGTGGCGGTTCACTGCGGTATAAAGGTACTGGGTGTATCTGTAATTACCGACTTGTGTGACCCGGATAATCTGGAACCGGCGGATATCCCGAAAATTATACAGAACGCCACTATTGCCGAACCAAAATTAACGGTACTGATGAAAGAAGTAATTAAAAGGATAAAGGGGTAATAATAAAATGAAGGACTTCAGCCCTGTAGAATGGAAAAATAACCAGCTAATAGTTCTTGACCAGTTATTGCTGCCGTTTGCGCAAAAGGAAATTATCTGCCGGACCTATAAGGATGTGGCCGCGGCCATAAAGGATATGAACCTGCGCGGCGCGCCTTTGATCGGCATAGCGGCGGCATTCGGGATGGCCATGGAAGTAAAGCGGTCAAAATCAACCAAGTACGATAAATTCAGCAATGAAATGATCAAGATCGGCGGAGAGCTGGTAAAGACAAGGCCGACAGCAGTCAACTTAAAATGGGCCGTTGACAGGATGCTTAAAGTAATGGAACAGAACAGGGAAAGGCGCATACCGAGCTTAAAAGACCTTTTGATCGCGGAAGCCGTTAAAATTTACAGGGAAGACCTGGATAATAACAAGCTCATAGGAAAATTCGGCTCGGAGCTGATCCGTGAAAAGGATACCGTGCTAACGCACTGCAACGCAGGCGCGCTTGCTACAGCCGGTTATGGAACGGCCCTGGGCGTGATCAGGGCAGCGCACGAAAAAAAGAAAAAGATAACGGTGTTTGTCGACGAGACAAGGCCGTATCTGCAGGGCGCGAGGCTCACTGCGTGGGAATTGGAACAGGAAAATATACCGCATTACCTGATAACCGACAATATGGCGGGTTATTTCATGTCCATAGGCAGGATAAACGTGGTGGTAGTCGGGGCGGACAGGATAACCGCAAACGGGGATGTGGCAAACAAGATAGGGACATATTCGGCTGCCGTGCTCGCGTATACGAACAACATACCTTTTTATGTGGCCGCGCCGTCTTCCACCATAGATTTCAGTCTGAAAAGTGGAAGCCAGATACCCATAGAGATGAGAAGCGAGGATGAGGTAAAGAAAATTTTTGGCAGGGACATAACCTGCAAAAAAACAAGGGCCCTTCATCCGGCTTTTGACGTAACACCTTCGAAATACATAACGGCGATAATAACTGAAAAAGGCGTCATAAGGGCCCCGTATGAACATAACCTTGAAAAAGTATTCTTAAACAAGGAAGTTGTGGCCGACTTGTGACGCAGGGATGGGTTGACGACGGGTATTGTTTTGCCTGCGGCGAGAAAAATCCCATAGGCATGCACCTTCACTTTACGCTCACCGGAGACGGCGGTATAGAGGCAAAATACACATTTCCAAAGGAACTTCAGGGATATTCGGGGATCGTCCATGGAGGAATGATATCTTTACTTTTGGACGAAGTTATGGTAAATTTACCGTGGCTTAAATTGAAACAACCGGCAGTTTCAGCTGATATCAGGATCAAGCTTAAACGTCCGTTGAAAATCGGAGAACCAGTTATAGCCAGGGCCTTTATAAACAAGCAGAAAAAGAAGATTTTTTGGGTAAAAGGCGTGCTTATCCGCGAGCGTGACGGCGTGGAAGTGGCTGAGGCAGAAGCTACCTGCGTGCAGGTGAGCCTTGACCAGATGAACGCGTAACTTAAGGAGTGCCGGATGCCGGATTTGCTGAAACGGTCAATCATGCGTCTATAAGAAATCAGCGTAAATAAAATACAACTTAAAAAACTCGGAGGTAACAGATGGGAAGCGGAAAGAAAAGACACAAATGGAAAATCAAGACACACAAGAGAAAAAAACATAGAAGAGTGAACAGGTTTAAAGCGGGCAAATAGCCGTAAATAGGAACCGTAATAAAAGAACAAAACGGAGGATTTCATGTCAGGACACTCAAAATGGGCGACAATTAAACGCAAGAAAGCCCTAACTGATTCAAAGAGGGGCGCTTCGTTTACCAAGATAATCAGGGAAATAATAGTCGCGGCCAAATCAGGCGGCGACGTAAATTCCAATGCCAGGTTAAGGACGGTTGTTGAAAAGGCCAAAGCCGTTAACATGCCTTCCGATAATATTAAAAAAGCAATACAGAAAGGCACGGGCGAACTTCCAGGCGTCAATTACGAGGAAATAATGTATGAAGGTTACGGACCGGGCGGTGTTGCTTTGATAATCAACGTCACGACCGACAATAAGAACAGATCAGCCGCGGATTTGCGGGCGATCCTCGCGAAGTGTAACGGTTCCATGGCTGCTCCGGGCGCGACAGCCTGGCAGTTTGACCAGAGAGGCTTTATTTCCGTGCCTAAGGAATCCATAGACGAAGACAGCCTGATGGAAGTCGCGCTTGATGCGGGCGCACAGGATATAAAAAATGAAGATGAGTCCTATGATATAGTAACCGCGGTTGCTGATTTCGAGAAGGTAAAAAAGGCGCTTGAGGCAAAAAGCGTCAAGTTTACCGTCGCTGAGATCACCATGGTGCCCAAGAACTATGTCAAGCTTGAAGGAAAAGACGCCGAACGGATGCTCAAACTCATGGAAGCACTTGAGGAGCACGAGGACACGTCAAATGTTTACGCAAATTTCGACATACCCAAGGAAGTAATGGATAAGATCAGTTTGGAAGGGTAATTTAAACCTGTAATAACAAAGGGGCGGAGTTTTTCCGCCCTTTTTTTTTAAGTCAAAATATTCAGATAGGTGAAAGTAGAAAGTAGAAGGGTGTGTCCCTGAACCATTCGCTGAAGCTCAGGTTCAGGGTAAAGTTGCTCTCATTATAATAGGGCAGTACACCGGAAAGAACGGGTAATTTGCATGGAAGAACTGCCTTACAATTCGCTCAGGGAATATTACGCGGTTAAATACAGGGAAAGGGTCCAAAAAATAACAGTATCCCTGCCTTTTACATGCCCGCACATGGCTGAAGACGGCACCGGAGGATGTACTTACTGCCATAAGGGAAGCATACCTGATTTAAATGACCCGCAGCTGCCCATGGCCATGCAGGTTGCCACAGGCATTGCTGCGGCCCAAAAACGGTATGGCCCGGACACAAAATTCATCATCTATTTCCAGACGTATACAAATACAAACGCCCCGCTGAAAACCTTGAAAAAAATCTATGATGAAGCTTTTAACCATATGAACGTGATAGGGATTGACATAGGCACAAGGCCTGATTGCGCGGGCGATGAAGTGCTGAAGCTTCTTGATTCATACTGTGACCTGGGATATGAAGTGTGGATAGAGTTCGGCCTGCAATCGGCGAATGACGATACTTTAAAGGCGGTAAACAGGGGGCATACGGCCCGGGATTTTATAGACGCCCTAAAGCGGGCCGGGAAAACGCGATTGAAAATCGCAACGCATATGATAGTGGGGCTGCCCGGAGAAACAAAAACAGATTACATGAAAACCGCGCGGTTGATAGCTTCCCTGGGCGCACACGCAATAAAGATACATCCTTTGTACGTTATGGAGGGAACCGCGCTCGGTGACAGGTATAAAAAGAAGCCTTTCGGCATACTTAGCCTGGATGATTATATAGAAGTGCTGGCCGACATCATAGAAATACTGCCGCCCGGGATGATAGTGATGCGGTATAGTTCGGAAGCCATAGAAAGCCATTTGCTGGCGCCCAATTACTGCAAGCCCGAATATAAAGCGATAATAAAGCAAATGCTTATCGCAGAATTAAAAAAAAGAGGCACGAGGCAGGGTTTTAGGGTATAATTATATTTTCTGCATGGAACATGAAGCGGTTTGGAAACGTCTAAATATAAAAGTTCAATCAGGCACAAAAGGCGGTTATATGGGAAAAAGAAGGATTCTTGTTTTGTTGGCAATACTCATGGCAATGCCTTTGCCGGCAATCGCCGGGGAAGTGACTTGGCAGGACTGCGTTAAAGAGGCTTTGGCAGGCAATAATTCCCTGATTTCAGCCAGGGAAAAACTCAACCAGGCAAGGGCGCAAAGCTGGACAGCGGCCGCGGCGGCGCTCCCGCAGATATCCGCGTCGGCATCAGGTTCAAAAAACGGCAATGAAGCCGGGTTAAGCGACGTCCCTTATACGGGAAACGTACAGACCCAGAATTATTCATACGGTTTAAGCGTACGGCAGCTGGTTTTTGACGGTTTTCAGAACACACAGGATATAATGAAAGCGTCGGAAGACGTGAAATCGGCTGAGTTTAATTATAAGATTGCGTCCAGCCAGACCAGGTACAGCCTGAAATTGGATTACGCCGGGCTCATGAAGGCGCAGAGATTTTCCATTATTACGGCGCAGATCATGAATTTAAGAAAGAAACAATTTGGGGACGTGACGCTCAGGTACAATGCCGGTAGGGAAGATAAGGGCGCCATGGATAATTCCAATGCTGATTACAAGGAATCTGTGTTTGAAGTTGATCAGTCAGTGCGCCAGATTGAACTGGCGAAACAAACCCTGTGTATTGCCCTGGGCAGGGAAATACACTCGGATATTTCCGTCAGGGAAGATTTTTCAATAACCGAGGATCTTTCCAAAGAACCCGATTTTGATGACCTGCTTAAAAACAACCTGAATTATCTGTTAGCCATATCACAGCGCAAATCTGCCGAGTTTTCATTCGGAGCATCTGTAAGTTCGTTTCTGCCTCAGGTATTCTTCAGCGGAAGCGTCGGCAGGGGTGCGGTTGCGCTCTGGCCCAGGGATACCAGCTGGTCATTGGGATTAAATATTTCTTTTTCCATATTTGACGGCGGCAAGTCCGAGGCCCAGTGTTCGGCGGCATTGGCGGCGCTGAACCAGGCAAAAGCCGATGAAAAGGCAGGCGCTGACAATACTTTGACGAGCCTGAAAACTGTCTGGTATGCCTTGAAAGATTCTTATACAAGCATGGGTGTGCAGCAATCGTACCTGGATGCAAGCGTCGAGCGCGCAAAAATAGCCGATGCTCAATATGCCACTGGCCTTATTGATTTTAATAACTGGACAATAATTCAAAACAGTCTTGTCAGTTCGCAGAAGGCCATTGTTTCGGCTCAGGCCGGATTATTGACCTCAGAAGCGGCCTGGATACAGGCAAAGGGAGGAACATTGGAAGATGAAACAAAATAAAATTTTATGGATATCGGGAATAGTTGTGGTTTTGATCGTGCTGGTTCTTGTTTTTTGGCCGAAAAAAGCCGCCAAAGTCACGGTGGAATATATTGTAAAGAAGGGTACTATAAAAATTGCGGTAACCACCACGGGAACCGTTTTGCCGCAGAACAGACTCGCAATAATGCCGCCTTTAGCCGGCAGGCTGGAAAGTATCCTTGTTGTGGAGGGCCAGCATGTTAAAAAGGGACAGACGCTTGCTTATATGAGCTCCTCGGACAGGGCGGCCCTGCTTGACGCGGCGCGCGCGCAGGGGGCAACCAGCCTGAAGGAATGGGAAAATGTTTACAAACCCATACCGCTTATAGCGCCTATCAACGGTGAAGTAATAGTAAGCGCCATGCAGCCGGGGCAAACAGTGTCGCCTACGGACGCTGTGCTGGTACTCTCTGACAGGCTTATTATACAGGCGCAGGTTGATGAAACCGACATTGGCAAGATAAAACTGGGGCAGAAGACCATGCTGGCCCTTGATGCCTATCCGGACCAGTCACTTGTTGGAAAAGTGGATCATATATATTATGAGTCAAAAACAGTCAACAATGTCACCATATACAACGTTGATATTCTTCCCAGCAAGGTCCCTGAATATTTCCGTTCAGGCATGAGCGCAAATATAAGCGTAATCCAGCAGGAAAAGGATAATGTGCTGATATTGCCGCTTGACGCTGTTAAAAAGATCAAGGACAAAAGCGTGGTTTTTGTAAAAATAGCAGGCAAGGAAAAACCTGATAAGCGGGAAGTTACGGCCGGTATTTCCGATGATGACAATATCGAGATAGTTTCCGGCGTCAATGAGAACGACACTGTCGTTGTATCAAAACAGACTTACGCGGGGCAGGCCAAATCCCAGGCAGTGAACCCGTTCATGCCCCAGCGGCCCGCAAGGACCAATGCGCGCGGCGGAGGACATTAACATATCATAAATCGGATTGAAAATCTGTAAAGGATGAAAAATGAAAATAATAAGTATAAGGAACCTCAGTAAAACATATAACACGGGAAAGATAAGTTTTAAGGCTTTAGATGATGTGTCTTTGGAGGTTGAACCGGGCGAATTCGTGGCTATCATGGGGCCGTCGGGTTCGGGAAAATCAACGCTCATGCACCTTATGGGGTTCTTGGATTCTCCCGATTCAGGTTCATATAATTTGAACGGCATAGAAACCGCAAAGCTTTCGGATGATGAGTACGCCCAGTTAAGGTCGGGCTTTATAGGTTTTGTGTTCCAGCAGTTCCATCTTCTTCCGAGGGAAAATACCGTGGAAAATGTGGAACTACCGTTAATATACGCGGGCAAACCTGAATCTCACGGAGAAGGTATAAAACTGCTTAAGGAAGTAGGGTTGATATCAAAAGAACAGAATATGCCCAATGAACTTTCCGGCGGTGAACGCCAGAGGGTGGCTATCGCGAGGTCCCTGGTAAATAATCCGGAGGTAATACTTGCAGACGAACCTACCGGCAACCTTGACTCAAAAAGCCAGACAGAAATCATGCAGCTTTTGGCGGGTTTGAATAAAAAAGGCAAGACAATAATAATGGTTACACATGATGAAGAAGTCTCCGAATATGCCGGAAGAATTGTAAGAATAAGAGACGGGAAAATAGTATCTGACACTCAAAATAAAGGAAAGTTTTATGAAGCGCCGGACGTTCTTATGGCAAACAGTGACGCGGGCAAATCCGCCGTCAAACCGCCGATGTCGAGGATAGAGTTTGTGGATTACATAAGGCAGGCATTTAATTCCATTATGGGAAATAAACTGCGTTCAGTGCTTTCAATGCTTGGAATTTTGATAGGCGTCGCCGCGGTAATAGCCATGCTTGCGCTCGGCCAAGGAGCGAAAGACGCCATACAAAAAAGTCTATCATCTCTCGGTACAAATCTCCTGACTGTTATCCCGGGTAATACAAGGATGGGCGGTGTCTCAATGGGCACCGGTACAGTCACCCGTTTTACGCTTCAGGATGTGGATGCGTTGGCTAAATTAACTGAAGTAAAATATACCTCAGGGACGGTAAGCGGCAGGGGGCAGATAGTGTATCAGGACAAGAATTGGAGCACCCGTGTGCAAGGGGTCGGAGAAAACTATCCGTTGATGAGGAACGCGGTCCCGGCTTTTGGGAATTTTTATACGGAAAACGACATGCAGACAAGGAATAGGGTTTGTATAATCGGGCAGACTGTAGCCACAAATCTTTTTGGGGATTCCGATCCTTTGGGGCAGCAGATAAAAATAAATAAAATCGCATTTAAGGTTATAGGGGTACTGCCTTCCAAGGGTTCAAGCGGGTGGCAGGACCAGGATGATGTGATAGTCATGCCTCTTACAACCGCTATGTTCAGGCTCCTGGGAAAGGAATATGTGGATTCAATTGACATTCAGGTCAAGGATTTTTCCATGATGCAGGACGCACAGGATTCCATAACAGCATTGCTGAGAAAAAGGCATAAAATTAACAATCCTGATGATACGAGTTTTCAGATAATGAACATGGCGGATATCCAGAAAACCATGTCAGATACAGCAAACTCCATGTCTCTGCTATTGGGTTTTATCGCGGCCATATCCCTGGTAGTGGGCGGCGTGGGCATCATGAACATCATGCTTGTGTCTGTTACCGAGCGTACCAGGGAAATCGGATTGAGGAAAGCCATAGGGGCGAAAAGAAAAGATATCATGACGCAGTTTATAATCGAGTCGGTTCTGATGACGTTTATCGGGGGCGTGGCGGGAATTATATTCGGATCTTGTGCAACTCTGCTTTTATCAGCGGTAGCAAAGTGGACAACGAGCATATCCATGGTTTCAGTGGTCGGGGTTACCCTGTTTTCAATCGGTGTCGGGGTGGTATTCGGCATTATGCCGGCCCAAAAAGCAGCCCAGCTGAACCCGATAGACGCGCTCCGTTACGAATAAATGCCGTCAAACCAACAATCAGACAAAAGAACCCAGACTGCGGCTTTGGTTGTTTCCATGCTCAGCGCCATATTCAATTCCATGGGAACCAGTTCTGTTAATGTGGCGCTTCCCGTCATAGGCAGGGAATTTGCCCTTAATGCCTCTTTGCTCGGCTGGATAGCCACTTCTATGCTCCTTGCACAATCAGTATTTGTGGTGCCGTTCGGAAAGCTTGCGGATATATACGGCAGAAAAAAACTTATGATCATTGGCACCGCGGTTTATACGGCCGGGTCTGTAATGGCCGCTCTTGCGCAGGGGATATTTTTTCTGCTGTTTTCCAGGGTTGTCCAGGGTCTCGGGGCTTCCATGATATTCGGTACAAGCGTCGCAATACTCACTTCTGTTTTCCCTCCGGAAAAAAGGGGGTGGGCTTTGGGGTGGAACGTATCGGCAGTTTACCTCGGCCTGACCGCCGGGCCGTTTGTCGGCGGCATTATGACATCATATCTTGGATGGCGCTCCATATTCTGGCTCAATGTGCCGCTTGGCCTGCTCTCCATGTTCTTCCTGTTCTTTATGCTAAAAGGGGAGTGGGCGGAATCCGAGGTGGAAAAGTTTGACTATACGGGGTCGCTTATACTGGCGGTTTTGATCACTTGTCTGATCTACGGACTTTCAAAAATGCCGTCCTATACCTCGGCCGGGCTTGTCGCCTTTGGGATAATCCTGACGTTCGCGTTCATAAAATACGAGGAAAAGCATATAAACCCCGTTATTAACATAAAACTTTTTGAGGACAACCAGGTATTTGCTTTTTCAAACCTGGCGACGCTTATACATTATTCATCCGCATCAGCCGTGGCCATAATGCTCAGCCTGTACCTTCAGTATATAAAGGGTTTTGACCCGCGCCATGCAGGCATGATAATTATGGCGCAGCCTGCTGTAATGATGATGCTTGCTCCCTGGGCCGGAAGAATATCCGACAAATACACTCCCGGGAGAGTTGCTTCCATTGGCATGGGTATGACCATGGTTGGCCTTATACTTTTTTCGTTCCTGCAGCCTCAAACCCCGCTTATTTACATAATTTTTTGTCTTATCTTTATAGGCGCCGGTTTTGGCCTGTTTTCATCGCCGAATACCAACGCTGTCATGTCATCGGTAGAGCGCAGGTATTATGGAGTGGCCTCAGGCATTGTAAGCACCATGAGGCAGGGCGGCCAGATGACGGGCCTGGCGATTGCCACCATGATGCTCTCAATGTACGTTGGTAGATCCCAGATAACGCCGGACAAATACGGCGCTTTTATGATGTCGGTTAAGGTATCATTTATGGTTTTCTCGGCACTTTGTTTTTTCGGCATATTTGCATCACTGGTGAGAGGGAAGGCAAAGACCGTAAAAACACCTTGACACTTACGGGAAATGTAATAAAATCAATAAGTTAAAAACAAACGGAATCATCATGCCGGGCGCGTAGCTCAGTTGGTTAGAGTATTAGCTCGACAAGCTAAGGGTCACTGGTTCGATCCCAGTCGCGCCCACCATGATGATTCCGTTTTCGTTTGCGCGTAGCTCAGTAGCTGGCCGCCCATCAGCATTATTATCTGGCGTATTCCTGTATTTAAGTGTATATCTGATATATAAGTATACTTTGAGATAAATCCATTCAGGGTAAAAACAATGCTTATATTTTCCTGGTTTTCAGGTTGTGGTTTGTAATACATGAGCTTAGTGTAATTAATCAGGATTTGGGAAGAAGGTTCTATGAAGATTTTGATGGTCGCGCCCGAATACCCAGCCACTTTCTGGAGCTTTAAATACGCATTGCCTTTTGTAAACAGGAAAACCTCATTGCCGCCCCTTGGTCTGCTTACAGTATCCTCGATGCTGCCTGCACATTGGGAAAAAAGGCTTGTGGATATAAGCGCAGGCCAGCTGAAAGATGAGGATATATTATGGGCCGACTGGGTTTTTGTAAGCGCTATGATAGTACAGAAAAAATCCGCGCAGGAAGTCATAAATAGGGCAAAAGCTCTCGGCAAAAAAGTTGCCGCCGGTGGGCCTGTGTTCACAACCGGATACAGGGATTTTAACAATGTTGATACCTTTGTGATCAATGAAGGGGAATCCTCCATAAAAGAATTTGCGGCCGATCTGGAAGCCGGCAGGACAAGGCAGATATACTCATCAAATGAAAAGCCTGATATAACAAAAACACCCGTACCTGACTGGAGCCTTCTAAATATGAAGCATTATGCCTCCATGGCCATGCAGGTGTCGCGCGGCTGCCCTTTTGACTGCGAATTCTGCGATATAATAGTCATAAACGGCAGGGTGCCCAGAGTAAAAACCCCGGAGCAGGTAATAAGGGAATTTGATTCGCTCTATAACGCAGGCTGGCGCGGAAGCCTTTTTATAGTTGACGACAATTTTATCGGCAATAAGGCGAAGGTAAAAGAAATTCTCAGGTCCATAAAACAATGGATGGGGGAAAAGAAAAGGCCTTTTACGCTCTATACCGAGGCTTCTATTAATCTGGCGGACGACCAGGAACTTATGACGCTTATGCAGGAGGCGAATTTTAATTCGGTTTTTGTGGGAATTGAAACTCCGAGCCAGGAAGCGTTATTGTCGTGCGGCAAGGTCCAGAATGTTGGGAAAGATCTGAGTGAAAAAGTCAAGATACTGCAACGCAACGGGCTGCAGGTACAGGCCGGGTTTATCCTGGGTTTTGATTCGGATACGCACAGGATATTTGACGATATGATAGCGTTCGTGCAGAAAACAGGGATAGTAACGGCCATGGTGGGTATGCTTAACGCGCTGCCGGAAACAAGGCTGTATAAGCGGCTTGAAGAAGCCGGAAGGCTGCTGCAAAAACCTTCCGACGGGAACAATACTGATTTCAGCCTTAATTTCATACCTAAAATGGACCCAAAGCTCCTGGTGGAAGGTTATAAAAAGGTATTAAACTCTATTTTTGGGCCGGAAAAATATTACACCAGGATAATTACGTTCCTGAAAGAGTACAAGGCAACCGCAAAGGAAACCAGGCATAATTTTATATCAAAAGTTAACGCAGTAATATCGGCCGTATGGAAACTCGGCATACTTGAAAAGGGAAAGAGGCATTTTTGGAGGCTGATGATATGGACGGTTTTTAAAAAACCGGCGTTATTGGCCGATGCAATAGCCCTCGCAATATGCGGTTTTCATTTCAGGGTAGTCCTGACAAACCAGGTTTCAGGTATTTAAAGCATAAGAGATCCCTGCAGTTTTTTTTAAAAAAAACAGCGGTTTGTGATATAGTATCCTTATGGAAAAAGATAATGTCGGCAATAATAATGAGGGTAAAACAGGGTCCGCGTACGGTCTGATGTTTAAAGCCGTGATTTATATTTTTTTTGTTTTTATGATCTTCGTTTATATAAGAACTGCGGCGCCGGCTTTTTCGCTGAATGACTCACCTGAAACCGCGGCGGCCGCTGTAAGCCTGGGAATAGGGCACGCGCCTGCTTACCCGCTTTATATGCTTGCGGGCAAGGCGGCCCTGTTGTTTTTGCCCGGAAATCCAGCCTTTGCCTTATCTGTTTTTTCAACTGTCATGGCCGCTGCTGTCCTCGTGTTTGTTTTCGTTATCGCAAAAAGATACAGCTCCCGCTTTGCCTTGTATGCGCCTGTTCTGCTCGCGTTTATTTCCACGTTTTGGGAACAGGCGTCTGACGCAAAAGGCGGCATATACATACTGAATCTTCTTCTGCTTTCCATGCAGCTGCTGGCCCTGGATACATTGATAAAAAAGTACGGTCAAAAATGTTTTCTCTTCATTATGTATACCTACGGTCTTTCCCTGGCAAACCACTGGCCAAGCGCGGCCATTATGGTTTTTATCCCGCTTGGCGCCATGGCCGCCGTCGCCGCGCGTAAAAAATACAGGCATATGGCGGCAGGCGTTTTTTTTGTCCTGCTGGGATTGACGCCGTATATATATCTTCCAGTAAGGGCATTAGCCGGACCAGCTATGAATATGGAAAATCCTGCGGACATAGGTTCAATCCTCTCTGTGATTTTCAGGCGGGTTTATTCAAGTCCGCTGAATATTGATTTGAGTTCGGTTGTTTACCAGACAAAAGCCGTTTTTTTATTTTTTGCATCCTCACTTTCCGTTTTTGCCCTGATCCCGCTGGCTGCTTTGTTTAAAAAGTCTTCCGGCTCTCTCACGCTGCCGCCCATTCTGTTCATCACGGCGCTTGTGGATATAATTGCCATCGCAGTGTTTAACAGGACGTCTGCGATTTATGAGGACCTTATAGGCGTATTCCTGCTGCCTTCCTGTCTTACTTTATGCGCTCTTACCCCCGCCGGGATTGAAATGATCGCTGATAAAATTAAAGGCAGGCTGGCGGGCAGGCTTCTTATCGGCGCGCTCATTGTGATAGCACTGGCCATGGGTGCGGAAGCATATATTTCCTCTGACCGCGGTTCCGACTATCTTGGGTATGACATAGGTATGAATATTATAAAGACTGCGCCTTTGGGCGTAAATTTGATAGTCATAGGGGATTATAATGTATTTGCGGCGCAGTACCTGCAAATAGCCGCGGCAAAGAGGCCGGATTTGCGGATAAAACGCTGTGGAAACGCCGATTTTACCGGAAAAATAGGGCTGCCTGCTTACTCAACAATTTCGAATGAAAAAAACATTCAGGCATATGCGGGTGATTTTAAAGTCCGGCGTCAGGGCATACTTTTTGAGCTGTTAATGAAAACTTCACGGGAAATCGTCCCGGACGGGTATCAGTGGCTGATATATTCATACCGCGGCATGATCGGCGGGCTTTTGCCTAGGGACAGCATGGAGAATTTCCTGTTGTCATACTACTCATCCAGCATGCTGTTTCAGGCGGAAGAGTATGCCGGGGCGGGGATGACGGAAAAAGCAAAACGAATGCTGAACATGTCGCTGGCCATAAAGGGTTTTAAGTCTGCCGAGGCCATAAAAAGGTCGCGCGGTAAAATAGGGATTTAGAAATGCTTTCTGTATGCAGGCGGAAATATATGGGGCAAAAAAAAGCAAATGAATAGCGCAAGAGTGCCGGGAGAACCATTAAATTGTTGACATAAAAAAACCAATGGTATAGAATTATTCAGGTTCTAACCGCTGCTTTCGCTTACCCGGGAGTAAAATATCAAAATTAAGGTGAATGATGAAGAAAACAGGCAAAATTCCGGCAATTATTATCCTGATCTCATTATTTGTCTGCTGTTTATGTTTTGATATTGACGGCTCCGGGTATGGAACCGAAGAACCATGGATGCTTCCGGTCAACCCTGCTGATCTGATAAATATTAACGGCTCTTATTATATTTTGAAGCCGGTCCTTGCATTTATACCCGCTGTTATCTCATTTCCCCCGGAATATCCGCCGAAATCAGCCATATTCATATAAGGAAGCCTGCTCTACTTTTTTATAAATTAAAACGGGAGAAATATATGGAAAACCTGATGCTTTTATTCGACTATATGGTTCATCTTGACACACATCTGCTTGAATTGATAAAAAATCACGGCAATCTGATCTACCCGCTCATTTATACGATAATACTCTGCGAAACAGGGTTCATTGTGGCCGCTTTCCTCCCCGGCGACTCGCTTATATTCATAATCGGGACTTTGTGCGCCGGCGGGGAACTTAACATGCCGTTGATAGCAGCCGGGCTTTTTCTGGCCGCTGTGACGGGCAACTGTATTAATTATGCCATAGGCGGGTTCATGGGCCCGAAGTTCTTCAAGGCCGGTCATAAGAATTTTTTCAGGGAAGAACAACTGGCACAGGCCCACTTATTCTATGAAAAACACGGGGGTAAAACAATTTTGATAGCGCGGTTCATCCCGGTGATAAGGTCATTCGCTCCTTTTATTGCGGGGATAGGATCGATGAATTACGCAAAATTTTTCATATATAATATTATAGGAGCTTTTTTATGGGTGGGAATGTGCCTGTTTGCCGGTTATTTTTTCGGGAATATACCCATGGTTGAGGATAATTTCACAATGGTACTGCTTGTCATATTGTTGTTTTCGACGATACCGGTAGGGATAGGCTTACTATGGCAAAGTATGAAGAAAATGAAAAAAAATGGCGGGAACGAAAATGAATAAAGGGATGGACTTATGGATATAAACGCCAAAGAACTAAAAGGGCTGTCCGAAGCACAGGCAGGGGCTTTGCTTAAAGCGGAGGGATATAATGAACTGCCTTCCTCCAAAAGAAAGGGCATATTACGCACAGCTTTTGAAGTGGTGAAAGAACCTATGTTCATCCTGCTCGTAGCCTGCGGCATAATCTACCTTTTTCTCGGCGACAGGCAGGAAGCCGTAATGTTATTAGGTTTTGTTTTTGTGGTAATGGGAATAACTTTTTATCAGGAAAGAAAAACTGAAAGGGCCCTTGAAGCCCTCAAAGACCTGTCCAGCCCCAGGGCGCTGGTTATAAGGGACGGCAATCAGCGCCGCATAGCGGGCAGGGAAGTCGTGCCCGGTGATATGGTCATACTGTCCGAAGGCGACAGGGTGCCGGCAGACGGGGCTGTAATATGGAACAATAACCTTTCCTGTGACGAGTCTTTGCTTACAGGCGAATCAGCGCCTGTCCGAAAATCAGCCGGAACCGGCAATACCATAATGGCCAGGCCGGGCGGAGACGGCACACCTTTTGTTTTCTCGGGTTCAATGGCCGTGCAGGGTCAGGCTGTGGTTGAAATAAAAACAACAGGCTTAAAAACAGAGATCGGGAAAATAGGCGTGGCGCTGCGTTCCATAGAGCAAAAAACCACGCGTCTCCAGAATGAAATCAACGATCTTGTAAAAAAGGTCGCTGTTATAGGGGCGGTACTCTGCATTTTGGTTTTTGTGATTTACGGCCTTTCAAGGACGGACTGGCTTAAAGGTTTCCTGGCGGGATTAAGCCTTGCTATGGCAATGCTGCCCGAGGAATTTCCTGTAGTGCTTACCGTATTTTTTGCGCTTGGCGCATGGCGTATATCCAAAAAACGCGTTTTAACCCGCCGCATGCCTGTCATAGAAACCCTGGGTTCGGCAACTGTTCTTTGCGTGGACAAAACAGGAACGCTGACCATGAATAAAATGACCATAGAAATGATATACGCGGGCAATAAATTCCATAACACATCCGATGGCCTGGATTTCAGGAAGTCTCCCGAAGTGGAAGATGTCGTGGAATCGGGGATAATGGCATGCCAAAAGGACCCTTTTGATCCTATGGAAAAGGCTTTTAAAGAGCTTGGAAAATCAGCGGGCTTAGACAGCGGCAATATATATGGAAGCATGGAGTTTGTCCGCGAATATCCTTTATCAAAGAAAATGCTGGCTTTATCGCACGTTTTCAGAAAACCTTCCACCGGCACTTATTTTGTGGCATGTAAAGGGGCGCCTGAAGCCATAATGGATATCTGCCACCTGGAAAAACACCGGATTGAAGAACTAATGATAAAAGTCAATGAAATGGCTTCCCAGGGATACCGTGTCCTGGGTGTCGCAAAGGCGGATTATAAATCGGAAAAGCTGCCTGACGACCAGCATGATTTTGTTTTCAGGTTCACAGGCTTAGTGGGACTTGCAGATCCGGTACGGCCGCAGGTAAAAAACGCCGTTGCTGAGTGTTATACAGCGGGGATCAGGGTAGTAATGATCACGGGTGATTATCCCGCCACGGCCGTAAATATTGCGCAACAGATAGGGTTGAAAAATGTTGATAAAGTAATTACGGGCGGGGAACTTGATTCCATGCAGGAAGCCCAAATAATTGAACGGATGAAAGAAACAAATATTTTTGCCAGGGTAGTGCCCGAACAAAAATTGAAGATAGTAAATATGTTCAAGTCGTCAGGCGAGGTTGTCGCCATGACGGGCGACGGGGTTAATGACGCCCCGGCCCTGAAAGCTGCGGACATAGGCATAGCTATGGGCGCGCGCGGTACCGACGTGGCCAGAGAAGCGTCATCGCTTGTTCTTCTTGATGACGATTTTGAGTCGATCGCGGCCGCGGTTAAAATGGGCAGACGCATCTTTGATAATATGAAAAAAGCGCTGTCCTATATCGTGGCCGTCCATGTGCCTATCGCGGGGTTATCACTGATACCGGTGCTTTTTAAGTGGCCGCTGATCATGATGCCTGTGCATATAGTATTCCTGGAGCTGATTATCGACCCCGCGTGTTCCATTGTTTTTGAAGCCGAGCCCGAGGAAAAAGACGTCATGAGAAGAAAACCTCGGGATAAAAATAAGGCGGTTTTCGGCATAAAACCGGTTGTTATCAGCCTGTTGCAGGGATTCGTGGTGCTGGGAGTTGTCATGGCGGTTTTCCTGCTTTCGGGTAAATTAAATACCGGCGAAAACGAGGCGAGAGCCATGGCTTTTGCGACGGTAGTCATATCAAACCTGTGCCTGATACTCACAAACCTTTCATGGACCAGGAGTGTTTTTGAGATCGTCCGCGATCCTAATCCGGCAATGTGGTGGGTCATAAGCGGGGCAATAGCGTTGATTACCGCAGTTCTTTATATACCGGGGTTAAGGCTGCTTTTTGGATTCGGTGTGCTGCATTTAAATGATATACTGATATGCTTAGGCGCCGGGCTTTTCAGCGTGTTATGGTTTGAAATAGTGAAGGCAATGATGAAAAAGAAAACGATATTGGAATAGCGACCCGGTCCGGCATTTGTGTTTACGATTTAAATGATACTGCCGGAAAACCCTTAATAACCATCGTTGTGGGCCGAATAATCCTGTCAACACACTTTGTGTGTTGCCGGACTTCGTATTTGGTCCCTACAAATATTTGCCTTTATTTGTAGGGGTAGCATATCATGCTGCCCGCCCCTTGCGGGTTTTTCGGACAGTCTCAATATACGCACCTATATACAACCACTATTGTAACTAAACACAATAGTTATAAACAAAACGATTTTCGTAGAGAAGGGGCTCGTCCCCTTCTCAATCTGGGCTGGGCGGATAACTGGGGCCAGCATTTTAGAGGGGGACAAGCCCCCTCTCTACGAGTTCTAAAAAACACATATAAACATATTTGTTCTATTTGTAAAATCACAATAGTGGTTGTATATAACAACATAAACCGCCATGTACCATTCGTAGTAGCTTAAGGTACATGGCATGCTTTTCTGACAGTATCCAAATAAGGTCCGTTCCCCAAACAATAAAATAACCGTTATTTTTATTAAAAATCCGCTTGACAATTAAACATACAAATCGTATACTTATTTTATGATAAAACATACACTTGGTCAAGGATAAAAAAACGCGGTTAGGTCCGCGTGTATTCCCGGTAAAAAAAATTCGGAGGGGTTTTTATGAGCGAACAGGAAGCTGTTTTTTCAAAAGTTGTAAGCGCGGGCAAGAAAAAGTACTACATGGACGTGAGAAAGGCGAAGACGGGTAATTTGTACCTCTCAATCAAGGAGGTAACACTCGGCGACACCCAGGACAAAAGCGAATCCCGCAGGATACTTGTTTTTGACAACGCGATAAAAGATTTTGGGGAGGGCATGGATGAGATAAGAAAGTACATGCCCGGAAAAGAAAGGGTAAGATCTGAAGCTGAAAAAGTGGCGTTTTAAACGTATTTTACGAAGTTTTCACATAAAAAAGCGGCAGCCCGGGAACTGCCGCTTTTTTCATTAATTGCTTGTAAAAGAAGGTTATTTATAGTATAAATTAGTCATCAAAGGGAAGCGGCCCGAATGAAGGTTCATGCAACGAACCTTTAATGGCCGCTATTTTTTTATGTCAATTTGATTGATGACAAGGAGCGCGTATGAAAAAACAAACCAGTCTTAACGGCAGGTGGGATTTCAGCCATGCAGGAAGCAAAACATCCATAAAGGTGCCTTCCAACTGGTATTTGCAGGGGCATGATATATCGGGCAACGCTGACTACAGCAGGGTCTTCACGTTAAAAAAACAATCAAATAAAAAGTATTTCATGGTATTTAAGGGGGTTGACTATTTCTGTGAAGTCATCCTGAACGGAAAATTCATAGGGCGGCACGAGGGGTATTTCCAGAAATTCAGGTTTGATGTGACCTCTGCCATAAAGAACGGCAAAAACAGCATAAAAGTTTATGTTAATTCGCCCAAAGAAAGCGAAACTATATGGCCAAATGCCAAATACCTCATTAAAGGAATATTCAACCATCATGACGCGCGTCCCGGGTCATGGAGCAAGAGCCGCGGCCAGGAAATGAACACGGGCGGCATATGGAACGACGTGTATGTGGAGTCTGTCGACACCGTGGAAATAGAAAGGGTAAAGATAACGCCGCTCTTAAAAGACGACGGCGTGTGGAACGTGGGCGCGGAGCTTATTATTAATAATTACACGGAGAAGATAATAGAATCAAAATTGAGCGGCGTAATCGAGCCTTACAATTTCAAGGGCAAGGCAAAAAATATTGAAAGAAACACAACCCTTTATCCCGGAAAAAATACTGTCAGGCTCTATACCGACATGCAAAACCCCGCTTTATGGTGGACCTGGGATTTTGGCAAGCCAAATCTTTATGAATTTACATATACTGTGAAAACAGGCGCGGCAAAGGACACGTATACGGACATAAGCGGTATCAGGGAATTCAAACGCGCGGAAGACAGGGCTTGGTATTTAAATGGCAAGAAACTCTTCATAAGGGGCACGAACATGATCCCCACGCAGATGCTTTCTGAATACACCCGGGAAAAGGCAAGAAAAGACATAAGCATGCTGGTTGGCGCGAATCTTAATATGGTCAGGATACACGCGCATGTCAACCGCAAGGAACTGTATTACGAGGCAGACAGGGCCGGGATCATGGTATGGCAGGATTTTGCGCTGCAGTGGGGATATGAAACCACGGATACATTCATGGAAAATGCCGTGTCACAGATAAAGGACATGATAAACCATCACTATAACAGGCCGTCAATTACCTTTTGGTGCTGCCATAACGAGCCGTTTGTCAGCGAAAAACAGCTGGATCCGGTCTTATACATCAAGGCAAGGGAGGAGGATCCGGCGCGTTATATAGAAAAAGCGTCTGATTTTACCCAGCACTATTATCCGGGATGGTATTATGAAAATTCCCCGGAGAATTTTTATCTGGATACGGTCAACGCCGAAAAGCGATTCATCATTTCCGAGTACGGAGCGGAAGCGCTTCCATGCAGGGAAACCATGGAAAAGATGATGAAGCCGGCCGACCTGTGGCCGCCGAACTGGAAAGAGTGGGAATATCATGATTTCCAGCCGGAACAGACATTTAATACGGCCAGGATTAAAATGGGGGAATCACTTGATGAATTCATAGAAAATTCCCAGCAGTACCAGGCTCACATAATCAAGGCGCATACGGAAACATACAGGCTTGCCAGGTATAAAATTTTAAACGGCATACTGCATTTTATGTTCTGCGAATGCTGGCCTTCGATCACCTGGGCGGTAGTTGACTATTACAGGATACCTAAAAAAGGCTATTACGCGCTTAAGACAGCCATGCAGCCCGTATATCCCGGTTACCGCCTTGTAAGAAGCACCAAGTCAAAAGGCGAGCGTTTAAGCTGGGGGATTTTATGGGATCCGTTCTTTATAATAAATGACCTGCCGCGGGATTTAAATAACCTCAAAGCGGAGATAACCCTCACAGACGCCGCGGGAGTAATATATAAGAAAGAATCAAGGAAGATAGTTGAAATAAAAGCCGATTCAATAACATATCCTTTTTCGGGACAGCAGCTTGAGGCATTTGAAAAAGACCCGTTTGAGATACCTGAATCAGCGGCAACAGGCTGGGGAAAGGTAGAGCTTAAACTCCATGATTCCAAAGGCAGGTTGATGGCGGAGAATGATTATAAACTCGAGATAACGGAACGGTTAAGCAGGCCGTTTGGGGAGTAGCAGAAGTTCGGAATTCGGAATTCGGAATTCGGAGTTCGGAATTCGGAATTCGGAGTTGACGGCCTAAATAAGCAATAGAAATAATTATCGGAGGGCAACATGAAACCAAGTGCAACACCTGTGCCTGAAGAGACAAAGCGCGCGTTTCAGCTGATTATATTTTTCGGCTTTATCAGCCTTTTTGGCGATATTGTTTATGAAGGCGCAAGGGCGGTAAACGGTCCATATTTAAAGACGCTTGCCGTTAACGCGGCTATGGTCGGGTTAATCGCCGGGTTTGGCGAATTTGCGGGTTATGCTTTGAGGCTTTTATCAGGTTACTATGCGGACAAAACAAAGGCATATTGGGTGTTTACCTTTGTCGGTTACGGATTAATTATTGCCATACCTCTTTTATCCCTGACCGGCATATGGCAGATGGCCGCGGTTTTTATGGTTTTAGAAAGGATTGGCAAGGGCATCAGGGCGCCTGCCAAAGACTCCATAGTTTCAAGCGCGGCGAAACGGGTGGGGACCGGAAAGGGCTTTGCCATACAGGAAGTCATGGACCAGTTCGGGGCCCTGCTCGGGCCTTTAATATTTGCTGGTTACTTTGCGGTTACAGGCTCAGGCGTGAAAACATCTGTTGATTACAGGCATGCTTACGGGTTGTTCTGGATACCGTTTTTGCTCGTAATGATCTTCGCGGTTATTGCATATGTCAAAGTTCCCGACCCTTCCAAACTTGAACCGCCCCCAAAGGCCACCGACCCCGACAAAATAACGAAATTATTCTGGATATATACGGTATTTTCTTTCACGACGGTTTTTGGTTTCATGAATTTTGCCGTTATAGGTTATCATTTTAAGGCCCAGAATGTCATAAGCGACGTCTGGATACCCATTTATTACGCGATAGCCATGGGTGTTGACGGCGTTGCGGCATATGTCATGGGGACATGGTATGACAGGCTGAAGATAAAACTCAACCATCACGGCGGCGGTCTTGCCGCGCTTATAGTGCTGCCCATACTCTCCGCATTTATACCGTTCTTTGCTTTTACAAAAAGTCCTGTCCTGGCTTTAGTATCAGCCGTGCTTTGGGGCATAGTCATGGGCGGCCATGAAACCATAATGAAAGCGGCCATTGCGGATATAACGCCCCTGAAAAAGAGGGGGACAGGCTACGGCATATTTAACTTTTCTTACGGATTAGCCATGCTGGCCGGAGCGTACTTAACCGGACTGCTGTATGACATATCAATACCTGTTTTATGCTGGTCGGCAGTGGCTGTGCAGGCCATAGCTATTACGGTTTTTTTCATACTTAAGAAAGAAATACAGACAACATAAGCCATGACAACCCTACAAATGCAAAAAGCCATGAGGTCCGTGCTTGATGGAAGTACGTATGTCCTTGTCGGGAAGATCGGAGTTTTTGCTGACAAACAGGGTATTAAAGCCTGTATTGTCGGAGGCATGGTAAGGGATATATTCCTGAAAAGAAAGACTGTTGATATAGATGTGGTTGTCCTGGGGGACGGAATGAAATTTGCGCGGCTTTTGGCTGACGAACTTCACGGCGCGTATAAGGGATTTGAAAAGTTCAAAACCGCGAAAATATTCCTCAAAAACGGCCGTATAGACATATCCAGCGCCAGGTCGGAAACCTATGAAAAACCTGCGGCGCTTCCAAATGTTGTTTTAAGCGGGATTAACGAAGATTTATTCCGCAGGGATTTCACGATAAATTCCATGGCAGTATCAATCAATAGGGAGGATTTTGGCGAACTTTTTGACCCGTTTGGCGGCGTGTCCGACCTGAAAAAGAAAATCCTGAAAACAATGCATGATAAGAGCTTTATTGACGACCCGACAAGGATACTAAGGGCGGTGAGGTTTGAAACAAGGCTTGGTTTTAAGATGGAAAAAAGAACGCTTAAGCTTATCCATGAAACTTTAAAACGCAATATATTTGACAATTTGTCCGGGGAGAGGATAAGGGAAGAATTGTTCATTATGTTTGGCGAGCCGTCTCCTTTAAAGGCAATGCTGCGGCTGGACAGCCTCGGCGTTCTAAAGAAACTCAGCCACGGCATCCGCATCGACGCGACGGCAATTCGTATGTTTAAAAATATCAGCGCGTCGCGCAGTATGATAGCCGGCTATGGGGCGGACGCAGCCTTGATAAACCTGATGGCGCTTCTTGGCGGCATAACATCGGGGGCGGCCGGCACCGTGGCGGCAAAGCTTAAGCTTAGTAATGAACAAAATACGGCAATAAAGCAGGCAAAAGAACTTCGGATGTTATCGGAGAAAGGCCTGGCTAAAACAGGCAAAAGCAGGAGCGATACATATTTTTTGTTTAAGGATCACGCAACAGAAGCGCTGTTATATCTGATGCTGATGCAGAAAGACAGGAAACAAGCGGCAAGGATCAGGCATTTTCTTGACAAATTGAAACACGTTAAGATTGAAATCAGCGGCAAAGATCTTAAAGAAATGGGAATTAAGGAAGGCCCGGAATATACGAGGATACTGTCAGCTGTGATGAAGGCAAAGCTGGACGGGAAGGCCAATACGAGGGAAGAACAGTTGAAATTGGTTAAAAGTTATTTTTGATTTTGTAGAGAGGCTGCTTGCTGCCTCTCTGACGCAGGCCTTAAAATCGCAGGATCCGTTGTAAATGCCTGTGATGAGCGGCAGCAAGCAGCCGCTCTATAGCGTCGTTTTTTTGATTTTGTAAAGGGGATTGTTCCTAGCCCCTAAGGGGCAACAAACAGACACCAAAAGGTGTCGTTTTTTTGATTTTGTGTATGGTATTGCTCCTATCAAATGAAGGCCATACAAACCCAATAAATGATGGGTTATTATTTAAAAGGAGGGCATTAAACATGGATTTATTCGAAGCCATACACGGACGCCGCAGCGTCAGGAAGTACAAAAAAGAACCCATATCAAAAGAGACCCTTGAAAAAATCGCGGAAGCCGGCAAATGGGCCGCGAGCGCGCGTGCTGAATATCCGTGGAGGTTTGTTGTAATAACGGAACCAGAACGCCTGAAATCACTTGCTGCAATAGCGGGAACCCACGGAAAATTCCTGGCGGATGCGGGCGCGGCAATTGTAGTGGCCTCTAAGGACGCTAAATATTATATAGAAGACGGGGCCGCGGCAACGCAGAATATGCTTCTGGCCGCTTATGCGCTGGGGGTAGGAACCTGCTGGGTTGCCGGGGATAAAAAAGATTATTGCCCGCAGGTGCTGGAATTTGTCAGGGCGCCGGCAGGATACAGGCTTGTGAGCATAATATCATGCGGAATTCCCGGTGAAAAACCGGTTAAAATCAAGCCTGAAAACAGGGATGTTATAATTTGGGACACTTTTTAAATCATTCGGGGCAAACAAGACCATGTAAAACAGCATTGATTTTGTTGACAATTAACACCGCGTGGAGTATATTGTAAGCATTCAATGAAAAAATACAAGGAGTTAAAATGAAACAAATAACGCTGTTTTCAACCGCAGCCATGCTTATTTTGCTGCTTATTTCTTCGGGTTGTTCCAAAACAAAAAACCCGATCGAACCTGCGGCTGCCGTCATAACTGGGGTGACCGGAAAGATAGCTTTTGCAAGTTACCGCGACGGCAACTGGGAAGTTTATGTGATGAATGCCGACGGCAGCGGCCAGACAGACCTGACAAATAACCCGGCAAAGGAGGGTGGGGTTAGCTCATGGTCTCCGGATGGGAAAAAGCTGGTGTTTTCAAGCAACCGCGACAATAACGATGAAATATATGTGATGAACTCTGACGGGAGCGGCCAGACAAACCTGACAAATAATTCCAATTCCGATGTGATTCCCGCATGGTCGCCGATTGGCGGGAAAATAGCATTTGAAAGCCAGCGTGACGGAAATGGTTATTATGAGATATACTCAATGAATGAAGATGGGACCGATCCGACAAGACTGACTAATAATATCGCGACAGATGAAAATCCTGCGTGGTCGCCAAACGGGAATACAATTGCTTTTGACAGCGACCGTGACGTTGCCGGTATTGAACAGATATACGTAATGAATGGCGACGGAACCAGCCCGGTAAGGCTGACCAATGATTCTTCAAGGGATCAGTACCCCGTATGGTCACCGGATGGAACTAAAATAGCTTTCATGAGCGCCCGCACCGGGAATTTTGAGATATATGTGATGAATTCGGATGGAAGCGGCCAGACAAACCTGACAAACAGCAGCGCTATGGACGGCTTTCCAACATGGTCCCCCGACGGGCTAAAGCTGGCTTACGCAAGCAACCGCGACGGGAACATGGAAATATATATGATGAATGCGGATGGCAGCAACCAGGTAAGGCTGACATACAACACTGAGGATGATACATATCCATCGTGGCATAAGTAAGAAAGATAAAACAGCCATTCATTATTGGATTATATAACGCTTGACAAAAAAGCCTAATTATTATATTCTTTTATATCCTTTTGCCTGTAAAGGGCAATAGGAATTTTGTTTTTTCAATAGTTCACAGGAGGATTTTGAGAATTATGAAGACATTTATGGCAAGACCGCAGGATCAGGTCAGGAAATGGTATATTGTTGACGCAACCAACGAAGTGCTTGGAAGGCTCTCGACAAGGATAGCCGATACATTAAGAGGAAAAAAGAAAGTTACTTTTACGCCGCATGTTGATACGGGTGATTTTGTCATCGTCATTAACGCCGAAAAAGTAAGGCTTACCGGCAAGAAAACCGATAAAAAAGTATACCAGTCGCACAGTCTGTATCCGGGAGGATTCAAGGAAGTGGAATACATGCACCTTCTTAACACTCATCCGGAAAAAATCATCAAAGCAGCCGTGCGCGGAATGCTTCCGAAAACAAAACTCGGGGATCAGGTATTCAAAAAACTCAGGGTATATAAAGGCGCGACACACCCGCATACATCCGTGGTACTTGAACCATTAAAGGCAATTTTCCAAGGAGGAAAGTAAATTGAGCACAAGTTACGGTACAGGCAGGAGAAAAAACGCCATAGCTAAAGTATGGGTAAAAACAGGGACCGGCACAATAACAGTGAACAATAAGGATGTTAAGGAATATTTCCCGAGAGGCACGCACGTGGATCACCTGGTAGCGCCTCTTGAAGCCGTGGGCGTTATAGGCAAGTATGACGTGAAAGTGACAACCATGGGAGGCGGAAAGACAGGACAGGCGGGCGCCATCAGGATGGGAATCTCCCGTGCTCTTGGCAAACTCGACGAAGTTATGAAAGCAACCCTGGCAAAGGGCGGATTCATGACAAGGGACGACAGAATGGTCGAAAGAAAGAAATACGGAAGGGCAAAAGCAAGAAGAAGCTTCCAGTTCTCAAAAAGATAATTTACAACAAAGACATATACGCAAAGGCCGGGTTATCCCGGCCTTTGTTGTTTAAAGCAAAATATACAGAGCGTGGAAAGTTTGGGAGCAGAAGGCCGGGAATTAATAACAACAAGAGTGCGCTCGGGGCGTCAGCTGCCTGAATAAACCCCAAATGATACTGTCGGAAAGCCCGCAAGAGGCGGGCAGCATGATATGCTGCCCCTACAAGTGCAGGCAGATATTTGTAGGGGCCGAATACGAAGTCCGGCAACACACAAAGTGTGTTGACAGGATTATTCGGCCCACAACGATGGTTTTTATGGGTTTTCAGACAGTATCCAAATACAGGTCCAAAATGGATCGGAGACACAAGTGGCTAAACGGAAAAAACAGGTTCTTCCTTACCTTAATACATCCCTTTCTTTCGAGGAACGGGTCAATGACCTTGTCTCCAGGATGACCCTGGAGGAAAAAACATCCCAGATGCTTCACTCGTCACCCGGAATAAAACGCCTGGGTATACCAAAATATGACTGGTGGAACGAGTGCCTGCACGGTGTTGCCCGCGCGGGCATAGCTACCGTATTCCCGCAGGCTATAGGGCTTGCCGCCACTTTTAATGATGAACTTATAAATAAAGCGGCATGCGCAATATCAGACGAAGGCCGCGCAAAATACCATAAAGCCATAAATGAAGGTTTCAGGGAAAGATATTTCGGGATAAATTTCTGGTCCCCGAACATTAATATATTCCGCGATCCACGCTGGGGCAGGGGCCAGGAAACTTACGGCGAGGACCCGTATCTTACGTCCCGCATGGGAGCCGCGTTCGTAAAAGGGATACAGGGTGATGACCCAAAATATATGAAAGCCGCGGCATGCGCCAAGCACTTTGCCGTGCACAGCGGGCCCGAAAATTTGAGGCATACGTTTGACGCGGTCGTGTCTGAAAAAGACCTGCGCGAGACTTACTTGCCCGCTTTTAAAGCCCTCGTAAGGCAGGCAAAAGTGGAATCTGTAATGGGCGCTTATAACAGGACCTTAGGGGAGCCTTGCTGCGCGAGCAAGAGACTTTTGACCGACATACTGCGCAATGAATGGGGTTTTTCCGGGCACGTGGTTTCCGACTGTCACGCTATTCACGATATATATTTAAACCACAAATATACAAAAACATCGGCTGAGGCTGCGGCATTATCGGTTAAAAACGGGTGCGATTTAAACTGCTGCGCAGGCGGGGACCAATGCGCGGAATCGGGCAAGGGGCTTCAAAAGGCCCTTGAATACGGGATACTCGGGCAGTCTTATATAGACAGGTCGATCAAACGGCTATTATTGACGCGCTTTAAGCTCGGCATGTTCGACCCTGACAAGGATGTAAAGTATTCAAAAACACCTTACAGCGTGGTTGATTCGTTAAAACACAGGCAGCTCGCGCTTGAAACAGCCAGGCAGTCGCTGGTGCTTTTAAAGAACGACGGCATCCTGCCATTGAAAAAAATAAGATCAATCGGCGTTACGGGTCCGAATGCCGACGACATAGAAGCCCTGCTCGGAAATTATAACGGGTCCCCGTCAAAATGGGTCACCCCGCTTGAGGGTATAAGGAAAATAGCCGGCAAAAAGGTGAAAGTAACTTATTTGAAGGGATGCAATATAAAGGATAAATACACGGACCATCTGAATGCATTAAAGGAAACTTTCAAAGATGTTGATGTTATCACGGCGTTCCTCGGATTAAATCCGCTGATAGAAGGCGAAGAAGGCGCAGGGGACGGGGACAGGACCGACATATCGCTGCTGCCGGCGCAGGCTAAAGTGCTTGAAGTATTATGTTCAATCGGCAAGCCGGTCATTGTGGTGCTGTTAAACGGCGGCGCCATATCTTTAGATGCAAGCCAAAAGAATATAAAAGCGGTGATTGAAGCATGGTATCCCGGCGAAGAAGGCGGGACAGCCATTGCCGAGGTCCTTTTCGGCAAATACAACCCGGCAGGCCGGCTGCCTGTTACTTTTTACCGGTCCATTCAGGACCTTCCTGATTTCCGTGACTACAGGATGGAGAACAGGACGTACAAATATTTCAAGGGCGAACCGCTTTTTCCTTTCGGGTTTGGCCTGTCGTACACGAAGTTCAAATACTCTAAATTAAAACTTCAGAAAACCCTGGCGCCGGGAGAACCGTTAAAACTATCCGTGGAAGTCAAAAATACGGGTTCAATGGACGGGGATGAGGTAGTGCAGGTCTATATAAAAGCTCCGGCAGCGGCTGAAGGCGCGCCTTTAAGATCATTGTGCGGGATGAAGCGGGTGAACCTCAAAAAGAAAACAAAAAAGAAACTGGAGTTCATCATCCATCCGGAACAGATAGGCGCGTACGCCGCAGACGGTTCATTCAGACAAATATCAGGCGTATACCGGATATTTGCCGGAGGCGTGCAGCCCGGCTATGAAAAAATGGCAGTTACAACAGGGATTGTAAAAGCAAGCGTAACCCTTGTTAATGCAAAGGACACAGCCGGGAAAACGGCAGCCGCGAAATATGAAGGGTTTAAAGTCGGCGGAAGGCACATATATGATCCAAACAACGAAAAATTCATAATTCGCGGGGTAAATAAGATGATAGTGTGGCTTGATCCGGACGGCATCCCGTCATTTTCGGAAATAGCGAAAACCGGAGCCAACTGCGTGCGCATAGTTTGGAGCGTCAAAGACGGCACTATGGAAGGGCTCGATACGGCCATACAAAACTGCATTAAGGAAAAGTTGGTGCCCGTAATAGAGTTGCACGACCACACGGGCAGCTGGGGCGACACGGTATTTGAAATGTCCAACAATTATTGGACCGACCCTAAAATGACGGGGATAATCAAAAAATATGAAAGATACCTGATAGTAAATTACGGCAATGAATTGGGGGATAACACCGTAACAAATGAGCAGTTCAGGCTGCGATACAGCGATGCCGTGAATAAGATGAGAAAAGCGGGCATAAGGGTACCTATAATGATAGACGCCGCAGCCTGGGGCACGGGAATGAATTACATAACGGATAACTGGGAATATTTGCGGAAACACGACCCGATGAATAACCTCATTTTCAGCATACACATGTGGTGGAACGACGGCGATTCAAGGCGTGTTAAAGACGCCATAGAGAACGCCAAAACAGCGGGAATACCTCTTGTAGTCGGGGAGTTTGCGGTGGCAGGCATGGAAAACAAGGGCCTGATATGTTATGAAACCATAATATCCGAATGCCATAAAACAGAAATTGGCTGGCTTGCATGGGAATGGGGCCCGGGAAATCTGCACGGCAATCTCATGGACATGACAACAAACAACAAGTCCGAAACCCTGTGGGGCTGGGCCAAAGAAGTTTGTATAAGCAGCCCTTACAGCATAAAGAACACGGCAATAAGGCCGGATATCTTTTAGGCGACTGATGAAAAAAAAGAAGAACTGGTCTGTTTATATCGTGAGGTGCAGGGACGGTTCACTTTATACGGGTATTTCAAATGACGTCAAACGGCGTATGGAAATCCACAACACGGGGAAGGGCGCTAAATACATTACGCCCGCAAGAAGGCCGGTTAAGTTGTTATATGTAGAAGCGGGATTCTGTGTCGGAGCCGCGTTAAAAAGGGAAAACGCGATAAAACGTTCAGGCAAAGCAGCGAAAGAAACACTGGTAAAAACCAAAAAGAAAAGGAAAAAGCCGTGACCGACGAAGAAATATTTGAAAGAAAAAAAGAACTTTTCGAATGCGCCAAATGCGGCGCCTGCTGCAGCGTCCCGGGCTATGTGTTTCTGAACATCAAGGAAGCCCAGACCATTGCCAGGCTGCTCGGAATAAGTTACGGGGAGTTTTATGATAAAAATATCCGAAAAGCAGGCAACCAGCACATCCTAAAAACACCGTTTTCAGGCGGCTGCATTTTCTGGGAAGACAAAATGTGCACCATATACGAAGCCAGGCCAAGCCAGTGCCGAACGTTTCCCTACTGGAAGGAATTAACCGGGGACCACAAGGAGTGGAAAGAAATAGAAAAGTACTGTGAAGGCGCAAAGCGCATAAAGTTTTAATCCGGGTATTATATTTTATGGCCGCGTAGTGCGGCAAGCAGTGCCGCCTCTATAAAGGTTTTCTTGCCGGTTTAGATCCATAAATACCTTTATACGGATTGGTTTTATGTTATAATTTTCATTCAGGAGGTTTTAAATGAAAAAACAGCAAATCATAACCATAGTCGTGATTGCCCTCATTGCCGCCGGCATCTACGGCCTTAAAGTGCTGTCCAAATACCAAACCAAATCCTATATTTTCGCGGTTGAACTTCAAAAGCAGGGCCTTGCCATCGACAAAATAACCATCGAAGGCGCCACAACCATTATTGACGTGGTTATAGCCACAGGCGGCGGATTAAGAATAAAAATCACGCATTATGGCAATGGTTTATTTTTTAAAAATGTGGCCGACAACCTCGAAAAAGATAAAAAGAACAAAACCAAGATTGCCGCCCAGCCCATTTACGTGGCGGGTGATATCATCATCGCGGTTTACCAGGAACCGGTATTGGGCCGGGTAAAAGCGGCTGTGGCAAAACTGTATCCGGGGATGACGGAATATTAACTTAATAATGGAGGATAAATGAATAGAAAACTGTTGTATTTCCTGATCCTGATATTTTTGGCCGCGGTGATTGTGTTTAATATATTCCTTAAACAGCCGCCTTCAATCTTTAAAACAGGCATGAACATCACGGTAAAAGCGGGCGGGGTGGCGGCTTGATACAACTTAATAATGTTTCTGTGTATTTTGACAATCTGTTTAAGAGCACCAGGGTTAAGGCCCTGGAGGATGTAAGCCTTACCATAAACCGCGGCGACTGTTTTGCCATGATAGGGCAGAACGGGGCGGGTAAGTCCACGGCTATGTACTGCCTGCTCGGGCTTATAAAGCCGCAGAAAGGTTCGGTTACCATAGACGGCATGGAATTTGAGCTGGGGTCTTCCATGTATAATAATATCGGGTATTTGCCTGAGGAACCGCACTACCATGACTTCCTGACAATTGATGAGGCGCTATATTTTTATTCCGGGCTTTACAATAAGACGGTCACAAAACAGCAAAGGGATGAGATCCTGGGTGAAATGGGGCTTTTTGACCAGCGATATACCAGGATAAAAAAGTGCTCAAAAGGGATGAAGCAAAAACTCGGCATTGCGCAGGCCATTATCACCGAACCGGATATTTTATTCCTTGACGAGCCCACACGCGGGCTTGACCCGATAATAAGCAGGTATTTCAAGCAGCGGCTCATTAATATGAAACAAAAGGGCTCTACTATAATAATAAACTCGCATGTGCTCTCTGAAGTTGAATCGCTGGCCAACAGGGCTGTGATAATCGACAAGGGCAGGGTTGTTCTGCAGGATGAACTGATCAATATAACAAACAGCGGCGAGGGCAGGTATCAGGTGGAGTACGAAGGGAAGGATGTAAAACGGCCGGCGTACCTTAAAAACAGCAGGACTACGGGCGCCCTGGTTACGGGTAGCATACCGGAAGACGAATTTCATGAATTCATGATGTTCCTGAATAAGAACAAACTAAAACTGCATAAATGCCTTTTGAACAGGATGACGCTTGAGGATTCTTTTTTCAATATCATAAAGGGGGACAGCAATGAACCGTCAACTGAGGCTTAATATATGGCTTAACCTGGTATACCTGGGCAGAAATTACCTTATAATGGCCGTGCTTGGCATTATGGCTCTGCTGTTTATTGTCATTTTGTCCATGTTCAGTTCGGGCGGCCGCGGGGCGGCTGGCATGTTCATTCAACTGCATTCTTTGGTGTCAGCGGCTGCTTTTTTGGCGGCTGTCATGATAGTTCACAACCCGATCAAGGACAGGACCGTAAAAATGATAATCACAAAACCGTGCCTGCCCGATGAGTGGGCCGCGGCTTCCTTCCTTACCGTCAACCTCATATCAATTGTCCTGCACCTTATCATACTGGTCTTTGCTGTTATTATGTTTGCCGCAAGACCTGACGCAATGGGCATGGATCCCTCAACATATATTTATATATGGATCAGCAGCGTCATGGCCGTGATGGTTTTTTCCTCTTTGCTCCTTTTTCTCACGTTTTTTATGCCGCCGGTGCCGGCGGTGGCCATGATGATCCTGCTGAATAATGTTGTCATTGCCCGTATCATGGATTACTGTTTTAACTATACGGGCGGCATGATTATGGGAATATTCTATAAAATTATCGGCGCTGTGTTTTACATTATATACCTGGTAGTGCCCTACTTTTCCATGGAAAACATAATGCAGGCCGGGCAGAGTGCGGATAAGGACTGGCCGCATCTCGCGGTTTTTACTGCATACGGGTTTGTCACGCTGGGGTTCTATTATTTTATGAGCGTTTACGTGGTTAAAAAGCGGAACCTTATATGAGTTTATGCTGTTGAAAACCGTCAACAAATGGTGTAAACTTTTTTAGATGCCAAGGCGTCTAATGAACAAGTGAAATAAAAAATGAAACAGGAGGAGCATTCATGAAAAAAAGTTTTTTTGCGGTTTTAGCGGTTTTAATACTGCTGTTTTCGGCAACAGCGCAGGCTTTACAGGTTAATTTCAAGGTAAACGCTTCGGGCATTCACGCGGGTATTAATGCGGGGGTAAGTGTAGGGGGAGGCAATGAATATTTTACGGCCATAGGGCGTTACCAGGGAGTTGCGGATAAGGATGTTTTATTCATCCAGAAACGCGGAATACCGGATGAACAGATACCCGTTGTGATGTTCATAGCTTCAAGGGCGAATGTCAGGCCCGAGGTGATCATGGATTTAAGAAGACAAGGCAGGTCATGGGCCGATATAGCTTTGAACTTTGGCCTGGGCGCGGACGCTTTTTATGTGCAGGTAGACGGACCTGTTTACGGCCGCGTATATGGAAGGCTCTACAGCTACTTTAACAGGCCCCTGAACATGTGGAACCAGATACGGCTCAGCGACGACGATATTGCTAATTTTGTGAATTTAAGGTTCATGTCCGACCATTACGGTTACAGGCCTGATGAAGTTATAAGGCTGCGCGAAACAGGGAAATCTTTCACGGACATAAACAGGGAATACTACATGGACAAAGACAGACGCGCGCACGGTTGGAGGGATAAAAATAATGTCTGGCATGACAGGGCCGCGAACTTCAGGCCAACGGACAAGAACTGGAACCAGAGGGATAATTATTGGAAAATGAACGACAACCGCTGGCACGGGAACGGCGACAAGGCCTGGCAGCAGCAGCAGAAAGAGAAGAATTATAACGACAATAAACGCTGGCACGGAAAAGCCAAAGAAGAGGATTATAACGATAACCGTTCCCAGGAAAACCGCCAGCAGGACAAAAACTACAAGGACTCCGGCAATAGGGACAACCGTGATAACGGAAGAACCTACGACAATAAAGACAACCGTGATAATGGGAGAAATTACGATAATAAAGACAACGGCAGGCAGGACCGGAAAGAAAACGGCAAAGACGGTGGAAGATCCAATAACAAAGGCAACAATAAGCGCGATAAAAAAGGAAATGGTAATGACCAGGCGGCCCAGGAACCCACTCAGGCGCCGGATGATAATGGCAACAAACAGAATTCCAGATCCGGCCATGATAACGGCAAAGGAAATGATAACCAGAATAACGGCAGAGGAAATAATCAATAAAGCAGGATACAATAAATCACCCCGCAGCCAGCTGCGGGGTGATTTTCGACTGCGCGTCCGGATGGCTACTTAAAGATTTTGTTTGATTTTCTATTGAAATTTGTCTAACATTGATTGGTCTTGAATAAAAAATAAAATTTTAAGCATAAAAATATAAATAAGGCGATGATTTGACCGTGATAAAGATTAAATCTTCTGTTCCGCTGATTATCGGGTTTTTTTAATGCGGCAAAAAGTATCTTTTTTTATTCTAACCCTCAATGAAGAAAAGAATATTGAGGCCTGCCTGAAAAGTATTGCCTGGGCGGACGAAATTGTGATCGGGGATACCGGGAGCACGGACAATACGCTGAAAATTGCCCGTAAATATACTAAAAAGATTTATAGGATCCCTTTCCTGGGCCATGCAAAATCAAAGGAAATGTTATCCAAAAAGACCACAAACGAATGGGTATTCTCCTTTGACGCCGATGAACGGGTAACGGAATTATTGAAAAAGGAAATAATTGATTTTTTGCAAAATGACCCGAAGACGGGCGCTTATGAAGGGATGCGGGTATTACGATGGAATTATTTCTGGGGAAAACCAATGCATTGCTGGCACCCTGATTATCAGATGCGTTTTTACCGCAAATCCAGGGGGAAATGGAATTCGGCCAATATCCATTGCGGGGTGATGCTTCAGGGCAAAACCATCAGTTCGGAAAATTATTTTGAGCACTATACCGACCCGGACCTTTTTCAGTTCTTAAGAAAAATGAATCCATATACCACTTCTGATGCCGTGGATCTAACTGCAAACCCCGAAAAAATGAAAAAAGTCGGCGTCGGCGCGGCATATTTGCGGGGAATTGCGACTTTTTGCAAGTTCTATATCGCGCGCAGGGGGTTTATGGACGGTAAGGCGGGATTCGTATTGAGCTTTTATCTTGCGATCCACAATATTACAAGATACCTTAAAGCATACGAATTTAAAACCGGTATATCCAAGGTTCCGCCGCTTGAAAAAATGAAAAGCATATTTTGAAACAAATTAAGCCGGCATTTTTTATAAAATTTCCCTTGAAAAAACCCCTTAAATTACATATAATCTTCTGGTGTCAAAAACGCATTTCATAACCGCTAAACTTTACAAGGAGGACTAAGGGAAGATGGCAGAGAAACCTTTCGTAAGCATTATCAGTCCGGTAAGAAACGCTGAAAGGACCATAGATACCACCATACAGTATCTTTTAAACGTGGATTACCCGCGCGATAGGATGGAAATTGTTTTTGCTGACGGCGGTTCTACGGACAAAACATTGGAAATCATAAAAAAGTGGCAGGAGCAATACAAATTCATAAGCCTGGTGCCTGTGCCGGATTCCAAATCGCCGGGACACGCGAGGAACGCGGCTCTTAAGGTCGTGAAAGGCGAGATCATCCTCTTCACTGACGGAGACTGCGCCCCGCACAAGGACTGGGTGGACAAAATGGTCGAGCCTTTCATAAAGGACCCGCAGGTGGGCATGGTAGGCGGGGAAGTTTTCACATTAAGGACAGACGCGAATAATGACACCGAGACATATTGTGAAGCGACGGGGTTTTTATCCATTGGCGACAGGGTCGGGATGAAAAACGGCGGCTACTATCCTGAGATTAAAAAGGACCTGCCGAGTGAAATTAACGGCTCGCAGACCTGCCCGTTCTTTGCGACGGCTAATGCCGCGGTTTCCAAAAAGGCGGCAATGGCGATAGGCAACGAGTTCTGGCATGACCCCACGGGCGAAGATGTGGATTTTAACCTGCGCGTATTAAAGAAAGGCTTTAAGCTTTTTTTCCAGCCTTCGGCCATAGTCGACCACATGCACAGGGCGACCCCGCAGATGTTTTATAAACAGCTTTACGGTTACGGTTACGGCCACCCGTTACTGCTGAAAATGCACGCGAAAAAAGTGCTTGAGTTCTTTTTCGCGTTCGGAAAAGGTTTTTCGTTTTCGGTGCCGTTCCCGGCGCCGGGGATCATATATTTCGGGGATTTTTTATTCATGAATGTTTTTACAATTTCAACCGTGGTTACAATAGTCGTGAACCTGTTGATGGGCGGAGTTTCGGGAATTGTCGGGAATTTTATAGGCTGGGGAACCCAGCTTGCGCTCGCGGTGATATTCGGGCTCAGGTTCTTCGCCCCGGTATTTAAGATAAAACCGGGAAACAAGCTCCTGACATGGATGACGATCGCTTATTTTTCAAAATGGAATTTCATCAAGGGCGGCCTTGACGGACAGAAAAAATTCGGCACCATTAATATCGAAGGCTAAGGTGCAAAAATAATGGCAAAAACGCCGCGTCGCCGAAAGGTAACGCGGTTTTTTTTTTGATGACTGTTTGCTTTGAGGAGCCTGCGCGACGAAAAGCAATTACAGTCATCAATCCCCGGTCAAGTCCCAGCCTACTGGCTGGGACGAGCGGGATAACTTAACATGCTCCAAGTAATTAACGGCTTTTTTGTATTAAAATGTAGGGTAGTGAATAGCAGAATAACTGGTATTCAACGTGAAAAAATATATTAACCGGAGGTTTTGATGAAGGATTCTGAAATACTTGCACAACTTGTAAAACTTCAGGAAATTGACGCCGAGATTATCGGCATTGAGGACAGCAAAAAGGAATTTGTCGCAAGGGTTAACGGGATCAAGGCGCAGATTGCGGCCAATTCCGCCGAGTTTAACGGAAAAAAGTCCAAACTTGATGAAGCCAGAAGGAAAAAGGCTGCTATTGACGTCGAGATCAAGTCAAAGGAAACTGAAATTACCAATAGGGAGGCCCAGTCAGGTGCGGTAAAGACAAATGACGCTTTCAAGGCCATGCAGAATGAGATAGACAATATGAAAAAGGACATCAAAAAGTTTGAGGACCAGCAGATCGTGCTCATGGAGGAGGAAGACGCGGCGCATATATGGGTTAAGTCGCAGGAAAAGTCCATGAAAGAAAAAGAAGTTGCAATGCTTGACGACATAAAAAAGCTGGGGGCGGAAGCCGCAACAAAAGATTCCCTTATCGCGGAAGCCCTGAAGAAAAGGGCGGAGGAAGTAAAAAACGTCAATAAACTATGGTATGAAAGATATGAAAAAATAAGGAAGAGCAAGGGCCTTGCCCTGTCTCCCATCATTGAAGGCAGGAACGGTAGCGGTGTCTGCGGCGGCTGCAAGTTTGATGTAAGGCCGCAGGTTATTATCGAACTGAAAAAAGGCGGTGAAATAAAGACCTGTTCTAATTGCGCGAGAATATGGTACCTTAAGGCAAAAGAGGAAGCTTCCAGGTGAACCTCAAAAAAGAACTGAAAAAAGTCCTGGACATAGAAGCGGCTGCCATATTAAAAACCAAATCCAGGATAGACAACGATTTTGAGAAGGCTGTGGGATACATGCTGGCATGTAAAGGCAAAATAGTCATATCAGGGATAGGTAAATCCGGTTTGATAGGCCAGAAAATCGCGGCCACGATGTCATCCACGGGAACGCCTGCCATATTTTTGCATTCCACGGAAGCGGCTCACGGCGACCTGGGAATGGTTTCAAAAGATGATGTGGCCCTTATTATTTCCCAGAGCGGCGAGACGGATGAAGTCATAGGCGTCCTGCCGGCTGTAAAGAGGTTCAACATACCCCTGATCGCGATTACGGGGAAAAAAACATCTTCTCTCGCCAAGAACAGCGACTGTGTCCTGGATTCATCCGTGAAGGAGGAAGCCTGCCCCATGGGTCTGGCGCCTACGGCGTCCACCACGGTGCAGCTGGCCATAGGCGACGCGCTGGCTGTTGTGCTGTTAAAGCTAAAGAAATTTAAAAAAGAGGATTTTGCAATGTTCCATCCCGCCGGCGCGCTGGGCAAAAAATTGATGCTGACAGTCGCCGATATAATGCACACAGGCGACAGGATCCCTGTAATTAACGGCGGAATGCCGCTGCAAAAAGGCCTTCTTGAAATTACAAAAAAAAGGATGGGCTGCACGGCGGTTGTTAACAGCAAAGGCGTTATGACCGGGATATTCACCGACGGGGACCTGCGCAGGCTTTTGGAAAAAAATGCAAATCCTTACCCGCTTAAAATGAACGGTATTATGACCGTAAACCCGAAAACCATCAAAGCCTCCGATCTGGCTGTAAAAGCGCTGGGTATTATGGAAAAACACTCGATCACCGTGCTTATCGCTGTTGACAAAAATAAAAAACCGGACGGCGTAATACACCTGCATGATATATTAAAATCAGGTGTTGTATAAATGCGCGCTAAATTCCATGCAAAACTGAAAAAAATAAAGTTTTTTGTGCTCGATGTGGACGGGGTTTTAACCGACGGCGGTATAATAATCGGGAGCGACGGGACCGAGTACAAGAAATTTGACGTTAAAGACGGGTCGGGTATCGCACTGGCGCGGCACGTGGGAATAAAATTCGCCATACTTAGCGGCAGGTTCTCGAAAGTTATAGAACTGCGCGCGGCCGAACTGAAAATCGACGCGGTTTATCAGAATATACTTGTTAAAATGGAAGCATATGACGATCTGAAAAACAAATTCTGCCTTAAAGACGAGGAAATATGTTTTGTCGGCGATGAAATAATAGACATACCTGTCATGGAAAAATGCGGTTTTGCGTCGGCCCCGGCTGATGCCGTGGCTGAAACAAGGAAAACAGCCGATTATGTATGCAAATCAAAGGGCGGCAGGGGCTGTGTGAGGGAAACTGTTGAAATGGTGCTTAAAGCCCAGGGGTTATGGCAAAAAGCCATCGCAAGGTACTTAAGGTATGAAAAACCCGTTTTTTAAGAAAATCAGGAATTCTTTTCTTTACGCGTTTATTGTGCTGCTTAAGTGCATAATATTTTTTATACCATGGCCGGCGGGCCGGAATATAGGCGGATTTATAGGGTTTGTTTTTTACATTTTTGCGCCAAAAGAAAGGAATAAAATATTCAGGAACCTGGATATAGTTTACGGCAAAGGCGCCATGAACACGGAAGAGAAGGTCCTTTTCGCAAAAAAGGTCTGCGGGAACCTGGGTATCGGAGTTTTTGAATTCGCAAAATTTTCCATGTGGACACCGGAAAAAATATCGTCACTGGTTAAGGAAGTACAGGGCATTGAGTACCTGGAAAAAGCGGTTAAGGAGGGCAGGTCCTACATATCCATAACGCCGCACTTGGCAAACTGGGAACTGGTTCCTATTTACGCCAAATGTAAATTCGGCTGGCCCAGGGTCGGGGCCATAGGCAAAAAAATATTTGACCCACGGCTTGAAAGAATAGTTCATGCCACAAGGGTTAATTCGGGATATGAAATATTTGACAAGGACAATATTTCCCGGGAAATGATAAAAGGCCTCAAAAGCGGTTTAATGGCGCTGGGCGTGCTGGTTGACCAGGATACTTCCGTAGAAAGCATGATCATACCTTTTCTCGGGATCCCAGCCAAAACGCCGGTCGCGCCGGCGATACTCGCGAAAAAATATTCAACGTACATAGGCACCGTGTTCATAATAAGGCGGGACGACGGATATTATAAGATGGTGGTTAATAAGCCGTTTATCCCGGATATAAATGATTCTGTCAAATCAATTGCTTTAAGATATAATGATGAAATAAGCGCGATGATCAGAAAATACCCGCATCAGTGGGTCTGGATACATGAAAGATGGAAAAGCACAATAAACGCAATCTGAATTTTAAAGGTGAAAATGAAAAAGACCATTTTAATATCAGTTGTCATGGCGGTTTTAGCGTTGACCCAGGGGTGCGGCGGTGAAAAAAAATTACAGCCGAGCCTGCCGGTCGGTAATAAGGCCGAGGATATACCCAACTATGTCATAGAGGGGTTTAAGCTCATGTCCACAGACAAGGGGAAAAAAGATTGGGAGATAGAAGGAAAGAACGCCCAGGTTTTTGAAATGAAAAAAAGGATATTTGTACAGAATTTTACAATGAAAACTTTTGAGAAATCAGGGGTTTATTCCACCACTACGGGCAAAAGGGCCGTAATACAGACGGACACAAATTTTATGGAAATAGATGATAATGTCGTGTATACGGCCTACAACGGTATGGTTTTAAAAACAGAGAAACTTTTCTGGGATAACGCGCATAAAAAAATATATTCCGATGAACAGGTTATAATAATCAAGGAACAGTCGGTCCTAAAAGGAATAGGATTTGAATCGGACGCGTCCATGCAGAACATGGTAATTAAAAAGCAGGTCAGGCTGACGGCAAAAGACATGCAGGAGGCGGGCAAGCAATGAAAGCCGCCGTCGGAATCCTGCTTGCGGCTCTGTTTGTATTCCTGCAGTCCTGTGCTGCCCCGGAAACAATAAAAAAGACAGATGCCGCAGTGAACCTGAAGCCGGCGGCTTTTGCCGGGTCTGTGACAAAGACCGCGGCGGGCGCGTCTCCCGTGGCTGATAAAACGCCGGCTCCTGCGGCCCCGGCCCGGAAAGATAAATTCAGGATAAAACAGCTTATCATAAATTCAGACACAATGAATTACAACAAGGAGACTTCCGAAGCGGTTTTCCACGGGCATGTGGAAGCTGAAGCTTCCAACGTGATGATAAAAGCGGATCAGCTCACAAGCAAGGATTACAGGAAAAGCGCGCAGGCCGTGGGCCATGTAAGCGCGTTTTATAAGGACCAGGGAGTTACCATAGACTGCGGCAGGCTGGATTATAAGGATAAACTCTCGCTTGTATACGCTTATGACGATGTCACGGCGCACAAGACACTGGCAAACGGGGATACAGTCGTCCTCAAGGCCGAAGAGCTGAGTTTTAACGCCGCGGATAATGTCCTCACGGCTAAAAAGGTAAAAAAGAGGATAAGGATAACCATGAAAGATATAATAGCCTTTTCAGATGAAGTGAGATACAATGACGCAACAAGGGAAATGCTTTTAACGGGATTTCCGCTGGTAAAGAAGGCAAAAAGCATAATGCTGGCGGAAAGCATTATGATGAACGTTGACAAAAAATCCATGAAGCTGACGCAGAATATATGGACCAAGTTATTCTACAAGGATTTTGAAACCGCCCAAAAGGAGGTGAAAGTTGAGACAGATAAAAACGGAGCATCTGGTAAAGATGTACAACAAAAAGCGGGTAGTAAATGACGTAAATATAGAAGTAAATGAAGGCGAGATAGTGGGCCTGCTTGGCCCTAATGGCGCTGGGAAAACCACGACTTTTTATATGATCCTGGGCATAATACAGCCTGATATGGGCAAGATATACCTGGAAGAGGGCGATAAGAAAGACAGGAAAATAACAGATATAACCGATATGGCCATGTTCAAAAGGGCAAGGCTTGGTATGTCTTATCTGGCCCAGGAACCTTCCATATTCAGGCAATTAACTGTTGAAGAGAACATAAAGGCCGTGCTTGAATTCATGGATATTACACAGGCTGAGCGCGACAAAAAACTGGAACACCTGCTTGAAGAATTTAAAATATCGCATTTAAGGAAGCAAAAAGCTTACACATTATCAGGCGGAGAGCGCCGCAGGACCGAGATAGCCAGGGCGCTGGTATTGTCCCCTAAGTTCATACTTTTGGACGAGCCTTTTGTGGGCATAGACCCGATAGCAGTCAATGATATACAGAATATAATAAGGGACCTGAAAAAAAAGGGGATAGGTATACTTATCACCGACCATAATGTCAGGGAAACACTGTCAATAACCGACAGGGCTTATATCCTCTACGAAGGCAAAATATTGCTTCACGGCACGGCGGCCAAGCTTAGCAAGGACAAAAAAGCAAGGGAAATATATCTGGGAGAAAAATTTACCCTATGACAAGGCTGAATGGCGCGGGTTTGACAGCCGCGGCGCTGGTCTTTGTCATGACACCCTCTTTTGCGTCCGCATCAGCCGTGGAAAAATACTACTCCGATCCCGTTGAAAATTCCATATCTGATTTTTCCCGTGAAGCGTCTTCAGACAGCCTTAATAAAATGAAACAATTTGAGCTGGCCTCCGTCCTCAAGGAATTCGGGCGTAATAAGGAGGCGCTTGACGCGTACAAACAGATCATAGGCACCGTTGAAAATGAAAACAGGGCGCGGTTTGAAATGGCAAAAACATATTATTTCACCGGAGATTACGCGCAAGCCGAAGAGGAAATTAAAAATCTTGTTTTCAAGAATATAGTCAACTGGGAAGTCTACTACTGGTGGGGCTGCATTCTTCTGGAATCGGGAAAACTGCCGGAGGCCGAGGAAAAGTTCAACAAGGCCGTTGAGACGGACCCGGAAAAAAATATCACATACATAAAACTCGGGCAGCTTTTTGAAAAAACCGGGGACTTAAGCAGGGCAATCCTCAATTACAAGCTTGGGATCAAACACGATAAAACATACACGGAACTTAACAGGAAAATAGCGCAGCTTTACGAGCTTAAAAATGAAAATGTAAACGCCTACAGTTACTGGCGCAAAGTCGGCGACATAGACGCTGCGGACAAGATGGCGATACAAAAGACAAACGGATTCATGGCAAACATACCTTTCCTGCGGCTAAAAGCAAAAGAGTACGAGGAATTAAAAAAAGTCCAGCGGGCGCAGATAATCCCGCCGGATAAAGCACTGGTGTCCAACAACGGCGGTATCGCCCTGATAAAAGTGGGGCTCATGGAAGGGGCCGCTTCCATCAGTTTTAAATGCGGGAGCGATTTTGATTTTGTAAATGACCGCTCTGAATCAATTTTCAAAGGCTATAAACTGGCTGAATATTTTTTTGAATATGACAGGATGAAAAAAGAGCCGTATTTTTCCGACGGAAAGGAAAAGATCTACTTCAAGCGCGATATGTATGTCTCACGGTACAATCCAGAGGCGTCAACGACCGTGTATAATGTCCAGTATGCCGAAGGGTTTTACTGGTCGGAGAAAAAAGATACAACTTACAGTGGCGATTTTTTGGTCAGGTTCCAGGACAATGGATTTACGCTGATAAATATAGTGAATATGGAAGAATACCTTTACGGCGTGGTCCCGTCCGAAATGCCGCCGTCATGGCCGCAGGAAGCCTTAAAAGCCCAGGCGGTGGCGGCCCGCACATATACTTTCCAGCACATGGACAGGCACCGCAAAAAAGGCTATGATGTATGCAGCCAGCAGCATTGCGCTGTTTATACGGGTTTAAACGGCGAGGATAAAAATTCAAACAGAGCCGTGGATGATACCAGAGGGCAGATACTTTACGGTTCAAATTATAAGATACTCGATACATTTTATTCGCACGACTGCGGCGGCCACACCCAGGACGTAAACGAGGTTTGGGGCCTGAAAAAAGTCGCGTCATTAGCGGGTATTTATGACGGCAAGAACAGGCAGTGGGATTTCCCGCTTTCGCCTTTTTATCTTGAAGAATACGTGCGCACAAAACCCGATGTCTATTGCAAGGCGGGGGGCGCGATAGAAACAAGTTTCAGGTGGATCAGGTATCTTGACGCAGCCTCGCTTTCATATTATATTGATAAAAATAACGAATTAGGCAGGATAAGGGAAATAAAACCGGTGCGGCGGGCAAAAGGCGGCGCGCTGACAAAGGTTTATGTTGCCGGCGATAAAGGCAGTAAAACATACGGTTTTGATTCCATGAGGACGGCCTTGGGAAAGATCAGGTCAAATGTCATAAAATGGGAATACATAAGCGATGAAAACGGCTACATAAAGGAAATATACATATATGGCGCGGGCTGGGGTCACGGGGTCGGCATGTGCCAGCGGGGTTTAAAGGGCATGGCAGATGATAACCAGCATTATGAAGGTATGCTTTACCATTATTTCCCGGGTTCATACATAAAAAACAAATATTGATTCATAAGTAAAATTATATTATTATACGATACAGCGGTAGGGGCGGACCTGTGTGTCCGCCCGCTGCGGGCTTTATGACTACTGCGAATGGTACATGGCCTTAATGATAGGTCGTGTCCGGCGCGGATGAAATTTTTCTATGGATTGTGCGCTTGTATTATAAGGGTTTTAGTGGCGCACAGGCCATAGAAAAATTTCATCCGCGCCGGACACGATAAAGAATTTCATGGTTTTATAGGGTTTTCCGACAGTAAGATATAGGCTGTGAAAAAAAATTGGCGGTCCAAGCACCGTTCTTACGAAGTCGCGCAAGCTGGTTTGAAAACACTGGAAAAGAGGTTTTATTATGGAATTTCAGCCATATCCATTGACGGTTAAGCCGATCTTAAAGGAAAAAGTGTGGGGCGGCAGGAACCTGTCCGCCTATGTCAGCATAAAAAGCAAAAAAACAGGCGAGGCGTGGATGCTTGCTGACCGGGATGAAAACAACTCGGTTATTACCTCGGGGTCATTAAAAGGAATGACCATAGGCAAAGCCGTTGAAAAATACCCCGAGCAGATCATGGGGCCGGCCCTTATTAAAAAGTACGGTAAAAAATTCCCGCTGTTATTTAAGTACCTTGACACCAATGACAGGATATCAGTGCAGGTACACCCCGATGATTCATACGCCAGGCGCCGCGGTTTTCCCGCGGGCAAGACTGAAATGTGGTATGTGCTGGCCAATAGGCCGGGTGCAAAGATACTTGCCGGTTTTAAGGGCAGGCAAACAAGGAAAACTTTTGCCAGGGCCGTCAAGAACGGGACCCTTGCCGATAAACTTAAAAGTTACCGCACCGCCAAAAACGACTGTTTTTTTATCCCGGCCGGCACGGTCCATGCCATAGGCAAAGGCAACGTGATATTTGAGATACAGCAGAATTCGGATATAACCTACAGGATTTATGACTGGGGAAGATCCGACTTAAAAGGGGACCGCGGCCTTAATATTATTGACGCTATAAACTCGGTAAAGTTCGGTTCAAAAGGCGGAAAAGTCATATCAAAGGAGAAAATAATTCCCGGCAAAATACGCGTCCGGCAGCTGGCAAGGTGCGGATATTTTTACTGCGACGAGATAATAATCGGGAAAAACACGGCATATTGGTATGATGAGAACAAGGCTTTGGTATTAACGGTAATTGAAGGGGATATCAGTATCGCGGCCGATAATGGAAAAACTTACAGTTATGTCAAAGGCGACCTTGTTTTTTTTCCCTATAGCCTGACGGGACTGCTGATTTCCGCGGCAAAAAACAGTCGTTTAATCATCACGGAGGCAAAATAAAGGTTAAAAGACAGGAAAATATCCATAACCCTCTCAAAAAAAGCAGAAGACTTTCTTGTGGAAAAAGGATATGATGAAGTGTATGGCACAAGGCCGTTAAAGCGGGCAATGCAAAAATATATAGAAAAGGATAAAATCATGATGAAAAGCAATAAATGGACGGTGGTACTGTTTACGCTGGCCTTAATAACCGTGATGAGGGTGGGCATAATGGCGAAGGATGACATTTTAAGGGAAAAACTTGACAACGGGCTGACTGTCATAATAAAGGAAAACCACGCGGCGCCCGTAGTTGCCGTGAATTTCTGGGTTAAAACCGGGGCTGCTTTTGAAAATGACGGCGAAAAAGGCCTGTCGCACTTTATTGAACACATGATGTTCAAAGGCACTGAAAAAAGGAAGGTCGGCGACATAGACAGGGAAATAAAATCACTGGGGGGCTATAATAACGCTTTTACTTCGTATGACGCCACGAATTATGTCTTAGTCCTTCCATCGGAACAGGTTGAAAAAGCGCTTGATATAGAGTACGACGCCCTGACGTCGTCGGTATTTGACGAGGCTGAGATGAACAAGGAGCGTGAGGTCATTATAGCCGAACTTAACCGCGGGCTTGATAATCCCGATGCCTTCCTCTGGCAGAAGTTCATGAGCCTGGCTTTTGACAGGTATTATAAGGACCCCATCATAGGTTATGCGGGATCGCTTAAGGATTATACCCGGAACCAGCTGTATGATTACTATAAAAAATATTACACGGTTGACAACCTGATAATCGTGGTCAGCGGGGACGTCGATAAAAACAAGGTGCTGGGCAGTATTAAGAAAACCTTCGGGGCCTTAAAACCGGCTGAACCCAGGAGGCAGGCTGATATATCGCCCATACAGGGCCCGGAAAAACAGGAACTGCGTTATAAAACTTACAGCGGCCAGATCGAAGGCCGTTACCTTGCGGTCGGGTTTATGATACCTGACGCGCTCTCCGCCGATATCCCCAAACTGGAGATACTGGCAAAAGCGCTCGGCGGCTCGGAGAGTTCGCCTTTGTACAGGGTGATCAAGGAAGAGAAACAGCTTGTGGACGACATAGACTGCGACATATTTTCCGGAAAATTCGGCGGGCTTTTTGTTATAGCCGCGAATGTTCGCGAAGGCAAATACGCGGAAGTCATGCAGGAAATTTTTGTCCAGCTTGATAAGTTAAGGCTGGAAGGCATAAAGAACGAGGAAATAATGCGGGTAAAGGCCGATATAGCAAGGGAAGAGTCAAAGGATAACATGCAGGTGGAAAGCGCCGCAATTAATCTCGGCCATTATGAACTCCTGGGCGACTACAACCTGTATTATAAATACAATGACGCCGTAAAAAGGGTGCTGGACACGGATTTAAAGGAAGTCATGGCCCGGTATTTAAATCCCCAGTCCGCAAGCATAGTGCTCTATTACCCGGAGAAAAAAGAGGCTGAGTTTAAGAAATACAAGTCCGCGGATGATATTAAGAAATACGTTAATTATACAAGCCCTGAAAAAGTATCGGAAGAGGGCAAAGTGACAAAGACCGTGCTGCCAAACGGGATCACGCTCATACATAAAAAGCTTACCAATGCCGGCATAGTGGACATAAAAGCCGAGTACCGCGGCGGCATCGTGTATGAAAGCGCGGACCAGGGTTATTACAAGGGCATTACCAACCTGATGCTGTCATCCATGATGAAGGGAACCAAGACAATGGATTACAGCGAGATAGCAAGGCGGCTGGATGATCTGGGCGCGGTGCTGGGCCGTGACATAAAACGGGATGCTTTTGGATGGACGGCCGAGGTGGTGCCCGCAAACCTCGCGGAATTCATGGATATTTTTTCGGATATTAACATAAACCCTTCCTTTCCCGTGGAAGAGGTAAAAAAAGAAAAAGAGGATGTTTTAAACCAGATAAAACAGATAAAAGACAGCCCCGCCTCATACCTGAATAAGATCTTTAATGAACTTTTCTTTGAGTGGCACCCCTATGGGTATCCTATGATGGGTGAACCTGATACGATAAAAAGGATAACGGTGAACAAACTGAAAGACTGGCACGACAGGTATATGACGGCTGATAACCTGATAATATCCGTGGTAGGCGATGTGGATGCGGACTATATAAAATCCCTGTTAAAAGAGAAGTTTGCGGGTTTAAAAAACGGCAAGGAATCGCGGCCCAAACTGCCGGTGAAAATAACCACCGAAAAAAAGATGTTGAGGGAAGTCATCGACAAGAACCAGTCGCACATCATGATAGGTTTTCTCGGCCCCAAAACAAACAGCAGTGATTATTTCCCGATGCGGGTGCTGGACAACATATTAAGCGGCGGCATGTCCTCGAGGCTTTTCACGGAAATAAGGGAAAAGAGGAACCTGTGTTACACGGTTTATTCGACATTTGACAGGAACATAGAAAACGGCGCGTTCAGGATATATACGGCCACTTCCCCTGAAAATGAGAAAAAAGCTGTTGATGAGATATTTGACGTATTACGGGAACTGACGGACAAGGGAGTGACCGACGAGGAAGTTAAAAGCGCCAAAAGTTATATAAGCGGCATGTTCAAGGTAGGCCTCCAGGATTACATGGCCCAGGCCGATTCTTACCTGTCCTATGAGCTCTGGGGCATGGGTTACAAAAAGGTCGATGAGTTCCTTACTGAGATCAACAAGGTGACAAAGGCGGATGTAAACGCCGCCGTTAAAAAGTTCATTAAACTCAATAACTACACGCAGGTCATAGTGGGGCCGGCGGAAAAGAAAGGAAAAAAAGATGATAAAAATCCAAAATCTGAGCAGTAAAACGTTCTCTAAATTCGGGCTGGTGCTGGAACAGGCGGACAAAAAAAAGGTTTTCTCGGTCTTAACCGGGGACAAGACGGCTAAAGGCTGGAGGATAGGATACCTTATATTTCATCCCGCGCCCGTGGACTCCCTGGAGAGGCACCCTGGATCCATGGAAACTTTTGAACCGGTGTCTGGCGCCACTGTTATCCTTGTGGCGGAGCAGGGAAGCCCGGACAAGATAGAAGCGTTTTTGCTGGATAAGCCGGTATGCGTCGCAAAGAACGTATGGCACGGCGTCAGGGTATTGTCTGAAAAAGCAGAGATCAAGATAACCGAAAATTACGAAGTGGAATCCGTCATCCATAAGCTGAAAAAACCCATAGACGCGGTTTTTGTTTAGCGTTTCCGGGCGGAAACGGGAGGCATATGAATAAACAACTCAAAAAAATAACGGTCTATATAGTTGTTTTGGCTTTATTAACCGTGGTATTCAGGGTTTTCAACCTGGATATTGCGGTGCAAAAATTATTTTTTGATTTTCCACGCAATGCCTGGAAATACGCGGATAATGCCTTTGTCATATGGCTCTATAAATACGGGACATATCCGGCCATAATCCTGGCCGCGGCCGCGGTCGTGGTATTTACCATGGGATTTGTTTATGAGGGGATGAAAAAACACAGGAAAGCGGCGCTGCTTATCATATTGACCATGTTCATAGGTCCGGGGCTTGTGACCAACGTGATCCTGAAAAATTACGCCGGCAGGCCAAGGCCGAGGGATGTGAAGGAATTCAACGGCGGGATGGATTTTAAGCAGCCGTTTGAGCCGGGGAACCCGGGCAGGGGCTTTTCTTTTCCCTGCGGACACTGCACCATGGGGTTCTTTTTTTATGCCGTTTATCTTATACTCAGGAAAAAAAATAAGCGTGCGTCATATGCCGTGCTGTCCGGTTCGGTCTTATACGGCACTGCCATGGGGATAGGGCGCATGGCACAGGGCGGGCATTTTGCTTCGGACGTTTTTTGGGCGGCCGGCATAACTGTTTTAACGGCGGAGACACTCCATACTTTTGTGATCAAGACGGATGAGACTGGAAGCATACTCGATCATATTAAGGTCAAAAATAAGGCCCTTGCGTATATTGCCTCGCTTTTATTACTGGCTGTTACCGCGTTTGTGTTTTTGAACGCAACGCCTTTCAACAGGCACAGAAAATACGCGATCGGATATTACCCGGGCGCCGAAATAATCGGCAGCAGGGCCGACATCACTGTCGGGGACCGTCCAAATAAGGACGGCTCAATTGAGTTTAAGGCCGCCGGATTCGCGCCGCCATGGTCCGACTATGAAGATTTCATCAATACGGACGGAACCCTAATTTACATGGCGACCGCCCGCGGCGCATTTTCCGAATTAAATGCGGGCATTAATGTCGTTTTTGCGGCAGGAAGAGAGCGGTCAGTTACCATAACTGCAGGAGAGGGAAACATAGATTATTATTCCGACGCCCAGTGCGGCTCCATATACTTAAATTCAGGAAAAGGCAATATAGAGTTCAAGCCTTTGTATGCGCATGAAATAAAAAATATTGTTATTAATGCCGCGAACGGCGATGTTATACTTAAACTGGCGAAAACCATGAGGTTTTTCGCGGACGCCAAGATTGACATTAAAGCGCCGGGTGGGTCCGTGCTGATACAAAACAGCAGTATTTACTTCCAGGATATGAATAAATCAGCCTCAAAACTTTCGGGTTCAAAGGAACTGCAGTTTAAAACTCTTGTCAAGGGCGGACCGCAGCTGAATGCGTCGGCTAAAACCATAAATATTGAAGCTGTCAAATAAACATGGAAAATGCCTTAAATATTTTTTACAGGAGGATTGCATGAAAAAACATGTTCTATTCCTTATTGCTGCCGCATCACTGCTGTTGTCCTGCGCCACTGTAAAGCAACCCATCGACACACAATACTGGGAATTTCATAAAATTGAGAAAATCATTCCTGAGGAACTTTACTCGTCTGACGAAGATGTAAAGGCAAAATCAGCCGCTGTGTTTGGCGGTTTGACTGACGAATCAAAAAGACAGGTAATGACATACCTTGCCTATACGCTGTCTGACGAAAAAGACCCCGTTGTACGGGCAAAAATATTCGCCGCTTTGACGGAATTTAACGCGGGCGCGTATGTGGTGGCGCCGCTTATAGAGTCAGCCAGGGCAAATAGTTCCGCCGTGATATTCAGGGAAGTCAAGGCTTTCACATCAAGGTTTAAGCCGTCCGAACTTGAACTGGCGCCGCTTGTAAAATTCCTGAAGGACCCCGACTGGAACGTAAAATTAACGGCCGCGAAAATAATAGGCTTGATGTCCCAAAAAGCCCGGACCGCCCTGCCTGAGATGTTTGACGCAATGCGCTCCGTCAATGACAATTCAGACAGATACGCCGAGATCTACAACGCGGCTTCCATGATAAACCCGAGGATCGCCATACTGCAGGTTATAGTCGACATGCACAGCAAGGATAAGAATATAAGCAGAAATTCCATAAATACGCTTTTTGAGCTTTATATGTTCTTAAACAAGGACTCAAATACCGGGAGGGAGATTCTGCCGGCTTTGGTCAGGCTTATGTACAGCGAGGATGAAACCCTTTCAAAAACAAGCCATGAGATGATAGCGTCCATAGGCGATGAAGATTCTGTAAAAGCCGTGAAATCCTATATAGCCTTCAGCAAAATTGCCCTGAAAAGCATGGCAAATATGGCCGGCCAAAAACTGCAGGATAAGTTCAAACAGCAGGAAGATGATATTGTAGATGAGATCGCGGTGTATTATAAGATGATAGGCAGGGAAGACGCGTTAAACGGGGTAAAAAAGTAGTATGTCCGGAAAATTATTGATATTGCTGGCTGCTTTAAGCATGTTTTTTATCGGAGCCTGCGCGGCCGCTGAAAAACATAAGGAAAAGGACGGCCTGCACGGCTATGGTTATCACGGGACGCTTAATAGCGGCGGACAATGCATGGACGGCAATATCGGCAACACAGCCTGACGCAGCAGGCACATCTTCGGGAACTGCCGCACGGACGCCCAAGGCGGCGGACCCGGAAGGTAAAAATCTTTTTTTTCAGGAAGGAGGGATATAAGCCTTAAAAGCAGGGTAAAGAAGCGGGTATGCGCGAAGCGTTCCCGGACGGCATTTAATGTCCGGGGTAAATTAGAAATCAAAAAAAACCGAGGTGAAAAATGAAAAAGACATCATTTGTGCTATTTATTGCGTTTTTACTGATACTGTCAGCAGCCTTATCCTATGCATCCCCGAGCCGCAATGTCAGCTCAAAAAGACACCCCAACATAGCCGCGGCACAGAAATTAGTCCGCCAGGCTTTTGAAAAAATAAAAATTGCCCAGGATAAGAATGAATTTGACATGGACGGACACGCGCAAAAAGCAAAGGAACTGCTCGATCAGGCCAATAACGAATTAAAGCAGGCGGCTGAAGCGGCCAATGATCACCACGGCAAAAGATAAATATAAATAGCAGTCGGGACTTAAGTCCGGGCGGGATTACAGTGCAATCCCGCCCGGTCTTTTTTATAAAACAAAGCTCCATGCAGCGGCCGAATGTAATCCGGCCATCCGCCGGTTCTGCCGGATCACGGGCGGCGGAACGATATTCCGCCGCTACAAGTGCCGATATTATCCGCATAACAACCGGCCTTATTAAGCAAATTTAACTCTTGCCTGAAAGAACGGAAAGGGTTATTATTATAAATAGAAATAAGGTTAAAACCTGTCAGGAGCGCATATGAAAAAAATGATAATTTTGTTTATTGCTGTTTTAAGCGTTGTTTTATTTGCATCATGCACGGTTTATGTTGATAAACCGGATGTTTATACTTACTCCCAAAGCGCGCCTGATTTCTATGTTATGAGGATATATGACAACCGGTATGTCTTTTACAACGCTGACGAGCCCGTGGCAACCTGGATATTTAATGACGACGGGACCGTAATAAAGGAAGGCGTTGTCATAACCGGGCCTGTCAGGGTTTATTATGACTCCGGTGTCCTTTTTACCGAAGCGTACTACAGGGGCGGCATACGCGAAGGCATATACAGGAATTATTATCCCGACGGAACACTGATGATGACGGGCAATTATAACGCGGGCTTCAGGAACGGCATGTGGACATCATACGTCTCAGGCGGCGGTGTGTACGGGTCTTTCGATTTCAGCGTGCGCGGCTCCCAGGCGCCGCAGGCATTCAACCCGCAGATGGACGACAGGGCGCGCGCAGGCGTGGATATGATGGCCGTGGAAGAACATTCCGCAGGCAGGCAGGTCATATCAAGGCAATTCAACAGGAACGACGCGGCCCCCAAGAATTTTGGAAAAACATTCGGCGCCCAGGCGCCGCAGTCTGGCAATAAAACAGCGCAGGGAATTCCCCCGCAAAATAAGAATAACGGCGTACCGGTAAATCAGGGAAAAATCCAGCAGCCCCGGGCAAATACCGCGAATACGCCCGCAGTTAACACCCAGGCAGTTATAGCTCCATCCCAAAATGGCCAAATGAAAGGGAGCAAAGCGGCAGGACAGAATAAAAAAGGAAAACCCGGAGCAATAAATCCTGCTAACATGCAAATGCCCGGGCAAAACGCGGTGAATGCGGCAGCGGCCAATAAACCGGCAAATAAACAGCCAGGCAAAAAGGGCGCGATGAAAAAGCAAGGCGCGCCAAAACAGGGAATTAAGAATAATCCGGGGCCAAAACCGGTTACAGATGATAAAAAGGCAACCCCCGACATTAAAAAAAATCCGGATAAAGAAAACAGGAACCAGACCGCCCAATAAAATCCCGGGCAAAGTTTTGCTCCTGTCTTGCTAAAAATCACCGGGCCATGAAGGCCCGGTGATTTTGTGAAATAATGATTTGAACCCAACCTGCAAAAAAAACACTCTGCAAAAAAAACACTCTTGACAAATCCCAGGATTTTTAATATCATACGTCCGTAAAATATAGAGGGCAATTACGGGCTAATCATTTATTCCGGCAGCATGTTATTTTTATGCGTATTTTTGCATAATTAGCCGTTTTTTTATCCGCATGTTCATTTCATGCGGGCGGCGCCCGGAAACTTAAATAAAACAGGCGGGTACTTATGAAAAAACTGTCAGGCAGCCGCAGGGGCCAGGCGCTTACCGAATATGTACTCATCCTCTGTCTTGTTGCCATAACCTGTATTGCGGGCATAAGGATATTTTCAAGAGTTATCTGCGGATATTACTCGAATATAACCGCAGTCTATACTGTTCCAATACCTTAAAAGGAGGGGTTACATGAAAAAGTTGTTGAAGGGAAAGAAAGGGCAGGGCATGACCGAGTACATACTCATCATAGCGCTGATCGCCATCCTTGTTTTAGGCGCTGTAAAAATGTTCGGAGGCAAGGTAAAGGCGGGTTTTAACAAGGCGTCGGATAAAGTGGGAGAAGTAAATGACGGCATGTAGGGCCATATAAAAGAGATACCTTTCCCCGCGGAGCGGCCTGTCCCCTTATACACACCCATAACACGGCCGCTCCGCATCCATTTAAAAAAAAGGCGGCAATGTGAGAAAATTAAGCTCGCAAAAAGGGCAGAGCGCGGCGGAGTTTGCGGTAATACTGCCGGTTTTTATCATTACATCGCTCGGGCTGATACAGCTCGGGCTTATCTACATAAATGCAATGATGCTCAAATACACGGCATACATGACCGCGCGCGTGGCATCGGTATATGCGGAAGGGGAAATAAGGAATAATACCGCACAAAAGGCCCAGATTATAATGCGGATAATTCAGGCAACAGCGGACAAGTATGACAGTAACTTGTTTTCCAATGCCCTGGACGGGCTATTGGATACGGCCAAAGACGCTGCGGCTTCTTATATTCAGGGAGATGAACTAACTATTGAAAAGGAGGAATTTGAAAAGGCAAAAGGGGACTACATAAAGGTCACCGTCACCTATAATATGCCGCTGAAAATCCCTTTTGTTAATAAAATATTCGGGATGTTCCAGAATAAAAATGATTTGGATATATTAAACGCGAGGACAGCCGCGGCATATATGGGGCTGCCGTATTACACGCTGAGATCATCGTCGATAATGAGGGTGCAATGAGAAGGCTGATAAAAGGTAAAAAGGGGCAGGTGCTGGTTATATCAATAGCGGTAATTTTCATAATTTTCATTTTTGTCATTGCTGCGGTTGAAATAGGGAACCTGATGTATGAAAAAACCCATATTCAGAACATAGCGGATTCCGGCGCCATGGAAGGCGGGATGTGGTACGCGCGCGGCATGAACATACTCTCTCTGTCAAATAAGGTGCTTGCGATAACAGGCGTCGCGGGTTTAATAGCGGCCTTAACAGGGGTTGGAGAAGCGGGAATCGATGCTATTAAGTTTGTGCAGAAGGCGCAGGATTTGATAGCGGGAACAGGGGACATGGAAAAAAGCGGGATAAAACCCATGCCGTTATTATGCGCCGCCGCAGTTGTTTTGAATGGCTCCGATAACAAGGTCTTTTCACTGCCGCTATGCAACCTGGCGGATTTTGACCGGGGCAAATGGCTGCCTTCTTTTAATGTAAAAAGACGGTATGTAAGCGACATTGCGGACTCACAAAACGAAAGCAACGATGAAAATGGAAACAGCAGCGACAGCAATAATGATATATACTATTATACGAACGGAAAGACCGGTGAAAAAGTGTACGTGGATAAAAACAGCGTGCAATATAATCCCAATATTAAAAATAGGGCCGGCTGGAAAGACCAGATAATGACAAAAAATGACCCCATACACGGGACAAAGTTCCTAAAAAGGGAACCGGGGGATGAAAAAGGCTTTGTCCCCCTCGACATAGTTGAAAGCTCAAGGGAACATTCCATGCTTGTGGTTTCTATAAAAGGCGGCGACCGGTTAAATCCTGTTACAGGCGCGAAGTTCTTTAAAAATAAAAACGGGGAACAGATTAAACCGGCTTTTTTGGCGGGTTTTTCTTTTGTGCGCATATCCGGGGGAAAACTTGGAATATTTGAACTGGACGGGGCAAATTACGAGCCAAAACTGGAACACATAGAATTCCCAAAGATCGGAGATACACAGGGTCTTACGGATTCCATAGGCCGGGCCGCGGAACAGGCGCAAAGCAGCGGGAATATCGGCAAAATGGGGGAATATTTGAACAGCTCGATTGACATACTGAACAGCGGAATATTGCTGCATTGAGGATGAAATGAAAATAATAAAAGATAACCGGGCGCAGGCAATGACGGAATTTGTGATAATGTTGCCCATATTCATCCTTCTGCTGGCCGGGTTATGCCAGATGTCCATCCTCATGATAAGGCGCATAGAGCTTGCCATGGTGGAGCGCGAGGTCATGCGGTATCTCACCGCGGACGCTGAAGAAAAAGACAGGGACAAAACTGAGGAGTTTATAAAGGAATACGCGGGCAAGATAGGCTTGGATCGGGAGAAAATAACTTACGAGCCCCATGCCAGGCTGGGCGGCACGGATAAAGGAATGGACAAGATGGGCCTGCTTGAGAATGTGTCGGGCATAACCATTGATCTTTCATATGACGAAAAACTGACAAGGCTGTTCGCGGTCATAATGAATAAAGATACATTAACCTTAAAAACAACGTTGTCTACCGCGGCAGGCTCATGCCTGAAGTTTAAGATAGCGGAAAAAGCCAAGGAAGTATGGGGCAACGTAACAAATGGCGGCATATAATGGGTTCAATAAATATTCACAGTAGAGCGGCTGCTCGCTGCCGCTCACCAAAGGCTCTATTATTCGCGGCGGTCTTTGTTATTTTGTCCGTGTTCTCAAACGGCGCCGTATTTGATCTAAAAAGTGTTTCATCAGGTTTATTCGCGCCTGACATGACAGCCGCAAAGCAGGGAATATTATCAGCCAGGATAAACGGGGAACCTGTAAAGATAGAGTCATATACAACGGGAAAAAGCGCCGATGAGATCATGCGGTATTATGCCGATGACGCGCAGAAACACGGTTATGAACTTATAAATGGAAAAGAATTGGCGCGTCTGGGCGCCTTCCTGATAAACATGGGCATGGCTGAAAGCCCGGACAACTGGTACTACCTGTGTTACAAACTGCCCGGCGGAGATATGTCCATAATAACGGCCGGTGAGTTCGGCCGTAATACTAGAATTGTAACCGCAAAAGCAGGCAAAACAAACGGGGTCCATAGTAAGCCGGGCTTTGATGACCGTATAAGGCATTATCCCGGCCTTGAAAAAGTCCTGAGCATTGAAATTTTATCGGGGAATAACGTTATTGGTTTCGCTAATTTTTACAAAAATGAGGGCGCGGACATGTATTCCATGAAAGCATATTACGAGGATTATCTGCCGAAAAACAAGTGGACAATACAAAGGCAGTATACGGCCGCGGATACGGACATGTTCCTGATAGAAAAGAAAGGCAGGGGATATATGCTGAATATTTATCCATCGGACAATAATGAAAAATGGGTAATGGTGATGGGACAGCGATAGTTTGGCGGGAATTTAATTCCGGCAAATCCATTGACTTCAGCCGGTGGAGGGGCGTGGTTCTTGTAGGTCACCAACAGGACTCCCTCTCCCTTTATGGGAGAGGGTCAGGGAGAGGGTGAAGTAGCGGCAGGCCAGCCCGCCGGGTCACCCGCACGCAGGTTTTTGATAACGTATATATAAACGGAGGCACTATGAACAAACTGTTTGAAAAGTTTAAAACCATGAAAATGGAAAACAGGCTCTTATTGCTGGCGCTTGTATGCGGGCTTCTGGCTGCAATTACGGGTTATGCTTTTATCACCCTAAAAGAAGCGGCTCTGATGAAATCCATGGAACCTGTTAAGGTCCTCGTGGCGGCGAAGTACATAACGCCGAAAACCCAGATCAATGAGGATATGGTCAGGGAGGCGCAGATACCGGCAAAATTTGTCACCTCCGCGCATGTAAAGGATTTTAAAAAATTAAAGGGCCGTATGACCATGGTACCCTTCATAGAAGGCGAGCCCATACTTTTGAACAAGGTAAGCGAAAAAGCCGGCGAATTATCAGCCGCGGTTCCCACGGGCCTGCGGGCCGTTGCCGTCAGCGTGGATGAGGAATCAAGCGTTGGTTACATGATCAAACCGGGCGACAATGTCGACGCGTTTTTGACATACGCGCAGGGCGAGGGAAAATTGGTGCATAATGTCACGGCAATCTTCCTGCAATCGGCCCAGGTTGTGGCCGTAGGCACGGAATTCGCGGGCAGCGACGCGGCGAAAAAATACAATACCATAACGCTCGCAATAACCCCCGAGGAAGCGGAACTTCTGGTCTTTGCCGGCTCCCGCGGCAGGATATCTTTTGCCTTAAGGCCGATGGGCGAGACGATAAAAGAAAAAATAAAAGTAACGGCATTTGACGACCTGTTAAGGCAGATAAAAACAAATGAAAAAGCAGGTGAAGATGCCGTAAGGACACCGGATAAACCCGCGGATAGCGTGGAGAAAAGGGCGGAATAAGGATAAAATTAATATTAAGTTTTAATTCACGCCTAAATCCTACGAAAATGCTTGACATTTGTTTTTTTTTGTATAAGATAATAAAATATTTTGTTATAGTGTGTTGTTCATTTAATTAAATAAAACCAAAGGCTAAAATATGCTTGAAGACAAGGCGATACAGAGCAGGGTAAATGCCATAAACAGGCAGATCGCCCTGATACATGACACTAAAAGCAAAAGTATCCGGAGTATTTTTAAAAATATACCGCTGACCTCAGGCAAGAGGTTGCGCGGGCTGCTTGTTCTTCTTACTGCCGAGGCCTGCGGGGCTCGGGTCAATACGGGGCTCTTAAATATTGCGGCTTCCCTGGAAATACTTCACCACGCCACATTGATACATGACGATATTGTGGACGGCGCCGGGCATAGGCGCGGAAATACGGCTCTTAATAAGAAGATCGGCGAGACGCTGTCGGTTTTGACCGGGGACTATCTTTTTTCGGGCGCTATGGAGGCCATGCTGAAGAACAGGGACTTTGGACTGCTCGGTATGTTTGCCGGGGCCGTCAAGGATGTTTGCGAAGGCGAGATAGAAGAAGTCTTTTATAAACATAACGCGGGGATTTCATCGCATGAATGCCTGGAAATAATAAGGAAGAAAACAGCCTCGCTTATCAAGGCAAGCGTTAAATCAGGGGCCCATGCGGCCGGATGCCCGGGCAGCGACTTAAAACACCTTGAAGTTTACGGCGAGCACTTAGGCATGGCTTTTCAGATAAAAGATGATTTACTTGACATTACGTCAAAAACAAGTAAAATAGGAAAATCCGCGGGAACGGACATCCGCGAAGGAAAAGCCACGCTGCCTCTCATACTTGCCATGAAATGCGCGCCAAAGAATGAATGCAGCCGGATTAAGAAACTCTTTGAGAAAAACACGGACGGGAAAAACACGAAAAAGATAATTGATTTTATTTTCAAATACGACGGCACAGAGCTTGCCGGGCTTATGGCCCTGAGTTATTCAGGCGATGCGAAAGCCGCGCTGGATAAAACGAAACTTAAGAACGCGGTTGTAAAGGAAGTTTTAAGCGACCTGGCGGATTATGTCATAGAGCGGGAGTATTAAAGCCCGCTTGTAATGAAAATACACCTGGAGGAACGATGGCTTACGGGACATTTTTAGTATTTGTGGGATTTGCCTTTGTGTTTGTCATAGGCGGTGTGGTGGTTAACTACCTCCTCATGCCTTATAAACCAAGCAAGGGGAAATATACCACATACGAATGCGGCATAGACCCTATCGGCAGTGCGCAGATACGCTACTCCATGAGGTTTTATGTTTTTGCGCTTATGTACGTGGTATTTGCGGTTGAGGCCGTGTTCCTGCTTCCCTGGGCGGTTGTATATAAAAGAATGTCAGGGCTTATGCCTTTGATCGAGGTTCTTATATTCATATTTATACTCGTTTTAGGGCTGGCTTTCGCGTGGAAGAAAGGGGAGCTCAAATGGGATTAATGAACGGTGTTGATGAAGCCCTCATAAAAAAAATACCCGGCCTTCCTCTGGTCATGACGACCGCGGAGTGGGCGATCAATGCGGGGCGCTCCAATTCGATCTGGACCCTGACTTTCGGCCTGCGCTGCTGCGCCATGGAAATGATGGCAACGGGCGCGCCAAAATACGACTGGGCCAGGTTCGGGCTTGAAGTGCCTTCCGCCTCGCCGAGAAGGGCAGACATGATGATAGTAGCAGGTACTGTGACGAAAAAAATGGAGCCGGTCATAATAAGGTTATATGAGCAGATGGCGGAACCAAAGTATGTCATAGCCATGGGCGCCTGCGCCATATCTGGCGGGCCTTTCATATATGATTCGTATTCGGTCATAAAGGGCGCTGACAAGATAATCCCAGTGGACATATACATCCCGGGCTGCCCGCCGCGCCCCGAAGCATTGCTTGACGGCATTATAAAACTCCAGAAAAAGATCATGAAACAGAAGTTTAGGATTGTAAAATCGGCATAAGATAACCTGAGCCGATAAAGCCGGCATAAGATAATCTAACACAGCACAAAACGCTGTGTAAGATTATCTAAGGAGTATAAATGAATTTTACGGAAATTTTGGATAAATTAAAAGCAGGGCACGAAGTGCTTGAATCGAAAGAAGATCTGGGAGTGCTTAATGCCTGGGTTGCGCCAAAGAAGATCAGGGATGTTATCGGGTTCCTGAAAGACGATATGCATTTTAATCAGCTCAGTTTTGTTACGGCCGTTGACCTGCCGATAACCAATAATATCGAAGTTGTTTACAGGCTGTTCTCATATGAAACAAAAGATAACGTGGTAATAAAAGTTAAGCTTGACAGGGTAAAACCCGAGATAGAGACCATAACCGGCATATTTGCAACTGCCAACTGGCACGAACGGGAAACCGCCGAGATGTTCGGCATGAAGTTCATAAACCATCCGGACCCGAACAAGCTGCTCCTGCCGGACGGTATTGAAGCGCCGCTGCGCAAGGATTTTACATGCGCGGACATGGTGCCGCTGCCAAAGGCATAATTTTTTGAACTATTGATTGCGTAGGGGCGCCTCGCTGGGGCGCCCGCCGTGGTTGTAGAATCAAAATAAGGCCGCAGTAGTTTTATACTTAGGCAGCATGTTTGCTTTTTTTCGAATCGGCCGGCCGGTATTATAAGTAGATGGGTGCCGCCGGGTCGAAAAAAAGCAAACACGCTGCCTAAGTATTGTGGTTGTCAGGGTTTGAGGCTGAATTAAACGGCAACCGGTATGAAAGCAAAAAAAGTTGTGAAAGATCAAAAGACAAACAAAAAGGAAAAAACGGAAAACATGACGATCAAAGCGCCATTTGAACTCGAAAAGCTGTCAAACGACGAATACATACTGAACATGGGGCCGCAGCATCCGTCCACGCACGGGGTTTTGCGCATCATTTTAAAACTTGACGGCGAAGTGGTAAAAGACCTTTACGCCGACGTCGGATACATACACTCAAGCGTTGAGAAGATGTGCGAGAACAAAAAATATGAAATGATCATGCCGTATACGGACAGGCTGGATTATTTGTCCGCCGTCAATTATAACTGGGCATATGCACTGGCCGTTGAAAAGCTCATGGGTATTACCATACCGGAACGCGCTGAATACATCCGCGTCATGCTGGCCGAATTAAACAGGATCATGAGCCATCTGCTCTGGTACTCGGCTTACGGCATGGATGTCGGCGCTTTGACCCCCATTATGTACGCTTTCCGCGAGAGGGAAGAGGTAATAGATATGATAGAGGGCATGACAGGCGGAAGGCTGACGCATAACGCTTTCAGGTTCGGCGGGTTTAAGAACGACCTTCAAAAGGGTTTTATGGATTCTCTTAAGAAATTTATCGGGCACTTTAATGACAAAATAGACGAATATGAAGCCTTACTAATTAACAATGTAATCCTGACAGCCAGGACAAAAGGCGTGGGAATTTTAAGCAAAGAAACGGCCATGAGCTACGGCGTCACGGGCCCGTCGCTCAGGGGGTCTGACTGCGCAATTGACCTGAGAAAAACAGCCCCTTACTCCATATATGACAAGTTTGACTTCAAAGTATGCACGGGCAAGAACGGCGACACATGGGACCGGTTAAAGGTCAGGATGGACGAGATGAGGGAAAGCACAAAGATATTAAAGCAGGCCATGGAAGGCATACCCGCGGGCGACATCATGGCAAAAGTGCCCAAGATAATCAAACCCGCGCCCGGCGAAGTTTACACAAAAGTGGAAAGCGCCAGGGGGGAGTTCGGGGTATATATAATAAGCGACGGAACCGACAAGCCGTACAGGATAAAGTTCAGGAGCCCGTCGTTCTCGAATTTGAGCGTGCTTAAGGAAATAGCAATAGGCTCGAAGATCGCTGACGTGGTAGCGATCATGGGAAGCCTGGACCTGGTAATACCGGAGATAGACAGGTAGTTAGACCGCATAATTTGGAGTTCGGGATTCGGAGTTCGGAGTTCGGAATTATTAATACAGAACAGAGAACAGAGAACACAGAACACAGAACACAGAACAAACATTGAAGGAGCTATATGGAACTGATCAAGGAATTGTTTTACAACAGCGGCAAGCCACTGGGCGAGCTTTATACCTGGGCGCACGGCATTTGGGCCGGATGGGGCGCTCCTCCGTTCTTGCTTGACCTTATATTCCAGATCATCATAGGCGTGGCTGTGGCTTTGGTCGTGGTTTTAAACGCGCTTTGGATAATATATTATGACAGGAAATTATCCGCGCTTATGCAGATAAGGAAGGGCCCGAACAGGGTGGGGCCGCTGGGGCTTTTGCAGACCATTGCGGACACTGTGAAGCTCATGATTAAGGAAGACATCAACCCAAAGGCTATTGACGTGCTTTCCTTCTGGGTTGCGCCGCTTATCATATTTGTCCCGACCTTTGCCGTATTCCTTGTGTTGCCGTTCGGAAAAGGGCTCATACCCGCGGATTTAAATATCGGGATATTATATGTGATAGCCATAACCGGGTTGACCGTCATCGGCATACTTGCCGCGGGCTGGGGCTCAAATAACAAGTATTCACTCATCGGCGGACTGCGCTCGGCAGCGCAGATAGTATCATATGAGATACCCATGATGCTTGTCATCCTGTCGGTGGTGCTGTTGTCCGGCTCCATGAAGATGAGCGACATAGTGGCTGCGCAGGCCAATTACAAGTGGTTTGTAATACCGCAGATAATCGGTTTTATAGTATTCCTTATAGTAGGCAACGCGGAGATAAACAGGGCGCCTTTTGACCTGCCTGAGGCGGAGTCCGAGCTTGTAGCCGGGTTTAACACCGAGTACTCGGCCATGAAATTCGCTTTCTTTTATCTTGCGGAATACACGAACTTATTTTTAACATCAGCAATAGGCGCCACGCTTTTTCTGGGAGGATGGGAAGGGCCGTTCTTGCCGCCGATAGTCTGGTTCTTTATCAAGACATATTTTGTGGTAACCATACTGATGTGGATCAGGTGGACATTCCCGAGGATCAGGGTGGATCATCTCATGGAATTCTCGTGGAAATATATGCTCCCGATCGCGTTGTTGAACCTGGTTATAACGGCAATTGTAATAAAATTAGTTTAAAATTATTTTAAGGAGCTTGACTTGATAAAGTACATAGCGGATATAATTAAAGGCATCATAAGCCTTATGGAAGGGCTTATGGTAACACTCAAGCATGTTTTCAGGAAGCCCATTACTTTGCAGTATCCCGAGCAGCGGCCCGACATATCCCTGCGTTTCCGCGGCAGGCTGGTCATGCCCGTAGACCCGGCGACAACGAATAACAGGTGCACGGCATGCATGTTATGCATCAGGGCCTGTCCAAACCATTCGATCGACTGTGAGAAATTAATAGGCGAAGACGGCAAACCAAAACCAAAGGCTGTATCGTATACATATAATATGGGCAGTTGCATATACTGCAACTTGTGCGTGGAATCCTGCGCTTTCGCGGCCATCATAATGTCCGACGAATATGAAACAGGCACGGAGAATAAAGCGTCCCTGACTTTGGACCTTGTGGCGGAAAAGTATGAGCTGAAGGGTAAAAAAGTTGCGTGGTGGACAAGCAAGTTTAAAACGGAAGAATAGAACAAGGAGAAGCAAATGGTTGAACTGATACTTTTTTACGCGTTTGCGGGAGTTATCATATTTTCCGCCATGCTTATGGTATTATCGCGGAATATTTTCCACAGCGCCTTATTTTTGGCCGTTACCCTGCTCGGCGTCGCGGCTTTATTTGCCATGATGGGTTCGTTTTTCATCGCCGGCATACAGGTGCTGTTATACATTGGCGCGGTTGTAGTGCTTACCATATTTGTCATCAATCTTACCAAACAGGTCATAGGACAGGATGCGCCGCAGGTTAATGAACATGTTATCCCGGCGATAATCACATCGCTTCTTGCCGCGTGCCTTATAATACTTGCCGTGCTTAAAACCGACTGGGGTACCAGGATAGCCCAGAGCGTGGCCCAGACAGAACTTACCGATAACACCGCGCTCATAGGCAGGCAGCTTCTTACAAATTTTGTAATACCTTTTGAAGTTGTTTCAGTGCTGCTCCTTGCCGCCTTGATAGGCGCGATAGCAATAGTCTCCAGGGATAAGGAGGCTGAAAAATGATAACACTTGCGCACTATATAATACTCGGCGCGATACTCTTTGCCATAGGGATATTCGGCGTGATAACCCGCAGGAACGCGATAGGTATTTTAATGTCTTTGGAACTTATATTCAACGCGGTCAATATCAATATGGTGGCTTTTTCCAGGTTCCTAACGCCCGAAGGCGCGTACGGCGAGTTGTTCACCATATTCATAATCACGGTGGCGGCGGCAGAGTCGGTTCTCGGGCTGGCAATAATACTTGCGATTTACAGGAAGAGACAGGTATTGAATGCGGATGAGATGAATTTGATGAAGTGGTAACCCTGTAGGGGCGGACCTATGTGTCCGCCCGCTGTAGGATCTTTGGATCATGGGTCTGTACAAACAGGCCGCGGGATCTAATATCGCGGGGAACAGATAAGTTTTAAACATTAAATTATCGATGGAGGACGTTTTGGACACGATCAGCATGTTAGGGCTTATTACGGCGGCTTTGCCGATTTTGGCTTTCATTATCATAGTTGCGTTCACAAAAAAATACAGATTGACCAGTGCGTTGGTGTCTATAACAGCGGTTGCTATATCATTCTCCTTATCATGCTACATGCTTTACCAGCAGATAATCGCTCCGGGGCTTCATTCTTTTAATATCCCCTGGATGTACATAGGCTCGCTTGAACTGAACATGGGCGTCATGATAAACCAGCTGACCACCATCATGCTTTTTGTGGTGACCCTGGTCAGCATGCTTGTGCAGATATATTCCATGGGTTACATGCACGATGACGAAGGTTTTTCAAAGTTCTTTTCTTTCCTGTCCTTATTCACCTTTTCCATGCTCGGCATAGTCATATCCAACAACCTCATGCAGATCTACATATTCTGGGAATTAGTCGGGGTGTGTTCATATCTTTTGATCGGTTTCTGGTATACAAAACCCGAAGCCTCGGACGCTGCAAAAAAAGCTTTTATCGTGAACAGGGTGGGGGACTTCGGTTTCCTTCTCGGCATACTGCTTTTGACTTTCAGGGCAGGCACATTTGACTTCATAAAAGTAATAGCGTTTGTCCAGTCAGGCGCCATAGAGCCGGGCATGATGACCATAATAGCGCTGCTTTTATTCTGCGGCGCCGTGGGAAAGTCGGCCCAGTTCCCGCTGCATGTGTGGCTGCCCGATGCCATGGAAGGCCCGACGCCGGTCTCGGCGCTCATACACGCGGCAACCATGGTGGCTGCCGGCGTATTCATGGTGGCGAGATTATATGCGATATTTTCCATGTCACAGGACGCCATGCACGTCATCGCGTACATCGGCGGATTCACGTCCATATTCGCCGCAACCATCGCGCTTGTGCAAAAGGACATAAAAAGGATACTGGCGTTCTCCACGCTGTCACAGCTCGGCTATATGATACTTGCGCTGGGCGCGGGCGGATATACCGCGGGCATGTTCCACCTGACAACGCATGCTTTCTTTAAGGCGCTGTTGTTCCTGGGTGCGGGTTCGGTCATACACGCTGTCCACACAAATGATATCTGGCAGACAGGCGGCCTTCACAAGAAAATGCCGATAACATCTATCACCATGCTGATAGCGACGCTCGCGATCGCGGGTATATTTCCCCTGGCAGGATTCTGGTCCAAAGACGAGATACTGGTCACGCTTCATGATTCGGGAAACACGCTCCTGTATTATACGGCGATAATTACGGCTTTCATGACTGCCTTTTACATGTTCAGGCTTTATATAGTGACGTTCCTGGGAGAGCAGGGCCATCACTCGGAGCACGCGCACGAGTCGCCGCTTACCATGACCATACCGCTGATGATACTCGCGGTATTTTCCATATTCGCGGGCCTGGTCGGCATACCAGGCCAGGAGATCAATATATCAAAGTTCATCTTTTTTTCCGAATCCGCGGGGAGCCATGCTGAAAGCATGAATATGGGAATCGCGGTTACGTCTTCCATAGTGGCCCTAAGCGGCATAGCGCTTGCTTTCATAGTTTACTTCTTCAAATTCATCAAGGCCGAATCCTTAAAGAAAATATCAGGGCCGATTTACACTTTGCTTGAGAATAAGTACTACATAGACGAGATCTACATGTTTTTCATAAAAAATGTTTTCTTTGTCATAACAGAGGCGCTCAAGTGGTTTGACAGGAACGTAGTCGACGGCGCGGTCAACCTGGTTGCGTTCCTGACCAGGTGGGGCGGGAACAAGCTCAGGCGCACGACTACGGGCAGCGTGCAGACATACGCGCTTGTGATATTTTCAGGCATGATAATAGCCATCATAGCATTCGCGATATATGATCCCGAAGCGCTGAAGTTACTTGGGAGGCCATAATGGGAATTGCAATCGCACAGGTTTTTAACCAGATACCCATACTGACCATCATATACATGATGCCCCTGATCGCGGTCATATCCATGTTCCTCATACCCGGCACAAACCAGAAAGCCGTGAAGGTCGTATCGCTTGTATTTTCTGTCATATCATTTATCCTCGCTTTGATGCTGTTTTTTGCCTATGATTTCAATAAAGGCGGCATGCAGTTCGTGGAGCACCACATATGGGCGGCCCAGCTCGGCATAAACTACTTCATGGGCGTCAACGGCATAAACGTCGTGCTCGTCCTTTTGACCGGCATCATAATCACGGCGGGCATACTCGCGTCGTGGGACGTGAATAACAGGCCAAAGGAATTTTTCATACTTCTCCTTACTTTAACCACCGGGGTTTTCGGCGTGTTCATGACCTATAATCTGTTCCTGTTCTTTTTGTTCTACGAGATAGCGGTGCTTCCCATGTACCTTTTGATCGGCATATGGGGCACGGGTCCCAAGGAATATTCGGCCATGAAGCTTACCTTATACCTCATGGTGGGAAGCGCGCTCATACTCGCGGGCATACTCGGGATCTATTTCGCGTCGGGCATGCACACCTTTGATTTTGACGTCCTGGAAAAAGTCGCTTTTGACAGGAATTTCCAGATCATATTCTTCCCGATATTGTTCGTGGGCTTCGGCATACTTGCGGCGCTCTGGCCCTTCCATACATGGTCGCCCGACGGGCACGCGTCCGCTCCAACTGCAGTATCCATGCTCCATGCGGGAGTGCTCATGAAGCTCGGCGCTTACGGCTGTCTGGTTGTCGCGGTGTGGCTGCTGCCTGAAGGCGCGAAATTCTGGTTCCCGACAATTGCCATACTCACGCTGGTAAACATAGTTTACGGTTCCCTCGCCGCGGTCGCGCAGAGGGATTTAAAATTCATAGTGGCGTACTCATCTGTCTCGCACATGGGCATAGTATTGCTCGGTATCGCGTCGGGCAACTCGATCGCTTTCTCGGGCGCCGTGCTCCAGATGTTCTCGCACGGGATCATGACCGGCCTTTTCTTCGGCCTGGTTGGCATGACATACGGCCGTACACATACGAGGATAATCACGGAAATGCGCGGGCTCGCCAAAAACATGCCCGTGCTTGCGGTGTTCTTCGTTCTTACAGGACTTTGTTCGCTCGGCCTTCCGGGGTTTTCCGGTTTTGTAGCCGAGATAACCGTTTTCCTCGGCGCATTTAAGGCTTTCCCCATACTCGCCATCATAGCGATCACGGGCATAGTATTCACGGCCTTTTATGTGCTGCGCGTGGTCCAGATAGTTTTCTTCGGACCAAAGGACCCGCATTTTGACAATTTAAAGGACGCCAATAAGATAGAGATAACCGCGCTTGCCTTGCTCATGTTTTTCATCATAGCCGTGGGCGTGTACCCGTTCTACATGATGAAAGTCATTCATTCGTCGGTACTGCCGATTGCGTTAAAATTAGGGGGTATGTAATTTGGATATGACCTTGCTTGTCAATGAGTTCCTTATCACCGGTATCATAGTCCTTTTGTTGCTCCTTGATTTTATGATAAAGGATAAAAAAGAAATAATAGGTGTTGTTTTTTCAGCGCTCATGTTCGGCATGATGCTGTTTGTCATGTTCTTCAACAGGAAGGGAATATTGCTTGGCGGCGCCTTTGTAGCGGACGGTATTGCCTGGTTCTCGAAGATAATCATACTTGCCGCGGCATTCCTGACCGGGCTTATGTCCGTCAATACAATAAAAGTAAGCAAAAAATACACTGCCGCGTATTACATACTCCTGGCCTGTTCCACGCTCGGCCTTATGTTCCTGGTATCTTCAAAAGAACTTATTACTTTGTACGTGGGGCTTGAACTCGCGACGATCAGTTTATACGCGTTAAGCGCCATATATAAGAATGACGACCTGTCGCTCGAGGCGGGCATCAAATACATTATCCTGGGCGCCGTATCATCGGGGATATTATTATACGGTTTAAGCCTTATATACGGCGTGACGAGGACCACTTATCTGGACGGCATAATGAATTATGCCTCGACAGGGCTGATAAATCCGGTATTTATCATGGCGCTTATCATGACATTGCTCGGTGTGGGTTTCAAGCTTTCCATGGTGCCCATGCACGTATGGACGCCCGACGTTTACCAGGGCGCGCCAACCCCTGTCACGGCATTCATATCAGTGGCATCCAAAGCCGCGGGTTTTGTATTCGCGTTAAGGCTGTTCGCGTACATGTTCATCAGGCTGGATTATGTATGGGTTCCGATACTTTCCATAATAGCGTTTTTGACCATGACCATAGGGAACCTGATGGCCATACCGCAGAAGAACGTAAAAAGGCTGCTTGCGTACTCCACGATTTCCCAGGCAGGCTACATACTCGTGGGTTTTGTGGGCGCCTCTGTCATAGGCATCAGCTCGGTAATGTTCTATCTGCTCGCGTATACCATCACGAACATCGCGGCCTTTGCCGTGGTTGCGGCATTTGCAAAGTCAACAGGCTCGGAAGAACTGGATGACTACGCCGGGCTCGCGCAGAAAGAGCCTTTGCTTGCGCTTATATTCATGTTCGCGTTATTGTCGCTTGCGGGCATACCGCCGCTCGCGGGATTTGTGGGGAAATTCTTTTTGTTCTACGCTGCCATGCAAAGGGGTTATGTCTGGCTTGTAGTCGCGGGAGCTTTAAACAGCACAGTGTCATTGTACTATTATCTGCTTGTGCTCAGGCAGATGTACCTGACAGACAGGAAAAAAGAGCTCCCAAAAGTTGTAATGCCGCTGGGTATCAAGCTTACGCTTTTGATAACTATGATAGCCATATTTGTCCTGGGACTCATGCCCGGACCTGTGCTGGATATGACGACGGAAATAGCCCAGAAACTATTCCTGAAATAATCAAATCACAACCCTACAAAATAATTGACAATTGCAAATACATCTGCTATATAATCTATATATGACATTACAAAACCTACTGCAATGTGTTGGCCAAATTCAGGGTGCATTAATAACCTGTAAATCCAACAGTACATACATTTACCAAAAAATATAACATCTGGTCAAATATAATGCAGTTTAATGTATTGTGGTGTGTTACTGTAGAATATGTTGCAGTATTTTATATTAATTTAAAATAATTTGCAATTTTAGAATTGACTTAAACGCTAAAAACGCTTAAAATGTAAATATAAGAAAAATCAATAAAACCGGTTTTATTGAAAAACTGATTTTTCAACTTTTCGGAGTGGCATTACTTGGAAAACATCAAAAATAGAAAAATTGAAGCTTTAATCAAGAGCGGCTGCGAACCTACGGGCAAATACTATACGGTTCTGTCAGGCCTGAACAAAGGCAAAAAATTCCCGATTTACGCGACAAAAGGCGATATTGGGGAATGGTTTATAATGATATGGAAGATAAGTTAGAGCTGGTTTACAAGATGCCTTTTCCTTATAAAGGTAATAAGGACGGAGAAAGCAAGGGCGTAAATTCCTGAACATAATAAAAATTATCCTGAGGGAGAACACGTGCTTAAAAGAAACGCGTTAATAATATTTTTTACCATCCTGATCATTCCTTTCATATATCCGGCTGTCACTAGCGTTACGATGAACCTAACGGCTGCAAATACTTTATACCCTGTCGATACAAACAAACTTGTTTTCAGGTTTGACATTTTAGGGACGGCAGATACACTTAATTCACTTGAAGTGCAAAATAATTCAACTGCAGACCAGCCTGCTGATATTTCCAGTGTGAAAGCCTGGTATCAGCCGGCAGGCGGCGTTTTTGATCCGGGTAATGCGGTTTATGTGGGGACTTTGGCGCAGTCAGCTTCAAAAGACTGGATAAATCCGTCTTTAAATCAGCCGGTTGTTAACGGAAGTTCGATTTATATAACTGTGGATATGGCCGTAACTCCGACAGACGGACATCAATGTAAATTCAAAATAGCCAAAAGTTTTATTACGTTTTCCTCCGGGGGACCGTTCCCGACGGCTATCATGCAAAACACCGCTTTCCAGACAATTTCAAACCCGGGTTATTTGCTTGTATCTATGACAGACAAAATGCCCGCAAAGGCCGATGCGGGGCAAACAGGTGTTTACTCCGCGCAAATGACGTTCTATAACTCAACCATAGGCACGAGTACGAATATAACGTCCGTGAATATGCAGTCGGTTAACTATGCAGGCGGCATACCCATGAACGGTTCGCTCGCGAGGATAACAATAAAGGACGCGGGAACTACATACGCGAATTTCACGCCAATCTTGGTCTCAAATACCGCGAACGTGCCTTTAACCACGGCGCTGACGATCCCGCCCAACGGAGTTTCAAAAACAGTGGACGTTTATGTGGACCTTTTGAATACAATAAATACATATGACATAGGCATAAGGATACCCCAGGGTCAGGACATCTTAAATTCCGCCGGATATACGGTGATAGCGTATACTGGATCCGGTTTTCCGTTCGCGACATCGCGCGCAGTAATTTCCCAGGCAACAAATACCGTGAACGCTTCGTATACCACGCTTATGCCCGCAAACGTTACAAAAGGCCAGGCAAACATAAAGCCTTTTGTCCTCAGGTTCACCCACCCGCAGTCGATAACCACTTACGCCGACTGCGTTATAAAGGGAATTACTATAACCGCAATGGCAATTGACGGCGCAAACGCGAACAGCATGTTCTCGGGCATGAGGATATCGGACGGGGGGACAATATTTTCAGGCACTCCGGTTTTCAGCAGTTCTTCAGGGCTCGCGTGGGTTCCGTTCGCGCAGAACCTGACCATAACCGCGAATACATATAAGGAAGTGACCGTGCTCGCGGATATTAAACTGAGCATAACAAGCGCGAGTTTTTACATGAGCCTGTCAAAGTCAGCCGATGTCTGGGCGACTGATGGCAGTTCTGGAAATACGATCGCAATTTCCATGGCAACATCGCTTACAAGCACTACGGCCGTGATACAAAACCCGATAACCGACGCGGGCGTGCATCATACCAATAGAATGCCAGCCTCGGCCGCAAAAGCGCAAACCTGGGTTTATGCCTCGGATTTTGTTTTCACGCATCCGGATTCATCAGGCAATGCAGCCATAGAAATAAAAGGGATAACGTTAAATGTGGAAGACTACTATGGCACGGGCATAGCGCCGAGCACCATACTGTCAAAAATAACAGTGCTTGACGCTTCAAATAACACCCTGCTGTCATACAGCGCCATACCGTCAACAGGCAGCCAGGTTTTCCTTAATTTTGCGCCAAGCCTTGTGATACAGCCGTCCAATTCAGCCGCGATAAAAGTTTATATGGACATTTCCGCAGGCAGCCTTACAGGCAGTTATGTAAAGTTTAACTTAAATGCGGCATCGTACGTGAATGCGGTGGATTTCAATACCAAACTGTCCGTGACCGTGCTTAATGACAGCGGGGATTTCTTTGCCATGAAGACGACTGCGGCGCAGATAGTGGACGCGGCCGTGGACGTAAAGGTAAAGCACACGGATATTATGCCCCCGGCTGTCAATGCGGGGCAGGCGAACGCGGGGGCCATGCTCCTGTATTTCCTGAACAACACAAGCGGCATGGCTTCTGTAAATAATATAAGGTTCAGGTTCACGGATAATGCAGGCACGACTATACCTGCAAACAGCGTCATCAATAACGTCAGGATAGACACGCTGGGAAATACCGCGCTTTCTTACGCTGATGTTTCAGTTAATACCACTGCCGCCACACTGGACCTCGCGCTTGCTTCGCCAATACTGTTAAATACCGGCGCGGCAAATGCCGTGACTGTCACGGTGAGGTTCTCCATAGCCAATCCCGCGACAAAAAACTTTTTCAGGGTCAGCGTCCTGACCGCGGCAAGCATAACCGCGAAAGATTATAACCTGGGCAGCGCCATTCCCGCGATCGCGTTAAATGACGCGTTCCCTATGAACAGCGGCATAACAAATATCCAGGCGCGCGCGCTTACTCTTACCGTGTCGCACACAACCGGCGCCGCAGGGCCGGTCAACAAAGGCGACCCGGGCATACAGATGATGGACATCGCGTTCGAGAACCCGGGCAATTCGCTAAACTCCTCCGTCGTGATAACCGGTATAACTCTCACGGCCGAGAACGGAAGCGGGGTTATCAGCGCAAATACCGTGTTCTCGCGCCTGACAATATTCCAGCAGGGTAACCCGGCCAATGTTTACGGACAGATATCATCCATAGGCACATCGCAGTTCTTATACTGTAATTTCACAAACCCGCTGGTAGTGACGCCGTCAGCGTCGCCTGGCAACGTGACACTGACTGTCTCGGCTGATATTTCATCGTCAGCCTCGCAAACACAGTTCAGGCTTAATCTTAGCGCCGCCCAATATGTGGCGGCCATAGACTCAAACCAGGGGATGTATGTCACTGTAACTGCAAAAGCGCCGGATGTGTTCCCGGATATGAGGTCAAACCTTATAAACCTGCAGGCAGGCACAAAAATAACAGTGATCCATACGAACACCATGCCCGCAACGGTAACCAACGGCCAGACTGGGGTCATGCCTTTTACTTTTCAGTTCGCGAATTCCACGGCAAGCACAATTTCCATAAATGGGATCACCATTACCGTGGAGAACCAGTCGGGCGCGGGAATTATTCCGTATTCGATACTGCAAAAAATATCACTTATAGACGACAAAGGCAACACGGATTATTCGACAACTTCCATACCGTCGTCGGGCAGCACGATTTACCTGCCTTTTTCATCAGCTCTAAACGTGGGCCCATCGGCGTCTGATGTGGTTTCGGTCTTTGTCGATATCGCGAACAACACATACACATCCATATTTGCGCTTGACCTGTCCCGGACCGCGGACGTGCAGTGGCTGCCGATCACGGCGAATGTGCAGGCGGATGCGTCCGACTCTTTCCCCATGAAGTCGGGCGCAACAATTGTGCAGTTAAAGCCTTTGCAGGGGCAGATATCGCATAACGACGTGATACCGACCACCGTGTCAACCGGTGAAAGCGACATATTCGCCGAGATACTGAACCTTAACAACCCGAACGTGACAGGCACGGCTGATATAATGCTCACCGGCATTACCATAACGGTCGAGGACGATACGAACACGGTCATTGACCCTACAAAAGCATTAAAGAGCATAATGATAAAGGACAATACGACTGTATACAGCCTTTTTACGGCAATGCCGTCCGTTGCAGCGCCGTTTTACCTGCCGTTTTCCGTTCCCATACACATAAGCGTGTCGCAGACCGTGAGCGCCAGCCTTTATGTCAACATAGTCGATTCTTTGCAGACGGGCTCGTTCAGGATAAACATCAAGATCAACAGCGACGTAAAGTTTTCCGACGCGAACTCCGGCAATGTCATTCCGGCAGTTCCCATGAACGGCGACAGCTTTCCCATGACAACCTCGACTGTCATAATACAGCAGGCCGTGCCGTGGTGCGAAGTGTCGCATAACGACATAATCCCCGCATCGGTAAACAAAGGGCAATCCGGGGTAAACCTGCTCCAGCTGAATTTCCACAACCCGGGAGGCGCCTCAGGCGCGAACATGGCAATAACAAGGCTCGGGCTTTATGTGCAGGACGCTTTAAATAAAGGGCAGACAGCAAAGAACGCGCTTTCCAGCGTGTATATAAAGGACGGCGCAGGTACGGTTTACGCGATAATATCCGCTGTCCCGGACAACAGCGATTTTATATCCATAGGCCTGACCACGCCGATAAATATCCAGCCTGGCGCCGTAAAACAAATATTTGTGACAGGGGACATAAACCCGTCAGCGCTCGCCACAGGGTTTAAAATAGACCTGAATAAAAATACCGACATTATAGCAAGGGACGCGAACAGTTACAGTATTTTAAATGTGCAGGTTTATTCAGGCGACAGTTTCCCTGATATGAGGTCGTCGTACACAGGCATACAGACCGAAACAACGGCTTTAAACCTGTCCGGCGGGAGCCTAATGCCTGGTACGGTCAATAAAGCACAGGCAAATGTGCCTGTTTTATTCCTGAATTTTACCAATCCCAACCCGGTGGGATATTCAACGGCAGAAATTACCGGCATTACAATAACAGTTGAGGATAGTCTCGGCGCGGGCATCACACCGTCGTCGGTAATATCGCAGTTAAAAGCCACGAACGGGGGCGCGACCACGTACGGCACGAACACGTCTGTGCCGGCTTCGGGTTCGCAGGTCTATATACCCTTTACAACCACACTGCCTTTGCCTGCCGGGACATCTGCAGGTGTTACCATTTACGCGGATATAGCCGCGCTGACACCGGCCCTGTACCTGCAGCTTGACCTGAAACAGGCGGCGGACATAACGGCTTACGACACGAACAGCGCGGATAAAATATCATCCATAGCGGCCGCGTTCCCGCTGCGCTCAAATTACGCGGTTATTTTTTCCACTCCCGGCATTAAGGTCCTTCATGCGGACAGCGCGCCTCCTGTTATCTCGACAAGCCAGGCAGCCAGCCAGGCCATGTACCTTAAATTTACGAATATCGGTTCTTTTACCTCAAATGTCACGGGTATTACAGTTACTGTAAAGAACCAGGGCGGAACTGATTCGAATGCTCAGGCGCTCCTGTCCGCGCTTTATTATGTGGATGCTTCGGCAAATACCAGGGCCGCAGCTGTGCCCGTAGCCGGCGCGAATGTTTATCTTGACCTGTCATCGTGGCCGATAGCCATACTGCCGCAGTCATATTCCGAAGGTTACATTTATTTTGACGCGGCTCCGGCCACGTTCAATGCGGTCTTTTATTTAAGCATAGCAGCGCCGTCCGGCGTGTCCGCGTCAGCGGCTGTTTCCGCGGATGCAGGCGATTCTTTCCCCATGAATACAAAAAATATAAACATGCAAAGGCAGACCAATTCGATCCAGGTTTCGTCTAAGGACACGATGCCGCCCGCGGTTTCCACGGGCCAGCCCGGCGTTTATGTCATGACGCTGACGCTTGAGAACACGAACCCGGCAGGATATTCAGCCGCGCTCGTGACAGGCATAAGCCTTACTGTCAAAGATTCATCAGGGAATACCCAACCGGCTTCTTCCGCACTGTCGGGATTCACGATAACCGACGGAACAAATACTTACCTCCATGTCACATCCACGGGAACGTCGCAATTCCTAAATTGCACATTCAGCCAGCCTCTTACACTGTCAGCGGCGTCCGCAGTGACTATTTCCTGTGTTGCGGATATAACAGGGAACACCGTAAATCCCGCGCAGAGCTTCAAGTTTTCCCTTGCCCAGGGCGGTTTATCCGGCAGTGATTACAACAGCGTAAATAACGGGATAACATTTACGGCAAAGGCTTCATATGCGTTCCCCATGGATTCATCGGCTACCATAATCCAGCGCAGCGCAAACCTGCTTACTGTCGGCTCAACAAGCGTGATGCAGGCGGTAGTATCTACCGACCAGTTGAATGTGCCCGCATTAAACCTTGTTTTGACCGACTCGGGAAATACCAGGACGGCAAGTATCATGCTGACCCGGCTTTATTTGTATATAGACGACAGTACAAACAACCTGCCTGCGGACATTATAAAAGGCATCAGGATAACAAGCCAGGACGGCACGGCTGTTTATGGCGAAACGCTTTCTTTTTCCGGCAATAAAATAACAGTGAACCTTACGTCGCCCATAGTAGTGTCGACTGCGGGAGCTGTCACCGCAACAGTCAGGGTTGACATCGCGTCCGCTTATGCGGGCAATAATTTCAGGGTCGTTCTGAATTCCGTCTCGGATATGTATGCCGTTGACGCGAACAGCTTCCAACCTGTCGGCACGGCCGCGTCAACAGGATACATTTTCCCCATGCAGTCCAACGCGGCAAATATACAGGACAAAGCCGCGGGCGTGAGCCTTGATTCATTTATCCCGCTTGCGCCCGCCGGGGTGACAAAAGGGCAGACGAGGGTCCCGCTTTTTGCTTTCAGGCTGATGAACACAGCTTTGGCAGGTACGGCAAATGCCCTGCTCACAGCCGTGACCATCAGCGTGAAAGACGCTTTAAACAGCGATATGTCCGCTAATTCCGCTTTCCAGCAGTTGTATCTGATAGACGGCGCGTCAAATACGCTCTCTACGGCATCCGCGACAGTAAATAATTTTGTGCCCATGATATTGACGGCAACTGCCGGACTTGCGGGTTCATCATACATATATGTCACCGTATTTGCAGACATACCCGGAACTGCCCAGGCTTCAGTGTTCAAAGCCGTACTTCAGTCTGCGTCCATGGTATCGGTCAAGGATGTAAATTCCGCGTATGAGGTGACAAAAACAGTTTCCCCGGCAATGCCGTGGGACAGCGGCACAGCGGGCATATTTAACGCGCCCGCGACCGACCTTTATGTCTGGCACAACAGCATGCTGCCGACGCAGGTGGGCAAGGGCCAGTCAAAAGTCATGGCCATGGGGCTGTCCATGTTCAATCCCGGCGCGCAGGGCACGGCGGAGGTTATGTTCAACGGCGTTTCCATGACAGCCTATGACAGCTTAGGCAACACGCTTGCGCCGAATTCGGTATTCAGTTTTGTCGAGCTCACTGACCTTACAGGAACTTATTTCTACGGAGGGGTGACTGCATCCGCGCTTTCAACGCAGGCGCCCATGTATATAGCGGCTTCAGCACCGATCCCCGTGCCTGCGTCAAATACGTACACTGCTTACATAAAGGTGAAGATAGCATCTTCCGCCGCTCCCGGTAATCCTGTTAAACTGGTTATAGGCGGCACAACCTTTATGAACATAAACAATAACCCGTTGGGATATGTGACGGTAACCGCTGTAAATTCCGACAATTTTCCGATGGAAACAAGCCTTGCCACCATAATATCGAGCCTTAATATAATAGCGGTCGGGCACGAGGGTCTCATGCCGGTATCCGCGGTAAAAGGGCAGGCCAATGTCCATGCCATGAAAATAAATTTCACCAATCAAAGCGGTGTTGATATGCAGGTTACAGGTATAACACTGACGGTAAGCGACCGCAGCGGAGATACAATAAGCGCATCTTCCGTGCTTTCCGCTGTCAGGATAGCGGACACGGCGGGTAATATAATATACGGAAGCGTCGTGCCCGGGGCGCAGGACAGCGTTTATGTGGACATTTCCGCGTCTGTCCCGCCGTTTAACCTCGCGCCATTTATTATCACCGGTTTTATGGTTTCCGTTGATATAGCGCCTGCCGCTGCCGCGCCTTTTTATCTTGAACTCAAAAGCGGTTTAGCTGTGGCAACCGATCAGCCGTCTTCTATACAGGCGGCATCCGGGGATTATTTCGGCAATATGAAGTCCGGGGTAGTTTCCCTGCAGCTGCCTGTGCTTACAAATGAGTCGTATCATAATTTCCCGAACCCGTTCAACCCTGATAAAGAACCGACGCATATCGAATTTTATTTAAAAAATAGTTCGGAAGTGTCCGCCAGGATACTGACTCTCGACGGCATGCCTGTCAGGCTCATCCTGGACAGCGCCGTGAAAGCAGCGGGGCTTCACAATGAAGATACCTGGGCCGGGTTGAATGACATGAACGGCAAGGTGAGGTCCGGCGTGTATTTATGCGTGCTGGAAGTAAAGGACCAGGTTACAGGAGGGAAAACAAAGCTGGTGAAAAAGATAGTGGTGATTAGATGAATTCAAAATTCAAAATTCAAAATTCAAAATTGGGACACGCGCAAAAACACGGGGCGTCTTTTAGCTCCCGGTTATTAGCACCGGCCATGCTGGCTATCCTCCTGCCGGCCGCATTATCAGCCGCGTCCGGCAACTATGGCACTGACAGTATTTTTACGATCGGCAGCGGGTCCAGGGCTTTATCCATGGGGGGCGCGTTTACGGCTTTGGCTGACGATTCGTCCGCGGTTTACTGGAACCCGGCGGGGCTGGCAAATATGGGAAGGCAGCAGGCTTCATTCCTGTACTACCAGCTTTATGAAGGCACGCTGTATAATTCCATAACTTACGGCCAGCCCATACTTGATTTTGGGTCGATAGGGCTGGGGGTTTACAGGGTGTTCACGGGCAGTATAGACACCTATGATTCGGCCGATGTCAAAGTCGGCCAGATGCAGTTTGAGGAATACAAAGCCACGGTTTCATACGCAAAAAAACTAAGCGATTCTTTCATGATAGGTTTTAATTTAAACGGGCTGAATATGTCAACCACGGGTTTGAACGCGACGGGTTTCGGCGGGGACATAGGCGTGCTCTATGAGCCTTTTGATTTTTTAAACCTGGGCGGGGTTGTCCACAACCTGATGCAGCCGGCCATGACGCTGAAAACAGCGCAGGAGCAGATACCAGCGTCTTATACGGCAGGCATGCTGCTGAAACTGTATTTTGACAAAGTAAAATTCAACCTGGCGTTCGACGCGACAAAGGGAGCCGAGTCGGGAGTTGTATTAAGGGCCGGAGTTGAAGCCGGGTTTTTCAATGTCCTAAAGCTCCGGGCCGGATATAACGATTCTGAAATAGATTTCGGCGGGGGACTCACGCTGTTTGGCGCGACATTCGACTACGCCTACAGGATGAACCAGTACCTGGGCGGGCTGTCGCGGTTTACGCTCTCATATGATTTCGGCATGTCGCTTGACGAGCAGAAAATCCAGAGGGAGAACGCGTTAAAAGAACAGGTAAAGCAGCTTGTGGAGAAGGAATTCAGGAAAAAAGAGCTGGATAAGGCAAAAGCTTATTTTGACAACGCATTCCGGCTTTACAAGGACAATAAGTTCCAGGATGCCATGGATGAGGCTGATAAGGCGCTCGAATGGGCAAAGGATTACAGCGACGCGAAAAAACTTAAGGAACTCATAGGCAGAAAGCTGATAGCGGTTTATTATGACAGCGCCCTTAAGTCCTACATGAAAAGCGACCTTATATCCGCTCTTGAGGGTTTTAAGAACGTTTACGCCCTTGATAAGGCGTACAAGGAAGCAAAAGACTATATAGACAGGATAAACCTGAAACTTGAAATGAAAAGCGGGGCCAGGGACCTGTTCACGAAGGGTGTTGAATCATATGTCAATAAGCAGTATGATGATGCCATGGACTTTTTCAACAGGGCGCTGTCCATAGAGCCGGGCAATAAGATCATAAGGACATACATAAACAAAACAAGCGCCCAGATGAGAAAAGCGGGCGGCGGCAGAACCCTGACCGACGAACAGGCGCAGCAGGTTAAAAAACTGTATTACGCGGGCCTTAAAATGTACACTGCCGGGGACCTAAAAGGCGCGGTGAAATCATGGAAGGACGCGATAGAGATAAACCCCGACGACATAAAACTTTTGAAGTCGATCGATAAGGCCCAGGCGGAACTTACCGAACTTCAAAAGAGGGGCATAAAATAAGCCGGCAAAGCATGCCGACAGAGGATTGTTATTGCAATGACGATTTGTACGGATAAACAATATAAAGCCAGGTTTTTTTGACAGTATCATCCAAGGAGGATATATAATGGAAATAAAGAAGAAGAAAAAAGATTCGGTTGAATATTCCATGGAGATCCCGAGGCATGACAAGTACTTTTTCCTGGTAAGAAAATTCCCGGAAAATATCCTGGGCGTGGAAAAGATACTTGAAAAGGAAAAAGAACAGATAATAATGGCCGTAAATGAAGCCTGCGACAAGCTTATCAGGACCAATGCGGGTAAATTCAAAGACGTTAAGATAGCCATAAAGGCCAAAATATCGTTAAAAAAGATCGTTATAACCTTAAGCCACAAGGGCAAGACCGTGCTCGCGGGTTATTTAAAGGATTATAACGAGGAGAAGGTGGTTGTGGAGTCGGTTAAGTCAAGGATAGGGGACTATCTTATCGAAACCAGTGCCGATGAAGTGAGTTTTACGTCGTCGAAAAAGAAGGGGCATCAGGTAAAAATCGTGAAATACAGGGGCAGGGAATAATGGCAAAAAAATATACGAGCATCAAATGGGAGATAACTTTCTTCATAGTCGCGCTTTTAGTGGTGGTTATCGGGTCCTTAAGTTATTTCGTGCTTGATTCGCAGAAAAATTCGCTCACAACAGAGGTAAAGCTCAGGGGTTTGAGCATAGCCAGGAACCTTTCGAACAATGTGGCTGATTTTATCCTGACCGATGACGAACTCGCGTCAGCAAGGCTGTTATCCGACGCCATGAATAACAAGGGCGTCAGGTACGCCGAGGTGGTCGGGGCCGACAATAAAGTCAAGGCGCATAATGATCTTGGGGTAATAGGGACCGTATATGCGGAACCCGGGGACTCAGAAGAGATAGAAGCGGCCCCATACCGGATAATCATGATACATGATAAAACAGCCGGAAAAATAATGGATTTTTCCGCCCCCGTAATAGCAAAAGGTAAATTAAAACTTGGCACAGTGCACGTGGGCATGTCTTATTCAATAGTAGAGGACGTTTTAAACAAAGCCTTTATAAACGTGCTGGTTATTTCCATAATTGCCATAGCATTGGGCATATTTGCGGCTTTTTTTCTCGGGGCCAGCATAGCAAAACCCATAAATGTCCTGGCAAAAGGAGCCAGGATAATAGGCACCGGCAACCTCGGGAATAAGATCGTGGTTAAAAGCAAAAATGAGCTCGGCGCGCTCGCCAGTATATTCAACATGATGTCGACGGACTTAAAAAACGCCCAGGAAATGATGGTAAAGCAGCAGCGCATGGAGCGTGAGCTTGAAGTCGCGAAAGAGATCCAGCTGTCGCTTATACCGAAGGATATTGCGGTAATAGAGGGTTTTGAGGTGGCCACATACTACTCTCCGGCAAAGGAAGTAAGCGGCGATTATTATGACGTAATGCCGCTGGGCCATGATAAATTCGGTTTTGTCGTGGCGGACGTATCCGGCAAAGGCGTGCCTGCCGCGCTTGTCATGACCATGGCAAGGTCCATAATACATTCGGAGTCGGACGAGGACCTGGAATCGCATATTACACTTCAGAACCTCAACCGCATACTTTTTCCCGACCTCAGGGAAGGCATGTTTATTACCGTTTTTTACGGCATACTGGACGCGGCATCAGGCGTGGTTGATATGGCATCGGCCGGGCATAATGACACTTACGTGTGCAGGAACGGCATGATAGAATCCCATAACCCCAAAGGGTTCCCTATCGGCGCGGATCCGGGTCCAACGTTTGACAAAGTGGTTAAAAACGAGAAATTCACGCTGGGAAAAAGAGAAGTGCTTGTGGCCTTTACCGACGGCATTACAGAAGCCATGGACCCGGAAAAAAACGAGTACGGCGACGCACGTTTCATGGATGTCATAAAAGCCTCGTCGGGCCAAAGCGCGGCCGAGATAGCGGACGCGATAGTAAAAGATGTTGAAAAATTCGTGAAAAACGCTGAACAGAGCGATGACATATCTTTGCTTGTGATAAAAAGAAAATAACGAATAATTTCAGGAGGTTTTTATGGCGGTTACTCTGGGTGAAAGAAAGAGCGGGGATGTATATGTGCTGCAGGCGTCGGGTTTTATAGACACGTCCACTGTGTCGGTGGTGGAGGAAAAAATAACGAAACTGTTCGCCGAGGGCAAATACAAGCTCGTGGTGGATCTGTCCGGCGTCGAGTTTGTATCTTCCGCGGGATGGGGCGTGTTTGTGGCGTTCCTGAAGAAAATGAGGGATAAAGACGGGGACTTAAAACTATCGGGCATGATAGAAAAAGTCGCGAAAGTTTTTACACTTATGGAATTTGACAGCCTGATGGACGCGTATGCAGATGAAGATGCCGCAGTGAAAAGCTTCAGCAGGTAAAAAACGGAAAATGATGAAAAAAATATTATCCATAGAAGTACCGGCGGAACAAAGCAATCTCTTTATAATAAGGAATTTTTATACGCAGTCAATCAGGTCGGGCTGCGCCGCGATTTCCGAGGCGGACATAGCATACATGGAGCTTGCCGTAAATGAGTTCTGTGAAAACATAATAAGGCACGGATACAAAGGCGGGCCGGGAACGATAAACATAAGGATCATTGCGGATGAGGATAAAATACGCACCGTCATAACGGATTCCGCCAAACCGTATAATATACTCGAGTATGACCCCATAGACAAGGAAAAACTCGTTGAAAAGGGCATAAAGGGCAGGCTTGGGATAAGAATGATAAAGACCATATGCGACAGTATCAAATATACAAGGCTGAACAATAAAAATAAAACCGTTTTAACCAAAAATATCCGCGCGCAGAAGGAGACTTGATCCTTTTAGTCCGGCACCCGAAAAACGCGATAGACCTGATACAAAACCCGCGATAGGCCCGTCTTTGTTATTTGTGTAACTTATGCAACCCATACTCTATTGCGATTTCCAGGCGGCAAAAACAGTTTTACTTTTGCCATCTTGTATACTATAATTATACCTGTAATTATACCGACAAAAAAACATCCGAGGATATATGAAGCTTGAATTGAAAAGAATGTTCAATGTAAGCCTTTCCGAGAAGGAAATAATACTTTTTGCCCTGGTCCCGTTTGTGTCGGTTATAGTATCGGCTTTTGTTATTGTGGCCGCGATCGGGACAAATTTGCGGCAGTTTATTGTCATACTGTTCACTGTGATCATCATCGGTATGGCCCTCGGCGCCGGACTCGTATATCTTGTTGATTTTATGGCAAAGGCCGTGATCAAACAGGCAAAGGATTACATAAAAGGGGCTTCAGGCAAAGAAACCGGATATTCAATGATAGATGAAACCGCCCGGGCCGCTTTTACCGAAGTAACGCTGATGCGAAAGGAAAAAAATGAGCTTTTAACCGGGGTGCGGCTTTCAATGTCTGAAATGACAACCCATATGAGCGAAATAACCAGCGCCAATGAATTGCTTTTAACCGATATGTCGGGCGCCAAAAAAGAGGTACAGGACAACGCCGAGAACATAAAGAAAGTCTCGACTATCATCAATAACGTGACGATGGCGCTCAACGCCATGATTGACGAGCTGAAGAAAATAGCGGTACAGACCAAAGATATAGTGGCCGTAGCGAAGATGGGAAGCAGGAAAACCGGTTCTGAAATACAGGCCATGGGCAGCATAAGGGAAGCAGTAGTTGAATCCGCCGTGGTCATCAAAAAGCTGCAGGTCAATTCAAAGGAAACCAAGCGTATTGTTGCAACCGTAACGGAGATAGCAAAGAAGACAACCCTGCTTTCCTTAAACGCCGCCATAGAGGCCGCGCGCGCCGGGGAAGCCGGAAAAAGTTTTGCGGTAGTTGCCCAGGAGATAAGGGACCTGGCCGAAGCCTCGCAGAAGGCCACCAAGGAAATGTCTATTTTTCTCGCAAATACAGAGGACCTGGCGCGTGAGGTGGTAAATATAATCTCGGGGCAGAACAAAATAGAAGAGGCTGTCAACGTGGTTTACGAAGCCAGCGATTCATTTATGAATATTGTAAGCACACTTTCGGAAATTTCAATGATGCTGTCGTCCGTGTACACCGCGGCCGAAGAAAACAAGGTTGATAACGACCTGCTGAAGATACTGTCCGGTAAGATCAGCGAAAAACTTAAAACGCTTACCGTGAACATAGAAGGCGTGTTCGGGAAGGTCAGGAACAGTTTACGCCTGATACAGGCCATAGCGGACAGCGCGTCAAGGTTCAATGAGGTTTTAAAAAACAAGGAGGAATGACATGTTAAACGGTGATCTATACATTGAGAGAAGAAAGCATAAAAGGGCGGACATGAAGTTTAAGATAAATTATAAGCTGATCATGGGAGAGGAAGAAGCCAAGGAAATAAAGAACACGACAATAAAAATATTGGGTGAGAGTTCGGACATAAGCGTGGGCGGCATCAAGGCGGAAGGCCCCATGCCGGGTAATCCCGGCGATATAATCAGACTCGAAGTGTTGGTCGACGGCAGGCCCGAGCATATTACCACTTTTGCGGAGATAAAATGGATAAAAGGGAAGGAAGAGATCAAAACGTTCGGACTTGAATTTTTGATCTTAAAAGACGCGGATAAAAATGCGATCGAAGAGCTGTTGGGGAATTAAGAGGATACTGCCGGAAAAGCCCGCAAGGGGCGGGCAGCATGATATGCTGCCCCTACAAATGCAGGCAGATATGTGTAGTGGCCGAATATTATTCGGCCAACAACGATGGTTTTAGAGGTTTCCCGACGGCATGAAGAGGATACTGTCGGAAAAACCCGCGAGGGGCGGGCAGCATGATATGCTGCCCCTACAAATGCAGGCAGATAATTTGTAGGGGCCGAATATTATTCGGCCCACAACGATGGTTTTTAGGGATTTTCGGACAGTATCAAAATCAATGCCACCTTCCCCCCACATATTCTTTAAATTGACACAAACATGCTTTTCTGATAATATAATAGTACTAAACAGCCTTTAATTACAGAGATTTTATTATTTTGTTAACGGGAAAGTTATGTTTTCTCTGTTATTGTGTGTTTTTATATAAAATTATTGAACGGATGGTGGATTATTAATGAAAATTAAGTCAGCGGTGTTAACGATATTCATGTGCGTATCCATGCTCGGCCTTATCAATTTGACGGGTTGTTTCGGCGGCCAGCCTGAGGAAGAATCCAGCATAGACATCAATGTCAGCGAGGATATCAAGGAAATGGAAAACCTGCAGAATCAGGTCAAGGAAAAAAGTGTCACCCTGCAGAAGATGCAGCAGGACCTGAAAACCAAAAAAGCCTCAAGCAAGGCGCCTTCAGCCGAGGTTAAAAAACTTGAACAGGAAATAGCCGTGCAACAGAATGAGGTTGTCCAGGCGTCAAAAAAAGTGTCGGTTGTGAAAGCCGAAAAAGGCAAATATGTTTCAAGCATGTTCCGCATGGTTTCCAGCCATGACATGTACAGCGGCTACAATGTAACTCCGCCCCTTGATTTTAAATGGAAATTCAAGGCAATAGCGGGTTTTAAGGGGTCGCCTGTTATGGACGCGGAAAATATTTACATAGGCGCCATGGACAACACGCTTTACGCGCTGGATAAGACAAGCGGAGTGCCGGCCTGGAAGACCCCGGTACAGGGCGGCATATCATCAACCCCTGCGCTTTACGGAGGGATACTTTATGTGGGTACCGAAGGTGGGAACATGTACGCGGTAAACGCAAAAGACGGCCAGATAAAATGGACCAAAAAAGTGGGGGCCTCGATACAGGGCTCTTCCCCAGCCGTTATAGGAGGGGTTGTCATAGCCGGTGTTTTTGACATGAATTCGGCTGATGGCAAAATAATCGCCCTTAACAGGCTGACCGGCGCCGTGATGTGGGAGAAGAAAACAGGGGTATCGGTGGTGTCATCACCCTGCATCGCAAACGGGCTTGTTTACATAGGCTGCTCGGACAGTAATCTTTATACATTAAATCCGGATTCAGGCACGGTCGCATGGCAGTATACCGCCACAAAAGGCATTAATTCATCGCCTGTTGAAAGCGAAGGCACGCTCGTGTTCGGTTCGGATGACAAAAAAATATACGCCGTCAATTCTTTGAACGGCGCGGTTAAGTGGGCCTTTCAGGCCGAGGGTTGGATAACGTCGGGGGTCATAAAGGACGGAGCCTTCTTCTGCGGGTCAAAAGACAAGAACGTGTACGCTATTTCCATGGCGTCGGGGAAGCTCCTGTGGAAATATCCGGTGGAATACGGGATACTGTCCACCCCGCTTGTCATAAACACGATCTTATACGTTACCGCGGGAAAAGAACTGCTCGCGCTTGATATAAAAACCGGCGAGAAGAAATGGTCCACGGTTTATGACAGCCGTATAGAGTGTTCCCCTGTGGCTGAAGACGGTGTGATGTACTTCGGGGACACCGAGTCTAATTTTTATGCCCTAGAGTCGTCCGCAAAATAATATATTATTTCAGGAGAAGGTAAAGTATGGCATCCAGGCGCACGGTTAAGTTCTCGCTGCAAAACAAGATAACCATACTTATTTTCACTTTGCTTATCGTGACACTGGCGTCCATAGTAGGATACTACATGAGCATGAACTGGAAAAACGCCAAGGACCAGATGACGAATAGCGTAAAGAAAGTGACCAAGAACCTTGGCGCGTTGTGGTCGGTGGCCAGAGAGAACGGAAGGGTCAACTGGAAGGTTTACGGCGATTACATGAGCGGATTTGTGCAGGTCGACAAAAACGTCATCGCCATGGCCATCATAGATTCAAGCGGCATTGTCCGCGCCTCGGCGATAAATGACGCTGTTGTTAAAAAATATTACAAGGACCTCAAAACAGGCACTGATAAGAATGAGACCGTGAAAATAATCCTTGACCAGAAACTGGACGACGCATACAAGGTCAAGGGAAACCTGCGTATAGTGGACAAGACTGAAGCTGAAAAGGCCAAGGCGGGACAGGTTAAGGCCGTAAAAGGCCAAAAGCCGGCAAAAGGCAGGGCAATAAAAGCCGCGAAACCTGCGGCTGCGCCTGAACCCGCGCTCAAATCAACGGGAACGACCCAGCTTGTTGTCAAGTATACCATGTGGGGGATATATGACAGCCAGAATGCCATGGTGCTGAATACTTCAATACTCGCCCTGGTCATACTTATAGTGGGCTGGCTGGGCGCATGGTACCTAGCCAAATATATTTCCACAAACTTTAATATAATAGTCGCGGGCATGAGAAAGGTGGCGGAGGGGAACCTCGACGTGGAGGTCAATGTGAGATCAAACGATGAAGTCGGGGTTTTAGCCGACGATTTCAACCGCATGATAGTGGAACTCAAGCAGAAAGTCAGGATCAAGGACGCTTTTGAAACTGTGGCAGATGGCTTAAAAGACATGGACGACATCAAGAAAGCGTATAAGACGCTGACATATCAGGAAATGACCGACAAGATGATGAAAGGCTACGCCCCCACGGCAAGGCCCGATGAAAACAAGACCATCTTTATTTTTATAGATACGTCCGCTTTCATGAACTACAGTTATGAATTAATGAGCGAGGAACTCAAGGTTATCATAGAAAAACTAATAGAAAAAGTTTCCATGACGGCGCTGGAGTACCAGGGCGCGGTCTTTAAGGTAACGGATAAGTACATACTTTTATCCTTTGGTTATCCTTTCAAGCATAAGGATGACATGAAAAGGGCCATAATTTCCACGGTGGAAATAAGGAAAGAGCTCGTGCAGATAGTCAAGTCAAAGCTGACAATGGGCTACGCTGTCGAGGATTTTTCCGTTAACTTCGTGATGGTCAACGGGAACGTGTCAAAGAACTTCGTGGACAGGCTGACCCTGGAAAAGTACGGGGTCATCATAGATTATATCAACTTTGCCGTAAAGTACGGCGAAAAGAAACAGTACTCGACCGATATTTACGCCACGTCCGACATAGCTTCCGGCACTGGTGCGCTTGCCAATTTTGAGCGTGTTGATTCCGTCGCGATGCGCGAAGGCGAGGCTATAGAGCTTATGAAATTAAAGGGCACCAAATTTTAAATACCTGAAATTATGAAAGGGAAGTAAAAGAATGGCAAAAAAACTGAATTACTATGAAATTTTAGAGGTCTTTCCCGCGGCGACGCAGGACGAGATAGAGAATGCTTTTAAAAACATGCTTTTTAAGTACCACCCGGACCACAATCCGGATAAGCCGGATTGGGCGCATGAAAAGACGGCTGAAGTGCTTGACGCGCATAAAATACTTTCGAACCAGTTGCGCAGGACCATATACAACTTCATGATATTCGCCGCGCTGCGTGAAAAGCCGGCGGAAGTGGCGTTCAACTTTTTCCAGGGCGCCGACAAAAAAAAATACGAGGAAGCGGCCGGCATACTGCAGGAAGGCATAGCTTTATACGATTCACAAAAGCAGCAGGCGCTTATCAAGTTCCAGCACGCGTTCGCGACATACCCGCTGCCTGAAGCGGTTTATAATATGGGGGTTTTTTACACGGCCACAAACAAAGTCCAGGAAGCCATGAGGGCTTTCAGGGAAGCTGTAAAGATCGAACCGGGAAACCAGCATTACATAAGGACAGTCGATAAATTGGGAGAACTTATCAGGGAAATAGAAAAGGCCAAACAAATGGCCGGCACCGGAGAGTGAAATAAATGGCAAAGGGCAGCAGGATAATAGGCATAGACCTGGGAACCACCAATTCCTGCGTCGGCATCATAGAGGACGGCAGGCTTTTGATCATACCTAACGACGAGGGTTTCAGGACCACTCCGTCTGTCGTGGCTTTTACAAAGGAAGGCACCATACTTGTCGGGAACGCCGCAAAAAGGCAGCAGATAATGAACCCGGAAAATACGGTTTTTTCCATAAAAAGGTTCATGGGCCGCAAGTATACGGACAAGGTAGTGGCAAACGACATAAAGCTCATACCGTACGCGCTTCAGCCGGCTGATAACGGGGACGTGAGGGTAGGTGTGCTCGGAAAAGTTTATTCGCCCCCCGAGATATCAGCCATGACGCTCATGAAACTGAAAAAAGACGCGGAGGCTTACCTGAACGAATCCATAGAAAAAGCGGTCATTACCGTGCCCGCTTATTTTAACGACTCGCAGAGGCAGGCGACAAAGGACGCGGGTAAGATAGCAGGCCTGGAAGTCGTGCGTATCATTAACGAACCCACGGCAGCGGCGCTTGCTTCGGGCTTTGACTCAAAGAACAAGATGAAGGTGGTAATATATGACCTGGGCGGAGGGACATTTGACGTGTCCATACTCAAGCTCGGCCAGGGTATTTTTGAGGTCATGTCCACTTCCGGGGACACGCATTTGGGCGGGGATGATTTTGACCAGGCTGTCATAGATTACCTTATAGAAGACTTTTATTCAAAAGAAGGGATCGACCTGCGCAACGACAGGGTGGCGCTTCAGCGGTTAAAGGACGCGGCCGAGAAGGCAAAAATAAACCTGTCAACGCTTGATTCCGTGGAAATATCGCTGCAGTTTATAGCCGTATCAAAAGACGGCCCCAAACATCTCCAGACAATACTCACAAGGGAACAGCTCGAACAGATAACAACCGAAATAGCCGAGAGGACCGCAGGCCCGTGCGAAAAGGCGCTTGTGGCAGCCGGTTTAAAACCAAGCGAGATAGATGAAGTTGTATTGGTCGGCGGCCAGACGAAAATGCCCCTCGTGCGGAGCGTGGTACGCAGGATATTCAAGAAAGAACCTTACACGGGCTTAAACCCCGATGAAGCGGTTGCGGCGGGCGCGGCGCACCAGGCATCCGTGCTTAAAGGCGACATACGCGACATACTGTTGCTTGACGTCACGGCTTTTTCGCTCGGTTTAAAGACCGAAGGCGGCATATTCTCAAAAATCATAGAAAAGAATTCTTCCATACCCACGCGCAAGAGCGAGCCATATACGACAACAAAGGACGACCAGTCTTTTACCCGCATAGAAGTATACCAGGGCGAAAAACCCATGGCTGCGGATAATAAAATGATAGGTACTTTTGACCTGGTCGGCATACCTCCGGCGAAAAAAGGCGTGCCTAAGATAGAGGTCATGTTTGACATAGACGCCAACGGCATAATAAAGGTATCGGCAAAAGACGATACAACCGGCAAAGAACAGACCATAAAGATCACGCCGGATTCGGGCCTGTCCGGGGTCGAAGTTGACAGGATGAAAAAGGATATAGGGGAGGAATTCTCCAAAAAAATAACATCGGGCTCAAAGCAGAACCAGGGCCAGCAGTATAAGGAAGAAAAATCAAAAGGCGACGAAGGCCTGCCGGCCGAAGCATCCGGTGACCAGAAAAAGAAAGCCTCCATATTCGATATATTCAAGAAAAAAGAGAGGTAACTCATGGCTAAAGTAAAGAACATGCTTATAGGCGAAATGCTTTTGGAAGAAGGCATTATCACCAAGGAACAGCTAAAGGACGCCCTGGAAGAACAGAAAAGAACAGGCACCAGGATCGGTGAAATACTCATAAAGATGAGGTATATATCCAAGGAGATCCTGTGGACTTTTCTCGGCTACCAGATGGGCGTCCCTTTCATAAACCTGGATGAGGCTCCCGAAGTCAGGCCCGAAGTGTTAAAATGCCTGCCTGAGACATTAATGCGCAATGAAAAATTAATGCCGGTGAGCAAACAGGGAAGGGTGATAACAGTGGCCATGTCGGATCCGCTTAACTTCCTCGTGGTTGATGAGTTGAAGGCCACCACCAGGAGCGAGATAGACACCAGGCTTGCGGCGCCGGAGGACATAAAAAAACTGATAGATAAATATTTCGGGTTTAAAGACGAAGACACCGGCGAGATAGCAAGGGCCAGGATCGATGAACTGGACGATATATTGGCGGCGCCCATGGGCCGGTCCAAACCAAAGGAAGATACTGCATTTAAAATACAGCGTTCGCCTTACGGCGGTGGCGCGCCGAAAAAAGAAGAACCTGCAAAGCAGCAGAATCAGACACCGTCAACGCCGCAGTACCAGGCGCCGGCATATGTGCCGCCCCAGGCGCAGCAGCATCAGGCGCCGTCAACGCCGCAGTACCAGGCGCCGGCATATGTGCCGCCCCAGGAACAGCAGCATCAGCCTTCCGAAGCGCAGCCAGCCATGCAGACGTCATACAGCGCGCCGCAGCAGCCGGCACAGACATCTGTTTCCGCCGACACGCCAGTGAACACGTTCTTAACCGCCCTCATATCCGAGGCATACGATACGAACGCAACAGACATACACGTGGAGCCTTTTCCCGACAAATGCAGGATAAGGCGCAGGATAGACGGGGCCTTATATGAAGTGGATTCGCCGCCAAAAACCCTGTACACGGGCCTTTTGAATAAAATAAAGGAACTCGCGCAGATGAACGTAAATGAAAAATCCGTGCCCCAGGAATCCAAGCTCAAAATAAGGGTCGCGGGCAAGGAAATAAATATGGCCGTGTATACCTTCCCGACTTTGTTCGGGGAAAAGATAGTCCTGCGCATCATCAGGGCGGATTCGACCATAATACCGCTGAACGCCATGGGCATGGACGACCCTGTGCTGGACCTTTACAGGAAAACCATACACCTGCCTTACGGGCTCATCCTGGTTTCCGGACCCACAAACAGCGGCAAGGCCACGACCATGTACTCTACCATGTCGGAATTAAACCACCCTAACGTGAATATATTTTCCATAGATGACACTTCTTCTAATTACGTGATACCCGGCATAAACCAGACCAAGGTAAACAGGAAAAGTTACGGCGAGGTGCTTCATTATCTGGCCGATCAGGACTGCGATGTCATCACAGTGGGCGATATACCCAATAAGGAAACGGCAGAGGCCATCTTTGACATGATATCAAGCGGGCACCTGGTCATCGCGGGCATCAGGGCGAACGACCCGTACCAGGCCATGCAGTCCATAATTAATTTTGGCATTGAACCCTATGTGGTTTATTCCAACACCATGGCCGCGCTTTCACAGCGGCTTATCAGGAAAGTATGCGACCGCTGCAGGGTGTCATATGAGGCGAACGCGGACATGCTTAAGATGCTCGGCGGTACGGCCACAAACAAGCAGGTAATGCTGCACAAAGGAAACGGCTGCGCAGCCTGCGCCGGCACCGGCTATAAGGGCAGGACAGCGGTGTTTGAGCTGCTTCCCATAACGGAAAAGATAAAGGATATGTTCAACTCCGGTGAGGGAGTCAAGAAGATAAAGGAAGAGAACAAAAAATCGGGCATGAACTCCTTAAAAGAAGACGCGTTGTTAAAAGTTTTGCAGGGTATAACCACTGCGGAAGAGTATATGAAGATAAGTTAAAGGAGAAAATATGAAAAAATTTTTATCGGTATTTGTTCTTATTATTTTGTTTGCCGCTGCCGCCCTGGCGGACCCTCCTTTAAGGGACTTTAGCGTGGTACTGAACGGCGGGATATCATCCGTGTATGCGGGTGCAAATGTAGCGATAACTATCACCGCCAATTGTATAGATGGAACGCCAAAGACCGATTTCACCGGTACTGTCGGAATAACGGCTTCGGTTGGCAATGTATTTATACAGGCAGACGGCAATACGCTGACGCAGGTTATATTTACATCTGAAAGATGGACCGGTTTTATACAGTTATTGGGCGCGGCCGCGCCCCTTACAATAACATGCGTTGATTTTGCGAGCGGCGCCACGGGCACGGCCCTGAAAACAGTTACGCCGAATATTTACAAAAAACCCCTTGTCATAATGGACGGCATGACCTGGGCTCCGGGTACGGTTGGCGCGGGGTTTACGGGCTGGCCCGTGACACAGACAACAACATCACCGTTTTTTGTTACGGTACTGGCTGTTGACGCATGGAACAACACGATAAATACCCTGTTCCCGACTTTGGACCTTGAAACAACGTCAAGCGGATGGGTGGTTACGCCCACAACTGTTGACATGTCAATTGACGGCAAGGCAAACACCATATTCGCGGTAACCCTTTTTCCAAACCCGGATTCGTCCGGTGAATACGACATAACCGCAACCGACATAAACAGCCCGGCCAAGCATGATACTGCAAAACCATTTTTCGCCTCACTGACCGATTTCTTCATATGGGCCGAAGGGCCCCCGTCTGCGGTTGCGGGCCGGAATTTTACCGTGACAGTCATAGTCTCGCATTTTTCGCCGACTTCAGGGGTGCCGATACCCGGGTTTGGCTTTCTCGGCGATAATGTGCAGATAGCGGCCATAGATGCGGGCGGGAATTCACTGAATCCGGGACTGCTTCCGGTAAAGGAACCCATCGGGCTGTTCACGGACGGGGTATGCACCTTTACGGTTAATTATCAAAGATCATCGCCAAATGACGTGACAGGCATAAGGATAAGCCCGAAATACATAGGCACACTGAACATGAATAACGGCATCATGGACAGCAGGAACTCATATGATATAGTGATATACGCGGATGCGCCCTCTTCATTCACGTATACCGCGGACAGGGTAAAACTGAAGAAAAATGAAAATTCCGTCTTAAGCGTAAAAATAAGCGACCAGTACTCAAACCCGGTATCCAACACTGCCGTGGACTTTACCGTGACAACGGGAAGCGGGATATTATCTGACGGCCTTGGAAATACATGGGCCGCCAGAAGCGTCAATACCAATCTATATGGTTACGCGTTCATAACCGTAACAGCGCAATCCAATACGATAACCAGCATATCGGCCGCAGTTGCGGGCATTGCCGGAACGCAGACAAAGGAAATAGAGTTTGCGGATATTATCGACAATAACAAGGTAAGGAATTTTCCCAATCCTTTCAACCCGCTGCAGGGCCCCACTACGATAGAATACTATCTTGACGATGACTCTGCCGTGACCATGAAACTATACAGCTTCTCGGGTTCGCTTGTTTGGAACAAAGAAATCCCAGCCGGCGTGATGGGCGGCAGGAAAGGGTATAATCCGTATGTGTGGGACGGAATGACCGACAGGCACATGCCTGTGGGTGTGGGTTTATACACATTGAAGATCGAAGTAAAAGCAAATAAGGGGAAATACACGCTGACAAGGAAGATCGCGGTTAAAAAATAGGTTCGGCCGCTGTGTGTCGTTTTATGTAGTGGCGGCATATCATGCCGCCACCCGCGGGCCAGCGAGCCACGGCTGGCCGAATAATATTCGGCCACTACGTGTTGTAAGTTTGCAGTCATTTTATGTAGTGGCGGCATATCATGCCGCCACAAACGCGGAACGGTCTTAAATATAAACAGGGAAAAATAAAACATGGCTGGAGGGAGTCATGGCTGATTTATTGCGCAAGCGGAACCGCTTGCCGTGGTACGATTATTCGCAGGACGGGTTTTATTTTGTTACTTTGGTTGTAAAAAACAGGGCTGAAGTTTTAAGTTCTGTATCAGAAGGCAAATCAGTATTAACATCCGCAGGTCACGCAGTTTCTCAAATAATATTAAACATCCCGCAGTATTATAAAAACACCAATATAGATGAATTGACAATTATGCCAAACCACCTGCACATAATAATACAATTAAACAATACAAGCCTGGCAAAACCGGGAAATGAGATAATTACCGGCAGGATATGTAATTACGGGAAGTTGTCCAAGATTATTAAATCTTTTAAGTGCGAACTGGTAAAAGTCATGAAAAAACAAAATGAAAAACGTATTTATTGGCAAAGGTCTTACTATGATCATGTGATAAGGGATGAAAAGTCATACCTTAGGATAAAGGAATATATGGTTAATAATCCGTTTAAATGGGAGATGGATGTTGAAAATGCCGGGGTTGGAGGGGATTCGGCAGCTTACTATAAAAAATTAACGGAGTGATTTTAAGACAGCCACGGCTGGCCGAATAATATTCGGCAACTACGTGTTGTAAGTCGTTCTATGTAGTGGCGGCATATCATGCCGCCACCTGCGGGCCAGCGAGCGACGGCTGGCCGAATGATATTCGGCCACTACGTGTTGTAAGATTGCAGTCGTTTTATGTAGTGGCGGCATATCATGCCGCCACCCGCGGGCCGGCAAGCAACGGCTGGCCGAATGATATTCGGCCACTACGTGTTGTTAGTTTGTAGTCGTTCTATGTAGTGGCGGCATATCATGCCGCCACCCGTGGGCCAGTGAGCCGCGTTTGGCGGGAGGTTCCTTCTACATACTCAGGATTCTTTATCCGGCCGCTACAAACGGTATTATTAACCGGCGGTTAAACGGTTTTTCAAATCGTTTCGCATCATAAAACTTATTTATTATCAATCGTTGACTAAATCTAATTAAACATATATAATCTAAATAAATTATAACGGAACTTTAGAGTTTTTCTTTTGTCATATAATTTAACCGTTTAAGTAATTTTTATGAAATTTTAACTATTGAAAATAATTATAAATAAAGGAAGTACAAAAGTGCGGAATTTTCGTTTGGGGAATCTAAGATATCTGTCAGGTTTGTTTACGTTTATTATGCTATTGTTTATTTTTGCGTTTCCGGTTTTTGCATCGCCGGTTTCGGGTTTACAGATAGTAAGTATTGTTCCGGCAAGTCCCACGGCCGGGTCGATTGTAGCAGTGACTATAAGGATGGATATGGGAGCTAATACAACAGACAAGCTTTTGATAGCGTTTTCCAACCAGGCAAGTCCACAATCATGCGGTTCAGCTGGTCAGTTATTTGTAACACATGACCTGCTTACCAACGGCCCTCCAATTCCAGGCCCCGGAGGTGTTAACGATGGTTATCAGGAAAACAGCAATACAACAAATGCGACTATCGCGTATACTTGGACGATGAATATAACCGTGCCAACAACACTTACAGAGGGTTCCACAAATTATATTATAGTCGGCGACAGGGAATACAGCGATAACTGTGGTAATTGGAATACTTTGGTTTTACATGACCAATATGATTCGGTACCTTTTACTGTGCCTTTTCCGGTTGGGTCTGCAACGCTTTTAAAAACAGCTGAAGCGTCTTCGGCCCAGGCCGGGGACCTTGTGCTTTTTACCATTGATTATAATGTTATTAACAGCAATAATTTTGTCATAACAGATGTTGTGCCGCCAAACTGTACCATGCTTGAGATAAGTTATCCCGGCACTCCCGTGACCGGCGCTGCCGGTACTCCGATTTCATGGAATCTTGGGAATTCCACAACAAGAAAAAGGGGAAAGGTCTGGTTCCTTTGCAGGATAGCAGCTACCGCGGTTGTGGGGCAGCAGATACCCAACACCGCAGCTTATACATTAACCCCTAAAGACCCGGGTGGTATCCTGCTTACGCCTGCCGCAGGCTCCAGCAATCCCGCGACAGTCACCATAGGTGCGGGATTTAACCTGATAAAATCGGAATCAGTAACTACAGCAACACTCGGCGACACGGTGACTTACGCGTTTGATTTCCAGATATCAGGTTTGTCGCTGAAAACATTTGATTCATTTGACCATGCTTTTACGTGGCACAATAATGCGGGTACTGCGGGCATATTTACGAACGATACCGACCCGGTTGACCCGAATAATAAAGTTATTCACGCGCATAGCGGGACAAGTTACAATCACTACGTAAAAGATTCCACATTACCCGGGTCAGCGGGTCAATTTTGTACAGGTATGATAGTAAGTGACCTATATATATTTCCCAGCACCACCAACTTCAATGACGGAGTTGTTTTATTCAGGGATGACGGAGTGGTCACAAACGGATGTTCATACGGTGTGGGAATATCGCCTGACGGACCTGATGGGAACACCGCAAATGCGATATGGTTGCAAAAATACTGCAATGGCGTTGCTTTTGGAACCGTTGGAGTTGTTGCGGTTGGGTCCCCCGCTCCGGTTATACTCAGCCTTACATGGTATGTTGTTAAAATACTTGTGACTGACATAGGCGGCGGCCAGATAAGGATACAGGCAAAGACATGGCCGAGAGGGACGCCTGAACCAAACGGATGGCCGCTTAGCTATGTGGATACAGCGCCGCTTGCCTGCGGATACGCCGGGGTACAGGCGCAGCTGAACAACGATGATTACTATGATAATTACAGGATTTTTTCCGCAAACACCGTTACTAATGCAAGACTTTTTGATACTGTGCCAACCGGCATCACATGGATGGACGGGACAGGCGCTGATGCTTATCACACGGATCATGTGCCGGCATCACCGGCATCGGGAACCATGGTCAGATGGAATTTCCCGGGAGCATTGACGGAGTATAGCGGGCATATAGCGTGGTGGGGAACAGTAAACTCATGCTCACCAATAACAAACAGGGGATCCTTTGACTCTGATGATGTTGGAGCCCAGACTGATTCAAACACGGTTGTTCTTAATGTATATTGCGGTACGCCGACATTTACACCGACCTATACGGTGACAAGCACGCCGACTTACACACGCACGTCAACTCCCACATATACCCCTACATTTACATTTACCGCCACACCCACAGTCACGCCGTCGCGTACGCCGACCTCCACATTTACCGCGACCCCGACCCCGAGTTATACGCCCACATTCACGGATACGGCCACCCCAACATCCACATACACGGCGACGCCGACCAGGACAGCCACGTCCACTTATACTGATACGGCCACTCCTACATCCACATTCACGGCAACTCCGACAAAGACAGCTACATCAACTTATACGGATACGGTCACTCCCACAAATACCATATCTTCAGACACACCGACAAACACAAAAACATACACGCCTACTTTCACAGCCACCCCGACTTTTACCGACACGCCCACGCCGTCTTTTACCGACACATACACTTCGACTTTTACGTGCACGCCTACATATACCGCGACGCCCACATATACCAAAACGAGCACTGCAACGCCTACTGTTACCCAAACATCCGTATACACAGCGACGGTCACGCCGACTATTACTGATACATACACCATGACATTTACCAGTACTTTCACCAATACAAGCACTGATACGTTTACATCCACATACACGCCCACTGCAACGCCGACCCGCACCCCGACACCTACATTTACCGAGACATTTACGTTATCATCCACGCCGACTATAACCCCGACCATGCCGCCTTTCCCGTACTTGATAACACTCGGGGTATATAATGAAGCAGGCGAGTTGGTGCGCACCATTGCGACTAAGCCGGCCTCGGGCGCCATGTCAGGCGCTGTATTCTCAATTGGCGGGGATATACATGCGACCACGCTTATACCGGGCAACACACCTCTTTCCATATACATGCCGGGCATTGAAATACCGGAAACCCTGGGCAGCGCAGGCACTAATTTTTATTGGGATGGAAGGACCGACGGGGGCCAGCTAGTGACGCCGGGGCCTTATTACATAAAGATAAGCCAGAAAGACACGTATGACCACGTAACGGTGCTGATAAAGGATTTTGCGGTGCTGCAGGCTGAAGAATATGTTCAAATGGTTATCTATAACAGCTCGGGCGAGATAGTGCGGACGATAAGGAAAAACACTCCTCCGCCCGATGTGATGACGCTCACGGCCGCAGATGTCATGATAGTGGAAAAAACAGGGAATGACATCACGATAAATTACGGGCCCGGGCCGGCTGATTACCTGAAATGGGACGGGAAAAATAACCAGGGCATAGTTGTCACGAGCGGAGTTTATGAGGTGCAGTTGACTTCCAAGACCTTAAGCGGCAAGTCTGCTGTCGTGTCCAAAACAGTCTCGATACTTTCGAATGGAAATAAATATATGGGGGATATCAAGGCATATCCAAATCCATACCATGGCGGAGGCAGCTTGACATTTGAGTGGGTAAGCACGGGCGGTCTGGGCGAAATGACCATAAACATATATAACATAAACGGGGAACTTATAAGGTCTCTGCGGAACCGCCTGGAAGCAGGAAGCCTGACATGGGACGGTTATACGTCCGCCAATGAATTGACCAGCCACGGATATTACATCTGTATATTCAATGCGAAGAACACCGACGGTTACGTGGTACAAAAGAAGCTGAAAATAGCTGTGCTGGCAAACGGTCCTAATTACTGACAAAACGGCCGCGCCCTGCGCTCACGAGTCGCTGCAAAAATTAAATTGTCAAAAAAATTCATCAAAATAATTATAAATGAAAATCGAACTGCGTATTTGGCCGTTGGAATTTCGATAATGCTATCAAATTATAGGGATTGAACCGGTTAAAGCAAATGTTTCACATCGTAAAATCCGTTTTCAAAACTCATTGACTTATTCAATTTATGCCTATATAATATATCGAAAATCAACAAAACCTTTCCGTATTTATTTTGTCATATATTTTATTAGTTTAGAAAAGGATTTAAAGTATTTTTTCTAAATAGGCTGATATTTATTTAAATGCCAATTATTGATGCTAAAAGTCCAGTGAAAAGCAGGTATACATAATGAAGGTCAGATTCGGGTTAATAGCTGATTTTTTCAGGATAGCAGTGATAACGGGCGTAATAAGTTTTTTCCCGGTAATATCCATATTTGCCGACGGCAAAATAATTTCTGTAACAATGATTCCCGCAAATCCCGGTTACGGCGACCTTGCCGTGATTACAGTAAAGTTATGCGCTTCGGAGTATCAGCAGCCTGCCATCGCTTTGGCAGTTTCCACGTATAATACGCTCCAGGCTCCTGGTTCAGGCGGACAGGTTTTTCTGGTTGATGTCAACGGAATAGACGTCAAAGATGTCACGTTCCCAAGCGGCGGGGCGCTTGGATTAACATATACCGCCGTTGGAATCAGGACAAATGATTGCAATGACTGCGGCGCGGCGCCGGGTGTAAGTATGACCCTGACATATACCGTGCATATTCCCACTGCGGATTATTTCACGTCATGCAATCCGACAAACCTTTATATACATGTTGGGGAGAGAAATTCAAACATGCAGACAAGCGATTGGCCGACGCTTAATGCCGCATGCCAGGGAATGATAACGATCCCTATAGGCATACCCGCCTCAAATTTCAGCATAACAAAAAGATTTGAAGGGGTTCTGCAGGCAACCGGAGACCAGGTGCTTTTTGCCGTTGATTACTCTTACGGAGGTAACGGGGTTTTTACCATAACTGATCCGATACTTGTCGGAGGACAGTTTTCGCTGGTATCATACGGACCCACAAACAGCGCGGGGGTGGTTACTGTGAGCGCACCGTTATTAGGCGCGACATCAGGCACTTTTTCGTGGACATTCCCGTCAAGAGGAGGGGTGGCCGGAGCCCAGACCGGTACAGTATGGATGCTGTTGAAATATAACGGCGCGACGCCGGTTGCGGGAACCGCATACACAGATACGGCGTCAGGCGTGCAGGGCGCCGCAAATCAGGATTCGTCAGCCACAATAACAGCAGGAATGCCCGCGATCTCAATACAAAAAAACGCGGCGGCAAGTTCAGTCTTATCCGGGACAAATATTACTTATATAATATCTTATGATGTAAATGGCTATGCATTAAAAAATTTCCAGCCTTTTGATTCCATTACAGCCTCAACATATAACCACGCCACAGGCCCGCCCGTGGGCTGGAAATTTCTTCCAACAAGCGGCGGAGAATACGGCACGTGGACAATATCGGACCCGTGCAATACCGGAGGAAGGTTCATTACAGGCAGTTCGGTGTCCGCAACCTATCCCGGCCTGTTGTTGGATGACGGGGATCCGACAAATTCATCCGACAGGTTTTGCGATGGGATGATAGTTTCCGACCTGTATATCCAGGACACCGGATATATCGGCGCAGACGCTGAAATAATAATAAGGTCAAACGGCTATAATGACCCGGCCAATGGAAGGTCCTTGGGCGTTATCGCGTCCATAGACGAATTCCCTCATCGTTTCATGATATCACAGTGCGGGGGCTCTGTGCAGTACTGCGGCAACAATACCGGTCCCGCGGGCTCATGGACAGATACACCGCAGGTCGGCAGGATCTCGGCAAAAAAATGGTACAGGGTAAGGGTCCTTGTGACCAATATAGCTGGCGGGCAGAGGATCCGCGCGAAAATATGGGCTAAAGGAGACCCGGAACCGGTGAACTGGGATATAGACTACAATAATACCTCCATAGGCACGAATGATTGGTTATGCGACGGCACAGGTACATACCCTGCGGATAATTGGAGGCCGGGAGTCAACCAGGAGACAAGCGATGTCGGAGGGGTGCAGGACTCATATGATAATTTTACCGTTTACGAAGCGAGGACAACGCCTGCGTCCACAAATGTTTATGATACAGTCCCCGCAAATGTGAATTATGGCGGTTGTTCAGGCGGATGTACGCCCGGCGGGGCGCCCGGCTCTGTGGTGCGGTGGAACCTTGGCAGTGTTTCCATGACTTCGGGATCATATACCTGGTGGGGTCCTGTTTCCGGATGTGTCCCGGTTTCCAACCAGGCTTTGATCGGATTTACCGGGCTTGCGAGTATTGCCTCAAACTGGGTTGACACAGACGTGCTGTGCTGGAGCCCGACATTCACGCCGACCCTGACCTTTACTGTCACGCCCACAAAGGGAGGGACAAACACATACACGCCGACATTTACATACACCAGAACCTTCACACCCACGTTCACATACACTCCAACATACACCCCGACTTACACGAGGACAGCGACGCCTACATTCACATATACAAGCACAGCGACGCCTACTTATACACCGACTTCAACGAGGACCGCAACGCCCACATACACGGATACAAACAGCCCCACGCCCACATACACGGCGACGCCGACCAGGACAGCCACATCCACTTATACGGATACGTCCACCCCTACATCCACATACACGGCAACTCCGACCAGGACAGGCACATCCACTTATACGGATACGGCCACCCCCACATCCACATACACGGCAACTCCGACCAGGACAGCCACATCCACTTATACTTCCACGTCCACTCCCACAAACACCATATCTTCAGACACCCCGACAAACACAAAAACATACACGCCTACTTTCACGGCCACCCCGACTTTTACAGATACGCCCACGCCGTCTTTTACCAACACATACACTTCGACTTTTACGTGCACACCTACATATACCGCGACGCCCACATATACCAAAACGAGTACTGCAACGCCTACTGTTACCCAAACAGACGTATTCACCGCGACGGTCACGCCGACTATTACGGATACATATACCATGACATTTACCCGTACTTTCACCAATACAAGCACTGATACGTTTACATCCACATACACGCCCACTGCAACGCCGACCCGCACCCAGACACCTACATTTACCCAGACATATACGTTATCGTCCACGCCAACTATAACCGCGACCATTCCGCCTTTCCCGTACTTGATAACACTCGGGGTATATAATGAAGCTGGCGAGCTGGTGCGCACCATCGCGACTAAGCCGGCCTCGACCGCCATGTCAGGCGCTGTATTCTCAATTGGCGGGGATATACATGCGACCACGCTGATACCGGGCGGCACGCCTCTTTCCATATACATGCCGGGCATTGAAATACCGGAAACCCTGGGCAGCGTAGGCACTACTTTTAACTGGGACGGAAGGACCGACGGGGGCCAGCCAGTGACTCCGGGGCCTTATTACATAAAGATAAGCCAGAAAGACACATATGATCACGTAATGGTGCTGATAAAGGATTTTGCGGTGCTGCAGGTTGAACAATATGTTCAAATGGTGATCTATAACAGCTCTGGCGAGATAGTGCGGACGATAAGGAAAGACACCCGCCCGCCCGATGTGATGACGCTCACAACAGCCGATGTCATAGTAGTGAAAAAAACAGGGAGTGACATCATGATAAATTACGGGCCCGGGTCAGTTGAATACTTAAAGTGGGACGGGAAAAACAGCCAAGGCATGGCTGTTACAAGCGGGACTTATGAGGTGCAGCTGACATCCAGGACCTTAAGCGGCAATGTTTCCGTCGTTTCAAAAACAGTCAATATACTTTCCGAGGGAAATAGTAAATACGTGGGGGATATCAAGGCATATCCAAATCCGTACCATGGCGGAGGCAGCATGACATTTGAGTGGGTAAGCACGGGCAGCCTGGGCGAAATGACCATAAACATATATAACATAAACGGAGAACTTATAAGGTCTTTGCGGAACCGCCTGGAAGCAGGAAGCCTGACATGGGACGGTTATACATCCGGCAATGAATTGACCAGCCACGGATATTACATCTGCATATTCACCGCGAAGAACACCGACGGCTACGTGGTACAAAAGAAACTGAAAATAGCTGTGCTGGCAAACGGTCCTGATTACTGACAAAACGGCCGCGAACCACTTGTGCCCGGGCTTTTATCGTTGTAAAGCAAAAATCATCAACCGACCAAATCATATTTCGTATAAAATACTTCATACAAAATCCACCCGCACAGATCACAATTTGCGGCATTGACAATACGTACGCTTTATGGTACGCTTTCAAGTACGAGGTGACACATATGACAACTTTAACCGCAAGCCAAGCCAGGGCATCGTTATATAAGCTTATGGATACAGTATCTAAAAGCCATGAACCGGTCCAAATAACAGGGAAGCGCAGTAATGCCATGCTCATTTCAGAAGAAGACTGGTGTGCAATTCAGGAAACCTTGTACTTAACTTCAATTCCAGGTATGAGGGATTCAATCGTAAAAGGGATGAAAACGCCCGTTAAAAAGCTTGCCAAGGAAATCAAGTGGTAAATTGGCGGCTTGTTTATACCAAACAGGCTCAAAAAGACGCCAAAAAGATCAAACAATCCGGTTTGAAAGATAAGGCGGAAGAACTTCTGCGCATTATAGAAAAATCGCCCTTTACCAATCCGCCGCCATATGAAAAACTTATTGGAGACTTATCCGGGGCATATTCCCGCAGAATTAACATCCAGCACAGGCTTGTTTATCAGGTGTTAAAGAATATCAAAATTGTAAAAGTTTTACGTTTGTGGACCCACTATGACTGATGTAATATACAAATACAATAAACGGCAGGCAGGTATGGTCGCGGGATTTGGGAGTGCAGGACACGACTGCGGGTGTTAATAGGATGGTTTGGAACGGCATAAATGCCAGCGGCAGGCAGGTGGCAAACGGGGTGTATTTGTTTATCATACAGGCGGATAATAAGACGGTGAAAAAGAAGATTGCCATAGTGCGGTGATATAGTTGTTTATAATTGTATGTAGCGGCCAAATATAAAGTCCTGAGCATGTCGAAGGATAATTCGGCCGATAGCGGATGGCGGGTAGGTTTGTCGCCGTTGTAAAACAAAAAATCAACAGCCAACTGCTTGGCGGCATGATATGCCGCCACTACATGACAGGTTCAATGCCTATTTATGACTCTTTCTCGCTGTTTTGAACCGGTTTTTATGTTTGTTTCACATCGCAAAACCAACTTATTACAATTGTTGACTAATTTTATTTAAACGTATATAATCTTATTAAAATAAAGCGAAACTTTGGGACTTTTATATTGTCATAATGTTTAACCGGTTAAGTTATTATCTATAAAGAATTTAGGGAGATACTGAATGAAAATAGGGCTAAAGAAAATATATAATACAAAAGCATTTTTTGTTTTTATATTTTTTATTATGCTGTTCATAAACACATCACTATTTGCCGGCGCTTCAAAAATAGTGTCCGTCAGTATAGTACCCACAAATCCGAGCTATGGCGATCTTGTGCGGGTTACGATTAATTTGTGCGCGTCAAACAACGATACTCCATACCTATCTGTGGCGGTCTCAACCCAGGGAACCCCGGAAACAGCCGGAGCCGGCGGGCAGGTATTTGTGGTGGACGGATACGGCATAGACAGGAAAGACGTTACTTTCGCGGATCCACAGAAAGTAGGGCGTATTCAAACCGCGATAAATGAACCTTATCCATACACAAACCTGACATGTACGGATTGCGCGGCAGCAGCGGGTTTGCCGCAGACATATCAATTTGATTTTCATATGCCTACAGCTGATTATTTTTCGTCGGTTTGCAATCCCACAAGCCTGTATATAGTAGTCGGGCAAAGAGGCAACAATCTGGGAGCCAGCGACTGGTCCAGTCTTGCGCCCGGCTGCACAAGTCCTGACCAGGGGTATGTGGCTGTGCCGGTTCCCATGTTACCACCGCCGCCCAGCAACAGTATTACAAAGAGGTTTGAAGGCACATTAGCGGCAGTGGGGGATGAAGTATTATTTGCCATAGATTACAGCTACGGCGGATCCGGAGCATTTACAATAACCGACCCAGTGCCTGGCGGAGGGGATTTTACAGTTGTATCATACGGCCCCACAAGCATACCCGGAGGTTCAGTCACGGCGCCGGGGGCAACCGCAGTATGGAACTTCCCGAGCAGGGGTGCTGCTGCTCCGGGAATGGCATCAGGAACGGTCTGGATGCTTTTAAGATTGAACACATACACCTCAGGAAAAGTTTATACAAACACCGCAACAGCGACCCAGCCCGGAGTTACAACTACGCAATCATCTGTGCCTGTGACGTCCGGCGCTCCCGCAATATCAATATCAAAATCCGAAAGTGTGGCCTCGCTGCTTGCGGGTAGTAAGATAACTTACGTGCTTTCATATGATATTAACGGATTTGCCCTTAAGGATTTCGCTCCATTTGATAATATCCCGGGCGGCACTTATACTTCCGCTACAGGTCCTCCTCCGGGATGGCTGTACTCGCCTTATAAGGCAACCGGGCCGGGAACGTGGACAGTAAAGGACCCGTGTGCTACAGGCGGTTCATACATTACAGGGAGCGATGCCGCGACCACATATCCGGCTTTATTGCTTAATGATGGGATTGCGGGTAATACCGTTGACGCGTTCTGTACGGGCATGATCGTTTCTGATTTTTATATCGAGGACTCGGCTTACAGCGGTGCTGATGCACAGATAATCATAAGATCAAATAACCTTGCCGATCCAAACGGCAGGTCCATAGGAGTGACAGCTTCAATAGATGTAAACCCTGCAGTTTTATTTATTTCCCAATGCGGTACGGGAAATACGCTGGGATGTGGCAGTATTATAGCGGCAGATACAGGTTCTTATACAAATACACCGAGCATAGGACTGATTTCGGCTAAAAAGTGGTACAGGATGAGGATTCTTGTGACCAACGTCGGAACCGGCCAGCAGATACAGGCTAAGGTCTGGGCGCGCGGAGACCCGGAACCGACAGCATATGACTTAAATTGGACTATACCGAATATAGGCCCTGGCGGAGACACCAACTGGGACTGTAACGGAACAGGAGCAATATCCAATGACGGCTGGAGGCCTGGAGTCGGACAGCAAACCGGCGACGGCGCCGGAGTGCAGGATTCATACGATAACTTCACGGTTTACGCACCGAGGAATACGCAGGCAAATACGGCGGTTTATGATACAGTCCCCGCAGGAATAATAAATCCCGGCTCAAATGCGGATTGTACCATTGGGAGCGGTATAGTAAACTGCGCAATAGGCTCTGTATCGCTAAAGTCAGGTTCATTCACATGGTGGGGTACTGCAAATACCTGCAATTCCACCATATCAAATCAGGCACTGATATTTTATAGCGCAAATTCCGCTCCTATCGCCTCCAACTGGGTAGCTGCGGATGTGCTTTGCTGGAGCCCCACTTTCACTCCGACCAGGACCAATACTGTTACGCCCACTTTGGGGGGGACTCCCTCATACACGCCGACATTCACAGTAACCAAAACATTCACTCCCACGTTCACATACACTCCCACATACACCTCAACTTTTACGAGGACCGCGACGCCAACATTCACATATACAAGCACGTTTACGTCCACATATACCCCGACATCCACGAGGACCGCGACGCCCACATACACAAATACAAACAGCCCCACGCCCACATACACGGCGACACCCACGAGGACCCCGACGCCCACATACACAAATACAAACAGCCCGACGCCCACATACACGGCGACGTCCACGAGGACCGCGACGCCCACGTACACAAATACAAACAGCCCGACGCCTACATACACCGCAACTTCCACATTTACCGCGACGCCCACGCAGTCTTTTACCCCCACATTCACTTCCACGCGCACTCCCACACCTACATTTACAGCCACGCCCACAATGTCGGATACAAAGACTTATACGCCTACTTTCACCGCCACTGACACCATATCCTCAAATACGCCGACAGTCACAAAAACATACACGCCTACGTTCACGGCAACCCCGACTTTTACCGCGACGCCAACCAATTCTTTTACCAGCACATACACCTCGACTTTTACCTATACCCCGACATATACAGCGACACCCACGAATTCGTTCACGCGGACCGTGACGCCGACTGTTACCGAAACAAGCATAAATACAGCCACAAATACGCCGACTATAACGAAAACCTATACATCCACCTCTACCTTTACTGATACGCCTACGTACACTGCCACCAAAACAATAACACCCACGGTCACTAATACGCCTGTAAACACGAGCACGGACACGCCCACCAACACGCCGACTTTTACCGCGAGCCCGACTTATACGCCGACTGACACGCCGACTTATACCAGCACTTTTACAAATACATACACTGATACGTTCACATACACATGTACAGCCACTCCCACTTTCACTTCTACCGTTACCCCGACTTTTACCCAAACATGGACTTCTTCCGCAACGCCTACTATAACCCCGACTATTCCTCCGTTTCCCTACATGCTCATACTTGGTGTGTATAACGAAGCGGGAGAGCTTGTGCGCACAATCGCGTCTTCGCCGGTTTCACAGTCCATGACGGCCCCTATATACTCGATCGGGACAGATACAAACCCGACAACATTGGTGCCTGGCGGCACGCCCCTTTCCATATACATGCCGGGCATAACAACCCCTGATAATGTGGGCGCTGTAGGAACTACTTTCAGCTGGGACGGAATAAACGACGCGGGACAGCCCGTATCATCGGGCAATTATTACATTAAAATAACCCAGAGAGACACGTATGACCACACGATAGTGCTGATAAAGGAAATTTCCGTGCTTCAAGCGGTGGAATATGTTGAATTGACCATATATAACAGCGCGGGCGAACTCGTGCGTACCATAAGGAAATACACTACGGCGCCCGACAAGGTGGTCCTGAAAACCGACGATATTATGATAGTGAAAAAAACCGGCAGTGATATCACCATAAATTACGGGCCGGGCATAACTGATTACATAAAGTGGGACGGGAAAAACGACCAGGGCGTTGTAGTTAAAAGCGGAGCTTATGAAATAAAGGTGACTTCGAAGACCATGGCCGGCGCAGTGGCGGTCGCGGCAAAAACAGTAATGGTACTCGTGGAGGGAAGCGATTATCTGGGCGATATAAAGGCATATCCAAACCCGTATCACAGGGCGGGTAGCATGGTTTTCGCGTGGACAGGCGTTGGTATCGGCGTGATTAACGTGGACATAATTAATATAAATGGAGAGCTTGTAAGGTCGCTTCAGGGCAGGATAGAATCAGGCACCCTGACATGGAATGGAAAAACGTTAGCCGGGCAGAAAATCGGCTACGGATATTACATATGTGTATTCAAGGCGGTTAATATAGAAGGTTATGTACAGCATAAGACGTTAAAAATCGCAATAATGGGGAAATGATATTCAGGTTTTAAGACCTTTCGTGTAGTGGCAGAATATAAAATCCTGAGCATGTCGAAGGATTATTCGGCCAACCGCAGCAGGTCGCCTTGTCTGGGGTATAAATATTCCGCCGGTATAAAACAAAAAAAACAAGAACAGCCTGCCTATGGCGGGTTGGTCAGTATTTGGCTATGTAGGCGCAACTTTTAGTCGTAACGCTTTGCTTATACGGACTACAGGGTTGCGGATATTGATTGAAACGATGATAGCAGATGGATGCACACAGGAAAGAAATAATCAGCAAAACAAACAAAACAATAACGAAACCGCATAGAGAGGCTGCTGAAATATGAGCTTGTCGAATGTTGCTGCCTCTCTGATGCGGGGTTGTAACGCAGGATGTGAAACAGCAGGCCGCAAACAGCCGTTGAAACATGCAAAGGCCGTTTATTAAAGCCGTGGTGAGCGGCAGCAAGCAGCCGCTCTACTGTGGGTGTAATAATTTAACACAAAAACTGAGGGGTTTTTATGGCGTTATTTCAAAACAAATACCGTATCGAAACGGCACATCTAAAAGACTATGATTATTCGTCCGAAGGGGATTATTATGTCACAATATGTACAAATAATAAACAGAACATATTTGGCTTTGTCGAAGACAAAAGAATGGTTTTGAACCCGGCAGGCATAGCCACCGGAGAACATTGGCAACACCTGCCGGAAGACTTTAAAAACATTACGCTTGGAGATTTTGTAATTATGCCCGACCACATGCACGGGATTATCAGGATAAACAAAAAAACAGTTAAAACCCTGCATAATATGATCAGAGTGTTTAAATCAAAATCAGGAATACAAATTAACAGAATAAACGGGACGCAAGGCTCAAAACCATGGCAGACTGGTTTTTATGACAGGGTTATAAGAGTGGAAATCGAATACTTCTTTGTGACAGAATATATCTTAAACAATCCATTGGTGCATGAATTTGGAAAAGAAGGCAAAGAATGGTATGAGCTGTTTGAGGAAAGAAATAATCAGCAAAACAAACTAAACAATAACGAAACCGCGTAGAGAGGCTGCTTGCTGCCTCTCTGACGCGGGGTTGTAACGCAAGATGTGAAACAGCAGGCAACAAGCAGCCGTTAAAACATGCAAAGACCGTTTATTAAAGCCGTGGTAAGCGGCAGCAAGCAGCCGCTCTACAAAATATTAAACCTGTAAAACCTCCACTTGTTGCCTTATACAGCCATAACGCCTGTTTGTATATTGATGCGTTTTTTAATGATAGTGTTTTAGTAGGGAAATAAACCTGGCCTTTAATGTCACATTATGAACCACTGTTTTGTATTAGTTTTTACGCGCCCTATGATTAGATTAATAATTTTACAGCCATAAAACGCCAATAAAACATGCCTGTTTATGGCATGAAAAACCAAATGTAGCCCATTGTTCACATTTAATCACCTAATTATATATAATTTAGTGGACAAATGTATGAACATATGCTAAAATACTTATAATAGCGAGAAACTTTCTTACGAAAACATTGTCAAAAGCAAAGGAACTAAATAAAAGGAGGAAGTGGAATTATGAAGAACTTCAGTTTCAGAAAACTAAAATCAATTTTACTTACGGGTGTTATATTGCTATTTTCAACACTCGTTTTTGCCGATGCGCATGTCATAAGCGTCACCATGAGTCCTGCAAATCCGGGTTTTGGCGACCTCGTTTCAATAACAGTGAATTATTGCGCTCAGTTATATAATGATGAATACATAGCGATTGCGTTCAGCTCACAGGCTTCAAAAGTCAGCGCGGACCTGTCCGGAGCGGGGCAGGTTTTTGTGGTAAGCAACAGGGGCGTGGACGTCGCTACGTCACAGCCCGCGGCTGCGCCAGGCGGGGTAATAGGCTATCTGGCAAATGTCCAGCCCGGCGCAGTAACGTCGGACTGCTCGGATTGCAGTTCAGGCGCGGGAAAACTGTTCACCAATGTTTATGCTGTCCACATACCGCCCGCGTCATCTTTTCCCGGATGCAATATCAGCAACCTTCATTTATTTGTGGGCATGAAAGACGCCAACTTAAACGCAGGGGACTGGCAGGGCAGGGCCGCTTGTTCATGCGAGCCCACGCCGATTTTATGGACAATAGGGACCATCCCGAAAGGTTTTACTATCAGCAAAAGGACAGAGGGAGTATTGCAGGCCCAGAACGATCTGGTTCTTTTCTCCATAGACTACAGTTATTGGAACGGGAAGCTTACTATAACGGATATCATACCTGGCGGCGGGCAGTTGACGCTCGTGTCGTGGGGGCCGCAGTCCATATTAGGCGGGACATGCACCGGCCCTGTAATAGGCGCGACAACAGGGAATTTCACATGGGCGCTGCCGGACAGGACGGGTAAGCCGGGCGAAGCCACAGGCACAGTGTGGATGCTTTATAAGAGCAACCAGAATCCGCCTGTCGCTGGGACGCATTATACAAACAGCGCGCAGGGGACCATGACAGGCGTGGCAACGCAGAACGTGAGCGCCACAAATACAGTGGGCCAGGCTGCAATAACCATCAAGAAAGCGCAGAGCGAAGCAAACCCGAATTACGGCGACCTTATCACTTACTACCTGTCATACGACGTGAACGGCTACCAGCTTGTGGGCTACCAGCCATTTGACGATATAGCGGGCACTTATGGTGCTGACGGTACGCCTCCGTCCGGCACTGCCATACCCGGGTGGTCGTTTTCGCCGCAAGCCAACACAAACGGCGGGTGGATAGTGGCAGACCCGTGCAACACAGGCGATGATTACATAACGGGGCACGCCACGGCAGGCAATTCATTCCCGAGTATTTTGTATAACAACATAACCAATCCTAATAATATGTGCTCGGGGATAATAGAATCCGATGTTTACATAGACCCGGGTGCGTATGAAGGCGCGGACGCTCTCATTGTAATAAGGAGCGACGGACAGACAAACGGCAACGCGTACTCGCTTGTGATTTCTGTTGACAACAACATAGGGACAAACTCGAGCGGGCATGTCGGATTCCAGGCGTGCGGCACGGCCGGGCCTTATGTGGGATGCGAATGGCCCCTTTCAAACAACTGCTGTATAGTAACATCGCTCAAATGGTACAGGGTAAAGATACAGATTGACCCGGCGAACCAGTACCATTTTCAGGCAAAAGTCTGGGCAAAAGGCGATCCTGAACCTTCTGCCTGGGGCATAGACTGGACAGATCCGAACGGGGCAGCGAACGCTGCTACAATGAGCTGCACTAACGGCCAGACCTGGAAGCCGGGCGTGGCTGAACAGCACGGCGCGTCAGGGGATGTGAGGGACAGTTACAACAATTTCATTGTTTATCTGCCAAGGACAAATGTGAACACTGTACTCTGGGATACGATACCGAACAACTCGGATAATGAAGTCATATATGTGGGTCAGCAGGGGCCGCACACTTATGCAGGCAACGCGAGCGTGGCCAAATGGAACCTGGGAAGCATAACGAACGAAGGCGGGACATTTACATGGTGGGGAACGGTAAACACATGCAACCCTATCACGAATGTGGCGCTGATAAATGGCGCCGCGCCTGAAGTGGCGTCTATGTCAAATCAGGTGATAGCGGTGCCGGTCTGCCAGCCGATTACAGGCATTACCAAGACGGCAAGTGTACTCGTGGCAGGGCTTGGTGATATCATCACATGGTCGATAACATACTGCAATGACGGCGTCGGCGATATACCAAACTATGTGATTACCGACCCTATGCCGTCAGGGATGAGCTTTCTTGGATGCACAGGCGGATGCGCAGGCGGCCCACCCAATGTTACCTGGAATATCGGCACCCTGCCAAAAGGCACATGCAATGTGACTGTTACTTGGTGGGGCGCGGTCACGGCAATCCCCATGAACCCGTTTAGAAAAGAGGAATTTTTCGCTTTCACGCCGGATACAGAAACATTGATCAGCAGAGAATACGCGACAAACAGGTGATGATATGACTAAATTTTTTGACGCGGATATTAAAAGGAAAAAGAGGCCTTTGTTTGGCTTGGGACTGGTTTTCGTCTTTGTCCTTATTTTCTCCGCTGTATCTGCCAATGCCGGGCTTGATCTTCAGACCCAACTCACAACAGACCCATGCAGCAATCAAGGTTTTAATTTCAGTTATACTGTAACAAATTATTCAGCAGCCGCTGTTGCTTCATTCAGCGTAGTTTTGTGGATAAATGAATCAACAGCGGTAAATAGCAGTTCTATGAATATTGGCAATATTGATAATGCCGGAGGAACTTATCAGGGCAACGGAGGCTCAAGTACCTTATCCACGTCGGTATTCGGCTGCGCAATCCAGGGGGCGATACAGCAGATATCGATTTTGGTGACACCTGCCGTGGCCATTCCGGCCAACGGCGGATATATGACCGGGACCATACAGCTTAATCTCAGCGGTTATCCGAACCCCATGAGTCCTGGCTGTACGGACTACAGCCACCCTACCGCCGCGTTAACCGATTATAACCATTTAGCTTTATACAGGGCAGGCGCGCTTGAAATCGAATGGAAGAATACAACAGGTACTATAGACCCCAACACGGGCTTCCCGCCATGCTCGGTAGCTACCCCCACAAACACCCCGACCATAGTCGGCAAGCTTAACTGCGTGCACGATTCGACCGGCCAAGTTGACTGCGCGTTTGTTCCGCTGATAGGTTCCACGAAGACTTTCACCCCCACATTCACGGTAACGCCCACGCGGACCCCGACGCCTACGTTTACATATACGAGGACAGCTACGCCTACCGACACACCGACTTCGACTTTTACCGCGACTCCTACGCAGTCTTTTACACCCACTTACACGCCCACGCGCACGCCGACGCCGACTTTCACCGATACAAACTCGGCGACCGCCACGCCCACGGATACAGACACGCGCACGCCTACTCCCACATATACGGCAACCCCTACAAGCACATCTACCAGCACTTATACGTTTACGTATACGCCTACGGACACAGTAACCTCATATACGCCTACGGTCACAAAAACATACACGCCCACTTTCACGGCCACCCCGACTTTTACCGCGACGCCCACGCCGTCTTTTAGCAGCACTTACACACCGACTTTCACTGCCACACCCACAAGCACCATGACAGCCACGGACACACCCACAAGCACTATAACCGCCACAGTTACGGAAACCAGTGTTTACACGGCTACTGTCACCCCGACATTCACGCCTTCCAGGACCATGACAGATACATTTACTGCAACGCCTACTTTTACCGACACAAAAACTGTCACACCGACATATACTGATACGCCTGTCAACACCCATACATTTACGCCCACGTATACCCAGACTTTCACAGACACGCCCACGTTCACCGCGACGCCGACCTGCACCGATACCAGGACCTTTACTCCGACCGATACGCCTTCTTTTACGCCTACCGACACTCCGACTTTTACATCAACATTCACAGATACGCCGACTTTCACCGAAACCTATACCCTAACCGACACGCCCACTGTCACGCCGACCCTGCCGCCTTACCCGTATATTTTAAAGATAGGGGTATATAATTCAGCAGGCGAGCTGGTCAAGACCCTGGGGTTGACCGCGACTTCCAATGATATCGGGCAGATAATCTTAAGTACGGGAGGACAGACAAATGTGGATATGATGACTTCGGCAAATCCCCTGAATATTTTCCTGGTTGGGGTACAAACACCGTCCAATCCCGGCGGCGGGGGTACTAATTTCACATGGGACTCGACAACAGACGCAAATCAGCCGGCCGGCAGCGGTTTATATTACATAAAATTTGAAGAACAGGACATATACGGCCATACCAACGTGGTTATAAGGACCATAACCATGATGACGGTTAACCAGTATGTGGAAGTCGTCATATATAACAGCGCCGGCGAAAAAGTCAGGACCATCAGGGATTATAAGGACATAAGCAATACAAGCATATCGCTCAAGGTCGGCACAAACAATTCGGGCATGGTTGTCCTGGAAAAGGGTTCAAACGCCATAAACATAACATACGGCACAAACCCGGCGACCGATTACATCACCTGGGACGGGTTAAATGACCAGGGACTGGCCGTGTCCGGCGGAAATTACGAAGTCCAGGTAAATATGGTGACAAGCCAGGTCAGAAGTACTGTCGCCACAAAGAGCATAGTTGTCTTGACAGAGAAGGCTCCATACATGGGCGGAGTTTCCATACTGCCAAACCCGTATGTAAACAGCGAGTCCGCATCAAAGCAGATAAAGTTTGCGTGGGCGCCCGGCACGGATACAGGCTGGATGAATGTCACGGTATACACCATCATAGGCGAGAAAGTAACGGGTTTTGACGCGCCATTGCAGGCAGGTTATGTTGTCTGGGATTTAAAGACCCAAGACAGCAGCAGGGCCGCGAACGGATACTATGTTGTGGTATTTGAATCCAGGAACATAAACGGCCGCATGGAAAGAAAAATCGCGAAACTTGTGATGCTGGGGACGAAGTAGCGCCAAATTTTCCGGTAATGTTATCTGTTAAAAACCGCCAGCGCGCCTTTTATCGCGGTTTTTAGTTCGCTAAACGAGCGGATCTTAAAGAGTTTCCTTATCAGGTATATGGGCCTTCCGTAGAATTCCTTATGCGCTTTTTTGTAGAACTCCTCCACCTTTTTGGAAGAAACTGATGGCAGTTCCATGACTGCGTTTGACAGATCGTACAAAGACCAGTCTTTTGTTTTTAAATAATTATTTTTATCCGCCCAGGCATACATTTCAGTGCCGGGATACGGCGTTGTGATGTTGAATAGCGCTATATCCGGGTCCAGTTTTTTCGCAAAATCCAGCGTTTGCTGCATGGTCTCTTCTGTCTCGCCCGGATTGCCCAGCATGAAAGCTGTCCTGCATTCTATGCCTATTTTCTTGGTCAGGGCCACCATTTCCTTTGCCTTGTCCATGGAGGTCATCTTTTTGATGTTTTTTAGTATCTGTTCGTTGCCGGATTCTATGCCGTACATTATCTGGTGGCAGCCCGCTTTTTTCATGAGCATTAAAGTTTCCCCGTCTATAAAATCAACCCTGGCAAAACACACCCAGGTTAAGTCTATCTTCTCCTCTATGATCTGCCTGCAGAACTCCTGGACCTTGTGTTTATATGTCGTAAAAGTATCGTCGTAAAAGGATATCTCTTTTATGCCAAAATCGCGCTGCAGCATTTTTATCTCGTCAATTAAGTACCTGACCGAGTGCATACGCACGTGCCCGCCAAGGTAGGAACCGAGGCAGAAAGTGCATTTGCCGGGGCAGCCGCGCGTGGATATCATGCTTATGACAGGCAGGCGCTTATAGGAACCCAGCGCGGCTTTGTAATTGGCGATTGGCAGCAGGTGGTAAGCCGGAAAGGGCAGGGTATCGAGGTCCTTTATGAGTTCGCCGTAAGGGTTGTGGACATATTTTCCGTCTTTCCTGTATGACAAACCCGGGATATTGTCCTTGTCCATGCCGTTGATGAGCTTAAGGAACGATTCTTCTCCCTCGCCGCGTATGATAAAATCGACCTGTGTATTGACCAGGACGTCTTCAGGCATCAAGGTCGGATGCACCCCGCCCAGGACAATGATTGCCTGCGGGAATTTAATCCTGCATGACGCCGCGTTTTCAAGCGCGCTTTTTACGGTCATAGTTGTTGCTGTAATGCCGATGAATCGGGGTATGTCCGCCACTGTTTCCAGCAGCGCGGCAAGGTCGAGTTTTTCGGCTATGGCGTCTATTATCCGCACTTTAATATTATTTTTTTCAAGGTACGAGGCTATATACGCAAGCCCAAGTGGAGGCATGGCGCCTGAGATTTTTTTCCAGATATTGCCTTCTCTGCTCATCCAGCTCGGGTTGATCAGCAGTACGTTCAAGACTTCTTCTCCTTGTCGGAATATGCGTTTATTTTGACGGGGATTAAAACCTGTACCTTATGAGCGTCCACAGGGCCTTAAAGCCGTCGATCGCTTTTATTTTTTTGCCGTCGCTATAACCCCTGCCGTAAAAACTGATAGGGACCTCGTATATCCTGTATTTTTTTTTCAGGATTTTCGCGGTTATTTCAGGCTCGATCTCAAACCCGTTTGAGCGCAGGTTTAAGCCTTTGAAAACGTCGCTGCGGAACATTTTATAGCAGGTTTCCATGTCCGTCAGCAGGGTGTTATAAAGCAGGTTTGTGGTGAAGTTAAGGATCTTATTTGCTATGTAATTCCAGAACAGGAAAGAGCGGTGGGCCCCTCCCAGGAACCTGGAGCCGTATACGACGTCGGCGTGGCCCTGCTCTATGGGTGCAAGCAGGTGCACAAAATCGGCAGGGTCATACTCCATGTCCGCGTCCTGGATTATGGTAAAGTCGCTCTTAATATACCTGATGGCTTCCCGTATGGCCGAGCCCTTGCCGCCGTTTTTATCCTTGAAAACAATTGTCAGGGTTCTATCTTTTCTTGAAAGCGTTTTAAGTATGTTCCTTGTGCCGTCGGTGGAACCGTCGTCCACTATGATGATCTGTTTTTTATAGCCGGGAAGACGGGATTTTTTTACCGAGTTTACGGCCTGTTTTATGGTCTTTAGTTCGTTAAAAACAGGAATTATGACCGAAAGTGTTTTCATCTGCCGCGACAGCTCCTTAAAGTGGTTTATTAACTGATGACATGATAACACAACGGCAAGTTTAAAGTCAAAGTTAAATTCAAAGTGCCGCCCGTGTTTCTGCTTTAAAATTGACAATTTGTCAAATACTGTTATAATCTATTAATATTTTCAATAATCGGGTGTCAAAAGAGGAGCGGCAATGGATGTAATTTTGATTAATCCTTATCAAACCGCCAGAAAAGAAAACATATGGACAAAAATACAAGGCGCCATGCCGCCCCTCGGGCTTGCTTATATAGCCTCTTATCTTGAGTCTAAAGGCATAGATTCCACGATATATGACATGAATGTAGAGCCGGGCGACGCCGCGGCCCAGGTAAGTCGCATCAGCGGGTCCCCCGACATAATAGGCATTACTTCGATGACAAGCGCTGTCATGAACGGATTTGCAATTGCGCAGCAATGCAGGTTGAAATTCCCAAAGGCAAAGATCGTTTTCGGCGGGGTTCATCCTACGGTACTGCCTGAAGATGTCCTGTCGCGGGAGTACGTGGATTATGTGGTAAGAGGGGAAGGTGAAGAATCCTTTTATAAGTTCCTCAAAGGCGATGACATAAAAACCATTTCCGGATTTTCCTACAGGGAAAACGGGAAGATAATCCACAATCCGGATTCTGTCCTGATACATGACCTTGATATGCTCCCTGTACCGGCCTACAAAAAACTTCCCATAACCAAATATGTGCCGACCATGGGGTCGTATAAAAGGCTTCCGGCAATCAGCATGCTTGCCACCAGGGGGTGTCCGGGCAAGTGCACGTATTGTTTTGGTTCCTTTCTCGGCGGCAAGGTCAGGATGCATTCCGTTGACTACCTCATAGGTGAAATAGAAATGCTGCAGCGCGAGTACGGGATCAGGGAAATACTTTTCTATGATGACACATTCACAACCTACCGCAATAAAGTAAAGGATTTTTGTCTTAAAATAATTGAAAAAAAGATAGATGTTTCATGGGTGTGTTTCTCAAGGGTCGATACTATTGATGAGGAAATTTTAAGGCTGATGAAAAAGGCCGGCTGCCACCAGATAATGTATGGGATAGAATCAGGGAGCGAGGAAATACTTAAAAACATAAACAAAAAGATTAATCTGGCAAAAGCTATGGAGGCGGTGAAAATAACAAAAAAAGTTGGGATTGAATGCAGGGCGACTTTCATGCTTGGAAACCCCGGTGAGACAGAAGCGACCATACTGAAAACTATTAAGTTTGCGAAAGAAGTTGACCCTGACATAGCCCTTTTTAACGTTACCACCCCGTTTCCCGGGACACAGATGTTCGCGTGGGCAAAGCAAAACGGTTACCTCACGTCGGAAGACTGGGCCAAATATGATTTTTCGAACATGCTTATGAGGCTTCCTACGATCAGCCCGGAAAGAATAGAATATTATTACAAAAAGGTATTCAGGATGTTTTACTGGCGTCCGTCCTACCTGTTTAAAAGGCTGCTGATGCTGCGCAGTTGGAACGATATAAAGACTGCTTTTAAAGCCCTCTTCGCGGTTTTTTTACACTGAAAACTGCGTGGAATCAGGATGTTTAAATCCCACCTAAGCCACTGATTTTAGTCGGTGGTGGGGCGTGGGGGCACATGGCTCCACTCCTTGTGGGCCGCCAACACAGTTGGCGGACTCCATCTCCCTTGATGGGAGAGGGTCAGGGTATTCGAAAAGTTACCGACTAAGTCGGTGGTAATTTACTGATGTTTTAGGGATTAAAACCTGTACTTTATGAGGGCCCACAGGGCCTTGAAGCCGTCAATTGCTTTCATCTTTTTGCCATCGGCATAACCCCGGCCATAGAAATTGATCAGGGTCTCATAAATTCTGTATTTCTTTTTGAGCATTTTGGCCGTTATTTCGGGTTCGATTTTAAATCCGTTTGAACGAAGGTCAAGCCCCTTTATGACATCCGCTTTAAACATCTTATAGCAGGTTTCCATGTCTGTTAACAGGGTGTTATACAGGATGTTAGTCGTGAAGTTGAGGATTGTGTTTGCTATATAGTTCCAGAACAGGAAAGAACGGTGGGCTCCGCCTAAAAATCTGGAGCCGTAAACTACATCCGCGTGTCCCTGTTCTATGGGGGCGAGAAGATGCACGTAGTCTGCCGGGTCGTATTCCAGGTCCGCGTCCTGGATTATGACGTAATCGCCTGTTATGTATTTTATGCCCTCGCGTATTGCGGACCCTTTTCCGATGTTTTTATCCATGAAAATAATCCTGAATGTCCTGCCTTTTTTTGAAAGCGCCTTTAAAATGTCTCGCGTGCCGTCAGTGGAGCCGTCGTCCACTATGATAATCTCTTTTTTAAACCCGGGAAGGGCGGATTTTTTCACCTGCGCCGCAGTTTCGCTTATGGTTTTTTTTTCGTTGTAAACCGGCATTATAACGGATAGTTTTTTCATCTGCTTTTATTCTCCTGTTAGTGAAATGTTTAATATCGTTAATAAAAACAGCATGATAAGTCAATTTTTTAAGCGGTTTTTTTAAAACGGTTTTTTTAGCGGTTTAAGTCCAGCTGCAGGCCGGGAATGCCATATTTTGCCTTTACTGGGGGACATTTATGTATTGCGGACATATAAAAAATATAGTAAAATATTAAAATTAGGGTTTTGCCGCGGTATTTATCCCAGCAAAATATGTATTTTTAGGAGGCATAAGCTTGAAAACTGTGATTTTAGCGGGCGGGATCGGGTCCAGGATAAGCGAGGAAAGTTTTTTAAAACCAAAGCCCATGATAGAACTGGGCAACAGCATGCCTATTTTATGGCATATAATGAAATATTATTCGCATTTCGGGCATAATGATTTTATAATCTGCTGCGGTTATAAAGGCTATCTGATAAAGGAGTATTTTGCCAATTATTACCTTCACCGTTCCGATGTGACATTTGACTTCAAGAAAAAGAACGAGATGATAGTGCATAATAATGTGGCCGAACCCTGGAAAGTCACCCTTGTGGATACGGGCAATAACACAATGACCGGCGGCCGCGTAAAAAGAATACGCAAATATACGGGCAATGAAACTTTTATGCTCACATACGGGGACGGTGTGGCAAATGTTGATTTGCGTGAATTGCTGGCTTTTCACAGGAAAAAGAAAAAAATAGCCACTGTTACCGCGGTTCAGCCCGGCGGGCGTTTTGGGACCATAGAAATAAACAAACGTACCGGAAAAACGGTTTTCCTTGAAAAGAGAATGGAAGACGGCGGTTGGATTAACGGCGGTTTCATGGTTCTGGAACCGGAAATATTTGATCATATAAAGGGCGATAAAAGCGTATTTGAGAGGCAGGTACTTGAAAAACTCGGGGTAGAAAATGAGCTTTCCGCATATAAACACAGCGGTTTCTGGCAGTGCATGGACACCATGCGCGATAAGTCTTACCTGGACGGGCTTGTTGAAAGCAAAAAGGCGCCATGGATGGTGTGGGAAAAGTGAGCCTTTCATTTTACCGCGATAAGAAAGTTTTTGTCACCGGGCATACGGGGTTTAAAGGCTCCTGGTTGTGCCGCGCGCTTGTCCTGGCAGGCGTTAATGTCACGGGTTACGCGCTTGCCCCGGAGACCAAACCCGCGCTTTTTGAGCTGCTTGGTCTGAAAAATGACATGAAGTCCGTGATCGCCGACATAAGGGATTACAAAGCCCTCCTTAAATCCCTGAAAAAATCCAAACCCGAGATTATTTTCCACATGGCTGCCCAGCCGCTTGTGAGGGAATCATACAAAAATCCGGTTTATACATATGAAACCAACGTTATGGGCACCGTTAATTTTCTGGAGGCATGCAGGTATATCCCGGGCGCGCGTTCGATAGTGAACGTCACGACCGACAAGGTCTATGAAAACCGGGAAATGAACCGCGCCTTTAAGGAAGACGAGCCTCTTAACGGTTTTGACCCTTATTCAAATTCCAAATCATGCTCGGAACTGGTAACTTCAAGCTACAGGAACAGTTTTTATTCCGCAAAGGGCGCTGTGGCAGTGTCGACGGCCAGGTCCGGAAACGTCATCGGCGGCGGCGACTTTGCCGCGGACAGGATCATCCCTGACTGTGTCAGGGCTTTAAAGGCGGGCAAACCGGTTGTAGTGCGCAATCCGGGGGCCGTAAGGCCGTACCAGCACGTGCTTGACTGCATTTCGGGGTACCTTTTGCTGGCTGAAAAACAATATGACGCCGGGCTTTCCGGCAGCTATAATTTCGGGCCGGACAAATCGGACGTTGTTGATAATGCCGCGCTCGTGGAGCTGTTTTTAGACGCCTGGGGAGGCGGCAGTCGCGTACACAGGCATGACAACGGTCCGCATGAAGCCCGTTTCCTGAGGCTGGACTGTTCCAGGGCGAAAAAAATCCTCGGGTGGAAGCCGCGCATGAAAATAGGGGAAGCTGTCGGATTGACCGCCGAGTGGAGCAGGGCATACCTGGATAAGTCGGGGCATGCGGCATGCGTGGACAGGCAGATAAACGAATATTTCGGGAAGGGCTTATAATGGCGCGCTGGAAAAACAAAAAGCAAGCTGAAGGCGAGATACTCGGAAGTATAAAACAGTTCTATCATCTTTATCATAAAAAATCCGTATATAAATCCGGCGACAGGATACCTTACGCCGCAAGGGTCTATGACAGCTCTGAAATGGCCAACCTTGTGGACGCGTCGCTTGAATTCTGGCTGACCGCCGGCAGGTATGCCGGTAAATTTGAAAAAAACTTCGCGGATTTCCTCGGCGTCAAATACGCCTACCTGGTGAACTCCGGCTCGTCCGCGAATCTGCTGGCTTTTATGACGCTCACCTCGCCGCTTTTGGGGGCAAGGTCCATACAAAGGGGTGATGAAGTCATCACCGTTGCCGCGGGTTTTCCGACCACTGTCGCACCGGTAATACAGTACGGCGCTGTCCCGGTATTTGTGGATGTCACTATCCCGCAGTATAATATCGACGTAAACGCGCTAAATGGCGCCCTGTCCAAAAGGACAAAAGCGGTTATGGTTGCGCACACGCTTGGGAACCCTTTTGACTTAAGGGCTGTAAAGGCATTCTGTGAAAAACACAACCTCTGGCTTATAGAGGATAATTGCGACGCGCTGGGTTCGAAATACAAGTCAGGCAAGACGTGGAAATACACCGGCTCGTTCGGCGATATAGGCACATCAAGTTTTTATCCCCCGCACCACATGACCATGGGTGAAGGCGGCGCAGTGTATACAAGCAACCGCCAGCTGGCCCAAATAGCCCTTTCCATGCGCGACTGGGGAAGGGACTGCAGCTGCCCGTCGGGCAGGGACAACACGTGCGGCAGGCGTTTTGACGGGCAATTCGGGGAGCTTCCCAAAGGTTATGACCACAAATACGTCTATTCGCACTTCGGGTACAACCTGAAGGCCACTGAAATGCAGGCCGCCATCGGCTGCGCCCAACTTGAAAAACTCCCTAGCTTCATTGAGAAGCGCAGGCACAACTGGGAATACCTGAAAAGGGCGCTTTCAGGTTTATCACACTCCCTTATCTTACCCGAACCCGCGCCGGGCTCCGAACCAAGCTGGTTTGGCTTCCTGATAACGGTAAGGGAAGATTCCGGATTAAGCCGGGAAAAGATAGTGCGCCATCTCGAAGCCGCGGGAATACAGACAAGGCTCCTTTTTGCGGGGAACCTTATCAAGCATCCCTGTTTTGATGAGATGAGGAAATCCGGCAGAGGATTCCGCGTGGCCGGAAAATTAACCCTGACAGACCGTATCATGAACGACACTTTCTGGGTGGGCGTTTATCCGGGCATGACCAAGCCAATGCTTGACGCGATGATTGAAGAAATAAAGTCGGCATGCGGAAAAAAGTAGCCGGTTTTGTAAAGAAGTCTTTGGAAAACAGAAAAGTGCGGTTTCTTTTTGTGGGCGTCCTGAACACAGTCGTGGGATACGGCACATACGCGCTGTTTATATACCTGAAGATGCATTATATTTTGGCAATGATATTCTCAAGTATTATATCGGTGACGCACAGCTATCTGTGGAACAAGCATTTTACTTTTAAAAGCACGGATAAGTCCTTTGCGGAAGCAATAAGATTTGTCATGGTATATGCGGTAGGCATACTTTTGAATATGGTATTGCTTTACGTGTGCATAACTTTATGCCGGATAAACGCCTATGCGGCGGGCGCGACAACCCTTTTAATAACGACCGTGATAAGCTACATAGGGCACAAAAAAATAAGTTTTAGGAGCGCAAAAGGCTGATGACAAAAAATAACAGGATAAGGGTGGCTGATTTTATCGCAGGCTGGCTTGCGGGTAAAAATGTAAAGCATGTCTTTACTGTGACGGGCGGCGGGGCCATGCATTTAAACGACGCTTTTGGAAATCACCCGGAATTGAAATGCGTGTACAACCACCATGAGCAGGCCTCAGCGATAGCGGCCGAAGGGTATTATAAGGCGTCGGGAGAGATGTCCGCTGTATGCGTCACAAGCGGCCCAGGCGGCACGAACGCTTTGACAGGCGTCCTGGGCGCATGGCTGGATTCTGTCCCTATGTTCGTCATTTCCGGGCAGGTAAGGTTTGAATATACGATAAAATCAGCGCCAAACCTGAAACTGCGACAGCTTGGGGACCAAGAATTCAATATAACGGATGCGGCAAAGACAATGACAAAATACGCTTTCATGGTAATTGACCCCCAAACGATAAAATACCACCTTGAAAAAGCCATGTTCCTGGCAAAGAATGGCCGGCCCGGCCCTGTCTGGCTCGACATACCGCTTGACGTGCAGGCTGCGCAGGTGGAAATGGAAACACTGCGGGAATATGATGAAAACGGGTATGTGCCTGGACTTGAAAACGATTTGTCCGCGGAAAAGATCGATGAAATCATAAAAAGGATCGAAGCCGCGAAAAGTCCGGCTATTATTGCCGGGGCAGGCGTAAGGTTAAGCGGCGCCGCAGGGAAGTTCAGTAAACTGATAAAACAGTTAAATATACCGGTTATGACAGCATGGAACTCCCATGATTTGGTGGAGGACGCAGACCCGCTGTACGCGGGAAGGCCCGGCACTGTCGGGACAAGGGGCGGGAATTTTGTGTTCCAGAACGCGGACCTTATCCTTGTTATAGGATGCAGGATGAACCTGCGGCAGATCGGGTACGCGAAAAACGAGATCGCGCCTAAAGCGTACAAAATAATGGTTGATATTGATGAAGCCGAACTGCAAAAAAATACTTTTAAAGCCGATCTGCCTGTTCACTGCGATTGCGGGCGGTTTATAGGGAAACTGCTGGAAACCGGTTACAGGAAATCCGGAGCGGGCAATGACAAATGGATAAAATGGTGCGGGGATATAAATCTTAAATATCCGCCATTAAAGGATATAGTCAGGAACACAGACCGGCTTAATCCGTATGTTTTTTTTGATAAATTATACAAACTTTTGCCCGAGGGGCAGACAACGGTTACAGCCAACGGGTCGGCGTGCGTAATATCTTTCCAGACCGCGCGTATAAAACACGGACAGAGGCTCTTTACGAACAGCGGCTGCGCGGCCATGGGGTATGGCCTGCCTGCGGCCATAGGGGCGTGCGTGTCTTTGGGCAAAAAAGATATTGTATGCATAGAAGGCGACGGAAGCCTCCAGATGAACATACAGGAGCTTCAAACCGTCATCCAGAACAAACTTCCCATAAAGATATTTGTGGTGAATAATAACGGGTATTTATCCATCAGGCAGACCCAGGCGAATTTTTTCCATTCGAGGTTCGCGGGCATAGACAGGGCCACGGGGTTGAGTTTTCCCGACCTGTCCAAAATAGCGGCAGCTTACGGGATTGATTATTACAGGATAGACTCTGAAGGCGCGGCGAACAAGACTGCGGCTAAAGTTCTCAATACGCATTCTCCGGTTATCTGCGAAGTTGTGGTGGACCATGAGCAGAATTTTGTCCCGAAATCGTCCTCAAAATTATCGCCGGACGGGAAGATGTCGTCGGCTCCGCTTCACGACATGTATCCCTTCCTGCCGGAAAAAGAGATGAATGACAATGTATACCGCTGAAAAAAAGGGAAAAATATCATGAGAAATATAAAGATACTCGACTGCACCCTGCGCGACGGCGGGTTTGTGAACGACTGGAACTTCGGCAAAGGCAGCATAAAGAGCATAATAGGGAGGCTCGATAAAGCCGGCGTTGATATAGTGGAGACAGGGTTCCTGGACAGCCGCCGCAAGTATGACCCGGACCGTTCCATACAACCTGACACGGGGTCGTTTAAGGCCATCCTGGAAAACACGGACGTAAAACACGCGATGATGATCGCCATGATAGATTTCGGGACATGCGGGATCGAAGCCATAGAACAGCAGGGCGCTTCCTGCATAAGCGGGATAAGGGTTATATTCAAGAAAAAGGACTGCGAAGCGGCGCTGAAGTTCTGCGCTTTGCTTAAAGAAAAAGGGTATAAAGTATTCGTAAATCCCGTCTCTACAACAGGTTATTCCGACGATGAAATGGCCGGCCTGCTCGATGAGGTTAATAAACTCGAGCCCTACGGCATATCAATCGTGGATACATACGGCCTGATGCATAAAAAAGAGCTTTTGCACTATTTCCGGCTCATGGACAGCAGGTTAAAACCCGCGATAAATATAGGTTATCATTCCCATAATAATTTCCAGCTTTCGTACGCGAACTGCATAGAACTGCTGGAAATACAGTCAGAGCGCGGGCTGATACTTGACGGTTCACTTTACGGCATGGGCAAAGGCGCCGGCAACGCCAATACCGAGCTGATAGCCATGCATTTAAACAGGTATTTTGGCGCGCACTATGACGTAAACCAGCTTTTGGAGGCGATAGACGTCGATATCATGAAAGAATACGCGAAAAAATACTGGGGATATTCCCTAATGCATTTTATCGCGGCTTCAAACGACTGCCATCCTGATTTTGTGAAGACGCTTATCGAGAAAAAGACCCTTTCCGTAAGATCGATAAATGAGATACTGCAGAAACTGGAGCATAAGACCAGTCTTACGTTCAATAAGGACCTGATAGAAAAAATGTACGAAGAATACCAGAACGTGGAAGTTGACGATACCGGGGGCTATATAAGGCTGGCAAAAGAGTTCGGGGACCTGCCCATACTTATAATTGCCCCGGGAAATTCAATAGTAAAACACAAAGAGGAAATAGATAAATACATAGCCGGGCACAAGCCATTGGTGATATCGATAAATTTTGTGACAGACATGTATAAAACCGATTATGTTTTCTTCGGGAACGCGAAGAGGTACAGCCAGTTCTATGACGAGATATACAGGACAGGAGCGGACGCAAAGGTGATATGCACTTCAAATGTATCGGAATCGAACAAATCCATAGATTTTATCTTTAATTTCAATTCCCTGGTAAGCAGAGAAGCTCCCATAAGGGATAATCCCATGCTCATGCTGCTGAAAATACTGGTGAAAATGAAGGTTAAATCAGCGGTTTTGGCGGGTTTTGACGGCTATTCAGGGCGTAGTACGGACAATTATTTTAACGAATATGTCAAGTTCCTGTACTGCGATGATGATGTGGTTTTAAGGAATGAACTTATTAAAAATAAGGTTAAAGAGTTTAAAAATGAAATTGATCTGGGGTTTTTGACTCCTACAGCGTATTTGTAGCGGGGCGGTATGTCATAAGATATGGAAAAAATTTAAGAAGGAGAAAAAAGCGTGAAAACTTTATTTATAACCGGAGGCAGCAGGGGGATCGGCGCTGCAATTGCCGATAAATTCATAAAAGATGATTATCATGTTATTATGCCTGCCCGCGGGGAAATGGATCTTTCATCCCCTGTTTCAATCAAAAAGTATTTCAAAAAGAACAGCGGTATCAAGGTTGACTGCATCGTGAACAACGCGGGGGTCAACCCGCTTGCTTTTGTGGATGAACTGACCGATGAAGAGATATTTGAGACTGTCAATGTGAACCTGATAGCGCCGCTTATGATAACGCGGGCGCTGGTAAAAGGCATGAAAAAACGGGGTTGCGGACGCATAGTAAATATAGGGTCCATATGGGGCGTTGTTTCAAAGGAAAAAAGGGCGGTATATTCCATGACCAAAAACGGGATACACGGCCTGACCAATACCCTCGCTGTCGAACTGGGGGGGGACAATATACTTGTAAATACCGTATGCCCGGGATATACAAATACAGAACTTACAAAAAAAAATGTCCCGCTTCCTGAAGCAAAAAATATATCAAAAGACATTCCGCTGGGCAGGTTCGCGGAGCCTGAAGAAATAGCGGAAATTGTATATTTCCTCGGCTCAAGCCGGAACACTTATATTACTGGCCAGAAAATAGTGATAGACGGCGGGTTTACAATAAAATGATCATATCCTCACACGCCAAGAAATACAGCGTGGAAGTCACAGATGCCGGGTTTATAACCCGGTTGATGGAAAAATCTTACAAGCTCGTTATAATAGATAAAAAGGTCTATGACCTTTACAGGAACACGCTGCTCGCCGGGTTAAAAAAAGAAACGTTGTATCTGTTCGATGCCGTTGAAAAAAACAAGAATGCGGGTTCAGCGCTTAAAATATGCGGGAAGATGGCTGAAATATCCTTTAAACGCGGTGATGAGCTGGTTTCAATAGGCGGCGGCATAGTGCAGGATGTTACGGGTTTTGCCGCGAATATATTCAACCGCGGCGTCAGGTGGACCTTTATCCCGACTACACTGCTTGCGCAGTGCGACAGCTGCGTAGGCGGAAAAACATCGCTTAATTTTTCGGCATATAAAAACATACTCGGCACTTTTTACGCGCCGGATAATATTTATATCTGCCTTGATTTTGTAAAGACGCTTACAGAGGATGATTATCTCAGCGGCATGGGGGAGGTCGCCAAATTCAACATAATGTCCGCAAAAGACGGCATAGGCCTGCTTGAAAACAATATGGAAAAGCTTCTTGCCCGCGATACCGGGGTCCTGAAATTCTTTGTCGAACGGTCGCTTGAATTCAAGAAGCGCTTTATTGAGGAGGATGAATTTGATCTTGATGTGAGAAACCTCCTGAATTTTGCCCACACCTTCGGCCACGCGTATGAAAAGACAAGCAATTACGCCATACCGCACGGGCAGGCGGTGACATTGGGGCTTATAACGGCCAATAATATTTCACGCGCGCGAAATATGCTTGATCCCGCCCTGAAGGAAAGAATAGAAAAAATATGCATGAATTTTATATCCGTGAAACTGAAAAAAGAATGGTTCCTGGCGGATAAGGTGATAGAAGCCATGAAAAAGGACAAAAAGAGGAAGTCGGATAAACTGGCCGCTGTGCTTTTTTCATCAGACCTTTCCCTGAAAGTGGTGCAGGATTTGGAACAAAAGGAAGTTGCTGAAGCGCTTTCATTTATATTGTAATGGTTTGTACTTTAAAGAAGGTGAAAACATGTCAAGACTGATTGAAATAATTAAGAATACAAACAGGCGGTGGATATGAGAAAAAAGAAATTCACTGACGGCAAAACACATAAGGCAGCCTCGTTATCTTATGTGCGGCCGGTTTCGGATGTTTTTAATGTAAAAGAGAGTATGCGGCTGGACAGGAAGGCGTTGCTGTTTGTTTTGGGGATTTTTATTGTACTTGCCGGAGTTTTTTATTTTGGAAAGATTCTTGACGTATTCAATTTAATAAGAGGTTTGATCCTGTGCGTGATCATTTTTTTTATTTCTTCGGTATATTTCTCCGTCAGGGGGAAAGAGCTTAACAAAGATGATAAAATACGTTCCATAAGCGCGATAGTTGTTATAGGGTTTGGGGCGGCGGTTATTTATCATTACTTTGTCGGAGCATATCTTAACGTGGGATACCCGACAAATTCGTTTTTGTTTATTCCCCAGGATAGATTCATGGATTTCATTAATAATAGTCAATTGCAGACACAGTACAACGGATCATATTCTTACGGCGGGAGTCCAACCAACTACCTGTTTAATTTGTTCTCTTTGTTTAATAATAAGAGTGTTGTAAATAATTACGTTATATTTGCAAGTTTTTTTACTGTATTTTTATTAATATATAACTTCTTATATATGAAAAAACAAAATTATTCATTCGTTTCTCATTCTGGGGATTTGTTCATTCTAACTTTTCTTTCTTATCCGTACTTATTTTGTATTGACCGTGGGAATCCGGAAATGCTTATTTTTGTATTTCTATCAATTGCAATTTATTGCCATTTAAGAGGCAGGGATATATTAGCCGCCGCATTTCTGTCTTTTGCCATATCTGCGAAAATATATTTCATCATTTTTTTACTATTGTTCCTTGTTGACAAAAAGTACAAAGAGCTTGTCTTAAGCCTGCTATTCATGGTTATTATAAAAAAATTAATGCCTCTAATTGATAAAACGCTATATTCATCTGCAAATCCAAGCCATCTCCAGACCGATTTGGCACTGATTTCTATATTATTTATATTTGCAATCAGTCTTGTGCTGGTTAATTGGAACAAGGTGTATAATGATTTGAAAATAAATGTCATGTTATTTTTGAAGCACGTCAATTTATATGCAATAAGAAGAAAAATGTTAATAGCAACAATCACGGCGGTTTCATTGCTGGCGATAGCCGGTTTGTTTACAAAATTTGGGGATATTTACAAAAAAATCTATAATGATTTTCTGGGTCCAAACGTTCTTTATAATGCCAACTATGCGATAGGTGACGGTGGAGCGGCGCACTGCAGCAGTATTTACGGCATGGCAAAAGAGGTTTTAATTATGACAAAATCAAAAGTGCCTGTTACAACACTTTTTAATGTATATCCTTTTATTGTAGCTGTGTTATTTGTCGGGTTACTTATATATTTGTTTTTTGTTGAAAAGGTAATATGGAAAAAAGTTGCAATATTAACGTTGTCACTATTTGCATTTCCTTTTGTTACTGCGGATTATCGTCTTATTCATATTTTTATCCCGATGTGGCTGTTTATTAATAACGAAACAAAAAGTAAATTTGATCCTTTATATGCGATTATGTTTGGTTTGATGCTTATTCCAAACAAATATTTCATATTGCGGGGGGGGGTGGGGGAAGGGAGCATAACTCACGCATTGACAATAATTGTATTTATGTCTTTAATTATCTTTGATGGAATAAAAAATAAACTGAAACAGGAGTGTTAATATGGTTTTTTGCGTGTTTTATAAAAAGTTGAGTTTTATAACAAAATACTAAAAAATCCAAATAACAAAAAGGGCAAATTTATATGCAAAGCATAATACTGACAGGCGCGACAGGAATGCTGGGTACGGCGGTTATTGCAGAATGCATAAAGAATGGGATATCTGTTACGGCTGTGGCAAGGCCGTCATCCTACAGGCTTGGCAGGATCCCGAAATCCGGCAGTGTCACAGTTATTGAGTGCGGGCTTGACAATATGCATAAACTGCCTGCGCTTGTCACGGGAAAACATGACGCTTTTTACCATTTGGGGTGGCTTGGCACCTCGAAAAGTGAAAGAAATGATCCGGCTATCCAGGAGTTAAACGTAAAATACACTCTGGACGCGGTGAATGTTGCGGACGAATTGGGCTGCGGTTTGTTTTTGGGGGCGGGCTCACAGGCTGAATATGGCAGGTATGACGTCCCCATAAAGGAAGATTTTGAAACAAAGCCTGATACTGCTTATGGAAGGGCGAAACTTTCGGCCTGCAAGAGTTCCGCGGAATTATGCGGCAGATTGAAGATAAAGCATGTGTGGACGCGTATTTTCAGCGTCTATGGCCCGAATGATTCACCTTCAACAATGGTGATGTACTTCATAGGCAGGCTACTTGATAACCAGCGGGCATCGCTGTCTAAATGCACACAGATATGGGATTATATGTATTGTTCTGACGCGGCACGGGCCCTCCTGCTGGCCGGGGAAAAGGGCGGGGGCGGGCGGATATATAATGTTGGAAACGGTATTGGACGCCCCCTGATAGAGTATGTTAATATATTAAGGGACGCGATTGACCCCGCTGCCGTATTGGGCATAGGGGAGCTTAAACAGGTCGGAAAGCTCATGAACCTTTGCGCTGATATCACAAAGATAAAAAAAGACACGAGTTTTAAGCCTATGGTCCCGTTTGAGCGCGGTATAGAAGAGACCATTAAATGGTACAGGGAGAATATAAAATGAAAAAAATTTCTATAATGATACCGACTTACAACGAACAGGATAATGTAAAACCGCTGTGCGCCGAGGTGCAGAAGATATTTTCGGAAAAACTGCGTAATTATGATTATGAGATCCTTTTTATCGACAATTATTCCATGGATAAAACACGGGAATATATAGCTCAGCTTTGCGCGGAAAATAAAAAAGTAAAAGCGATCTTTAATGCCAGGAATTTCGGGCAGGTCAGGTCGCCTTTTTACGGGATACTTCAGGCGACAGGGGACTGCGTCATAGCGATATGCGCCGATTTTCAGGACCCGCCTGAACTTATTGAAACATTTGTCAGGGAATGGGAAAACGGCTATAAGATAGTGACCGGGAAAAAGTATAAAAGCAGGGAAAATCCTGTGATGTATTTCCTGCGTTCGCTTTATTACAAATTCATAAAGCGGGTTGCGGAAACAGAGCAGATAGAGCAATTTACGGGTTTCGGGCTTTATGACAGGGCGTTTATCGAAGTACTAAAGAAACTTGACGACCCCATGCCTTATATGCGCGGGATCGTGGCTGAGCTCGGGTACGCACGCAAAGAAATAGAATACACACAGAACAAGCGGCGTTCCGGTAAAACAAAGAACAACTGGTATACGCTCTATGACATGGGCATGCTCGGCATAACTTCGTATTCCAAGATGGTCATGAGGACAGCCACTATCATGGGTTTTTTTATCGCGGGAATGTCCTTTGCCGTCGCCATGTATTACCTCGTCATGAAGCTTGTATACTGGCAAAGGTTCCCGCTTGGTACCGCTCCGGTCATCATATCAATATTTTTCCTGGGGTCGGTACAGCTTTTTTTTATAGGGTTCCTGGGGGAGTATATACTTAATATAAACACCAGGGTCATGAAAAGGCCGCTGGTGGTTGAGGAGAAAAGGATAAATTTCTGATCCAAAAGAAATTCTCCGTTGCTTTTTCCCGCAGCCTGCAAGGCAAGGGATTTGCCGGGCATTGCCAAAATTCAGCTGTAAAAAATTGTCAATATTTTGTTTGCTTTTATAAGGGTAATATAGTAAAATTTATTTGTTGGCTTGAAGATACAAGATCCGGCAATGGACGGCGCGCTTTTAAGTTGGCCATTGCTGAAATTACCCAAAACGGGCGCGGGCCGTCAAGGAGACCTGTAATTTGACATTATTAATCTTATTTACGTATTTTGTGTTTATACTTGGAATGATGTTAAGCAAGGGCTGGTTGTTGGTTTGTTTGTCCGCGTGTTCAATCCTTCTTGTAAATATCGTCCGCAACAATAAAAAAATACTGGCTAACGTTGTGCCGTTATCTATCACGTTGATCATGCCGGTTTTAATAGGCTTATCCTGCTTTTTGTTCAATAAATCCCTTTATTATCCGGCCTTTTTTATATTCCTGCCGGCAATGATCCTTTTTGCCGCCTATTTCTATTTGCGCAGGGTGCCGGCCGAGAAATTTATAAATATAGGAATCGTTTACAATGAACAAAGCACGTCAACAATGGCTTTGAAAATAGGCTCCGCGGTTGCCGCCGGCGTAGCGGGATATTTTATGCTTGACCGGAAGATGTATATATTCTCTTATTTGTTATATGCGGTATCTTTTATACTGATGGTAAGGATGTTTAAGATCAAGGGCCATACGCCCCTGGGTGAAGTTGAGCAGGCTGCTGTTGGCAGATCCGGCTCCGTCGGCATCACACAGGACGCAGGCGTTTTTTTTGCCGCGTTCATAACGGTCATACTCGCGTTTAAAGCTTATTCTTATGTGATGGCTTTTGACGTTAAAAATTTCCTTATATGCCTGGCGCTCGCGGCTGTATTCGCGGCATTCGCGGCTGACAGCTTTAAGGCCGCTGGTTTGGCCGCAAAAACTGAAAATGATAAACTGGTCAAGTTTGACTATGTTTTTCTGGCTGTGGTGTTTATTTATGCCCTGGTTATACGGTCCATAGACTGCCTCGGATTGCCGCCCGGACTGCAGTCCGATGACATAAACGGTTTGATAGGCGTTGGTTCGGTTAATTCCGGCAGAAGCACGCTTTATTTTACGGATTTACACATCAGCATACTCCCTTTATGGATGTCATCAGTCATTGGAAAGTTATTCGGCCTCATGCCGATTTACGCCGTTAAAGCCCCCCATATAATACTTGGCGCTTTGAATATACCCTTTATATACCTGCTTGCAAAAGAGCTGTACAACAGGCGGGTGGCTGTCGTTTCTTCTCTGATACTTTCAGTGTTTTTTATGCATGTGTTTTTCAGCAGGGCCATTCCGACCTGGATAGAGGTTCCGGCGTTCGGTACTGCCGCGTTTTATTTTTTCATAGTGGCATTGAAAAGGGGGAAACCGCTGCCCGCGGTGCTGGGCGGCATAATGCTGAGTTTATCAATGTATTCCTACGACGCAGGCAAATTGGTGCCGATCGTGATATTATTTTATTTTGCAGCGATTATACTCTCGGATAATTCATACAGAAAATTCCTTAATAACAGGACTTACCCGCTTTTATTGTTCGCGTCCGCGTCCTTTTTGGCATTTTATCCTATTTTGATTTACATACTGACCAAAGGATCCGAGTATTTCGCTTTGTTAAACCGCGTCAGTGTATTTCACTACCTTTCCGCGCAAACACCGGCTTTTGCCACGCTTGCCGGCCGCGCTGCTATATATGTCTGTTATCTTTTTAAAGGAAACGTATTCTCCGCGTCCATGCCCTCGGCAAATATCCTGGATCCGGTGGGCTCGGCTATGATGCTCGCGGGTTTTTGTGTGATCTTTTCAGGGTTAAGGCGCGGCAACAACATTTTTATGCTTGCCTGGCTTTTTGCGGGGTCATTAGGCGCGTTTTTTTCCTCGAGCGTCGATGGCTTTGAACCACCGAGGATAGTTTTAATTTATCCGGCGTTTGCCATACTGATGGCGCTGGGGCTCGACTACTTTGCGGCCTCGATAGACCTTGTCCTGAAAAAACAGGGAAAGATAATCAGCGCGGCAGTGGTATTAACGGCCCTGGTTTTTATAACTTTTTTCGGGCTTCATACATATTTTGTGCAATATAAAAATGACCCGGTTGTAAAAATGATCTTCAATGAATACGCCCTTGAAATCAAGAACTTTGTTTCATCCCACAAAAAGGACGATGTGATCGTGTCTGATTTTTATAATTCAAACAGGGGGGTAACGTTCGCTTACCTTATGTACGGCGAAAAAATGAATTTCAGGAACATGGATGTATCCCTGCTTGAATTGAATAAGATCTATAATAACAGGGGCCAGGGCGTAATTATAATCGCCGAAGGCATGTACGCGGAGTATATGGATATTTTCAGGAAGTTTTTCCCCAACGCGGTGATCAAAACCCACTGGAATTATGACTGGTGGTTATTCGGTCCCGGCGAAAAGTACATGAACTTATATGGATGGAAAAACCCGGTTTTTACCCTGAATAAAGCCAGGACATTTCTGCACGACGTGTGCATAGACCCTGTGCGGCCCCAGGTTAATTTTGTAAGCTGTGAAATCCCGTATGGGGATATAAAGGACCTTTACGGTTTGAAAACAGTATATAGCAATAAAGGCCGCATAATAAGGGAAATAATTACAACGGACATGACGATAATCAAGGACGCGTCGTTTGATTCAGCGGATTTTTCCGGCGGGATTTACGCGCCGGAAACGGGCTGGTACGTTTTAACAGCGCAGGGCGCGGTAATGTCCGGACTGTCCGTCGGTGACGCGGATACGAAGAAAAACGACTGTGTTTACTTAAAACGCGGGCTAAACAGCATTGGGTTTAAGCTGGATAATTTTCACGGCGCTGATGCGACGGTGTTCTGGGTGGCGCAGGGAGGCAGCGGGTTTGAAAAGCTGCCGGCTGGGAATGTTATTGACATAACTCCGGAACCGGCCTTGAACAGTTATATTGAAAAGAACGGCAAAAAACTTTATGAATCCCTCGATTACGGCGTAAATAACAGGATATATTTTGCGGGGGCCAGGCTACCTGTCGCAGTTACCGCGGGTTTTGGCCATGATAAGTTTGACCGCATTTGGGACGGGTATATAACGATAGATAAAACGGGCTATTATGAGATTATGGCCCAGACGCCCAATGATTGCACGGTAAAAGTCGATGAGTCCGCGGTTTTCAGCAAAAAGTCCGGCATTGAAAGATCCAATGAACGCTGGCTGTCAAAAGGGAAACATAAAATAAAAGTCAGGCAGGTTTATGAATACCTGCCGAACGTGGACTCGTATCATATATGGCTTTTGAAAAAGAAACGGGGAGATAACCTGCCGTCGGTTGTGCTTTACAGCCAACTTTCGGGAAAATAACCGGATACAGCCGGACAACTGCCCCGCATCGGAAGCGAAGAAAAACACCGTTGTTTTTGGAGGGTTTTCCGGCAGTATCAATTGTTTGTTTTACACCGGCTGATAATAAAATGAAATCCACAAATCCAAAAATTCCGTATTTAAAAATTAAAGGCCTCGCTAGCCTAAAACCCCGCGCGTCTTTGTTATTGATTATTACCACCGCCTTTGATATTATTATGATTTGGAAGTGTTTATGCTAAATCTTAAGTTCCTGGGGTTCTAAAATGACTGCTGTTGAAATAGCAAATAACAGGATAATAATATAGAAAATATGTTAGTATATAAAAAATTAATTTGCTATTAAAGATATATCTTACTATATTATTTTTAATCCGGATCTCTTAAAAGGCGCGGAATGGAAGCGTATTTAATTAACTCTTGCAAGCCGCCGGAATAGAAAACATTTGACGGAGTTCAACCGGCAGTTATGTCTTAAAATATGCTTGAGAGAGTGCGTACTGATTATGTTGGAAAGGGTCAAGGTGAAGACTTATTCTATGAGTTTTCAATTGGTGATGAAGTTGAAACGATCACAGTATTATCATATAGGGACAGCTGAAAAACATGAGGGGTGTTTGTGATGTTAAATAGAAAAGTACTCGCAATGGGTCTTGGGATCTTATGTTTTATATTTTTATTGTTTTTTTTAAAAAGCCATCCTTTCGATTTAACCGATATGTTTGTCGCTGCGAAAGCGGTTATTTTGTTTACCGCTTCCTGGGTTTTCATAAAATATGGGACTGAGACCATGCAACACCCCGGAAAAGCTGAAAAAAAAGGAGTTTGGGAAATATTGTTGGAAGTCGCTGCGATAATCGGCCTGTTTGTTGCCGGAATCGTTCTAATAAATCATGGTTTTAAACTTTTTCACGGGTATGCTATAGAAAAGGCAATTTTGTTTTTTGCCGCCGGTTTAATTGTTTTCTTTGCGGCGTTCTATATTGCTGATCGCGTCGGGCGGCAACTGATACTTGCGAAACCCGTGTTTAAACCGCATAAACTTAAGTTTGTGGCCATTAAAATTATCATAGCTTTTATCTTGAGTTGTCTTGGGATCTTCTTCATGAAAACAAGCCACTCTTATCTGGCTCTCACATCTTTTGTTTTTGTGATTTTACAGCTTCTTCTTGTGTTTCAAAATCATATACCGTCGTTTTCCGTGGAAACAGTCATTGTCAGTCCTGTTAAACCAGGTGTTCCGGCTAAAATGTTATCGATTGCGATGATCGTATCATCTATTTACTTTTATTATCTTACATATACTTCCATGCACTTGTACGATATTCAGGCGGCTATCCTGTGCTTATTTTGCGGCTCTCTTCTTTTTGGGTTGGCGCCGCACGGCGAAGAGTACCGCAAACCTGCCGGGCCGGATTCCACGACAAATAACGCGGATATATATTATGCTGTATTTGTTTTCATATTGGGACTTATTGTTTTTGGCTGGAAACTTATGGATATACCGCCAGGTTTGCACGGCGATGAAACCATTAATATTTTGATGGCAAAAAGGCTGAAATCCGGCGATATCCTGCCGTTGGTGCTTGAGGATTCGGCGTTTAATGGGTTGACACTTCTGCATACCTGGCTTCTTTCCCAGATAGGCAGGGTTTTCGGTATAACAATGGTTATGGCAAGGTGGGTTTCTGTTGCTGTCGGCGCGGCAGGGGTTTCTTTTGCTTATCTGTTGGCGAAAGAAATATTCAACAGACGTGTTGGTATCATCGTTTCGCTGTTGATGTCTACTTTTTTCATGATGGTGCTATACAGCAGGATGGCTCATTCGTGGATTTTTGTACCGTCGTTTGCGGTAGTGACGTATTTTTTCTTTTTTAAAGGTTTAAAAACCGGCAAAGCGGCTTTTTTTGTGGCGGCGGGAGTATTTTTAAGTTTGTCGATGACTGTTTATAGCGCTGGAAAACCAACTTCTGTGGTCTTGTTCTTTTGGATGATACTCATGCTGGTAAGGAAGGAAACACGCATGCAGATACTGGCGAACTGGAAAAATATAGCCTTGATGCTGATTGCCGCTCTATTGATGTTTCTGCCGGTAATTAATTATATTATACATAATCCGCATAAATATTTTCAACGTATGGGCGATGTCACGCTGCTTCACGGTTTTCCTTCCAACTATCAGGAATTCAAGGCAATTGCGGATAACATATTGCGAAATATCCAGATGTTTATTACGGTATCGGCTGACGGGTATTGTCATAATATTCCAGGTAAGCCATTTTTTGATGAGTTTGTGTCTGTTGTTGCGATTGTGGGAGTGGGTTATTTATTATTCACATGGAAAAGAGAATCCAGTTCATTTTTGATCTTGTGGATTTTTTTTGGATTGTTGCCGGGCTTTCTTTCGAAATTGGGTCCTGAAGACCCGTATCCCGCCAGAACGGTTTTGGCCATACCTGCTTTGATGATTCTTATTTCACTTGGGTTGGACAGGCTTGCGGCAAAGATCGAAAGTTTTTGGCCAAAATATCTGAAGATAGTTTCTGCGTTGACTGTTTCATATTTTGTTGTGTGGTTTTCGTTCGCGAATTTAAGGGACTATTTTGTGGTTTTTACGAATGATCCCCACACAAAAGGTTATTACAGATCTATTGATAAGCTGAACGCTGATTACATGACTGATAATAAGGATAAACAAATATTCATTTCACCTTATTTAAGCTGGAATTTCTATTACGGCATGTCAAAACTGTTGTCTACGCCGGAAATGGAAAAGTTTATTTCGGTAAATGATGTTTCGCTTTTTGAAGTGTATAAAGTCTATGACAAAACAGGAAGGGATACCACGCTTTTAGGCGAAGGCATATATTATAAAATGTTTCCCATCTATAGGGAATATTTTCCTAATGCCAGAATTACCACCGTCTGGGATGATTTGTTTTGGCAATTTGATCATAATTCTAATATGAAATATTGTTATGAATGGGTAAATCCCGATAAGACGATAAATTTGAACCGTGGGTATTCATGGTTTTATTTGTATGATAATGACGTGAAATTCGTGAAAATTGCCAGGGTTGAGATTCCGTCAGCCGATCAAAAAATGGAATTTTCTCTGGCGGGTGTTTTTAAGTCGCATGGAAAAACTGTAGAAAAAAGTTCTGTGTATTTTCCTTTAGATTGCAGCGGTCAGGATTTTGACGATTTAAGCTTGAGCGGGTTGTTGGATGTGCCTGAATACGGAAGGTATGAGTTTCAAATTGATGGGGCTCGCGGCGCAATTTATATTGACGGTAAACCTGCGGAAGGGACCAGAGAGTTATATAAAGGAATACACAGAATAAAGTTTGTTTTTAAAGAAAAAACGAACAAGTTCATATCTGTTAAATGGAAAATGTCTGGTTCGGAGGTTTTTTCTGATCTTGATCGCCGGTATCTGATTAATTCTGACAAGGTGTTTGGTTTGTTGGCGGATTATAAGCTTGGTGGCAGGACTTTTTACAGGCAGCTTGAACCGGTCGTTGACTATAGGCTTTATTATTATAAACACAGACCGGCGGCCGCGTATATCCCGGCGGATGTTACGGATAAAAACGCATATGACTTGGAGTGGAACGGGCAAATAAAATTAAGTTCAAGAGACACTTACAGTTTCAGGCTTCACACATTGTATGATGCTGTAATTATGATTGATAACAAGGTGGTATTTAAAAAAATAAAAGATGTGGAAAAGGTAATCCCGACAGTGTTTGACCAGGGAATTAAAAAGATCAGGATAATTTCACACTATAGATATATCTCAAATTACTGGGATCCGGGTTCAACAATAAGGTTTATGTACAAAAAAGGTGATAAAAATGAATTTGGGCCCGTTACATATGACATGCTCTCGCCCGGAATTTAAAATATATATTCAGGTTTTTCATTGGCTGTTAAGGCGGTGTAGCGGGAATAAATTTGTCTTAAAACATGCCGGTAAATAAAGGTGCGGTGCGGCCATTTAGCCAGCATTAAGGCCTAGTTTCGCCATAAGCATATGATTTGATGAGTCAATTTTGGATCATCAAGTGGTTTAATTAGCCTTAAAAAGTATCTTGAAATAACCCCATAAATCATTTATAATATTGTATAAAATTTTTATAAAAAAAAGGAGCTTAATATTTCAAATATTCCGGTTTTATCTAACGAAATACAAGGATGGTTGACGGCAAAGGAAGCAGAGTTTCTATACTTGGCTGCCTCAAATTGTTCGAAAAATGGGGCGATCGTTGAAATAGGATCCTGGCGGGGAAAATCCACTGTTTTACTTGCGCAGGGGGCCTTAAGCGGACAAAAACCCACAATATATGCTGTTGATCCACATACAGGCGGCTTGGAAAAGCGTAATATTATCATGCTGACTTTTTATGAGTTTAAAAATAATATAAAAAAAGCAGGCGCTGATGAAATAGTGGTCCCGATTGTTAAAAGATCGGAGGACGCCGTGAAAGGGTGGAATATTCCGGTGGAGGTAATTTTCATTGACGGCAGCCACGAATTTGAGGATGTAGAAAAGGATTTCACACTGTGGGATCCGCATGTGATTGAAGGCGGCTTGATCATATTTCATGATACCAATGCCTGGCTGCAGAACGGGCCTTACAGGGCAATTAAAAAACACATTTTGAAGAGCAGGCATTTTAAGGATGCTGGTACTGTTGATTCGATTTTCTATGCGCGGAAGTGCGTTGAAAACACACAGACGGACCTTGAAAATATGGCCCGCATCGAAAGGTCGCTGCGCCACGTTGATGTTGTTAACTTTTTTTATGCGCCTATAAAAAAATTAATGTGCTCATTGGGTTTTAATGTTGTCGATATGAGCTATGCCGTTTACTCTCCGTGGACAGACCTGTCCACTTTCAATCCGTTGGCCGGTTTTTTTGTAAGAATAATGCGCAGACTGAAATTTAACAGCTACATCAAGGACGAGCAGGGCTGTTTTAAGGAATATTATAAAGCCGGCGGTTTGAAAAGAGAAATTCGTCATGCCGGGCATACTCTCCACGGCGTTTCGAAACTTTTCTATGAAAATGGGAACGAACAGGCGGAAATACCGTATAATAAAGGTTATATTGACGGTTGCTTAAAGGAATATTATGACAATGGAAAATTGCGGTCCGAGGAATTTTATGTAAACGGGGAACGCGACGGATTGTCGAAAGTATATTTTGAGAACGGCGTGCTTATGAAAGAAAAAAGATATTCGAAAAATCGAATGGTATCCGCGGCTGTTTACGATGAAAATGGAAAAGCGAGGAAAAAATAATATGATTAAAAAAGTTGCTTTGTTTCTTCTTTTGGCGTTATGGATAACCGGACAGTATTTTATTGCGGTCAAACACTTATACGAGGGTTTATTCATTAGTGTGGCGGCAATCGGCATAGGTTCCGTTATTATTTTGGTGAAACGTTCGTACGATAACTATGTTCCTTACGCGGCGCTTTTAGGCATTATAGCCGCTTTTACCGCTTCCTCTGTCGTAAGACATAATCCGCAGGTGGGTTTGTTGTTATTCGTGTTGTCAGGCCTGCTTATATTTATCGCAAAGCCAGAGGGAGAAAAACTGACGGTTTTGGGTGATGTGCCCGAAAAATCTTACCCGATGGAAAAATGGGAACCGTATTTTTTGACAATTCTGCTTATTTTTTCCGGTATTATCCGTTTTTATGACCTGCTTAATCTGCATCAGGGAGTTTATGGCCATGATTCCATACTTTTTTCGAATGTAGAAACACTGATGGCTTCTCCATTGTATATTCCGCACATCGGGGGGGGGTCAGATTGGCCAACTCTTGTTTATTATCAGGCGGCTTTTTTTGGGAAACTGTTCGGTTGGAACATCGGTTCAATGCGGATGGAATCCGCTTGTTGGGGGTTGTTGGATATTGCCGCGCTGTACTTTTTGATAAGAATGCTGGCTTCGCCCTGGGCGGCCGCGATCATGACTGCGCTTTTTGCCGTTAGTGTTCCTCACTTGAATTTTTCAAGGACGTTTTTTCCAGGCACTGTTGTTATGCTGGCGCCTATACTGGGTTTTTCTTTGCTGCTTACCGCGGTGAAATTAGACAAATGGAATTGGTTCATGTTCGCCGGATTTGCCGCCGGGTTGAGTCTTCACGGGTATGTCCCCGGCAGGATCGTTTTCCTGATGTTCCTGTTATGGTTTATATGGATATGGCTGTTTTACAGGAAAAAATTCCCTAAAATAAAAAATGTCATTATATTTTGGATAGCTTTTATAGCGATAGCTTCACCAGTGATATGGTTCGCCATCACAAATCCTGAACAATATAACGGATATGTGAACAGCGTCAATCCCAATAAAAGCGCTGGAATAATGGGATATATAACCATGTTTATTAACCAGATAGGCTCTTACGCGGGAATGTTTCACGTAAAAGGGGCTTGGGATACTCTTTTTCATGAGCCGTTCGAGCCTATATTGGACTGGTTCACCGGGGCTCTGTTCCCGATGGGTCTTTTTATGTGCCTGCTGATGTTCTGGAAACCCATTCCGGTGTTTATTTTCATCTACTTTATCGGAGGGATGGCGCCGGCCATGCTCGGCGGTGGCTGTTCTCCGCAACCAGATGTCCGCAGGATGCTCTTGGCACTGCCGGTAATATATATATTCGGTGGAATTGCTTTTGAAAGGCTGCGGCTGGTGGCCCGGAATAATTTTGGCGGTAAAGGGTCCGGGGTGTCGTTCTGGGTCTTTGTTTTTACTTTCCTGCTGGCACTGCCTTTTGGCGCAAATGAAATCAATACTTTCCTGCGCCAGCAAAAGGATCCGATCACGCTGGCCATTACCGAACATTACAGCTTTCTCGCGGGAAAGGAAATACAAAAGTACGCCGGAGATGAGATTAAACTGATGAACCTTTACGATTTGACGAACAATTCATGCGTGCTGCTTCCGCGCAATGTTAAATACACCGTGGTAAAATGGATAGACGATATGATGGTCCTGAATCCGGCAAAGGATAATGTGTTATTACTTGAACCTGTCTATGAATCCATGATCCCCATGCTGAAAAGAATGTTTCCGGACTGTGATGTAAAGATATTCAGGGAAGAAAGAACAGAACGGATCACAAGGTTTGATAATAATCCGGCCGTAACGGAAACGATGAAGTATACCGATCCTTACAATAAATTTGTCTATCTTGTCAGGGTTTTTATTCCAAAAGAAGATTCTGAAAAGTTCACAAATGAACTTTTTGTCGCCGGACCGGGCGGGCAGGAAAGGAAATCCGTGTATCTTCCCGAGTTTGCTTCCGTATATTCGGGACGCCAGGTGACTATCTCGGGAGGCCTTATATTGAAACAGGAAGGCGACCTTGTAAAATTTAAAATGGATTGGGGAGGTTTTACCCTGCTAATTGACGGGAAACAGGCTAATTTTGGATCGCAGCGTCAGCTTGAAGGAGGCACACATTACTTTGTTTTAAGGGGCACGGTACCACGGGGCGCCAAAACCGGCCTGCCCTTGAGTATATTGCGGGGGGAAATTGATCTTAAGGCTGAAGGACGGGTTGTGGCCATTGCCCCTTCGGCCGGGGTTGTCATCACTTTTTCACAGGGTAAACAACTGCTTGCGAACGCACCGGATTCAATAACGAGGCGTTCCATTGCTCCCATACGCCGTTTCTATCACACCATGGATTATTACATGCCATTTCCTGTAACCGTAAAAGGGTATATTTCTTTCCCTGAAAAAGGTGAGTATGAGTTTATGGCGCCGGGTTATATTTATAACCGGATACTAATTGACGGCAAAGTCGTATTTGACAACTATGAATACGGCACTGTTAAGAATAAAGCATCAATATGGCTGGAAAAAAACCGGAAGGTTACGTTTGTTGTTGAAAATATGGTTAATCAATCCGATGACAGACTCAGGGGTATTATTGTTTATTACAGGGAAAAAGGCAGAGTCCCCTGGAATATTCTCTCGCCTGATTTTATAGATCAATTAAAATAATCGTTAAAATATAAAGTTTAGAGGGAACAAGGTCTAAAAAAACCGCTATTTTTCTGTTTGTCGTTTTAGGCCTGGCGGGTCAGGCTATTATGTTCATAAAAAAGAATGATTTATTCCTTGTCAGCGTAGTGTTTTGTTTTATTTCGATTTTGGGTTTGACCCTATTAATAATGGCCCGGCAGGATTATTTGGCCGCTATTATAAGGTTTGGCGGCCCTGTCGTCGCTTTATTCTTGGCTATTGCCGGGCAAACGGTTGTAAAGGGCAATCCAGGTGCGGGGGTGATCTTATATGCGCTTGCCGCGGCATGCGGCAGGAAAGTGGGATGTTTAAATGAAACTATCAAGGTTTAATTTAAAGATGCAATGGTTTAAAACAGGGATAAGGGAGCTTGAATCGGTAGATTGGGCTTATTTTCTTGATGCGTACGGAAAGTTGGTGAAAAAAACTGACAGGGTACTTGAGATTGGAGCTTCTCATATAGCCAGAACGAAGCAACTGGCCGCAAGCTGCGCTGAACTTACCGGACTCGAAATAATGCCTGAGAGAAAACCGGATGATTTTGGCAATGTCAGGTTTAAAACAGGCAATTGGGAAAAGCTTTCCGGAATTTTCGAGCCGGAGAGTTTTGATATGGTGTTGTCCAGCCATGTTATTGAACATGTGGAACATGACGTTATGGCTATGAAAGAATTGTATAAAACGCTGAAGCCGGGCGGGGCCGCAATAATCACGACCCCCAACATCATGCGCATGGCGGCCGTTATTGAAAAACTGTTCAAAGGCCCGAAAATATTTCCCTGGTTCGAGCATATGCGGGAGTATGATGAGCCGGGTCTGATCCGGTTAATTAAAGAAGCCGGATTTATAAAATATGAAATTATCCCGATCGCTTTTGGCATAACAGGGTGGAAACTGTTTATTTACATTGAACCTGTCCCGCAAAAATTAAGGAAATACTGCTGTTTTTGGATGGTTAAGTTGTTCAAATAGAACGGGCCATATATTAATAGTACGTTTAAAATAAGGATCTGCTTACCGGCGTGTCCGCTAAAAGGAGATGTTGTGAAAAAGTTCAATAATCCGATTAAAGATTTTGCATATTTTTTGTATCGGTGGATCAATCCTGTTTTTGATCCGGTTAAATTAGCCCTCTTTATACCCAGGTATGCCGTTTTTTTTGCTAGCTGGATGAGATATTCACTGATGAGGGGGTCTGAAAAAAGCGGCCTTATCGATTCTTTTCCAAGCCTTTACGATAACCTTAAAAAAACGCCTTTTGATTCGCACTACTTTTATCAGGATATATGGGCCTTTAAAAAGGTAAAAATATCAGGCGCGCCAGCCCATGTTGATGTGGGATCCAGGATTGATTATGTAGGCTTTCTTACCGCAATCTGCAATGTCACATTCATAGATATCAGGCCGCTCCTGGCTGATCTGGATAATTATAAATCTATTGCCGGTAGCATATTGAAAATGCCTTATGAGGATAATTCAGTTTCATCCATATCCTGCCTGCACGTCGCCGAACACATAGGCCTTGGAAGATACGGAGATCCGCTGGATCCCTTCGGTACGAAAAAGGCGTGCACGGAGTTGAAGCGGGTATTGGCTGTCGGTGGGAGCATCTATTTTTCTCTGCCGGTAGGCAGACCCAGGCTTTGTTTTAATTCACACAGAATTCATTCGCCCGGACGCATATTGGAATACTTTGAAGGACTTGAACTGGTTGAACTTTCCGGAATTAATGATGACGGCAGATTTATAACGGACATAAAGTATGATGTTCTTGAAAATTCTGACTATGCGTGCGGTCTTTTTCATTTTAAGAAGCCTGTAAAATAGGGCCGGGGATCAACTGTAATAACGCCGGCGCACGTTGATAACCCCTGGCAGATTTCTGTTAAAGAACAGGATTTACTTAGCTGCAAAAAAATCATCGAAACCAGTTGGTCCCAGCAATAAAAACCTTCCGTATGTTTCTCGGCCGATTTTTATTTGACCAGTCGTTCGAACTTGTACCGTACCGCGGTTCTTAAGGTATTATTATATGGTTGACACTGATAGGAGGTTATGATATTTTATATCATTAATTACTTTAAATTCAGGAGGATAATTACGTAAATGAATTATAATCATATAAAAAATATTCTGATCGGTATAGCCATGATTTTACTGATTTTGGGTCAATTTTTTATAATAATTGCGCCAAACCAAATGTTTCTGGGCATAATTTTAAATATTATTTGCGCGTTATTATTCGCGCTTTCTTTTACCGGAAAATTCACTGTTATATTGGATTTTTTTGGAAGACTTTTTGCGCCGAAGCCATTGCATATTCCTGTTGTAGTTAAGGCAGGCAACCACAAGAAGGATAAGGCAGGGATCCCGGACAATCTGCAGGATTCTCACCATAACCTGCCAAGGATCCCGTCTCTTAATCTATACGGATGGCTGCAGAAATTAGGAAATGACGGTATAAAGTTTTTTCTTCCCAAGTGGATCTTTTTTGTATTTTCGGTGTTTTTATTTATAACTGCACAGTTTTTATTTATTGGCGGAAAGCTAATACCTGCCATAGCGTTACTGGGAGTCATTATCATTACTCTTGTTTTTGTATTCAGGCTGAAAGCGCCGGGATTGGATGTGAATATAAATTTTGGCAACGGCTTAAAAGTGCTGTCCATGTTGTCAGGTCTGGTTTTAATAGCTTTTGGATGGTTCCTGCTTATAAATCAAAAAATTACAGTCCAGGAATGGGGAGTAGCCTTAACAGTCCCAGGTTGTATACTAGCTTTTTTAGGGCTGCCGCAACGGTTGGTGTTCGATAACCATGAGACTGCGTCAAAAAGTGATATACTTTTCGAAAAATCCGGATTTTTTAATAATTATCTTATAAAAGTGGTTCTGATAATACTTTCTTTTGTTTCCATTAAAATAGGTTACAGTATAATGATGAGTCCGGAATACAATATGTATTCAATGTTGTTTTACGGTTTGGCTATAATGTTCGTATTCTTCAGCTTTCCTCTCATTAATTTTGCCGAAAAACCAGTTGATAATAAATATTTGGATATGGTAAAACTGGCGTTTGCCGTAGTCGCAATTTTTATCGCTTATTTGGGGCAGCGTGATTTTGTTGCGGGAAAGGTAAATGTCGCTATAATCAAATATATTATTGCTGCTGCTATATTTATTATTGCTTTTCCGGTTTATTCGTCCAAACTCGGGGAGGAAAAGGAACCGTTCCCCATTAAAATAGAAGTGATGTTCCTGCTTGTTATTATGATCGTGGGTATATTTCTCAGGTTGTATGAAATTGATTTGAGACCGTTTGGCCTTGAAAATGATGAGGCAGGCGGTTACACATACAGGCTTGACGCCCACGGCGCGCCAACAGTGCCTTTAAATGTTGGAAATTTCGGCATTGCGGTTCACATAGTGCAGTTTTTTAGCGCCATTATCGGTGAGTTAAATAGGACCGGTATCAAAATGCTTGGCGTATCTGTCGGATTGATCTCCATACCGATAATGTATTTTTTTATAAGGTCGCTTTTGAACCCCCGTTCGGCAATATTTGCGACTACAATATTTACTTTTTTAAGATGGAACCTATATTATTCCAGGGCTGGGCACGGGGCTGTATTGTCAAATGCCGTGGAAATATTGGCTTTTTTCTTTCTTTTTAAGGCTATTGAAACCAGGAAGTCTCTTATTTGGTTCTTGGCCGGGCTATGTGTGGGACTCACCTGGCACGGTGTTATGACGGAGTTCTTGCTTATAATTCCAGTTGTTCTTTATTTTGTCATTAGTTCGTTCGCGCATAAGGGATTTCTTAAATCTAATTTAATAGGTATATTTGCATTTCTTTTCGGCTTTTGGATCTTTGGTTCCATGATCGTCCACAATTTTCCTATGAATAAAACAATTTACTTTTCAAGGGTGGCGGAAGTTTCTGTGTTCAGCAAGGATCCCAACGCTCCAAGCAAAAATCCGGCAAAGGGTATAGTGGAAAACACCAAACTTGTGCTGCTTATGTTTAACCATCAAGGTGATTCAAGGCAGCGTAATTCCGGCGGCAATCCTTTCGATCCAACTATAGATTTCACAAGCTCGATTTTTTATGCTTTGGGATTTCTATATGTTATATATTACAGCAAATACTATATGTTTTTTATACTGGCCATGGCATTTTTATCCCAGGCTGCGGGATCCATTTTTTCTATTGAAGCGCCTTCCGCGATGAGGGCCATAGGAACCATGATACCAATGTTTTTCCTTATTGCCGTAATTTTTGACAAAATATGGCTTGCATTCAGAAAAGTATTTGGAAAAAAAATGGAGTTTATTTATTTCCCGCTAATACTGGCGATTTTTCTCGTGCCAATAATAAAGGATAACTATTATCAGTATTTTGGAAGATGGATAGGGGGATTGGATGAGTTGACCACGGCAACCGGGCTTTACAGTAAAAGCCTGGGAAACAAGTGGCGGGTTATGCTGTATACCAATTTGTATTATCCCGGCCATCCGCCTTTTAAAATAAACCGTTCAGAAAAGGCTAATACAGCTTCAAGGCTGACAACCGCCTTGACCTACCTGAAACGTGTTGATACGGATAATTTCGCGTTGTTATTTCACTATGATACATGGCAAAATCTTGACAGCATTAAAAAACATTATTTTCCCGAATCCAAGTTGGAAATTGTTGACCATAAATGGTTCAATAAAAAACTTAAGCCAGGTGAAGGCTTAGGTGGCTTTGCAAAGGCCGTACTTGTGACAAATGAAGAATTAAAAAAGAAAATGGGATTAACTGGAAACTATTCGTTTGGCGGAGGCCCGTTCCCGAACGAAGAACCGGAATTTAAAGTGCGGGATTCTTCAATGGTGCCGTATGTGGCCACATGGAGCGGCGTTTTCCTGGCTCCATATTACGGCAGATTCAAATTTGAAAACAACGGTACGGCCGACTTTACGCTTAATATTGACTATAAAAATATACCGAAAGGTTCGGATGTGCTGCTTGCAGAAGGGTTCCATAAAATTAAGATCACTGCTTCGAGGAAAAAGGGCTCGGATACTTTGTCGTTAAATGTCAGGGCAATCGGTCTGACCGACACATCGTTCAGGGGCACAGAAATGATAAAACTTGACAGCAAGTATCTGTATAACTTTGGAATAATAGGATTGCACGGCTATTATATCAACGGTAATAGTTTTGATCAGACCAATAAGGATTCCGAGATAATAGATTCCAACATACAGTTTGATGGGGCGGTCTATACAACTTCGGCTTATTGGAACGGAACAATAAACATGCCGGACTCGGGCCAATACTTTATTACTGCATCATGTAACGGATATGTAAGGATAGTCGTTGACGGAAACAGCTACTGGGAGCAAATTAATGACCGTTCCACGGAATATGCCGAAAAATATTTCAGCAACAAGCCCATGAAACATGTCCTATCTTTCAATTTGTCCAAAGGAAAGCACAGGATAACCATATATAATCTCAATTCAAATATAATGCATTTGATGTGGAATAAAGTGGGGCAACCGTCAGAACCTGTTCCTGTAGACGCGCTTGAGCCTGATTACGACATATCAAAAATTTAATTAAAATTTTTTAAAGGAGAGCACCAATGGCAAAGTCAAAAAAAACGAGAAGAAAAGAACCAAAAGTAGTTGCAACTGTATTGCCGGTCAAGGAGGCGTCGCCGAAAAAAAACGGGGTGCTGATATTCTTTTTATTCGTGCTGGTGATTTTTACGTCTGTTGAAATATTTATGGTTGCACAGCAAAAAATAAAGCAAAATAAAAGGCCGGAATTTATCATGTCCTGGCCGTCCGAATATAAAAAGGGACTTACCTCCATGGGCGAATACGGAGATTTTATTTATGGTGTGGAAAATACCAGTACCGGCCTTGTTTACAAAATAGACAAGAAGGACGGGTCTTTAGCTTTTCTCTTTCAGCTGCCGGAACTGGTTTATTCCGCGGTGCAGGATTCAAAAGGTGATATTTACATACTTGATAAAAAGAATACAATCCATGTGTTTGGACCGGATAATAAACTTAAGAAGAAAATAAATGTTGATGACGCGAAGACCGCGGGTTGGATAGAGGTTGATTCAAAAGATAACTTCTATGTGGTGGATCTTACTTCTTCGATAATAACAAAATATGACCCGAATTTCAAAAAGATATTCAGTTTTGGCGGGAGAGGCATAGGCAATGAGAATTTTACAAATGTTGGAAAAGTTTTTGACGGGCCGAATGACCAGTTGTATTGCGTGAATATGCTGGATGAAAATAAGGCGCAGATTAAAATTTTTGATTCCAACGGCAAATATAAAAAAAGCTGGCTTATAAAGAATGTGAAGAAGTTCACATTTCTTGAAAATCTCGCAATCTTACCGGATGGGTATGTTTATTTAAATTCTTTTGCCGACAGTCTGATATATGTTTTCGACAACAATGGAAAATTCAAGGGTACATTTGATACGGACATTGGCAAAAAGTTTTTAATTACAAGCCCATCTTCGATAACCGGCGGTAAAAACGGTATTATTTACGTTGCGACCCATGATCTGGTTGCTTTTAAACCGATAAAGTATTAATTTAACCGCATATAAGTTACTGTAAAAAAGGCGGCCGAAAGGCCGCTTTTTTTATTGCCATAAACAACATGGCCTGAATGCGCTAATTGCCCGGTAATAGGCCTGATGTATAATGCCGATATGCCGGGTTTTCAGCATTGATTTATGATATGAACAAATTGAGTTGGAAACGGCCGACTTTAAGTTTCTTTCATGTTTTATTGAGGCTTTTATCATTGACACTATGCTGAAATTCAATTATAATTAACAAAAGAGTTAAAATGGAAAGGAGTTTTACAATGAAAAAATCTTATATTCATACTTTGGTAATACTTCTTGCGATCATTACTATCGGCATAGTCAGTTCCGTCACTGATAATAAATACATTACCAAGGTTTACGCATATGTGTCCGGGTATATTCCCGTTACACCAACTTTCTACTGGGTGAGTCCTTTTACGGTTAATGATTTTGACACAAATCACGGCCCGGTGGTCATGGGATATCCCCCGCTTGGCTCTGAAGTTGATTATACGGGGTGGCAAAAGTCATATTTCGGCGCTGTGCCTTATCCAACGCCCCAAATTTCAGACTGCGCCAACAATGCATGCCCTTCGCCTATCGGGGATACCATGATACCTGGCACCGCTCATAACAGCGGTTTTCTGCGCGTTGAGTGGACGGGTAGTAACAACAATGATCCCCAATACATTCACCTGACTAATTATGCACAGGCCACGCCCGGTTCTTATGGGATGAATTTTCAAAACGTCAACTGCAACGGCGGCCTTGTATCGGGCTTAGTCACTTTGACGGCATCCACATCCGGTACGTTCGGGGACTGGGGATGTTACGGGTACATGCGGCTTTATTTGTATAATAATTTTGGGGCAAATAACGGTTCGCAGTCCGCGGTTTCCCAGACAGTAATGCTTTTTGACGGTTCTATGACTATTACCACGGGCGCGATTACTGCCGAATCGCTCGGAGGCCCGTCACTATGGGTTAACCATCTGACAGTGTCGCTTAATTACCTTTCCAATCAATATAATAACGTAACGGGCCGTTATTTCAGCGTGACCAATATAACAGATGTAATTATACCGGCCTCAGGGACTGATTTCACCGGCCGTCTGGCTCCGGCAAATCCGGCAGCTTTTTCACCGGGAGCCGGTTCACTTTTCATGTATTATGACTGGCTGGTGCTTGGAGATTCTACAGCAGTTCCCGCTTACCAATCGCCTTCAAATATAAGTGTGACAACAGCTTTTGGCCCCGGGCCAATAGGCGCGTATATTGACTGGACAGCCATAGACCCGGCTACATATGGGGCGTCCAATACGATAACAGCTTATCATATTTACAGGTCCAAAATCAGCAGTCCCGGCACTCCGGGCGTCCCTGGTACGGGAGGCCCGTACATATCTGTTGCTATTGTGCCGGTAAACCCGGTGGCGCCTATGAATGTTTCGAGTTATGTTGATACGCTGGTGCCGGGCGGCTCGGTTTACTGTTATAAAGTCCTCACATGCAATAACGGCCCGACAATCAACGCGCCTGATGAAAAATATAATACAATAAATGCCTCGTATCATGAACCGCGGCTTAACGACACTATCGTCATAGAAAAGTGTGGATATGTCGCGGCAAGGCCGACATTTACGCCGACTCCACCGCCCTACATCGGGACGCCAACAATAACGCCGACACAAGGGCCGCCTACAGGAGATGTAAATATTAAAGATGCGCATGTTTATCCTAATCCGTTTAATCCGAATGCCGGTTCAGGTTTTTTTCATGTAGGAAACGTCAAGATTGGCACTAAAATACACATATATGCCATGGATGGCATGCTTGTGAAGGACGGTGTTTATTCGGAAGGTTTGGCATTTACTTGGAACGGCAAAAATAAAAACGGTTCCAAAGTCGTTTCAGGCCTTTATTATCTTGTGCTTGAGGATCCGCAGCATAAAACCGCGGTCTTCAGGATTATAGTCTGTTATAAGTGTGATCCTGTTTATCACGCCCCTACCCCATAGAAGAACTGCGGGCTTATTATATCCGGAATTAAATTACTAAAATTTGAGGAGCGCATAATGAAGAAATTTGCGGCAGCTGCGGGCATTTTGCTTTTTGCTTCGGTTTTATTTGCCTCGGAATTTGGCGGGGTAACTGCTTCCCCGTATTTAAACATAGGGGTTGGCGCGCGCGCCAGCGGCATGGGTGAGGCTTATACAGCCATAGTGGATAACGTTGACGCGAGCTTCTGGAACCCCGGAGCTTTGGTTAAGGTCGAAAATCCCCAGTTTTCCCTCATGCATAACCAGAATTTCGGCGGTACGTCATATGAGTATCTTGCCGTGGGTTTCCCCGCCGAACAGCTTGGTTTTAACATCTGGGGAACCATAGGAATTTCAGCTCTGCTTGTCAGGGTGGAAGATGTGGCAACGACAAAGGAAGATTTATCGGGGAATTGGTCGCAGGAGCAGGCGATTTTAGGCGAGGTTTACGGGGTAGGAGGCACTGTCCTGGGGCTTTCATACAGCTGGCAGGCCGCAAAGCAGTTCGCGGTCGGGGCCACATTAAAACTTATCAACCAGAAAGTTGCACTTGAAGAAGGCTGGATACCGGCCATGGATATAGGGATACTTGTAAATACAAATCTGCCGGGATTTGACCTGGGTATGGTTTTTCAGAATGTTTCTTTCATGCAGATGAACCAGGTTAAAGGCGCGCCAAACGCGCCGCTTCCGCTGAACCTGAAATTCGGCCTTGGATATAAAACAAAAAGGATGTTCACTTCCGAAGACGACCCGCGTGACGGTTTTGCCATAGACATAGACGGCATCCTACCGTTACAGCCGGCAAATATGCCATTTGGCCTGAATTTTGGTATGGAATATATGATGAACTTCGGCGACAACCTTTTCAAGCCGAGGTTTGGCTACAGGTTTAACGGAAACGCGTTCATATCTGATTTAGGCTGGTTTTCGGGCTTTACTTTTGGTTTTGGTTATTCCAGGAATTTTGACGGTGTGGATGTGGGCGTAGATTACGCGTTCATTCCTTTCGGTGAGCTTGGCATGTCAAACAGGGTGGGTATGACCATTAACGTGGGACAGCCGACGCCGACGCCGACGCCTAAAGCCTTAAACCCGCCAAAGATGGTCAAGCTTAGACCTGAAGCAAAGAAAATATGGGTCATGTGGAGCATGGACAAGGGCTCAAAAGTTAAAATTGCCGGATATAATGTTTATATGAGTTACAAACCCGGAGGCAAGTACTACAAACTTACAAAAGTCCCGGTTGACGCTACCAGGTATTACCTGAAGGTGGGGCCGTTAAGAAGCGGTTTGCGGTCCTACTTTGTGGTCGTGTCGGTGGATGAAAAGGGCAGGGAAAGCAAATACTCAAAGGAAATATCCGCGGTCCCAAAATAATTAATATTTAATATTAATATTTTAATTGAAACCTAAATAATAACGGAGGGCTTTTATGATTTACGATTTTAAAAAATATGACGAAGTTAAAAAGTTTTTTACAGACTCCTGTCATTTGCACAACCCTTGTGAGGTCATACTTTTTCACGACCAGAGGGACACGGTGAACAAAATGCTTGCTGAGGTCGCGCAGGAAACGGGAAGGAAACTTATTGACAAGGACTTATCCACCCTGCTGCCAAATGAATTGGGTTCCATGACCCTTGATCGCACGTTGCCCGGCTGGCTCTCCCCGGTCCTGAAAGATAAGGACGGCAAGGGGTACATAATATATCTCAGGGAGTATCATGTCGCGCCTTTAAAAGTCCAGACTGATGTGCTAAATGTGCTTATTAAAAAGAATTTTGAAGGCGTGGAGTTCCCCAAAAATACGCTCATAGTCGTCGGTGCCCGCAAGGAAGATGAGGCTGCGGAAGGATTAACGCATACCCATGTTGTAAAGTTTTACAAATAGAAAACCGCGCGTTTATTTTAAGTGTTTGAACAAACGGATGAGTTCCGCAAAACTTTGTGATATGCGGTCAAAGTAATATGTTTTGTATGGAAATTTATCATGCACGAATAAGTTACACGCCTTTCTATTGTAATCCCCAGGCATTTATCATTTGAACTATTCTGCCTAAAATTTGAAATTATTGCGGTTTTATAACGAGACTGTCGGAAAAGTCCTTAATTTCCGCAGATCGCTGAATAAACCTGCGTCCGCCCGGGATAAGCCGGCCATTTTAACAAGTCATATATGTTATTGACTTTTTACCCCTGCAATAATATAATTAAACACCTTTAATAAAAGGAAAAAAGGGATTTTTACGCTTTTTCCCGGTTAGAACAGGTATATCATTATGCCTGTCCATATTTACGGTTAAACTAAAATGAGAGGTTGTTATGGAAAAGAACGTAATCAAGGTGGGATTGATAGGTTTCGGGACCATAGGCCGCGGGGTTGCGAAATTATTCCTGAATTCTTCCTCGATCATTAATAAAAAGGCAGGCATAAAAGTCGAGCTTAAAAAGATATGCGACCTGGATATAAAAACAGACAGGGGCGTAAAACTCCCGGAAGGCATGCTGACAAATAACATAAACGACCTTTTAAACGACCCGGAAATAGACATAATCATTGAACTTATCGGCGGATATAAACCCGCTCTTGATTTTGTACTGAAGGCTTTAAATTCCGGCAAGCATGTGGTTACGGCGAATAAGGCCCTGCTTTCAAGATACTGGGACGAGATAGCGGCTGCTGCGGTAAAGAACAGCGTGGAAATCATGGCTGAAGCGTCCGTGGGCGGCGGTATTCCCATACTCAGGGGGATGGACAAAGGCCTGGCAGCGAACAGGATAGAAAAAATAATGGCCATATTAAACGGGACCTGCAACTATATACTGACTAAAATGACTCTGGACAAAATGTCGTTTGACGCGGCGCTAAAAGAAGCGCAGGCAAAAGGTTTTGCCGAAGCGGACCCGACGCTTGACATCGAGGGTTTTGATACCATGCATAAGATTGTCATACTCTCATCCATGGCGTTCGGCACGAGGGTGAAAGAGTCGGACGTGCCCGTGGAAGGCATAAAAGGTGTGGATTATACGGACATACAGTACGCCGATGAGTTCGGTTATGTAATGAAACTGCTGGCGGTCGCGGAAAAGGAAGGCAACCGGGCCGACATACGCGTGCATCCGGTTCTGATAAATAAAAAGCACCTTTTGGCGTCCGTCAATTACGAGTTTAACGCAATATACTTAAAGGGCGACGCCGTGGGCGAGACGCTTTTCTACGGCAGGGGCGCGGGAGAGATGCCGACGGCCTCGGCTGTTTTATCCGATGTCATTTATATCGCGGGAAATATCGCACACGGAATGACAAAAAAAGTACCTTTCATACAGGAAAGAACAAAGGCTGTAGAGATACAAAAATCAGGTACTGCCGTGTCAAAGTATTATCTCAGGTTTAATGTCGTGGATAAGCCGGGCGTCCTGGCAAGCGTCGCGGGCATACTCGGAAGGAATAACATCTCCATAGAGTCTGTCATACAAAAAGTGCAGGACACACATTCAAAAGTGCCCGTTGTAATTATGACATACGGCGCCAAAGAAGCGGACCTGAAAAAAGCGCTTAAAAAGATCGACGCTATGAACTATGTGAAACAAAAGACGGTTGTGTACAGGGTGGTTGATTAGATATTCTTACACCGCGTTTTGTGCGGTGTTAGAATATCTTATGCCGGTTCTCTCGGCGTAG
>CALAOR010000077.1 GCA_937889595.1 uncultured bacterium
TGATGTCTGCGTCCAGCTGTTTGTAGGTGTAAGCGTGGAACTTAATGTCCACGTAAAGGTCGACGTTGCCGTGTTTGTCGATGTTTTCGTCCAGCTGTTTGTAGGTGTAAGCGTGGAACTTAATGTCCACGTAAAGGTCGGCGTTGCCGAGTTTGTCGATGTCTGCGTCCAGCTGTTTGTAGGTGTAAGCGTGGAACTTAATGTCCACGTATAGGTCGGCGTTGCCGAATTCGTCGATGTCTGCGTCCAGCTGTTTGTCGGCGTAAGCGTGGAACTTAATGTCCACGTATAGGTCGGCGTTGCCGAGTTTGTCAATGTCTGCGTCCAGCTGTTTGTCGGTGTAAGTGTGGAGCTCAACGTCCACGTGAAGGTCGGCGTTGCCGAGTTTGTCGACGTCTGCGTCCAGCTGTTTGTCGGTGTAAGTGTGGAGCTCAACGTCCACGTGAAGGTCGGCGTTGCCGAGTTCGTCGACGTCTGTGTCCAGCTGTTTGTCGGTGTAGGCGTTAGAGTGTAAGTCGGCGATATTGTATTTGTCACAGTATACGTCGGCGTGCCGGCAGGCGTATAGGTCTGCGTGGCCGTAAAAGTCGGGGTACCGTTTATGGTAGGCGTGTAAATAAGGGTCTGCGTGGGCGTTATTATAGGAGTATTTGTAGGCGTACCTGCATTCGTAGATGTATATGTCGGCGTAAAAGTCGGGCTGGGCACGAACTCGTAAGCGCCGATGTCAAATATACCTTCCTGCGGCCTTGATACCAGTTCCTTGTCAGTGGCGACCGGGACCGTATTATCACCCGCGTTCCTGCACAACGCAACTCCAGTCAAATGGAAATTGTTCCCTGCGGAATTGATAAACTCAATAAGCGGGTTGACAACCGTGGGAAGCTTTATATTATCAGCGGGTAAAGCCTCGTTTGCCTGTCCAAACGCGTTATAATGAAAATCAATCACATTGCAATTGACGCCAAGGAATATATCATCCGTATTCGATGTAAAAATGTTGTTCCTCGCGTCCATCCTGCAATCAACTCTGAAACCCGAGGCATTGCCGTGAAGAGTATTGTTATATATTTTTAATATAAAATTCGCCGTACTGGCGCTGTTATAAATGGCCCAGTTATAACCCCGAAAAATGGAATTTTGAACCCTGTAAGAATTTGCCAGAGTCCCGCCTCCGACCAAACCGGCCTCGCCGCCCGACCCCACAAGCTCACACCTGTCGATCACTACATAATCAGGCACCATAGGCGCGGTAGGCGCGTAAACAGTGTCCCCGCCCGAGCTCTGCATGTAAAGATTTACCAGGTTCAGGGAAGCAGAGCCAGTGGCATTGTTATAAATAACCTGCGAGCTTCCGGAAGTATGTATAATGCGCAGGTTCCGTATTGTGAGCCCCTGCGTAACGCCGGTTAGGTACAGGTTCCTGTTGCCGGCATTGCCCGAAGCGAACCAGTTAATCGACGGCGTTGCGCCGCGTATCTCGGATATGTTCTTGTTCAGCGAAACAGTCTCGGTTACATCTTCCTCAATCTCTATGACGTCGCAATACTGTGTGGATGCTGCGATCGCCGCCGCAATCGTCAGGTACCCGCCGCACAACCCGCTCGGGCATACCTTCAGCACCGCGCCGCAGGCAGTTGAGGTCTGCGTGGCCGTAAATGTCGGGGTCCCGTTTATGGTAGGCGTGTAAGTAAGGGTCTGCGTGGGCGTTATTGTAGGAGTATTTATAGGTGTACCTGCATTCGTAGGCGTATATGTCGGCGTAAAAGTCGGGCTCGGCACGAACTCGTACGCGCCGATATCTTTAGTGCCTTCCTGCGGCCTTGCGGTCCCATCCTTGTCAACCGTGACCGGAACGCTATTGTCCCCGTTGTTCCTGGAAACCGCAGTGCTGTTCAGGTGAAAATTTGACGCCCCTGCGTTCACGCATTCATTTGCCGCCGTAACGCCGAAATGATTGTTTAAAGGAAGGCCCGCCTCGTTTGCCTGGCCAAAGGAATTATAGGTGAACTGCGTCACGGCTCCCGCGCCATTGCCCGGGTTCGGGTCATTGATGTCGTCCGTATTCGAGATGAACAGGTTGTTCTCGAAGGTGACGCCCACATCGTAATAGACACCTGTCGCGTTGTTGTAAAAGGTGTTATTGTACGCCGTCAGGATATTGGCCGCGGCTGCGTCTATCAGATACATCGCGTAACCTGTGCCAGTAAAATTCCTGAATACGCAGTTCTCAAAATAATACGTGTTCGCCGTGGTAGCGTTGTAGCTCTGAAGGCCGGTTGCGTTCGCCGAGCCCACAAGGTCGCAGTTGTACAACATTACCTGGTTTACGACGCCCGGCTGTGACTGGTTTATCACGATGCCTCCGCCGTCATTTTCAAGCGTGCAGTTCACGAAACGCAGCGACTGCCCCGCGGGGGAACCGTTTATGGTTATCACATCCGAGGATCCGGAGGTGTGCTGTATATAGAGTTTCCTGATATACATGGTCTGGGTAACGCCGGAGACTACCTTCATGTTAAATCCCCCGGCCCCGCTTCCGGACCCCATCCATTTTCTGCCCGGGACATCGCCCCGTATCTCCGCGATATTCTTCGTTATGGTCACGCCCGGTTCCGTGTCATCCTCGACCAGTTCTATCACGTCGCATGAATTCGTCGACGCCGCTATTGCCGCGACAATCGTGGTATACCCTCCGCACAGACCGCTCGGGCATACCTTTAATACCGAGCCGCAGGCTGCGGTGTTCGTCGGCGTCACAGTCGGCGTCGGGATTATGGTCTGTGAGGCCGTGGGAGTGCTGGTCGGCGTTATTGTATTTGTCGGCGTGGGCGGCGGCACGAACTCGTAAGCACCGATGTCGTAGCAGCATTCCTGCGGCCGCGGGGTCCTTATGTAATCGTCCGAAATCAACGCCTCGGTCATGCCCGCATTGCGACAAAGAGCCCCGGGCTTCAGCGAAAAGTCTTTTGCCACTAAGTTTGTAATCTCATTTGCCGCGGTTATCCCGAATATGTTGCCTGCCGGGTAGCCCGAATTGGCTTCAGTGCCGAAAGCGTTGTTCAGGAAATCCGTCTTTTTCATGTTCGCACTCGCGTAATTAAGGTCGGCGGCAGGGTTGTTGATAAACATGTTATTGTGTGCGTATACGCCCGTGTTCGTACCGAAAGCGTATGTCGAAAAACCCGCAAAGGTATTATTATACAGGCCGTAGACATAGTTGGCGGTGTTACCCGTTCCCTGTATCCCTATTGCGCCGTCGTGGATCAGGCAGTTCTTGAAAGTTATAGCACCCGCAGCGGTTGGTCCGCCCGCATATACCGTAGACCCGCCCGTGGCGTCCAAGTCGCAGCGCTCAAATAGCATCTGCCCCGAGACCGGTCCCGAGTCGTCAATCAATGTGCTTGCTCCTCCGGTGTGGCGTAAAGTTACGTCGTACATGTTCAGTCCAAAGGAAGCCTGCACATTATTCGGGTAAAATGTGGATCCGCTCCCGCTGCTATGGTCAATGGTCAGGTCATGGATCCTGACTGTCTGCGTAAGAAAGTTGTGAATGGAAAACGTCCTATGCGCGTTACTGCCGGTGTCGTTCAATACTATGGACCTGTTCAATCCCCTTATCTCGGCAATGTTCTGGTTCAGGGAAACCTCTTCGGTAATATTCTGCAGCAGTTCGATCACGTCGCAGGAGTTAGTGGATGCCGCAAATGCCGCCGCAAAGCTGGTGTAGGTGGGCGCGTATCCCGGGCAGGAACCGCTCGGGCATACGAACAGAACCGATCCGCAGGTTGTGGCGGTCTGTGTCGCCGTAAAAGTTGGCGTTAATGTAATGGTGGGAGTTATAGTTGGGGTAACAGTCGACGTAAAAGGTATATATGTTATTTCCAGCCAGGCATAGTCCACGTAAGCCATTGTAAAATCCTGGGTGCCGTTTCGTGTCGGCCTTATCTGGCCGCAGATCGAATTTACTTCCGCCCATGTCCACGAACCGTAAAGCAACGTCAAATCCACGGAAGAAGTTATATCCGTGGCGCTCATTGCAATCGCAGAGTAATCAACCGACGCATTGCATGTCCATGTGTTGGCGGTGCAAGCCCAGCTGCCGACCACGCCGAGGTTGTTGCTCACATTTATCCCCAAAAAATCGTTGCCGGGGATGTCCGCGTGCTGAATAAACTTGAAAGACACGTTTGTTATGACGCCGATATCCACGGGCTGGCTCGCAAATTGCATGACAACAAACCGCGCGTTGATTGCGGTAGTGGCGTAAATCCCGTCACTCGCGTTTATGTTCGTTGGATTTGTCATGTTGGAAGTAAGCCCGGGTATGCCTTCCGTGCATGGTAGTAAAAGTGTAGCGGCATGAACAGGATAGATTCCTGACGCGAAAAAAATCAGCGGTGTGATTACTTTTTTTAAAATACTTTTGAGCACACTTTTTTCCTCTATTTATAGTATTTAATCCGCTTTCATCGTATATACAATTATATACGCTAAATTGCCTTATTTCAAGTATTTTGGCTGATATTTTGAACTATATTTGTTTTTCCAACAATTCCAGAATAATTCTTTAAAATATGACATATTTTTATATTTTGATTTTTTCAATATTTTGAATTTATCGAAAATTAGATAATACTGCAATAAATTAAATCAGATTGGAAATCCAATTATTTTCAGCCAACAAAATATGGGGTTTTATTGTGGCCATGCTCAGGTTAAAATGAACCGTATCCATGTTTCATTATGTGGCATAATATTTTCTTATAGCGGCATAATGTATAGACAATTTTGCTTGAAAATTATAATAAATTGCAATCTATGAAACATCTATTTTGAGACTGTCGGAAACCCTATAAAACCATGAAATTCTTTATCGTGTTCGGTGCGGATGAAATTTGTTTATGGCCTGAGCGCCACTAAAAATATTTAAACAGTATCAGGAAATATTGCTTTAAATACCGTACCCTTTCCTTCACCTTCTGATTCTGCCCAAACAAAACCTTTATGGGCTTCCACTATCCCCTTGACTATAGCAAGCCCCAGCCCCATGCCTTTGTGTTTCCCGGCATCCTCGGTTTTCACCTGGAAATATTTCCCGAATATCATTTCAACAAATTCTTTTTTAATACCACGTCCGCAGTCCCGTACATAAAGCATAGTATATGGTTCATTGCGCATTGCTTTTTCGATAACGCCATTTTTTATCGCATCAGCGCCCGGTTTGACCTTGAGCGTTCCAATTTCTATGGCCTGATTTTCACTGGAAAATTTAGCAGCATTATTTATCAGGTTTATGATAACCTGTATTATCCTGTTTTCATCGCCAAACATTGTCAATGCGGGAGACGAGTAGAATTTGACAAGCCTGAGCTTTTTTGCAGATAGATCATAGGCTGTTAATTCCGCGGCCATATCCACCGAACGATTGATGTCAAAACTGTATTTGACAACGCCGAATGTGCCGGACTCCATTTTTGATGCGTCCCTTAGTTCTTCTATCATACTCAGCAGCCTTTCATGCCCTGTCTTTGCGATGTTAAGAAGTTCCTTTTGAGCGTCAGTCAAGCCTGCTGACATATTGCCGGCAATAAGCGCCAGCGCACCTTTTGCCGAAGTCAGCGGACTTTTTAGTTCATGATATACCATGCCAATATATCCATGCCTTAACTCTTCGGATTTTTTTAACTTCTCCACCGTTATTTCCAGTTCTCCCACGATTTCTGAAAGCTTCTTTTGCAGCGCAAGTTGTTCACCGTTGTCGCTTGCGGTAACAATAAAACCGTTTTTTTGCCCTTTGGCACTGAATGTTGAAAAAGACATGACAACAGCTATATAGGAACCGTTTTTCATCTTGAATTCCGCAGGTATGCTTTTGTTTGGCTCCACATTTTCGAATTTTTCAGGGAATGTCTGGCAGACCATATTTATAGGCTTGTTCAGCAGTTCGGGTTCTTTGTATCCCAGGACATCAAGCGCGGCAGTGTTTATAAAAAGTATTTTGCCTTCCATATCAAGAAGTATTATAAACTCGTTCATCTGCAGTAATATATCATTCGCTGCTATTTCGTTCATCTTTTGCCCCTTTAAAAACTTTATATAATTCTTATGATACTGCCCCAAATACTTCTTTCAGTCCTCTATCCTGCCTGCCCGTCCCTGCCCGATCCGATAAAGCCGCTCCCGCTTCCGGGCTGCTGCGGCCCGTTTTCTTTGGAGAGTGTTTCCATTTTTTTCTTAAGCTTTAAAAACCTTCTCTTTTGCCTGTAGGCTTCGTTAGCAAAATAAAAAACTATCATCCCGACTATTATGGCAAGCATTAAAATGACCGCCGCTGTCATGTAATCAAGCTGGCAGCTGTTCTCTTCAGGTATGGTGACCGTTATTTCCCTGACCACGGTGACGGTCCTGACAGTCGGCTTTATGTTCTGCACGGCTGTATTAGCGGCTGTATTATTTGATGCGGCCGCCGCTTTATTTAATTCAAGGGAATAAGCCGGGTTTGACTTTGACTTGTCCAGCCCTTTGGAAGACACCGCGCCTGTGTCCTTCACGCCGGGCGACGGCCAGTTCATATCCAGTGCTTTTTGTATAGCCTCATCTTTCTCTGTTCCGCTTATGTTTGAAGGTATTATGAGTTTCTGGCCTTCAACGAGGAGTTTGTAATCATATAATATGTCCCTGTTTGCGTAATAAATAATGGGCCAGAGCCTTTTATCCCCGTAAATATCCTTTTTTGCCGCTATTTCATAAAGTATGTCGCCTTCCTTTACTAAGTAGACCTTCGGTTTCATGTAAACGGACGAGTCCGCGCTTTTCGCGGAAAAAATAAACGCGGGCAAAAAAATGTTTGCGGTAACAAACATAAACAACAGCGCTGCTTTAACGTTGCTTTTTTCCATGCCTGTATCCGGGCTGATATTTTTCATGTTATATTTACTATACATCAATTCGGGGGATTTTGCAAGACTCGGGTTCCAGAGCTTTTTATTATCGTACAAGTTAAGGTATTTTGAGGCCGAGTGCGCGGCAGGCAGGTGCGCAAATTAAAAATCCCGTCTGCAGTTAAGCAGCCGGGCTTTTTAATTTGTTTAATTTATTACTCTGTGCCCAGGCTAAAGTTCATATAAGTTGTCGGGCTGTAATTTATCGAGGTGCCGGCCGCCGGAGGATTAACTCCGCTTCCGCCGTAATAACCCAGATAATCTCCGGCTGGCGTAGATAAATTATTCATGTCATTCACGATTTGGGAATTGTTATTCACGTCGACAAAACCATATAAATAATATGTGCCGGGAATAACCACACATGTTGAGTAATTATATGTCGTTGAAGAACCAAGTACATCATAAAAGGTATTATTACTACCCCCACCGTTTCCTTTTGTTGTCCCGCTTATCTCTATTGCAATTATTTTCCCCGGCTGCGCATAAGGCAATGTAATTGTTCCCTGCAGGTTTGCAGGTGCGACACCCATCTGTATGCTGATCCCGGACGCCGGTGAATTAAACACCGGGCCAGGATTCGGCCATACGGCTGATCCGTTCTCGCCCATATAGTCGCCCGGCCTCGGCCAGCCGTTCGAGCCGCAAATATTTCCTAATACATCCGGACCCGTGGCATTTACCAGCGCTACTATGCCATAGTTCGTACCTGGATTTACGTACATGGAGAATGGCACGCTTGTGCCTGCCGGGCATATCCCTGTATCTTTCGACACCCAATTACCCATCTGTCCGGTATATACAGCCACCCAGTAATATTGGCCCTGCTGGCTTGCCGGCAATGTTAGTGTACCTGACACATTATCCGCAGTATGTGTAGATGCCGGCTGCGGCGTTTCTGTGACTATTGCATTCGCTGTTTGCTGCGCCTGCTGCGTCGCTGTTTGTTGCGCCTGTTCCGTGGCTGTTGCCTGTGCCGACGGGCCGGCTGTCTGCAAAGAAACAGCTGTTTGTGTCATAACGATGAGTTCTGTGGCGGTCATATTGGCCGTAGGTGTGTCAGTTGAAGCGGGTGAAGCGGGCGAATTTTTCTTACAGCCGAACATCATAATAATTACAGCAATTACAAGTACCGGAATTAAACCTTTTTTCATGTAATCCTCCTTTGGTTTTAATCCTACTCAATTGGTAGTATTAAGTGTACTCTATACCATGCGAAAAATTAAGTAATTATGAAATATTGAATTGTTAATTATTTTGTTAAAAAAATACGGAACAAAATCAGGACAAAATAATACGGTTATGTGATTAAGTTTTAGGTTTATCCATCCTATGTTGAATTTTCGGCACATCGATGTTTAAAAACATATTGGGGCCACTGTAACGCATGATTTGACGCACCGGTTCCATTTACACGGTCTTATACCTGGTTAATAGTGTATAATTACGTTTTGCATAAGGTCACTTTCATCAACGATTAGCTCGACTTGACGTGGAGCCTTGGGAGGCTGTAGTCTGGATCTCGCTTTCCTGCCCGGATAGGATTTTTGATCAAAGCCGGCGGTTTTAAGGCTGGTAATAAACGGTCAGCCTTGGAGGGAACGTGTAGTTGCTCCTGTTGAAATATATAGAGTTTTGGTCTGTTGTTTCGTTTTCCGCTATGAGTATGAGCCCGTAGTTTGTTGCCGGTGTGTTTAACCATTTTTGTACTATCGCCGCGTTCAGGGTCAGGACGCCATAGCCCGGGGATGTGACCGTTATAGCGTCAGAAACAGGGGTCGGATCATAATCACCGCCAGCCGTGGTCCAGCCGGCTGCGCCGTAATCATTCCAGCATGCATAGCCTGCCTGGGCGGCCACGCAATTGGTTCCCAGAGCCCACGCGTGCGTCAATTCGTAAGCTTTGAAAGTTATGGTGCCGTATACCTGGTCGATATTCAGGATAAGCTTGGCGCCCGTGACTGTGGGTATAGGGACCAGATAACTTCCCAAATCAAACCTGATCAGGGACCTTGCTTTTCCCATGCTATAAGTAGTGTCATATCCCACCCCGTCATCAGAGCACCCGCTGCCATAAACAAAGGTCGGGGTAAGCGAAGCGATCCCCGCGTCGGTCTCGCCCGCATAAGAAGTGTTCGGAAAAGCCAAGTCCTGAAAATAAATGCTCATTGAACCAACCGGTCCTGTCGGCCCGGCACTGCCCTTATCACCTTTGCATGAAACAAGAACAAACGATAAAACAGCGGACAATAACAACACGGTCAAAGCGGTAATTTTTTTCATTTTTCCTCCCGACTTTTTATAATTAAAATAAATTTATTTTAATTGCTACCACAAGGATAGTAATTAATTATATGTTAATATTCGATTTTATACAACATAAAATAAAATATCGTGCCGGTCGAGCAGGCGCAGGCACAGTTTTTTCAAGTGGGCAGGACTTAAACCTGATACCTGACAAATTCTTTTTGTATTCACAGATAAATCATCAGGTATCATGTTAAGAGCTGACCCCTTCTGCTGAATATTCAAACCATTCAAAATCCGCGGGATTTTGACACGGCTTTCCGTTTCCCGTGGAATACATTCCAATGACCGCGCCTGTAAAACTTTTTATATTTTCAGGAGAAACATCCTTTGAGGAAGCCCCGGCAAGTACATGCCATTCTTTGCCGTCTTTGGACCAGGAAAATTGGTACCGGGATTCATTACCTGCGATCTCAAGGAAAACTATTGAACTTACACATGGTGCTGAGGCCATGATGACGCCTTGGGAATCGAGCACGGACCTGAAAAAAACTACTTTTTCCCCTTCCAGACGCCCCGCCGCAATTTGATAATGATTATCGTCGTTTGCGCGCAAACAAAGTCCCGCCTCCTCATTATCGGATGAAGGTGAAAATTCCAGGGAGCATCGTGTGCTCATTTTGAAATCTTGTTGCCGCCTGCCGATAAATGACTGCGGCGTAATTTTTTCCAGGGTTCCTGCTGATCCTCTTATTCTCAAAAAACCAGGTCTCTCACTAAGGGAATAATTTTGGCGTTGGGGATTTCGAACATATATCCATTCCGGACCAAGTGCCGGAATGTTAAAGTGTTGTCTCTGGTTTTTTTGGAGCGTCGAACTTTTGACGAATGATGGAAATTCCATTTGCGTAGCTACATGATGGTTATCTCCAATAATCGGCCAACCGCCTTCCACCCAACGAACCGGCGCCAGGAAAGTTTCCCGTCCTAAAGCAGAAGTCCCTTCGTGGCGTCTAACGCCAAGGAAAACCGCCCACCAACTGCCATCCGGACCCTCGACTAAGTCGGCGTGTCCCGCACATTGAATCGGGCTGTTGGGATCATCCCTTTCCGTGAGCATAGGATTAAAAGGGTTCGACTCAAAAGGACCCCAGGGATTACCCCCCCGCGCCACAACTTCCTGATGCTGGCTCTCCGTTCCGCCGGTGGCGGCGATGACATAGTACTTTCCCTTGATCTTATAAAGATGGGGGCCCTCATTCCATTCGCCCTCATATTCCCAGACCTGCTTAAAAGGTGTCGCCAACTTCAGGGTTGCAGGGTCTAATTCCGCCTGCATGATGCCGTTTTGACCGTCTATACCGGCCCTTGAATAATAAATCTTCCCATCATCGTCAAAGAACATAGAGCCGTCGATTCCATAGTCGTCCAGCCAGAAGGGTTCAGACCACGGCCCCGCCGGATTCTTTGACGTTACAATAAAATTCCCGCCGCCGCCCACATTGTTGCAAGTGAGATAAAAAGTTCCTTTATTATATCGAAGGGTTGGGGCAAATAATCCATCGGAACTTTTAGTTGATTGGAGGGACAACTGGGTATCACGATCAAGGGCGTTCCCGATCAAATCCCAGTTGATCAAGTCCCTGCTGTGATAAATCGGCAAACCGGGGAAATACTCAAACGTTGATGTGGCCAGATAAAAATCGTCGCCTGCGCGGCAAACCGTGGGATCCGGATTAAAGCCCGGAATAACAGGGTTGTAGTAATACATTATTCCATCAGCTCCTTAGGAATTCTAAATACCCCGGGCTTAACCCCGGGGTATTTTTACTTATCCTGTAATTTATCGGCATTGTTTCATTAGAACAACGGACATTTCACAAAATACCCTTTTCACCATATTGTTCTTATATTATATAATACGCCTTTTTCAAGAGTGGTTCAAGAAAAATTGTGCTTCACCTTTTTAAATAGAAAAGAGGGGCGTATAAACGCATTATACGCCCCTCCAAATTTATTATTTAGAATAATTTTTTTTCTTAATTCCCTGCCATCATGGCCTCTACATCGGTTTTTGCCTGGCCAGTTGCTTTTATCGCGAACTTTTCGACAAGAACCTTCACAACATTAGGTGATAAGAAAGCAGGAAGCGTTGGCCCCAATCGAATTCCTTTTACGCCTAAAAATAATAGAGCCAGCAGAACCGCTACTGCTTTTTGTTCATACCAGGCTATATCAAATGATATTGGTAAATCGTTAATATCCTTTAATCCAAACACTTCTTTAAGTTTGAGGGCTACTACAGCCAACGAATAGGAGTCATTGCACTGGCCGGCGTCAAGTACACGGGGAATCCCGCCGATATCGCCAAGGTTAAGTTTGTTATACCTGTATTTCGCGCAGCCGGCTGTCAAAATAACCGTATCTTTAGGCAATGTTTCCGCTACATCTGTGAAATAGTTTCTTGAAACCTGCCTGCCGTCGCAGCCGCCCATGACAACAAACCTCTTTATGGCCCCGGATTTGACAGCAGCAACAACCTTATCGGCGAGCGCCAGTATCTGATCATGCGCAAAACCGCCTGTTATTTCACCTTTTTCCAACTCCTGAGGCGCTTTGCATGTTTTTGCAAGTGCTATAACCGCTGAAAAATCTTTTACACTTCCTTCTTTCCTGTCGGGTATATGTTTTACCCCCGGAAAGCCGGTCATGCCGGTGGTGAACATTCGATCCTTATATGAGTCTTTAACAGGGACTATGCAGTTTGTGGTCATTACAATCGGCCCGTTGAAAGATGCAAATTCCTTGCCCTGATGCCACCATGAGCCGCCATAGTTTCCGGCCAAGTGTTTATATTTTTTAAAAGAAGGATAGTAATTTGCCGGAAGCATTTCAGAGTGAGTGTAAATGTCAACGCCTGTTCCTTCAGACTGTTTTAGGAGTTCTTCCATGTCCTTTAAGTCATGACCGGAAATGAGGATCCCCGGATTGCTTCTTACGCCGATGTTGACTTTTGTAATTTCAGGCTTGCCAAATGTTTCAGTGTTGGCTTTGTCCAGCAAAGCCATGGCATTAACTGCAATCTCACCTGTTTTTAGCACAAGCGCGGTAAGCTCGTCCGCGGAAAGCACTTTTGGTATGGAAGCCAGTGCTTTGACCACAAACGCATATACGGCGTCATCATAATACCTTAAAACAGCTGCATGATCGGCATAAGCCGCTATCCCTTTAAGTCCGTATAACACCAATGATTTTAACGATCTTAGATCCTCATTGTCGCTATAGCTTAGAATTCCTGTTGTTAAAGCTTTTGCAGTGAATTCTTCCTTTGTTTTACCGGACCAAAGAGCGCAATCAGCTGTTATTGCCGGGGAAGAACCAGTATTAGCCTTTAATTCTCCCCTTATAGCCATGGCCTTAACGATGAGTTTTTCCAGTTTTTCGTCGTCGAAATTAGCATTTGTAATTGTAGCAAATAACCCCTGGCAAAGGAATTCACCGGTTTTTCTGTCGGGTTCTGGGTTTTGTTCCGCGTAAAGAGATATCCCCTGAAGCAAAAATATCAACAGGTCGTGCAGATTTGAAGTAGATTCCTTTTTTCCGCATGTCCCCGTAGCCGTACAAGCTACATTTTTTACTGTTTCCTGGCATTCGTTGCAATACATTCCCATTCTGAACCTCCTTAATTTTAATTTAATTTTAAAGCAATTTTTTTATGGTCAATTTCCTGAATTTATCGATAACTTCTTTTTCAATTCGTGTAACCCAGCATCTTAAAACACATGTCTTATGACTGGGACACAAGTTTCCTTTGACCACACACCCACTAAGATCAAAATCTTCGTGAAAAATTCTTATAAGTTTAAGTATGGATATGTCACCGGAATATTTAAGGAGTTTAACACCTCCGGCGGCCCCCTCTTTTGACTGGACTATTTTGTGATCTATCAAAGACCTGAAGATGCGTCTCAAATACTGATAAGGTATCTTCTGTTTGTCCGCAATTTCACGCACCGACATGAAAGAGCCTTTCTTGCCTGCAAGTGTGATCAAAGCCCTTGCAGCGTAATCAATGTCCTTGTTAATAAGTTTCACTGAGATCTCCTTGTTAAACTGGGATTATCTTAGTATCAGTTAAAATAAATGTCAATAAGTATTTTTCATCAGCTGCTATTTTTGGGGGGGGAGGGGCGAATTAGGCACCGCATCCGCGGTGAGTTTATTTGCCATTTTCCATTTCATCGGCTTTATAGGCCGCGGCGAAGACTTGCATGTAAAAAATCCTGCTTTAGTGCGTGTCTGAGACCGAAAAGGCTATACGGGATTCCCTGAGAATTCGGACAAAATCGTACGTTAAAGCTTAAAAGCCAATGATTGTTTGTGCTTTCGGGAATCAAATCGATATTTTGGCACAAAAAGCGCCTTAGCATATCCCAAATTTAGCATAGTAAAAATCCCATTTCCGGCCAATAATATGTACCTTTGATTATTATAATATGCTAAATTTCGACTGTTGTCAAAATTTTATTAGGGGATTGTAATTATTGACATAGTAATAAAAAAATAGTTTTTCAATGGGTCATGTTTTAACCTGATACCTGACAAATTCTTTTGTATTCACAGACAAATCATCAGGTATCAGGTTAAAGAACTGACTCCTTCTGCTTATTGTTTATCAATAGAACCAGTACAATCACTGTCACCGGGATTCCGCGGGTGAAAAGGTCAAAACCGTGGACTGCAGTCGGCATTGTTCCCATTTGGTTAGTACGACTTCGCGGCGCGGAACCCAACAACATTGCCTGTGTTGTTCGGAGTGCCGAAACTGTAGCGATAACCCACCTGCAGATAGGAAGCCATGTAGTTAAACGGCCCTCCGCGTAACAGGCGGGCGGTGCCGCTTGTGGGTCCTTTGTAATCCGTGGATGTCCCTGGATATGCGCCGTACCAGTCCCAGCACCATTCAAATACATTACCGGACATGTCATAGATGTCAAGTGACGTCCCTGTTTTCATTCCTGAATTTTGTGTCACCCCTCCGGCATTCGCGCTGTACCACGCCACGAGGCCGGTTGCCGATGTATCGGTGTAGTCTGCCGAGGCGCCGGCCGCGTAGTTATATGGCGTCCAGCTTGACCCATCCTTATAACTTGCCGCGTACTGGTACTCGCCTTCAGTAGGCAGCCTGTAACCCGAAGCTGCCCAGACGCAGACCGCGTTATCGCAGGCAGTCACGTTGTTTGAATCCCTTATCACCGCGGCTGAATATGTGTAGCAAAGCGTCAGGCCGGATTTTTCGCTGTACGCGTTGCACCACACTATGGCGTCGTGCCAGTTTACAGTTGTCACAGGCTGGTATTTTGCCACGGTCGGAGCCGCCCCGGGCGTCCCGCCCGAGCCTTCAACGCCCGCATTTTGGAATGAATATCCGTTGGATATGGCCCACTGGTACACCGTATACCACAGGTCATAGTCCACCTGGTACTTTCCTATTTTAAAAGCGGAAATTGTATGGCTGAAGCTGTTTGTCCCGGTATCGTCAACTTGGGTGAATGTGCCTCCGGGAACCACTATGAGAGCCGAAGAATCTATGGTAGGCATTGAAGTCGAGGTCAGTGTCGGCGTCGCTGTCCGCGATAATATGACAGCCTGTGTCTCCGTCCCCTGTATATTCGCGACTATAGTTCCTATCGCAGCCGCGGTTTCAGTCTGGTTCGGGAGCTTGGTTATGGTGCATGTAATGGTCGGAGTATGCGACCCGGCCACAACTGACGCGGTTTCCTGCGCCGCAAAAGTGGCGGTGGCATTGGCGGCCGCCGCGTTCGTCAAAACCGCCGCAACTGTGCCTTCTATATCAGGCGGTGTCGCGGTCGCGGCTGGCGCAGTAGGCGTGTTTTTTTGGCATCCCGCGGAAATGATAATAGCCAAAAATATCAGAATGAAAATTATAATGTTTTTCATTTATTTCTCCTTTAATTTTAATGCGTCCAAGTTCAGGGAAAATCCAATTTCTATCTTGTTTTTCAAAAGGGTCTATTAGACGTCTTTTTTGCATATTAACAGGAAGATTTTACTGTGACTCCCACACATCGCCTTTTACTGTACCGTCATATCCGCCAATGACCCACATCCTATTGTCAAACACAACGCTTGCGTGATAACCCCTGGCGGAAAAACCCGCCGCACCTGTCACTAAAGTCCATGTTATGCCGTCGCTTGAATTCCATACATCGCTTTTGAAATTCGAGTCAACTCCGCCGGCTATAACCCAAATTTTATTGTCATATACAAGGCTTGTATGGTAAAACCTGGCGGAAAAACCCGCGTCCGCGGTTTCCTGTGTCCAGGTTGAGCCGTTGGCCGAACTCCATACGTCATTTTGATATGTCGTGCCTATCGTGCCGCCTATCACCCACATGCGGTCATTGAAAACAACACTTGTAAAATTTGTCCTGGCGCCAAAAGGCGGGGCTATGGCATGCGAATACCAGGTCACACCATCGGTTGAGTCATATACCGTGTTCGTGGGCCCGCCTATCACCCACATGGAATCGTTCATTACAAAACTTGTTTGCCCATAGATATTGCCGAAGGCCGCTGAAGTGGTCATCTGCGTCCATGTGGCGCCGTCGCTTGAGCTCCATACATCGCTATGCGCCCCGGTCCCGTTGCCGCCGCCAATAACCCATATTTTATTGTTATAAACTACGCTCGTATGCTGGGCCCGGCCGCCGAAACCCGGCAGGCTCGTCACATTTGTCCAGTTTGCCCCGTTGCTGGACCTCCAGACATCATGCCACCATGTGCTTCCGTCCCATCCGTCTATCACATAAATCTGCCCATTGAACACCACGGCGGAATGCTGAAGCCGCGGCCCAAAATCGGCCATGTTCGTGGAGCTGGTCCAGACCGACCCTGAAACCGGGGTTGTCGGCACTGTTGGGTCCACGGCTTTTTTGCAGCCTGAAATATGTAGTAAAACGGATAACAACATTAACGCAATAGATATTGATTTTTTCATTATTTGTTTCCCCTTGTTCAAGTTTTTTCGTGAATAACTTTACTTTTGAACTTGTTAATCCTATCAAAACAATAGTATTCTGTCAATTCATAATAACACTTTATACAGCATGTTTGGTGTTCCCTCAGAATTCGGACAAAATCGTACGCTAAGGCTTAAAGGTCAAAGTTTGTGATCGTTATTTGATGAAAAAACTTGATGTTTTAAAGGAGTCCGGGAATATATGAAAATCAAGGAGGTATCTTCCTCTCATATCAAGCTCCGCTTATAATACAAGCATGCCATGAACCCGAGCCCAGAGAGTGGTTCATGGCGCACAAACTTGTCCGCCGAAGCTTTGCGGAGGCGGATCCATAGAAAAATTTAATTCGTGCATGACACGATCTATCATGCCCATGTACCATTTGCAGTAGCTTAAGGTACAGGGCATGCCCCTGTACCATTCGCAGTAGCTCAGGTACAGGGCATGCTTTTCCGCCGGCAACATATTATCATTTAACCCGCGCTTTTTCCGCTTTTATATGTATTTTTAATCCTTCCACATAAATCGCTTTTTTCGGCCTCGCCGGGCACACGTATTCACACGCGCCGCACCCTATGCACGTGCCTACGTCCACTTTCGGCAGCTTCATCCCGGATGATTTGTCGCGCTCAAGTTTGCAGGATTTTGTCGGGCAATATTCGACGCACATTTTGCACTTTTGGTGATTCGCGTAAATAACGCATTTTTTCTTCACAAATTTGGCCGTCCCTATTTTAACCCTAATCTTATCCTCAATGGTCATGGACTTTATCGCTCCGGTCGGGCAAACAAGCGTGCACGTGTTGCATTTATACTTGCAGAATGCCTTGTCATAATCCATCCTCGGCTGCAAAAAACCTTCAATGCCGTTCTCAAGAAAAGAAGGCGATATCACACGCGACGGACAGGCGCTCACGCACAAATGGCAGGCAATGCATTTTTCCGTAAACTGCTTTACTCCCGCCGCGCCGGGCGGCACGGGGATTATTTCGCGTTTTTGCGGTATAAGGTCCGAATTTATTTTTGCCTCAAGTTTCGCCGGTATCATCAGCGCAAGTGCGGCTCCCGCTACAGCGGCTCCGAGCATTTTTATCGCATCCCTGCGGCTTTCATCCGACGGCGTTTCGCTGCCTGCCGCCTGGACCGCTCCGCCGGAGTCAGCGGGCGTCTTTAAAACCTTCGGGGCATCGTTCTTATTCTGGTGCGCTTCGGGTTGATGGGCTTTTTTCTCCAGCTCCAGTTGGGGATGGTGGTGGAGATTGTGATGGGAGCGCGGATGGTGGTGGGGGTTCCAGATCAGGTCCGCCTTATATCCGATAGCGTCAAACTTGCAGTTGTCTACGCAGTTATAGCAGCATACGCACCTTGAAAAATCAACATGCCTGTTCTTATAATCTATGCAGTTTGCCTTGCATATCTTCTCGCACGGCCCGCAATTCTTGCATTTGTTGTTTTTAAACTCAAGCTTGAAGATAGCCACCCCTGATATCAGGCTTAATATGCCTCCCACGGGGCAGATCGAGTTGCAGTAAATCCTGCCTTTCCATGCGGCAAACACCACAATAAGGATAAGAAATACGGCCGTAAAGACAGTCAGGCCGAAGCTCATATAATGCATCTTGATCTGTCTTAATGCCTGTATACCCATGGCGCTCAGGCCGTAAGCTGCGGAATTGTTGACAAATACCACCACGGGCTTTGCCAGGCCCGTCATTATCCTGCCGAAATTCGCATAAGGGTCGAGCATGCTCAAAAGCGACATGCTTACATGCGCAAAAGCCAGCGCTACCGCGGCTGTCACGGCATAATGCAGCTTGCTTACAGGGTTTAAGTAAATGAACTTCATCTTTGAGATTCGGTTCCTTATATCGATGACTATATCCTGCAAAAAACCCAGCGGGCACAGGAAAGAGCAGTATATCCTGCCGAACAAAAAAGTAAGCGTGAACAACAGCAGCAATATCACGCTGCCTCCCAATATCCCTTTTGTGGCAAGCTCAACCACATGGGGGCTGACCTGCGACAGAACCAGCGCGTGGACAAACTGCGCGCTGGCCGTGCCTGCCGCAATAAACGCGTAAACAAAAAGAATAAATATAATTGTCGAAATTATTATTCTTATCGTCCTTAATTTTATCATTTTTGTTGTTTCTCCTTATTTTGACTTTTAACTACTGCTTTGCGGGGTTTGGTTTTGGCAGATACGTTCTTACCGGCCGCGGCAGTCGGATCATTTTCGGGCTTATCGGGAACCATCAGTCTTGCGAATGGGGAAATCAGCGACGCTGTTCCGGCATTGACACCGAACTTGAATGAATTTCTCATGAATTTCCTGCGGTTCATAGGAGCCTCCTGTGTGCGCTTTGTTTTCAGAACATGCAGTGCAGAAACTTTTTCTAAACTGCACTTCACACCGTGTGATCCACGTTATTTGAGATTCTATCCTGTTTTATGCTGCTCCGTCAAAACGTGGCGCGCCAGCCGATTACCGTCCTGTAAAAATTCAGTTCGTCGCTTTTATTTGTTGTTTTCCAGTTTGCGATATCCATCCTGAACTCAATCAGCGTGTCAAAAAAGTTTATTATCACGCCGGGTGTGTTTGTCACATATTCCTCACCGGGGCCCGCAGAAAAGGATGTGAACCCTGAAAAATTATGGTACGCATAGTCAAAGTGATACATAAGCTTAAGCCACGACGTCAGGCTGTAAAAAACTTTCAGATAATATCCCACGGGAGTGGCGTTCCTGACACCGGCTATTGCTTTTTCCCATCTTCCTCCGGCGTATTCGCCCCTGACATACAGGGCCCCTATTGAGTACGATGCGCCGCAGCTCCATCTCATCATATTGAGTTTTTGGGCGTTGTCATACCTGCCGAACATAAACGAGCCGGATAGCGTAATCGCGTCAAAAGCCGGTTCTATATGGATCATGGCGGACGGCCTTGTGTTGTTATCTATGAACTGCGTCTCGCCGTTTAACAGGTACAAGAATATCGGCATATTAAAGTCGTCCATCGTAAATGTTGTCGCTCCCTCAAAGCCGGCGCTGTGCGCCATTCCGAGGAAATTATTTATGCAAAATTTGCCGCCGCTTAGTTCCTCCTGCCAGAACATCTGCGAACCGTACTCCATTGTAAATATCGGCTTTATTATGCCTGCCGACAGCTCAAACCCCTCGGCCAGCGTATATTTTATCACCGCTTTTGTCCATTCCACGCCGTCGAGCCGCAGACTGACCGCGGACGGCTGCATTAGCTGCGCCCCTATGTCGCTGGTCAGTACCGGCGTCGCTCCGGTCACCGCGTTTAACATGGGCTCCACATCTATGGATAAGTACTTGTTTATGGATGCCTGCACAAATAATATCAGCGTCAAAAAGCCCATTCCGGTGTACTGTACGGCGTGGTCCGAACTGACCGCGTCCCTGTGTATCCCCGAGGTGTAATCAAACAGCGACATGCGTATATGCCCTCCGACTTTTGTTCCTCCTGGCGCTTCACTTCCGCCTTCCTCCGCGTACACGCAGCTTAAGCATAGGACACTTATCAAAAACACAACTGCCAATCTTTTTAAAAACATCCGTCCATCCGTAAGAACTATAATACCGGATTTATTAAATTTCATTTAAAAGTTCCTTTTGACGGCCAGTTGTATATCATCGTGGCCGCCCCCTGTATTTAATGACACTTCCTGTCCGAATATTTTATGGATCATGAACAGATTGACAAAAGTATACGTACGGGCCGATACAAATACCACAATAACCGACGATTTGTTGCACTGGCTATGTTGTTGTTGTATTCGGCGTACAACGGCGTAAAAACAGATATTAGAACAACGGCTAAAATATTTTTTTTTACTTGCACTAACCGTTCTCCGTTTTATAATGTTATTTTTGTTATACAGTAATCATCGTGATATGTAACAAAATCATCCGCATAAGAAGAATACGCTATAAAAAAATAATACTGGTTCCCCGGGACCAGCGCTATGTCTTGTGTGTCGCCGGAGTTCAGCGGTATCGTGAAATTTATCTCCGTATGCGGCGGCGACGCCGTCTCTGTGCCTGATATTGCCGTTACATCCTGATGTACGTCCATTTCATGGGTTGACAGTGAAGTGCCGTAATTATCCTGTATGTGCACTTCGCTGCCGTTCACCACGTACCCTATTATGATATTGGCATTCGTTTTTTTGTCCGAAGAAGCCGGTATATTCGGGTCGTTGAACCCCACGGCCACCCAGCCCGTGCCGGGCGCGCCCATGACACAATCCAGGTTTGTACCCACAACTTTCCACTTGAAAGTGAACGCCGTTCCTAAAAACTGGCCCACAAGAGCCTGTTCCTTATACGTTGACACGGTCTGTGTGGGCATAAAATACGGCGGTTCCACGCACGCCGTAAAAAAACAGGTCAAGTACAGGAACATCGCAGCATATAAAAAGACGGATCTTTTCATGTTTTCCCTCCTTGTTTTCATATTTCCCGGGGCGCCGGCATTATTTGTCTACCTTTTTTTTTTCGACCATGACGCTGCTATGAGCCTGTAGAGCAGCATGATTTTTTTCGTGGATAAGGTGTCCGCCCTGGAAGTTATGGTCGCCCCGCTTACCGCATTTATTTCCTCTCCCAGATGTATCTTTTCATCCAGTTTCCTTCCCGAAAACTGGTTAAGGAATCCCCTGTTTTTCCTGACCCTTATTTTATATTTATCCGTGGTCTCGAAGATCGTATCGACCCTTTTTATCCTGAACGTAAACGGATCTATGCAAACCACGACACTGTTGTCTCCCCACTTGTCAGGCTCATTATCCACCATTGCCGCGCCCACTGTTTTTTTGCCTTTGTACGCGAAATAGATCTTACAGGTTTTTTTTACAATTGCTTCCGCCCCGTCAAGGTTGGCTTTAACGAAGGCAACCTGTCTCGAGGTCAGGTTAAACACTTTGGCCGACACCATGTCCGCGCCGAAGACTTTCTTAATAACATCCTCGGGCCGTTCTGTTGATTCCGCATGCCCGGTAGAAACAAAAACAACCGCTAAAAACAGCAAAAACGCTTTTACTTTCATTGTCAGTATCTCCTGTTATTTTATTCACAAATATTTTAGACAACCATTTTGATACCGGCTACTTTGCCCCTGCTTTTCTCAATATTTCCACTGTATCCTTATTCGCCGCCCAACCAAGCGCGGTCGTGAACATACATCCCATCTGGTCCACATCAACGCCCTTGTCTATCAACAGCTTGACCAGTTCCTTATTCCCGCCTTTTGCCGCATACATCAGGCTGGTATATCCGTATCTGCTGATCTTTTTAACGTCCGCGCCGGCGTCTATGAGCGCCTTTGCCGTATCATAACAGCCTTTTTCCGCGGCCTTCATCAGAGGCGTTACTTCATATTTATCATGCGTTATGGCGTTCACATCCGCGCCTTCTATTGTAAGTTTCTTTACCTCTTCAGTTTTGCATGCTCCGGCCGCGTCCATAAGCGTCTGCCCTGCCGCATCTGCCGCTGTTTTGGCGGTATTTTCAGCAGATACTGCGACCGGCGGTTTCTCCTGCACGACAGCCTGCGAATTAACAACCGGTGCCGTGGAGCATCCGTAAAACGCAGAGATAATAACTACACCCGCCGTAAGATAGCCTGTGTTTTTCATGTTTGTCTCCTTATTTATGCTGTTCCGTCAAAACGTCGCGCCGATTGATGCCTGTAAAAAGACCATTAAAATTGTGTGTTTCGCAAGCATTGCCTGTCGCTGTTAGAACCCCCGTGTTGCGATGTCGTATTATCCTGCGAGGCCCACCCAAGCAGAAAATCATAATAGTTTCCGGGAACCAGAATCACATCGCGCGTGTCTCCCGTATTAAGCGGATATTTAAACCTGAATGAAGTTATCGAACCCACCTGCGTTCCTGTATAGCTTATTATGTTGTTCACTCCCGGCGGATTATATGATGTATCATTGAAAACCGCCTGATCAGCCGCGCCTACAGCGTTATAAAAATCATACAGGTTCGCCACTCCCGCAGATGTTACATAGCCTATGATGATGTTTGCCCCGTTTCCTTTGCCGTTTGAAGACGCTGTGTTCGTATGCCATCCCACAGCCACCCAGCCCGTACTCGTGCAGGTCAGTATGCAGTCCATATTGACCCCGCTATCCACTACCATGTATTGGAAAGTGCAGCCTCCCCCAACCTTTGATTTCCATGCCATAGTCGCTGTTGCGGTCGCTGTTGGGGTTGCTGTTCTGGTGGCAGTCCTGGAGTATGTAGCCGTGACAGTCCTTGTCATAGTGACAGTCCTAGACGCCGTGAGAGTTACAGAGAACGTAGCCGTAAGAGTGGCCGTATATGTCAGGGTTGCACTCGATGTCATGCTTACTGTTACGCTTGGCGTAATGCTTGGAGTACTGCTTAGTGTGCTGCTTAGCGTTATACTCGGAGTCACTGTATTTGTCTGCGTATCAGTGGCTGAACCGGCCCACGGAGTAATAGTCGGCGATACCGTATGCGTCATGGTTATGGTCGGTGTTATGGTTATCGTCGGTGTTATGGTTATCGTGTATGTGTCCGTATCTGCCGGTGTTACGCTCGGAATATCAGTATATGTAGACGTCGGAGATTTGGTAAATGTAGGAGTTATAGTGTCCGCAGGCACGGTCACGGTCTGTGATACGGTCCCGGTCTCAGTATCTATTTCCGTCTGCGTCAGTGTTGCGGTGTCGATCAATGTTTCCGTCCAGGTCGGTGTTGCGGTTTCGATCACTGTCACCGACCCCGTAGGCAGAACAGTGGCTGTATATGTGAAGGTAAAGGTCGCCGGCCTGGCAACCGTAGGAGTCAGTGGCATAGCGGAAGTAGGCGTCCTGAGTGTGTTGCACCCTATGATTATTATGATCAAAACAGAAAGAACTATAATGCCTAATTTGTTCATTTTCAATTAAAAGCTCCTTTTGACGGCCAGTTGTATATCACCGTGGCCGTCCCCTGTATTTAATGACAATTCCTGTCCGAATATTTTATGGGTCATGAACAGATCGACCGCAGTATACGTAAGAACCGATAAAAATATCATGATTACCGACGATTTCAGGATCATGACATTGTATGTTTCCTGCTGTTTGTCCAGCAGCTTCTGGTAATTTTCAGGGGTTGTGGCATTTATCCGGTCATACAGCGTATTATACTCTTTCACTTTTGCCTGTTCGTAGAAGATAGAGCCTACGGCTGCGCCGAAGAGCAGCACGTTTGTCGAGATCAGGATCGTTGACCCTGTCAGGAACGGCTTTTCCTTAATCTTTTTCCCGTTAAGAGTCGGTGTGTCCTGTAATTTTATCATCTCATACAGTTTGAATATGACATTCTTGAGTTTTTCACTGGGTCTTTCCCTGTATGCCCGTTTATACAATTCCAGCGCGGGGATAAGCTTATGATGCTTTAATGCCTGGGCTGCCCCGGCTATGCTGTCGTGGTATCCGGCGTACAGCGGCGCAAAAACAGATAATAAAGCAACGGTTAAAATAACTTTTATTATAGACACAAACCGGTCTCCGCTTTTATGAAAATCCCGCTTTCGGATTTGGCATAACTGCCAAAATCAAAATACAGGTCCTTTTCAAACATTGAAAACATACAATTACTATTAAAATGGTAGCATTATAATCCGCTAAAGTCAACTTAGACTATAAGATTTAACGCAACACACTGTATCATATTTGCTCCGCCATTTGTCTGGGTTGTCCATGGTGATATGACCCCGGTTTCAAAACCGGGATTCACCCATCCAAAACCGCTTACGGTAAATAACATGAAAATAACGGACATGAAGAAAATAGTTTTGGATTTATTATTGATCAATTCCGCCTGATCTGCTTTTAAATTATGCAGCCTGATAATACCTGTCATACATCTGCCTCCCCGTTCTTGCACATTCCTTGTTCCATGTGCTTAATAGCCCATATATTAGCATTTCTAAAACCCTGCACTTAATGCCCACATATTAGATTCATGTGTACCTTGTGTTCCTTACCTTTTTTTCATGTTGCTAAATATACTTCCTAAACATCGCAATGTCAATCGGAAAGCAATAATCCCAATTAATCGTTTAATTACAGGCTTTTTTTAGATTTCCCCCTTTTAAAACCTACAAAACAGGCATAATCCACATTTTTTCCTCTTTTTATTTTTAGGCATGTACAAAACATTCTGAAAAAATGATAAAAAAACTGTTTGAGCGTTTAAATTGTACGTTAAATTATTGCCTTTTTAATGTTTTTTACATGTATCTAAGATTCACTATCGATTTAGTAGGATTTTATTATCCGGTTTTTACCGGTAAAAAAACTCATATTTTTTTAAATCATCAGGCTAGCCTTAAAAATAATAATTAATCGCTTAACTATGGATTATAATGCATTTATGGCAGGGCAATTTTAGTTAAGCATAATTTTGTGATAATTTTTTATGATAAACAAGCCGCCAATTTATCATTTGAGTTCCTTAGCAAGTTTTTTAACAGGCGTTTTCATCCTTTTTACGATTGAATACTTCATATCTGGAATTGAAGTTAAGTACAAGGTTTCCTGAATTGTACTCCAGTCTTCTTCTGACAAGTTATTCCATTAAGACATTGGCCAAAATCATTACCCGGGTTTATCAAGCATATGCAGGACAGCCAACACAGGGTGGTTTAAAAGCATCCTGGGGCCGCTGTAACGCATGATTTGGCGCACCAGCTCCCTTTCCCCCGGTTTATAACAATGCACGGGGCATTTGACGCAGGTGGGTTTATCGGCTTTGAAGGGGCATTTATCGATCCTGTCCATGGCATACGCTTCAATCTCACTGCAATCAGGGCATAAAGCCCCTTTTTTAATCCCGTGTTTATTAATGCAGTACATGGCTATCATCAGCTTGATCGTCCTGCGCTCTCGTTCTATGCGTTTATTCCCGATCACGCGCTTTCCCGTATGATCAATTTGGTCTGCAATATTATATTTTGCAATTTCATTTTCTTGTTTTCAAGCGATTGTACGGCCAGGTCAAAAGCCGCTCTGCCCATATCGTCCAAAGGCTGTTGCACAGTTGTCAGTGCCGGGCTCATTATGGACGCGACTGAAATATCATCAAATCCTACAAGTGCGATGTCATCGGGTATCTTAATGCCTGATTTTCTTGCCTGCTTTATTATTCCCATCGCAACTATATCACCTGCCGCGCAAAATATAGCGTCTATGTCGAGGGCCGCTTCTTTTATGACGCGCATAAGCCGGATCCCCTCTTCTTCGTTAAAGTAAACAACTGTAAAGACTTTTTTGGGGTCATACGGTATGTTATTGGCCGCTAAGGCATCCATAAATCCCTGCGCGCGGTCCTTTACGACAGGATTTTCTTCTTCATCATAAGCGCTCGGGCCCAAGGGGCCGCTTATCAGGACGATTTTCTTCCTGCCTTTTTTTATTAAATATTCAGTCGCTTCATAAGCGCCCTTATAATTGTCTATCCTTACAGAATGAGCGCCTATAGCCTTGTTTTCTATGAGAATTACCGGCATTTTCCTTTGTTTGAATTCCCTCATCAATTTAGCATCGGGTTTTATAGTGAGCAGGATCACGGCGTCGGCTTTCTTTCCGTAAAGTATGTTGCGTAGAGTTGATTCCTTGATCTCCTGCGCCCCCCTCGTGGCATAGTGTGCGAGGCTGTATTTGAACTTATTCAGATCAAAGAGCCTGCGTTCAACCCCGGACAGTATGCTGATAACAAAAGGAGCGGACAAATATGAGCTTATAAAAGCGATGGCGTCGGACCTTCCGCCGGCAAGAGTCCTGGCCGAAAGGTCAGGATAAAAATTAAGCTTTTTGACGATCTGTTTGACTTTATTCTTGGTTTTTTCCGACATGCGGCCGGTATCGTTTATGACGTTTGAAACCGTGACATATGATACTTTTGCGGCTTTTGCCACATCCCTTATGGTTATTTTCTTCATGCGGTTTCCCTTTTGATAAGCTCGGGCTCTATGACTATATGTTTTTCCTCTTTGGCCCTGCCTTCAATAAGGCTGACAGTCATATCATAGATCATGGTGCCTATATCTTCTACGGGCTGCCTGACCGTTGTCAGCGCCGGGTTCAAAAGTTTTGCCGCCTGTATATCATCATACCCGATAAGAGCAAGCTGTTCGGGGATCTTTATACCGTCTTTTTTTGCCTGGTCCATAACCCCCATGGCAATGATATCTCCGGCGGCGCAGAAAATAGATTCCATTTTCACTTTTTTTCTTGAAAAATTGTTCATGCAGTCCCTCCCGTCTTCATATGAATACTGCCGCACAAATTGGACCTTGTTCTTGTCAAACTCTATCATGTTCTCGCTTAAGGCAAGCTTATACCCCTTCAGCCTGTCATTGGATATATAATGATAATCCTGCCCCAGCGGCGGGTCGCTTTCGCCCACTATGATCCCGACGTTTCTTCCGTATTTTTTAATAAGATATGACGTGGCTTTGTATGCGCCGTTTATGTTATCTATTGTGATGCAGTTGCATCCTTTCATGTCGTTTTCCACCAATATCAGCGGGAGACCCCGTTTGTTATATTCAGATACCACATCGGGATTGGGCCTTAAAGTCATCAACACAACGGCATCCGCCTTCCTGCCGTAGAGCATTTTACGAAGCAATTCGTCCTTTGCCGCCAACATGTTGCCGGTTGAGTAAGGGTTAATGCCGTTTAAGTACTTTCCTGTTTTAAAGGCCTTGTTTTCAACCGATGCGAGTATGGAAGAAATGAATGCCGCCGTGAATCTGGGCGCAATAAAAGCAATGGATCCTGTTTTGCCGCTTGCCAGGCTCTTTGCGGATTCGTTCGGGTAAAAATTCATATCCGCGGCGATCTTTATAACTTTTTTCCTTGTTACTTCGGATATGCGAGGATCATTATTTAAAGCCATTGAAACAGTACCTTTGGCAAGTTTTGCTTTTAGCGCGATGTCTTTCAGGGTAATGTGCTTTTTCATAAAACCGCCTTTTTTTATTTGACAACACGTGTATTATAATGCAAAACAGCGTTTTATGCAAGGATTTGTTAATCATCTTGTTAATCAAAAGCAAAAATATGGATAATAAAATACCTCGTGTGTTATTAAACGGTCATGATAATTTGTAGTGGCCGAATATTATTCGGCCATACGTTGGATGTTGTGTCTGCAGCGGCGTTGGTGGCGGCATAATATGCCGCCACTATATGTTCCATGACATGTTCCATGATTTTAAAAACTAAAAACCGTTATTTTTTATTACATCCCTATAAAAATAACCGCTTTTTTTGACGGTCCTTTTCTGTGTTTTATAATCGGTTTTTACAAGACCGAATTTTTTGGTGAATCCATGCGTCCATTCAAAATTATCCATCAGGGACCAGGCATAGTATCCTTTTACCTTTGCGCCGTCATTAATCGCCCTGTGAATTTGTTCCAGGTGTGCTGATATATATGCTATCCTGTCGTCATCCTGTATGACCCCATGGTTTACCACGTCATCTTTGCAGGCTATCCCGTTCTCGGTTATATATATGTCGGTGTTATAATCTTTTTTCACTCGCATCAGCATGGTGTAAAGCGCCTGCGGGTTTACTTCCCATCCGATCTCGGTATGGGGGGAACCTGCGCCCATGTAAACGCATTCCTCCTCTATGAAAGGTTTATCCGGGCCGTTATCCCTTACCATGAGCCTGAAATAATAATTCGCGCCAAAAAAATCCGAAACACCGTCCTTTAACAGTTCCCTGTCGCCCGGTTCCATTTTAACCGATGATTTATGCACTTTTTCAAAATATTCAACCATTTCCTGCGGATATTCGCCCCTTAAAACGGGGTCCCAATACCACCTGTTCTGGTAAAGGTCGGCATATCTGGCCTTTTCAACGCAGGAAGCGGTATTTTCTTCCGGCTCAAAATGAAAAGCACATTGGGCCGTGCCTATAACGCCGTTTTTTATCTTTTTTTCCCTGAATTTGCGCACAGCCGACGCGTGGGCGAGGTTTGTAATATGGGTTGAATCAATGCCGTTCTGCATGCCTTTTATGCGGGGAGGAAAAAATCCGTTCTTATAACTGCGGAAAGTAAAAACCCACGGCTCGTTAAAAGTTACCCATTTCTTGACCCTGCTGCCGAAATAATCAAAAAGATAATCCGCATAGGCCTCAAAAGCCGGGATAAAATCCCTGGTCAAAAGCCCGCCGCGGTTCATCAGGTCCTGGGGCATATCCCAGTGATAAAGGGTTATCATCGGCTCTATCCCATTTCTTAAAAGTTCATCCACGAGCCTGTCGTAAAAGGTTATGCCTTCTTTGTTCAGCTCAAAATCGCCTTTCGGGAAGATCCTGGGCCACGATATGGAAAACCTGTATGTTGTAAGCCCGAGTTCTTTCATCAGCTGTACATCGTCTTTAAACCTGTAATAATGATCGCAGGCAATATCGCCGGTATCATTATTTTTAATATTGCCCTGGGCGTGCGTGAATGTGTCCCATATGGATAAACCCTTCCCATCCCTGTTCCACGCGCCTTCAATCTGATATGAGGACGTTCCCGCACCCCACAGAAAATCTTTTGGAAACTCAATTTTGGTCATGTATTCTCCTTTTTAAAATATCAGACAGTATAGCAGAAAGGGATATCATGGCAAGCGTAAATTAGGGCAGGCTTTTCTGGGGTTTGTCGCAATAATTTTTATCTGATGATTACAATCGTATTTATCTTTGACCTTCCTGTGGTGCCGTTATCATCTTTTGCTTCTATTACATAGAGATAAATCCCCCGCGACAGGCTTTCAAATACATCCGGACCGATAAACATGGTTTTTATTCCTGCGGTTGTCGGAGAGCTTGCCGTATGCTTCCTGATCAGCCTGAAGTTTGTCGTATATAATTTAAATATTATTTCCGACGCATCATGAGTAAGCTCATAACCTATCGTGATGCCGCTGCCGGAATCGCACGGATTTGGATATGCCAGAGTATTTTTAACTTCGATCGGCAACGCAACAATCGTTGATATTAAGGTTGGCGTTGCGGTCGGTGTATTGGTAGTCGCTGTATCGGAGGCGGTGGGCGTTACTGTTGCAGTAGCTGACAATATTGTTGATGTCCCTGTGGCGCTATGCGTGGATGTTTGCGTCATTGTCAGCGTAGGTGTATCAGTATATGTGCACGTAACTGTTGATGTATAAGTTAATGTTGTTGTGGGCGTGTCTGTCGGGCTCTCCGCAAAAGGCGTGTTTGTCGGTGAAACCGTGTGCGTGCGGCTCCCGGTATATGTTGGCGTTATTGTTGCCGTTATAGCAGCGGTTGGTGTGTATGTCTGCGTAAATGTTCTTGTGCAGGTGGCAGAGCTGGTATAAGTCAACGCCGGCGGCGTAGCCGTGTCAATTGCCGTCCTGGTTGCGGTATTGACGGCTGTATATGTATCTGTCGGCGAATTAATTACAGTTGTCCATGTTTCTGTAAAAGTTCCCGTAAATGTCGGTGTATTAATACTGAATGTGCCTGTAGGCGTATAAGTCGGGGTCATTGTCCTGGACGCTGTGAATGTAAAGGAAGCAGTATAAGAGTATGTAAAGGTTAATGACGGTGTAAAAGACCCGGTTGCAGTGCTTGTAACCGTGGCTGTAGAAGTCGCTGTAGGGGGTGCGGTCCTTGAGGCCGTAATTGTTAATGTGAATGATGGGTTTGGCATCGTAGCAGTCGGGCTGGCGGTTGCCGTACGCGATGGAGTTGGAGTATTTGTGGCCGTGCGAGTATAAGTGGCAGTTGCTGTTCTCGTGTATGTGGCGCTAAATGTCGGTGTGCCCGCAACCGCGGCATCTCCGTAAAAAGCCCCCCTTCCTTCGGCGGAAACATAGCATCTGCCGTATATCCTGGGATCCCCTATTACAGTGTGTAATAATCCATACTGGTTGGCATCGGTATTAATTCTTGTCCACGTGGCGCCTGTATCATCGGACCTGTATAATCCCAAAGCGCCTCCCACAATTCCCGACAAATATATCGCGGGATACGGCCAGCCTGACGCGGCTTTTCCAAAACCCACAAGGTACGCTGCTGTTACCGTGTTTATTTTTGTAGCTGTAGTGCCGCTGTCTATGGAGCGATAAAGGCCGCCCGCCCCTGTAGTGATCCACAAGTGACCTTCATTGCCTATTACAGTCTTGCATGAACCGTCCCCGGAATTATATGACGCAAGCGCGGGAAGCCCCGAAGCTTTTTGCGCAAACGACTGTCCTCCGTTCAAAGAAACCCAGACAGCGCCGTTCACAGGGTCATAATAATAAAACTTACTTGCATTAACCCTGTCAGACTCGGGGCAATATCCTGCCGGAGCGCCGCCTGTTGACGCGGTCCAACTGCCCCCGTTATTTGCCGAGTATGAAAGCGCGCCGCCGGCCGGCATCCATACAATGTTTGCGCCGTCGGCCGAAATTGCCACTGCTTTGGAACCTCCGCCTGTTGTCCCGGCCGGATATGCCGCAAAATCGATCCATGTGACGCCGGCGTCAGTGCTATATGCGCCATAAGGAGCGGCGTTGTATGCTTTTACTATTTTTGCGGGTACGCTCTCGGCATAGTCTGTGGAAAGTGTTGTCCCCTTATCGGGCATATAAAATCCCGATGCCGGGGACAGGTCCAGGTTATCATGTTTAAATCCGCCCTGGTCGCCCATCGCGCTTAATAAAGGCGCGCCTGTGGGCGGGCTTATTATTTCAATGGGTACAGTTTCTTCCAGGACCTTATCCTTAAAATACCAGTTGGTGGGCGACGCGCTTAAGTTATCGCAGCCCCATATGCCATAGCCTGTGCCAAACGCGGCTTTGTTTGAATCAAAAGGGTCTATTTTTATGTCCTCAAGCCAGTGGGGGCTTCTTCGCGATGTCCATGGGGCATAAGTACGGTCCCATGTCGCAATATTGGCGTTGGTTGATGTGTTCCAAAGTAATGCGGTCCATGTTGTGCCGCCGTTCGCGGAGCTCCATACCTGATCATAGGGGTACCACAGATCAAGCGTGGAAACAAGTATGTGCAGCGGATTCTGGGCGTCAACTGATATGCCTCCGTAACCGTACGCCGGATTCAATACAGGCGAAATATTTGTCCAGGTACTGCCGCTGATATTATATTTCCAGACAGCGCCTGCGGTTGCGTTATTGGGCCCGGCATTGTTTGCAAATGTCATAAAAAGATTTCCGCCGCTTATATCAGCCCTGATGCCCATGAGTGTCGCGGGCTGTCCGGCAACCAACGTCCAGGTCGCGCCTCCGTCATTGCTGCGGTACAGGCTCTGCCCGGTAATATTATTTGCGGCAACAAAAATACGCTGGGTCGCAAAGCCCAAAGCGCTGCTTGATCTGTCAAAAATAACAAAGGTCACATTCGCCGGGGTAAACCCGGCAACTTTTGTCCATGCGGCCCCGTAGTTTGTGGATTTCCATAACCCATCAGCGGTTGTTCCCATGAAAAGCATTGAACCCAGGTTCGGGTCCACCTGCAGCCGTTCGCCCGTGCCGCGGCCGTCTTCATTTCCGCCTATTTTCACGGTAAGCGGGTTTATGGCCCATGTAACACCCTTGTCGGTTGAAGCAAGCAAAGCGCCGGTGCCTGCCCATGACGCCGTGTACTTTCCGGTTTCAAGATAAACACGGTTCACGTCATTAGGGTCAACAGCCAGGGAAAGTATACCCATATAATCGGAATTGTTCCGTGTCAGAAAATCAGTGATGGCAACCCACTGGCTTGTTGCGTTATCCCAGCGGTAAGCTCCGCCCATATCGGTGCGGGCGTAAGCAAGCCCGGATTGCGCGGGATGATATATGATGCCGTCCACAAACCCTCCGCCGCCGACAATCACGGATTTCCAGGTATAAGCGGCGGGAATAACTGACGGCAATAAAAGGCAGAAAATTATGAAAAACGCCGAAAAACATTTCTTAAGTTTTAGCATATGAACTCCTGTTATTAAATACTCCTGTGCCTTTCCCCAAGCATAACAAGTATACATCTTATACCGCTTAAAATCAATGAAACAAGGCGTTTTTAGGGCGTTTTTGAGGGTTTTTGAAAATGGCGGCCAAAAGCATAACACACGTGTGTAATCGGAGTTATAATTAATAATCGACAATCAGCCGTTTGCAATCAATGATTTATCGTTATACTGTGTCATTTTTAGGAATTCATCTTCCCCAATTATATTGATGGGCCTTTTGCCTTCAATCAATCTTTTGGCCCTTTTTACTTTTCCGCTTTCCGCGGTAACCGTATTTTTTTTCAGGTCATGCGGGCCGGCGACCAGGTAGTCGGTGCTTCCCCTGACCCAGTTTGAAACAATTCCGCCTGAATCAACCACCTTTTGCATGGCATCCCTTCGGATAAGTCCGGTTGAAAACTCGCCAGTAAAAACAAATTCTTTTTTATACATGGGATGCCTGGGGTCAAAATTTTCTACCTTGGGCATGATATGCGCGGCGTTTACTTTTTCTCCAAACCGCTCGGTTAAAAAATCATGACTCAGCACATGCGCTTCCCCGGCTTTTACGGTTTTTATCCTGACTTTGGCGTGTTCCAAAAGCGTCCGTATATCGTTTAAGCCTGTTTCTTTCATTGCCGATACAATTATATTGGCGCACGCCAGCGCGTCTTCACCGGCGTTATGATGCTTTAAAACATGTTTAAGATGCGCGCTGACCGTGTGCAACCTGTAATTCTTAAGGCCAAGCCAGGTGCTTTTGGCGAGTTCCACGGTGCAGAAGTATTCAAATTCCGGGATTGGCAGTGCGTATACCGTCAGCACATCCTTTAAAGCCCTTATATCAAAGTCGGTGTTATGCGCGGCCACTATGGAATTTTCCATGAAAGGTTTTATGGACCCGTAAACTTCGCTGAATTCAGGCGCATCTTTTACAGATTCCCTTGTAATGCCGTGTATCCTTACATTATCCTTATTAAAAGAGCCGTATTTCGGGTGTGGTTTCACGGGAATGTTTTTTGAAAGCGTTATTTGTCCATCCTCTATTACCGATATGCCCATGGCGCAAACACTGCCTATGAACGGGTTGGCTGTCTCAAAATCTATGCACGTTATCCTCATTTGGTACCTTTCTTTGTTTTGAATAATTTCAAATGTATTATACTATAAAATACAGATATATGAGTATAAATAATTTGAAAATCGCATTAGGGGTCTTGTTTGCGATTTTCAACGGGTGAAACATTGGATTTCGTCCAATTTACCAAATATTTGATTAATTTGTGATTTATGATTTGGGATTTGAGATTGCCTTTAAGCCTCTCACGATCTCCCCCCACACAACCCCGGGCCTGTCTGATGCAATGCTTGACATCATTTCCCCGCCTTTATATCCCCATACCCACAAAGATCTGACCCCTGCGTCGGCTGCGGCTTTAATCGACAGCTTTGCCCTGCCTTCGGTCCCCTTTTTATAGCCGGAACCCTGCAGCCAGAAGTGCGGGGTCTTACCCGCGCCGTAGGATATTTCTTTTATGTTTACAGCCGCGGTATAGCTGGTCTTGTATACGTCAGGGCTGCCTTTTATCCAGCACGGGTCAACCCCGAGCGAATCGATCTGCTTTATGCCTGCCATGGATTCAAAGGTCGCGCATCTTTCCGTATCGTTCGACCGGGTTATAAGCGCCACGGAATTTTTTACCTTGTTTTTGGAAATTTGCTTTACATAAGCGCTCATTTCCAGGATAAAGGACTTAACCGTATCTTCCCTGAATTTTACCACGCTTGAGTCCATAATTATAACAGGCATTGCCCTTAAGTTCTTCATCTCAAAACTTTCCCTGCAGTACGGGCAGCGGCAGCCCCATGCTATTTTCCTGCCCTTGTGCCTTATCGCAAGCATCGGTTCATCCCAAAACACGGCATCAACCCCCATATCCACGGCCGCGTCGGCCCATTTTTTCATGTAATTACGGAATAAAGGGTTATTAAGGCAAGCGGCAGGATAGCGTTTATTATCAGAAAGCAGCTGCCAGGCAAGAGGGTTCTCCAGAAGGAAGTTTGACAGCGCTTCCCCGCCAAATACCCGGCCTAAGGCCCATGGGTCTATCCAGGTTGTAAACCCGTAGTCCTTACCCGCCCTGACCATGTCTTTAACGTTCCCGGAGCTGTATAAAAGGTCTTCTTCGGAAAATGTATGGAGTATGGAATTAAATCCGTCTTTTTTCATGTCTTTTAGATCGGTAATGAAATGTTTCAAGTGCCTGTTTGAAAAATAACTCACGCCGACCTGGTTGAAGAATTTCATATATTGCCTCCAATATTTATTTAATAATAAACCATACTGCAAACCCTGTTATCAAAAAGTAAGGCACTGAGTATTTGTGAAAATTCACCCATACCCTGTTATCTTTGGGCTTAAGAAACCTGATGGCTATTATATTGGCCAGTGAACCTATTATAATCCCATTTCCGGCAATATCAACCCCAAAAGTTACAGCCTGCCAGTTGCCCGAAAATTTGGAAATAAATATGGCAGCCGGTACATTTGACATTATCTGGGATATTAAGGCCGACAGAACAAAAACATCCCCGTTTTTTGTCATATTAACGTTCATTATGAGATTCTGAACTGCGGGTATCCTGGAAATCATGGAAAAATCAATAAACATAAAAATGAAGGTAAGGATCAAAAGCCAATCCACGCCAGCCATTACTTTTCTGTAAAAAACCAGGTAAACCAGCGCTATGGCAGGCAGCATCCAAACTTCCATTTTAAACTGCAGGGATATCAGGAATAACAGCATTATTATAAAAGACAGGATCCCGAGTTTCGTTTTTACGCTGATTTTTACAGTGTCCCCGGCGATCTTAAGCCTGTTTTTTTTAAAAACAATAATAATGAAAACAGACAGAACAACAACCATTAATAGCACAAGCGGCAACATTTTAATAATGAACGAGGCGAACGATATGCCCCATTTATTCCAAAGGAATATGTTCTGCGGATTGCCTATGGGCGTTAAAGACGACCCGGCATTTACCGCCAGGGCCTCGAATATGACGATCTTAACCGGATCTTTGTTTAAGATCGAATGTATACAAAGCGTAAGTGGTACGACTATGAATAAGGCAATGTCATTTGTAAGGAACGCGGACAGGACAATCGACAGAAATACCAGGACAAAAGCCAAAGAGCGTTCATCGTGTATTTTAACAAGCATCTGGCCCGCAATTTTTTCCAGATAACCGCTTTCTTTTATGCCTGTGGCGGTTATGATAAGCGCAAGCAGTGTTATTATGGTTTTCCAATCCACGAAATCCGGGTATTGAGACATATAACCGGGCATAAAGGCGGTTAAGAATATAAAAAGTATCAACAAGACAAATAAGACAGCTTCCTGCTTTAAAAGAACTTTTATTTTGTTATACATGGCATCCTAATAATACGTTATTTTTTTTAAATTATACACTTAAATGCCGGCCGCACGACTTTAATTATTATGGAACTGTTTTAATACCGCGTACGCTTTTTCATAACCCATGTCACCGGCAGTGGTTATGTCATCGATCGCGCCTTCCCTGTCGCCTTTGCCGTCCTTGGCCAAACCGCGATTAAAATATGCTTCGGCATTTTTAGGGTCAAGTTCTATGGCGCGGTTAAAATCCTTTATCGCACCCTTATAATCCTTAAGCGCGGTTTTTATCCCCGCACTGTGCAAGCAGGCTGTTTTATTGGATTTATTAAGATCAATCGCCTTGGTCAGGTCTATAATAGCTCCCTGTATGTCATTAAGTTCCTCTTTTGCGATCCCCCTTCCGCAGTAAGCGTCTGAATTCTTGGGCGCCAGGCTTATGGCTTTGTCAAAATCAGGCAATGAACCCTTGATGTCGCCTGTGGCAATAATCGCCAGGCCGCGCTTCACATAAGGTTCCGCAGCCACAGGAATGATTTTTATGACCCTGTTAAGCGTATCTATGGCCGCTTTGGGGTCCCCTGACTTTAACTGCGCGTCAGAAAGCCCTATATAAGCGTCGCTATAATCGGGTTTTAAGCTTATGGCAGCGCTAAAACTCCCGATGGCGAATTTATATTCTTCAAGGTTATAATATGCCATTCCCCTTGTGTAAGCCATAACGGGGTCCGCAGAACCCAGGACATCGGCCTTGTTGAAATCCTCAATGGCCCCTTTATAATCATCAGCCGCGAACTTCGCATTGCCTGAATCAATAAAGGACTGCGGATCCGCGGAATACATAAAAACAAACAAATTACAAAAAATAGCGGCTAACAATAACTTTTTAAACATAAAAATCCCCGTATCCCATTTCGCATTCAATAACTTTCACCTTCTTTTATATTTATTTGTTTTGTGACCGTTTTTCTGAGTTTTATATTTTAGGATTTTCCAACGGTATCATTTTGTCAGGAATATTTTGTGTTATGAGGGGAACATAAGAGATTAGGTTTAGACCACGTAGAGAGGCTGCTTGCCGCCTCTCTAACGCAGGGTTCGTTTCAAAAACAACGGTGAGCAGCAGCAACATTCGGCAGGCTCATGTTTCAGCAGCCGCTCTGCAGGTTTACTCTTCCGCCGGTTTTTTTACCCTGCCCGCGAGTTTGGCTTTCAGGATATCATGCAGTTCGCCTTCGCTTTTCACGATATTATCCAGCACACCGTTTATGAAACTTCCTGATTTTTCGTCACCGAACTTTTTGGCAAGTTCTATAGCTTCGTTAATCGTGACTTTATAGGGTATATCGTCGCGGAAAACAAGTTCCGCAACCCCGATGCGCAGGATATTCCTGTCTATGGAGAGGATACGGTCGTACTTCCAGTTCTTCAGGTATTTGGGGATTATTTCGTCTATTTCCTTCATGTTGTCCATGACAACTTTGATAAGGTCCTTGGAAAATTCCTTGGACTTGTCCAGGAATTTTTCTTCCTGACCCAGATTTTGTGTGGAATATGTGTCAATAAACTCATTTATTTCATCCATCGACTTATCCGCTATCTCTATCTGGTACAAACTCTGAAGAGCAATAATCCTTCCCGCACGCCTTATTCCCATGTTATCCTTTCAAATATCATAATAAAAATTGAATTTACGGTTTTTAAACACACATCGTCCTATTTTATCTGGTCTATCAGATCCGTCATTTCAAGGGTTGAAAGCGCCGAGTCCCAGCCTTTGTTCCCGGCTTTTACCCCTGCCCTGTCTTTTGCCTGTTCAGCTGTGTCCGCTGTGATGATACCGAAACCTATGGGCACTCCGGTTGACATGGAAATAGACGCTATGCCTTTGGTCACTTCCGACGCTATAAAATCAAAATGCGGGGTTTCGCCCCGGATTATAACGCCGAGTGCTATCATACCCGTGTATTTCTTCTTTTTCATTATATTTGACAGTGCATTCGGAATTTCAAACGAACCGGGCGTCCAGTACACATCAATGCTTGATTCCAAAACCTGGTGCCTTTGCAAGCAGTCTATGGCGCCTGCAAGCAGGTTTTTTCCTATGGCTTCATTGAACCTTGATATGACTATGCCGAACTTTTTTCCTTTGCCTGTCAACTGGCCTTTATACTCTTTCATAAAACACCTCCTGTTTGTAATAATTATATAATAACAATGATTTAATCATGTGTCAATAACAATAGGCCTTTTATTTATAGACCAGCTTCTGTATTATTGCAATCATATTGCAGGCCATTGAAAAAGAATTTGCCAGGATCATAGGCATTTCTTTCAGCATAATTCCGTAAATCAACCAAAGGGCCATGCCAACGGTCAAAAGCAGGGGCTGCCATAAAGCCACATCCTTCATGTGTTTTGTCTCAAAACCCTTGATAATCTGCGGTACAAAACCGAGCGATGTCATGGAACCCGCGACGTAACCGATCGTAGTCAAAGTTGTCATTTTTGCTCCTTATAAGTATTTGTCTTTTAGTTCTTTTAATTTCATCAGGGCCTCTACAGGCGTTATTGTATCCAGGTCTATCTTTTCCACTTCCGCCTTTAAGCGCGAGTCATTGGCGGAAAAAAGGTCCAGTTGCGACAGTTCCGGAGCGTTATCAGCGCCTATCTTTGGCCTGCCGTCGCCCGTGTAATTTGCTTTTTCAAGGTCCGTCAGTATCTTGTTTGCCCTGTCTATTACAACGCCGGGAAGGCCCGCGAGTTGCGCCACATGGATGCCGTAACTGCGGTCGGTCGAACCTTTTATGATCTTGCGCAGGAATATGATCTTGTCGCCCCACTCTTTAACCTGTATATTGTAATTTTTGACGCCTTCCAGGTTATCCGCCAGTTCAGTGAGTTCATAATAATGCGTCGCAAAAAGTGTCTTTGCCTTTATATGGCTGTGTATATATTCGGTAATTGCCCAGGCAATAGAGACCCCGTCAAAAGTGGAAGTCCCCCGGCCCACTTCATCAAGTAAAATAAGCGACTTCGGCGTCGCGTTGTTCAAAATATTCGCCGTTTCTATCATTTCAACCATGAATGTGGACTGCCCCCTCGCCAGATGGTCGGACGCGCCTACGCGGGTAAATATTTTGTCCACCACGCCTATCCTCGCCCTTTTTGCGGGGATAAACGAGCCTGCCTGGGCCATAATCACGATAATTGCGGTCTGCCTCATATAAGTTGATTTTCCGGCCATGTTCGGGCCGGTTATGACCATTATCATGTTTTCTTTTGTATCAAGCTTTGTGTCATTGGGGATGAATTCATTGTATCCGATATTTTTTTCAATGACAGGATGCCTGCCTTCTTCTATGTCAATTTCGCCTGAATCGTCGATTTCCGGCCGTATATAGTTTCCATTAACAGCCGCAGTCGCCAAAGACAAAAGGCTGTCAAGGCAGGCGAGCCTCGCAGACGCGTCCTGAAGCGCGCTTATATTTGAAGAAAGTTTTTCCCTTATCTCCGCAAATATCCTGTACTCTATTGCCATAATCTTATCCTGGGCCCCGAGTATTTTGCTCTCATATTCTTTAAGCTCGGGAGTGACAAACCTCTCGGCATTGACCAAAGTCTGCTTGCGTATGTAATTGTCCGGCACATTTTTGAAGTTAGCCTTGCTTATCTCTATGTAGTAACCGAATACCGATGTATATCCCACTTTGAGCGAACCTATGCCGCTTCTTTTTCTCTCGGATTCCTGCAGGGAAGCTATCCAATCTCTGCCGTCTATGCTGACGTTCTTTAATCCAGCAAGTTCCTCGTCATATGCCGGCCTGATTATATTGCCTTCTTTGACGGATATGGGCGGCTCATCCACTATGGCCGCGCCTATCAGGCCGCATATTTCCTTTAAAACCGGCTGGTCAAACATAAAGTTTTTTACCAGCATCGCGTTTGAACTTGATCTTATTATTTCTCCGGCGAGGGACGCGTTTTCAAGCCCCCTCTTTAATGCGTTTAAATCCCGGCCATTGGCCGTTAAGCTCCCGAGTTTGCCTGTTATCCTTTCTATGTCCGATATTTCCTTCAGCACATCCTTTAAGTTTTCCCTTGTATCGGAAAATTCCGTGAAAAATTGTATGATATCCTGGCGTTCTTTAATTTGGGTGATGACGGTCAAAGGGTTTTTCAGCCATTTTTTCAGTTCCCTGCTTCCCATGGAGGTTAAAGTATGGTCCAAAACACCGAATAAAGTTGTCTCATCGGACTTAATCGTCGATTCAGTTACTTCAAGGTTCCTTAGTGAAACAGCGTCAATATAAAGCAGGTCCTGACGCGAACGCATGACAAGCTTGTTGATATGGTATAAAACCGTCTTCTGGGTCTCGTATATGTAGTTAATCAGGCTTCCTGCTGCGGCTATCACGCTGTCTTTACCTTCAATACCGAATACATCAAGGTTTAAAACACCGAAATGTTCTTTTAACTTATCCGCAGATACGTCCTTCTGGTAGTTCCACCCGGGATACATATTAACATATACCCTGTGAGTCCCGGCTTTCACGCGTTCTATGAGGTTTTTTGAGTAGAGCTTGTCATCTGCATAATTGTCGGGAAGCAGCAGTTCAGTGGGCTGTATTTTTTCAATTTCATCTATGATGATGTCAAAATTCCCGCTGAATTCAATTTCCTGGCAAAAAAACTCGCCGGTAGTCAGGTCTAAAAATGCCATGCCGGCCTTTTGCTTTTCAACGGATACAGACATGATATAGTTGTTTGTTTTTCTGTCAAGCGCGGATTCTTCGAGTACTGTTCCGGGCGTGATAACCTTTACCACTTCGCGTTTGACCAGTCCCTTTGCGTCTTTAGGATCCTCCACCTGCTCGCATATGGCCACTTTATAGCCGGCTGTGATCAGCTTATATATGTAGGAATTTGCCGCATGAAAAGGTATTCCGCACATGGGCATCTTGACCTGCCTGCCGTCGCCCGAACTCCTGGAAGTCAGGGCAATCTGCAGCACTTTTGAGGCAAGTTTGGCATCGTCGCCGAACATTTCATAAAAATCACCGAGCCTGAAGAACAACACGGCGTCGCCTACTTTCTTTTTCGTCTCTAGGTACTGTTTCATCATCGGGGTAAGTTCTGACATGGGATCCTTTACATTTCGGATTTCAGAATGCGGTTTGCGGATTTTAAAACCGCAAAGCCATCTAAATACTTATTTAAAACAAAAAAACGACCTTAAGCGGTCGTTTGGCTTTTCGCCGGGGATAATGTGACGATTATTACAGGTCGTCGTCCGGTTCCGTTCTCTGCTTGCTTATCCGCTTATCCATCAGTTTCAGGCCTTTTTCAGCATTTTTACGCCACACTGTATCCGGGAACATCTGGAGGAGCGATGTATAAACTTCCCTTGCCAGTTCATACTCGCCTAATTTGTAGTGTGATTTACCCAGACCATAGAGCGCTTCTTCCTGAAAGAAGTTATTGCTGCGAAGAAGCTCGTTAAAAACGGCTTTGGCTGTTATAAAATCATTTTTTTCCATGCATGCCTGCGCGCGGTGCAGCAAAGCAAGCGCATACAGGACTTTATTTTTGTCCGAGCGTATCACCCTCTGGTATGATTCTATGGCTGCGTCAAAATCCCTGCGGCCCGCGTATATATCGCCTGAATATATCGCGGCCCAGCTGTAAAACCATGTCTGGTTGGTATAATCCTTAAGTATTTCACCAAAATATTTTAATGCTTCGGCTGTTTTACCCATATCTTTATATAAAGACGCCGCATTAAAATACGCCATCACGGTGTAATCACCCTTTGGATAATTTTTAATGTACAGTTCATAAGCCCTGATAGCAGGTTGAAAGAGGTTCTGTGATGTCCTGATCCTGGCTATGACAAAGTACGCTTCTTCAGCTTGGTTTAAGGCTGGATATTTTTCAATGACATTTTTATACTCGGCTACGGCATCATCGTACTTTTTCATTTTTTCATAGATACGGGCCATTTGCATGATGCACTGCGGCACCCAGTCGGAGCCCGGGTAACGCTGTTTTATGTCCATGTATAACTTTATCGCATCAGCATAACGGCCCTTGTCGGATAGTTTTTTCGCTTCTGCAAAAGGGTCGGCAGCAAAAGAAAAACTGATCAACACAAACTGAATTATGAGCAGGATAATTATAAACTTTTTATATCTCATGATTTTTACGCACATTCTCCTTGTAATCCTTCATGCCGCATTAAGCGCCGCAGCTTTACGCCGTTTACCGGAAGTTCAGCCATGCCAGTATACTATTGATCTTTGTCTATAAGACCTATTGGGGGCTGGTAACTTATTCTGCCTTTTTCACCGGCGCGCAATCGCCAACTTACTTGTCTGAGCACAAGGTCCCTTTGAAGATTATTATCGTATGTCACTGTAATTACTGTTAGTTTTTTCAGCTATTTCGCGGGCATATTTCAGGCTGTTTATGCGCTCTTCTGCCTGCCGTGTGTAAGCTTCGTACTTGTAAAATTCATAAATAACCTGGTTGTAAGCTTCCTTCGCATTTTTATAATCACCGGCAAGTTTGTATGTGTCGCCTATGTGAATAGCCGCGAGCGGAGCCCACTCTGTATTCTTATATTTGTACTTTATGAGTTTGTATTCTTTCACCGAACTTTTATACCTGTTTGTCTGCGAGTAAAGCTGGGCGAGCTGGAACCTGCCCTGTATCTCAGAGGCTGTATTTGGAAAATATTTGATTATGTTCCTATAAATTATTTCCACTCTTTTGAATTTTTCCTGCTTCATGTAAATGGCGCCAAGGCTGAAATATGCCCTGATCACCTCCGCTTTACTGGGATCGCGGCCAATCATATCCTTATAAATTTCAATGGCGTAAGGGTATTTTCCAAGCTTGGAATAACATCCTGCCAGCCTGTAACCCGATTCGATCCCCGCATCGGATTTGGGATTTTCCGCCAGCACTTTCTGGTACTGTTCTATTGCCTGCTGATAAGCTCTGGAATATTCATAAGCGTTTGCAAGCGAGTACCTGATGTTATACAGGTTTTTTGCCGTCGGGTAATTCAATATTATCCTGTACCATATTGCCGCGGCGCCGTCATAATCTTCTATGTCATAATACTTTTTTCCTTCTTTATAGAGATCCTGAACATCTTTGTCTATTTCCTGCCTTGTTTTTGACTTCTGCTCTATATTTATCTCATTTGACTGGAACATGGCTTCGTTTTTCGCTATGGGTGTCGGGGACGCGACAACTTGTTTTGCCGTAACCCCTTTCTGTTCCTGTTCTATGCCCGTCTTGGAGGAATCCGACATGGCATTGAGGTAATTATCCCCACCCTGGCCCTGTGCTCCCGGTTGAGCCGCAGGTGCATTGTCTTCAGGAGCCAATATATCGTTAACATTAACACTGTTATCCGGTACAGTCTGTTCATTACCGGTTGGGAACGCTTCAGGATCATCCTTACAAAACAGATAAGCCGGTAAAATAAGCAGTAAAATAAAGACAAAATAGAGTATTCTTTTCATCACACTCTCCTTTTTCGTTGTAAAAACAGATTATCATATTGCGGTTGATTTGTCAATTATATCGTTTTTATCGGGAAATCGCATTGGAGTAATATAACCGAGCATTTTATTTATCTTTTTGCCGTCTTTTGTCACATCCATCCCGGATATAAGGGCAATCCCTTGCTCCTTTGCTTCGCGCGCAATCAAATGTTAACTTCCACCAGGCACGTCTTCGCCGTTGAAACAGGTATGACTGTCCCTATTATGGGTTTCCCGTCCACCTCTATTCCCTTTACCCCGCGTTTAACCTTTATCTCATATTCGCAGCCGCGGTAAACCCTTTTTACCGTAAAATCAGTCCAGGAAGACGGCACGCGAGGCATTACTGAAAGGCCGTCAAGGGTCGGTTTAATTCCCAGAATATACTGGGTCGCGGCCACATACATCCACGAGGCGGTTCCCGTGAGCCACGAATTAGCGCCTTCGCCGATATTCAGCCCGTCATTTGATACCACTGTCTGGCAAAAAACATAGGGCTCGGTCTTTAAAATCTCCGCCGAGTCATTTCCCTTAAGCGGAAGTATGTTTTTGTAATATTCAAACGCGATATCGGGTCTGTTCATAACGCATTCGGCGACTATGGCCCATGCGTTCGCGTGCGAGAATATGCCGTTTTCTTTTCTTCCTGTATTGTAACGCGAAATTAAACCGTAGGTCTGGTCGTATTTATCAAACGACGGCCAGAGTTTTTTCACGCCTTCAGGCGAGGCAAGGTGTTTTTTTACGATGTCCATGCTCATAAGCGACCGTTCGTACGGCGCCGCGCCCGATATGACGCTCCATACCTGCGAGTTTAAAAATATTTTGGCTTTTTCACTTTTCTGTGTGCCTATGACTTCGCTGCCAAAACCACGGACATACCAATCCCCGTCCCAGCATTTATCATTAATTATCGCCGCCATTTTATCCGCACGGTCGTTAAATAGTTTTTCATCCGTTGGTTTGAGTAATTTCTTTGCGAGCTGGCCTAAAAGCCTTAAAGCATAAACATAGAGACCGGCTGTCACCACAGATTCGGGTTTTTCCGCCTCCATCCAGAGGTGAAGGGTGTCATTCCAGTCAGCCGTGAGTATAAGAGGCAGGCCGTGTGCACCTTTCATCCTTTCAGTGTAATTGACCGCGTCAACAAGGTGCTGATATATGGGCGCTTTTTTGGCGGAATCCGCATACCCGCAATCCTGCTTAAGTACGTCCATATCGCCTGTTTCCGCGATATATGCATGAACCATCTGTATTAGCCACAGGTGGTCGTCGGAAAATCCTTTCAGGTCGCCTTTGCCGCCCATGGGAAAGAACTGGTGATACGTGTCGCCGGTCTCAAACTGGCACGTGGATATTATCCTGAATATCCTTTTTCGCGCGCGCTCGGGCATCTGCGAGTTGACCGCCAGGGTGTCCTGGCACGAATCCCTCGTGCCCATGCCGCGTCCCTCTCCGTTCTCGTAAAACGAAATGTAGCGCGACCAGTCAAAAGTGGTCTTACACTGGTACTGGTTCCATATGTTTACTACAAGGTTGAAGTCTTTGTCGGGACTTGTGACGCTGAATTTTCCGAAATATCCGTCCCAGACACCTTTTACTTTCTTTAACGCGTCCGATACGCCCTGTTCATCGCTGTAAATATCACGCAGTTGAGCCGCCTGTTCCGCAGTTTCCGCAAATCCTAAAATCACGGTTATTGTTTTTTCTTCGCCCGGATCTATGGATATTGCTGTACGCAACGCAGCGCAGCCGCTGCCTCCGCGCAGGATGGAATTAGAAAGCTTTTCCGCCGCCAAAGCCGATGGATTTGTTTCGGAATTATACATGCCTATGAATTTATCCCTTACGCATTCATAATCAAGGACTTTCCCGCTCATTCCCATGAACGCGTATCCGGGCCTGTCGCCGACATAATGTTTATTCGCGTGCATGTCAAAAGCCGGGTGCGGTTCTATGAAGTTATAAAGCACCATGTCTTTTTCAAAGGACCCTTTGGTCAGGTGCAGGGACCACTGGATATTCCTTGATTCCGGCTCGCACCACATGGTGAACTCGGAATAAGAATATACGGAAAGATTCCTTGGTTTATCCCCAATATTTTTTATTTTCATGCTCCATACTTCACAGTCGTGGTCCGCCGGCACAAAATACGACACTTCAGTCGCCAGCTTATCCATTTCCTGCGTAATTATGGTGTAACCCTGTCCGTGCCTGCACTCATATGAATCGGGTTTTTTCATTACAGGCTGCCATGTTGGCGAGAAATAGGAGCCTGTTTCCTCGTCTTTTATGTAAAAATACCTGCCCGGCCTGTCCACAGGCACGTTATTATACCTGTATTTTGTGAGCCTCCTGTCGCGCGGATCCTTATGAAACGAGAACCCGCCCGCAGCCTGGCTTATGATGCCGCAGTATCCGCGCATGTTTGAAATGTAATTTATCCACGGCGTCGGTGTTGCCGGGTTTGTTATTATGTATTCCCTTCCGTCCTCGGAAAAATGACCGTAGCGCATTGCAAACTCCTTTTGAAAATAAATTTAAGGTATAAAACCGCTTTTGTCATGTAAATTATAGGGAAAAGACCGGGTTTAGTCAAATAAAAAAAGCCGACGCGTGAAAACATTTTGTGTTTGGATTAAATGGTATTGTTATTATTTCATACGCCCTACGGACCAACCTTCATAAAATCAAAAAAAATGTCCTGCGGGCTTTGCCTTCGGCAGCCACGCAGACAAAATAAACACACAAACAAATACAAAAAAAACATTTCAAAATGTAAAAAGGGTGGAGCACCACTCATATAATTATATAATATTCTCCCTCCAGCAAAGCTGGATAAAAATCCAAAATGTTAATTGCTCCTCGCAAAGCGGAAGCCTATGTCGCCGTACGCGTAGAACGTGTAGTAGAAGTAGCGGTAGCCCACCTGCAGGTAGTTCACGAGGCCGTTGAAGCTCCCGCCCCGCATCATGCGGTTGGAACTGCTCGCACTCGCAAATCCTCTATAATCTATAGATGTGCCGGGATAACCTCCGAACAAGTCCCAGCACCATTCAAACACATTACCCGACATATCATAAATACCCAGCGCATTTGCTGTTTTTCCGCCTACTGCCTGTGTACTACTACAATTTGCACTATACCACGCTACAAGTCCGGTTGCTGTTGTATCGCTATAATCCGCTGTCGCGCCGCTAGCATAATTATACGGCGTCCAACTTATCCCGTCTTTATAACTTGCAACATACTGCCACTCGCCTTCTGTAGGCAATCTATATCCATTAGCACTCCAGTTTACATACGGATTATCAAAACTTCCTGGCATTATATTTACATTCCAGGCAAAAGCCCCGTCAGTTGAATCCTTAATCGGTGTTGTAATCCCGGCATCTGAACAATAAACAGGGGTTAAAGCTGATTTCTGACTATATGCATTACACCACACAATTACATCCCGCCAATTTACTGTTGTTACAGGCTGATATTTTGCTGCAGTAGGAGCAGCACCGGCCGTTCCGTTACTACCCTCTGCGCCAGTGTTTTGAAAGGTATATCCATTGGCAACAGCCCACGTATATACCGTGTACCACAAATCATACGTTACTTGATACTTTCCCATCTTAAAAGTAGAAATTGTGTGGCTAAAGCTGTTTGTTCCATCAGATTGAGTAAATGTTCCACCGGGAACTGATACAATATCCGAATAAGGAATAGGTGTCGGCGCTATGGTTGAGGTATAGGTCAGTGTAACAGTTGATGTCGCTGTTATTGTCGGCGTTGCGGTTGTTGTCGGGGTTTCAGTTGTCGTAGAGATTACTGTCACCGTTTGCGTTATCGTAGCTGTATTTGTAATTGTCGGCGTTGAGGTTGTTGTAGGCAATACTGTATGTGTTGGTGTTATTGTATGTGTATATAGGGCTATTTCCGTTTGGGTTATATTGGGAGTTGCTGAAGCATCAAAATTTGTTGGCGCTTCCGGCGTATGTTTTTTTGAACATGCAAAAAGAAAAATTATTCCAATTGTAATCGCTATAATAATTGTTTTCTTCATATGTGTCTCCCAAAATTATCAATGTAAGTATACCCCCCACCCATTATTTTGTCAAGTTTTTACCTTCGCAGAGTAAATTTGCCAAAGTCTAGTAATTAGTCATTTTTATATAACTTTTCCTCTGTCAAAGTCCTTGACTATAAACCCGAAAATCCTTATACTTATTAACATTCACGTCATAAATAACTTTAAAAATACGAGGTACCCATGGCAAAAGAAAATAAGAATCAGCCTAAAAAGATTATTACTGCGGAAAGCTTTGTATCCGCATGGTCGGACAAACTTGTATTCTGGTTGCTTTTGGCTACCGTAGTTGTAATCCCGCTTTATTTTAATATCATGTCCTTTGACCAGTTTGAAATGCCGAAATTGACCTTCCTCAGGATCATAACCTGCGTCATGGCCACTCTTTGGGCCGTCAGAATATTTGAAAACGGCAGATTCGAATTCACACGCACGCCCCTTGACCTGCCCCTTCTCGGGTGGGTTATCATGAATATGGTCACAACTTTTACAAGTTTTGCGCCCCAGCTTTCATTCCGCGGCGAATACGAAAATTTCGCCGGGTCCCTTTCAAACCTGAATTATGTAGCACTTTACTTCATCGCGGTCAACTTCATCAATACGCCCAACAGGATCAAGGCTTTTAATTACGCGGTCTTAACCGGCGGATTTTTGATCACCCTGTACGCCCTGGCGCAATTTTTTGGGTATGACATCGTACAGTGGAACGAAGGCTCCATGATAAAGGGCCGTTACTTCGCGTCCATGGGCAATCCAAATTTTCTGGGCGCCCTGCTTGCCATGGTGATCCCGGTGAACATAGCTTTTCTCATGATAAATATGCGGGCTAAAAAATACGCCTTTGCAGCCTCCCTGTTCCTCCTATTTATCCTGGTCTACATTGCCCTGTTCGGCACCCAGAGCCGCGCGCCGTTTCTAGCTTTTGTCGCTTCGCTTCTTGTTTTCGCTGTTTACTGGATGACCAACCTTTTCAAAAATGCGTCAAAACTGCCTGAAAATAAAGGGAAAAATGTTATTTCCATGTTGGTTTTTGAAACATCAAAACATCTTAAATTAATTGGTTTTGCCCTGGGCCTGGCCGCCATTGCCGTTATTTTAAGCGTAACCATAGGGCGTGAAGCCACTACAAGACTCTGGCACTCTGTTACAAACATGAAACAAAGCATGTCAGTATCCAGGCTTCACATCTGGATACCGGCGCTCAGGATGATAAAAGATAACCCTGTTTTAGGCACGGGCGTGGACACATTTAAAAGCGTATTCCCGAAATATGCCGGCACTAATTTTGCCCAGATCGATGGGGCAAATGTTTCTTCGCGCACTGCGCACAATGAACTTTTGAATATAGCTGCAACAATGGGGATCACAAGCCTCGGCATATACCTTCTGCTTATTTTCGCGTACGTACTTATGTGGTACAGGTCTTTTACAAGGACCGCTGACGAGGGTATGCGCCTTCTTTCAATTGCCATGTTCGCATCATTTGTGGCGTATTTTGTGCAGAACCTGTTTTCTTTCGGCGTAGCCGCCATCAACACTTATCTGTATTTGATTTTTGCGGCCCACGCCGTACTGTACTGTGAATTCTTCGGGTTAAAGAAGAATACCGTAAAACTCTATGATACCGCAAACGGGACAAACACGTTCATGAAAATCTTGCTGCAGGCCGCAGCCGTGCTTATAGGTTCGTTTTTTGTTTATAAAGCGTTTATGATATACTCGGCTGACGTCCACTACAACAAAGGCAAGATATGGGGCGGCGTCCAAAACCGCTGGGATATCGCCGTAACCGAGCACCTAAAGTCAGTGGAAGAAGCCCCGAATGAAGTCAAATATTATGTTTATCTCGCGCTGGCGTATGAACGCCTCGCCATGGGAACCCAGGACAGGCCGCAACAGCTGGCGCTCATACACAAAGCAGTCGACGCATATAAAAAGGGTGTGGAACTTAATCCCGGGAATTCATATTACTGGGGAAACTTGGGCCGCATCTATACAATGCTTGCCAGGTTCGAAGACCCAAAATACTTCCAGCTGGCCTTTGAAAATTACCAGGTAGCGGTTGATAAAGCGCCTGTAACCGGGTTGTTTTATAATAATATAGTGGAACTTTACCTGTCGGTAAAAATGCCCGACAAAGCCATGCCTTACCTTGAAAAACTTGAGCTGTATGATAAAAAACTCGCGTCAAGCTCATATTTCCTGCTCGGTAATATTTACTTTGAACAGAAACAAATGGCGGAAGCGGAAACGGCATACAGGAAATCGCTTGATTTAAACCCCGATTTCCCCCAGTCATATTACAATTTAGGTGTTGTATGCGCCGCGAAAAAAGACCGGGAATGCGCCGTAACAAACCTGCAGAAATTTATACAGATATCCCCGGGTTCGGAACAGGAACCAAACGCGAAAAAGATCCTCAAAGACCTTGGCGTGAGGTAGTTTTTATAATAATAATTACAAATTACCAATTACTAATGACTAATTGGATCATAACAACAAAAAAGACGGCGTTAAGCCGTCTTTTTTGTTTATGTTCTGATGTTTAATTAGTCATTAGTAATTGGTAATTTGTAACTTTGCCTTAAAACGCGCCCTTCGGCGATATTTTACGCGCTTTCTTGAACATATCCTGCGATTCGGCTTTCCTGCCTTCTTTTTCATATACAGTTGCCAGGCCTATTAGCGCGTCAGCGTAATCGGAGTTTAATTCCCTGGCTTTTTTAAAGTTCTTTTTTGCGTCGGCGTATTTTTCCTGCCTGTAAAAAACCCAGCCTAAACCGACATAAGAGTCCGGGGTGGCAGGCGCGAGTTCTATGGAACGCTTGAATTCTTTTTCCGCGTCTTTTACGCGCTCTTTTTTTATGTTTATCCATTTGTAATAAACCCAGCCAAGGCCTATGTGCGTGTCAGCGATGTTGGGATCCAATTCTATGGCTTTTAAGAACCTTTTTTCAGCCTCTTCAAGCCTGTCCTGGTGGTAATGCACCCATCCCAAACCCACATGCGCGTCGCAATAGTTGGGGTCAAGTTTTATTGCGGACTTGAATTCCTTTTCCGCCGCTTCAAGCTGGCTTTCCGCGAGAAGATACATCCTGTAATATGTCCATCCCAATCCCACATAGGAATCTATATTGTTCCTGTTAATTTCTTTTACCTTTAAAAACTCGGTTTCCGCCTCTTCAAAACGGTTCTGTTTGTAATAAACCCAGCCTAATCCCGTATATATCTCGTATTCCTGGGGCTTTAAAGTCACTGCCTTTAAGAATTCTTTTTCCGCATCCTTTAAATCCCCGCGCAAATAATAAAGCCAGCCTAATCCGGTGTGGGCGTCGGCATAACGGGGGTTTATTTTTATGGCTTTTTTATGCTCTTCTTCCGACTCTGTAAGCTTGCCCTGCCCAACATAAACGCCCGCGAGCCCGAGGTGGGCGTCAGCGTAAGCGAACTTTAGGACTATCGCTTTCTTGAATTCAACTTCCGCCTGTTTGAATTTATCCTGTCCGTAATAGATCCTGCCCATAACGATGCGCGCGCTCGCGAACTTAGGGTCTGCGTCAATCGCCATTTTGATATAAGATTCAGCTTCATCAAGCCTGCCTAACTGGTAATAAATATCGCCTACGCAAAAATTCGCGTCTGAAAAATCAGGGTTGATGGCTATGGCCTTTTTTAACTCACCCTCGGCTTCCCTATACTTTCCTTCGGTCGCGTAAATCCTGGCGAGGGCCACGTAAGCGTCCGGATATGTTTTTTCCTCCTTTATTACGCTTTTGCATTCCTCCACAACCTCAGCCAGCTGTTCCTTGGTGCCGTAAACGCTGCAAAGGCAGGTTGGCGGATCGGGGGTTGCGAACCTGGGGTCGTTTTTCTGTTTCTTTAAAAGTTCTTTGAAGAGTTTTATCTTGGTATCAGTTTCAGCCACGTCATCCTCCGGGAGTATTAGTAAGAAACGTGAATATAATAGCAAGGAGACGGGTTTAAATCAATAATAAAATTCGGGGTGTGAAACATGTTAGCGGAACTATCAAAAACCGAATTCTTTCTTGACTTCCTCAACCTTTGCCTTATCCCATTCCCTTTCCACATATATCCTTGCCCACTTGAGGGCCGCGTCTTTGTCATACAGGCCGCAGATTCTGGTCAGCAGCCTTATTGCGGACATAAAATACGGGTCTTCGGCTACTGCGCGTTCCAGGTAATTAACCGCCCTTGGCATGTCGCCTGTGCCGTAGAAATAAGCCGAGGATATCGTTGACAGGATTCCGGGATTGTCCTGGCAGGTTTTTTCAGCCAGGAACCTGTAGTTCTCAAAACCCTGGCGGTCGCCTTTTAAACCCTTTAACTGCGCCTTTGCTATAAAATACCTGGCAATAATCTCCCTGCACGCAATATCAGCGTGCCGTGAATTCATGTAGTCACGCACTGTATAAAAATCGGATATATTTGATATGCCAAGCCTCTGGATGTCCATGCCCACAAGCCTGTTAATGATGCCGTAAGGATCAGGCCTTAAATTATACGAAGGATACGCAAGAAATTCCGAGGAATATACCCTTCCCGGGTTTGACGAAGCAATCTCCGCGTTAATTGTTTTTAGCTGCGCATCCGTCATCTTTCCCCTGAAATGTTCATACGGCTTAAGGTCAAACAAGTTGGCGTTAGCGTCATAAATACTGATATCCTTAAACCGGTTTTTCACGTACTTCATGTAAGCTATATTAAAAACAGGCGTGTCCGCGCCGCACAGGAACGTGTCGCCCGGCTTCAGGGTTTTTTCTATATTGACAGCATGGTCATACGCGATAAATGAAGAAGAAAGATTTAAAATGCTGTAATTTACGCCCAGCATGTATGCGGGTATTGCCATTAGAACGCCTGATGCAAGTACGGGGTTAATATATTTTTTCATGCCGCATACGAGGGCATAAATGCCAAGAGCCGCGAATGTCATGGTACCCATGTCGGATATCAGGTAAAACCCTTTATTCACATAAAGATAAACCGGCGAAAAGGAATTTCCAGTCAGGATTACAATCGCGGCCGTGTTAACGGCAATAAATCCAGCTGTAATATAAAATAGCTTAATGTTTGTCTTAAAAACCCGGTAAAACCCATAAATTGCGAACGGCAGGAAAAGAACATAGTCTTTCGCGTATTGTATCATGTGGTTCCAAAGCTTGAAGAAAACGGCATGAAGCGAGAAAGGCATATCCATGGGCGTATAATAGGTTTTCCTGAGCATCAGGCCTATTACACCGGCCATGCTGTTCACATCAGCCCATCTTATTACGGCTTCTGAAAAAGCCCGTATTATAAGATATAATACCGGAGTAAAAAGGGCCGTAATCACGATAACTCCCGCGATTGGCATATCCTTTTTTTTAAATTTCCTTATCCTTATGCAGATAATATAAACAACAAAAAGCATGACAAGGGACGCGGTTAAATGTATTAAAGGCAAAAAACCGGCCAGATATATTGCCATATACATGAATTTTTTCCGTCCGGTATTATAGAATTTTAAGACATAATAAAACGCGGCAGATACGGCCATGACAGCCAGTGTGTAAATGCCTCCCTTCGCGTGCAGGGCCTCAAACCAAAAAGTGCCTGAAAACGCGAAACCAAGGGCAACAATCAGCGCAGGGATCCAAACAAACTTTTCTTTTGCACCGGTAAAGACTATGAATTCAATTGCCAGCAGGAATATAAACAGTACCGCGATAACCCCGGAGCAGGCCGCGAGCAGGTTGACCCTGAAAGCCGCGTCCCCGAGCGGAATCAACGTGAATATTTTTGAAATAAGCGTATAAACCGGATAACCAGGGGGGTGGCCTATGCCGAGGGTAAATCCTGTCGCGCACGTTTCCCCGCTGTCGCCAATATATATCGTAGGGCAGGCCGTGGAAATATAGACACAGGCCACTATCATTAAAGCCGCAGTTACTGTTAGTTTCATATGGATCCTTTTTGTTAATTATTTAAATACCGCCCCTATTGGTGTCTTACCGCATTGTTTATCGCGTCTATTTCAGTTTTTAAATCTGCTTTTTCTGTTTCGTCGGTCGAACGTTTGTAAAGCACATTCAGGTATTCTAATGCCCGTAAAGGATTTACCTGTTTGAAAAGGCCTATAAGAAGCCTTACAGCCGTGCTGTCGCTCGGGTCAAGCTCATATATCTTCCTCACATAGTCTATAGCCGTGTTTACATCCATTAAATTAAAATAATAAACCGTGGCTATGCTGTTTAGTATTTCAGGGCTTGTTCCCGCAGTTTTCCTGGCCAGTTTCAGCCACTTGTCAGCTTCTTCCCGGTTCCCTGCCATGGCGGCGTAACGGCCGCGCATTACAAAGTACTGAGCCGAGACATTCCTGTAGTATAGGTCCTGGCTGCTGTTATTAAAATAATCCCTGAACGCGTAAATTTTTGAAAGCCCCGTGGGTATTTCATAAGCAGTTCCTGTTGTATACATCTTGAAAATTATGCCGTACGGTACGGCAAATATCTTGTCTTCTGGAAAATCCACTATCGACGTACTGTAGGTCTTTCCCGGATTATCCTTATATGACCCCGCCTCGACCCTGTTTATATCACGCTCGGTCCTATCCTTTAAGCCCGCGAATACAGAGCCGTCAAGCATATTCGCATCCGCGTCGAAAGTTTTTACGCCGTTGAACGCATTTTTTACCGACTGAAGGTAAACTATGTTAAAAAGGGGGCAGTCCCATTTTACCCATACCGCGTCGCCCTTATTCAAGGACTTATTGATATTTAACCCGTGATCATAACCCATAAAAGTCCTTGAAAAATTATTTATCCCGTAATTTACCAGGATCATCAACAGCAGCGTAATCGACAGGACCGCGCCGGCAAAGACGGCATTGATGCCGTATTTACCAGTAATAAATTTAAAACAAAAATATACTCCGGCCATGGAAACCAGTACCGGAATCATGTCATTCATCATGTAAAAATTCTTTGCGGTATAAAGAAAAATTGAAGACATGGAGTTAATAGACATACCTGCCGATGTGTTCACCACATACACGAGCAGTACGGTATTTAAGGTGATAAAAGCCGCAACAAAAAAGAATGATTTTTTTGAAAAGGTAAAAAGGCAATAAAAACCGGCCAACAGGAAAACAGCGAGAACATTGTATTTTTCCACAAACTGCGAAGCGCAGTAGCCTATTTTCGTGAAATACACTCCCATGTCAAAAGCGGCGCTGTAATGTTTGTCATAGGTTTTTCTCAGGATATGCCCGATGACATCCCCCGCATCCTTCAAATATTGGAAGTTAACAGCCACACCGGAACCCGCCCTGATGAACAAATAAAGGTATGGAGTTGTCATGGACAAAAGGAATAAAGCGGCCCCTGCCGCCGCCTTTTTCAGCGTAATGGGCTTCCTGTTTGCATATATAAGCATTAATACAATAAATACCAGGAATAACGCCGTGGAATTATGCGCCGACAGCAGAAATCCCGATACATAAGCGGCCGCGTAAAAGTATTTATTATTCCTGGCAGTTATATTCTTAAACGCTAAAAACAGGACCATACTCATGAGCATGTTTGCCAGCACATATACAGCCCCCTTCGCGTGTATGCCTTCAAACCAGAACATGGAAGAAAACAGGAACATGAGCGACACAAGCAGGGCAGAAAATTTAAGCGCTTTCTTGTCCGCGTCCTTTTTGTAGACCAGGTTTAAGAACTCAACACCTGAAAGATACAGGAATACAAAACAGATTATTGCCAGCAAAGACGACAGGATATTCATCCTGAAAGCCATATCGCCAGCCGGAACCAGCATGGATATTTTCCCCAAAAGCATATCAAGCGGATATCCAGGCGGGTGCGGTATTCCCAGATTATAGGCTGCCGCGGCTATTTCCCCGCTGTCCCCCAGGTATATGGTTGGAGGAGCGGTATTTATAAATATTACAATCCCTAAAACTGACGCAAAAAATATTATATATCTCATTTATGGGTTCCTTTCATCGTGTCACCGGTTGTATGCTGTCTGGCCTCCGCTATAGCGGCTTCAAGCGCGTGTATTTTAGCCTCTGTCTGCTTTTTTGCATCTTCATTCGGCAGCCGTGAATAAAGTATCTTCAACCATCTGAGAGCCTCATCAGCGTCAAGATTCATGAGCGTCTTAACCATGATGTCCATGGCCTTGGTATCGTAAGGGTTCTCCGCAATGACCTTTTCTATATAGGGCACAGCCGACTGCGGATCCTTTAATTCAAGATTATATACCAAAGCAATATTCATGTAAACCCCCGGGCTGCCCGCCCCGTAAACAGCGGCCTGTTTGAGGTATTCCACCGCCATAGTCTTACTGCCATACAGCGCTTCATATGACGCCATCCTTATCAGGTACGATGCGGCTATCGACCTGTAAAATATATCGAAATTCGGCCTTCCTATAACGCCGCGCAGGCTGTACATATAGAAAAGTTTTCGTGTTCCATAATTTTCCTGTCCGATATTGCCGGCTTTAAAAATCATGCCGTAGAGGTTTGTCCTGTCGCCCGTGGAGTTAAATTCCTTGTAAAAAGTTTCATAAACATGCCCATGGTTAAGGGCTTCTGTCCGGTCTTCTATCTGTATGAATTCATCCCTGTCCCATTTATGCTTCATTCTTTTATAAAGCGAATAATCAAGCAGGCATCCTCCTGAATCATATGTCCTTATATCCCGGTATTTTCCCTGTATTGCCTGCATGTACACTATGTTAAACGACGGGCAATCTTCTCCGGTGAAAAGTATGGCGCATTCAGGCACAGACTTTAAAATATTATCCGCGTGGTCATAAGCCAGAAACTCCGATGACTTGTTGTTAGCATCGTAATTTGAGAATATCATGATAACCGGCATCAATCCAGCCAGAGCAAATAAAAACGGCGTGGCTATGCCGATTTTATTGCTGAAGAACCTGATTATCCCGTACAAACCTGCCGCACCCGCTAAAACCGGAAGGATATCGCTTGAAAGATAAAAATTTTTGCTGGCATACAGGGTCAAGGACGACAGATCATTGATCATGAAGCCGCCGGACGTGTTTATGACATATAATAAAATTGCAAGGTTAAAAACGTAGAATACTACAGCGGCAGCAAAGAGGGCCGCCGATTTTTTTAATACATAGTAAACTCCGGCTACGGCAGCTATGCCGAGAAGCCAGTAGTTTGAGGCATACACGGAAAAATAATCTCCAAATCTGGACGCGATAGCTACAAGATTTGATTTGTTAGCCGTATTATAATTATATGTTTCCCTTATGATGTGTCCGAATACTTCCCTGTAAGTTTCAAGGTTGCCCCAATTGATCACTGGCGCGGCTTTCATCCTGATAAACAGGTAAATATACGGTGTCACCAGAGCCAGCAGAAAAAATACAGGCGCATTTAAAAATAAAGGTAAGTTTATCCTGTTTGCCTGTTTTAAACCGCCTCGGGCGGCATAATATAAAGCTGCGATTGAGAACAGCATGAACAACGCGGATGTGTTATGCGCCGGGATCAGGAAGCCGGCAGCGAAAAATGCCGCATAAAAATATTTTAACTTTTTTGTCCTGTAATAATACATGCCGGATAAGAGCGTCAAAAGGACAATTAAATGCATGATAAGGTATATGGCGCCTTTTGAGTGTATGGCTTCGAACCAGAAAACCGAAGACACGGAATATATTAAAGCCGCCAAAAGCGAGGACAGGCGCGTATTATTGTTTTCATCCTCGAAAATCACGGCCAGAGCCTGCTTTCCGCACAGGTAAAATAGCAAAAAAATGAGGACCGCCAGGAAGCCCGCCGCCAGATTGGCCCTGTATGCTATGCTTCCAAACGGCAGATAAGAGAATAACTTTGTATATAGCATATATAACGGATAACCGGGCGGGTGTCCTATCCCCAGAGTATATGCAGCGGAAATTACTTCCCCGTCATCACCTAAATACATCACAGGGGGAGCCGTACTTATATAAAGACCGAACAGTATAATTGAAATTACCGCAAACGCGTATTTCATTTTACCGCCTTAATTTATGTTTTCAATCAGTTCTTTTGCAGCCTTCAAGGACGTTTCCGTCACTGTATCTCCGCTTAATAATTTTGCTATTTCTTTGATTTTATCGTTATCCCCGAGCCTGACTATGAGTGTCTCTGTTTTATTGTCTTTTACGTGTTTCTCCACGCTGTAATGGGTGTCGGAGTAGGCAGCTATCTGCGGAAGATGGGTTATGCAAAGCAGCTGTTTTTTTCTTGATATTTCCTTAAGTTTCTTCCCCACAACACCCGCTATTTTGCCGGATATTCCCGTGTCTATCTCGTCAAAAACCATGACAGGGACCCTGTCCACGGCCGACAATATGTTCTTAATTGAAAGCATTATCCTTGAAATTTCACCGCCTGAGGCCACCTTAACCAGGGGTTTTAGATCTTCGCCCGGATTAAGCGATATCATGAACTCGGCCGTGTTTATGCCGAGCCCCGTAACTCTGTAATTTTTATTTTTAATGGCAACAAAAAAATCATCCTGGACTTCCGACAGCGTGTCTTTAACTTCAACTAAGAATCTGCCCTTGGCAATGCCCAGATCCCTCAATTCAGATTCAATTCTCGCACCCAAATCAACCGATTTTTTATGCCTCGCATCGGATAAAACAGCGCATCTTTCAGCCAGTATTCCCATGAGGCGGATTTTTTCTTTTTCCTTTTCAGCTATTATCTCGCTGTTCAGTTCTATGTTCTTTTTTTCTTCCTTAAGTTCCTCATGATATTTTTTAAGCTCCGCAATGCCGGCCTTTTTGTATTTTTTCATGAGGCTCTCGATCAAAGTAATCCTCGCCTCGATTGCCGCAAGTTTATCCTTGTCAAATTCCACTTTTTCCCTGTATGTTACAAAGAACTCCTTTATTTCTTCAAGTTTGATAACCGCGTCTTTCGCAAGCGCGCCGTATTCCGCAACAGACTTTTTGTCTATCTTTGCTATTTCTTCAATTTCCGCGTTTGATTTGTGCACCATATCTATGGCCCCGTCGCCTTCCTCGTCCAAAGACGACGGCGACAGGTTCATAATTATCTTATTTACAGATTCCTTCATAGCCTCGGTATTTATCATAATGTCCCTGCCCCTGTTTAATTCCTCAAGTTCAGTGTCTGCCTTCAGTTCGGCCAGTTCCAGTTCATTCAGCCTGAATGCTACCATTTCAAGACGTTCCTGTTTTTCATTTTCCAGGGCCGTTAATTTTTTGATCTCAAGGCATGCGGAGTTAAAAGAATTGTAGGCTGATAAAACCTGCGACCTGACAATTCCGTTACCGGCATAATCGTCAAGCAGGTCCATATGTATCTCGTTTTTCAGCAATGACTGGTGTTCATGCTGTCCGTGTATGTCTATGAGGAGCTTTCCTATCTTTTCAAGGAAAGCAAGGGAAGCATTAGTGTTATTAATGTGTATTTTGCCTTTGGAAGTCCTGCTTATTTCCCGTCTTATAACCAGGCTGTCTTCCGACTTTTCCACACCCGCGTCAATTAGCTGCTCATTGATCATTTTAATCAGGGATAGATTATCTTTAAAATCAAAAATCGCCTCAACTATTGCCTTGTCCTCGCCTGTCCTGATATTTTCCAGGTAGCCGCGTTCCCCTATAGCCGTGTTTATGGCGCCTATTATGATGGACTTGCCCGCGCCTGTTTCGCCGGTCAAAATGTTAAGGCCTTTTGTGAAATCTATTTCAATGTCTTTAAGCAAAGCGTAATTTTGTATTCTTAATGCTGAAAGCATGTTTTTATATCTCCTTATCTGCCTGCATTTGTAGGGGCAGCATATCATGCTGCCCGCCCCTTGCGGGCTTTTCCGACAGTATTACTTTTCAACGTTTACAATATTCGCGCCCAACAACCTTAAAACGCCATGTACCATCATGTACCATTCGCAGTAGCTCAGGTACACGACACGGTTCGCGGTAGCTCAGGTACATGGCATGGTTCGCGGTAGCTCAGGTACATGGCATGGTCTCATTTAATATCCATTATTTCAAGTATGGCCTTTTCCAGCCCCTTTTCATTTAGCCCGCAGTCATTTAAGAGCTGCTGCATGGTCCCGTGTTCTATGAATTTATCCGGTATCCCGAGTATGCTGACTTTAGGGTTTACTATATCCGATTTTAATATCAGGCGCGCCACGCTCATTCCAAACCCGCCCTCTATCGCGCCTTCTTCAGCCGTGATCAGGTGTTTTGTTTTTTTGACGGACGCCAGTATGGTGGCCTTGTCCATGGGTTTCGCAAACCTGGCATCTATTACCTCAATCCTGACATGGTGCGCCTTTTCGACTTTCTCGGCCGCCGACAACGCGGCGCTTAAAACCGTGCCCAGGCATACTATGGTAAGCGAATTTCCTTTTTTGACTATTTTAGCCCGCCCTATTTTAACAGGCACCTTTAAAGCTATTGCGTCGGACTTCTGCGCTTTGCCCCTGGGGAACCTGATTGAAACAGGCCCGTCTTTATAAGCCGCCGCCGCTAAAAGCATTCTTTCGAGTTCTATGCCGCATGACGGCGCCATAACAACCATGTGGGGAATCATTTTCATGAAGACTATGTCAAAAACCCCGTGATGGGTGGGTCCGTCCTCGCCGACTAACCCGGCGCGGTCCATGGCAAATATCACCGGTAATTTTTGCAGGGCGACATCATGAATGATCTGGTCTATGGCGCGCTGCATGAAAGTTGAATAAATGGCGACAACGGGCCTAAAACCCGACATGGCGAGACCTGCCGCAAAAGTGACGGCGTGCTCTTCCGCAATACCCACGTCAAAAAACCTGTCCGGATACATATCCCTGAATTTTGAGAGGTTTGTTCCCTCTATCATGGCAGCCACAATGGCCACTATCTGTTTGTCGTTCCTGGCGATCTTAACAAGCTGTTCGGAAAAAACAGCCGAATACGGCGGCGGCCCGTCTGATTTGACAGGTTCACCTGTTTCCTTGATAAATTTTCCTATTCCGTGAAAAAGCGTGGGATTGTTTTCCGCGGGAGCGTAGCCCTTTCCCTTTTTTGTAATAATATGGACAAGTTTAGGGCCTTTTATTTCCTTTAATTTTGTGAATGTTTCAACAAGCATTTTAATATTATGGCCGCCTGATATGGGGCCGAAATACCTGAACCCGAGCTCTTCAAACAAAACCCCCGGTGAAAATATGCCCTTTATGCCTTCTTCAAAATGTTTCATTACGCTCGCGACCGGAACAGCGATACCTTTTGGCATTTTGTCGAGGAATCCCTTTGTAAACTCGCGGAGCTTATTGTAGGTTTTTCCTGTTATGATGCTGTTTAAATAATTGGAAAGCGCGCCCACAGTCGGCGATATGGACATTTCATTGTCTATAACAACCACCAGTATATCGGTCTTGTCATGGCCTATGTGGTTGATGGCCTCCAGGGAAAGTCCGTTAGCCAGCGATGCGTCGCCTAAAACCGCGATCACGTCATGTTTTTCACCCCTGATATCGCGCGCTTTGGCGAATCCCATAGCCGCGGATATGGAAGTGGAAGTGTGCCCCGCCCCGAAAAAATCATATTTGCTCTCGGAAGGCTTTAAAAATCCTGATAAGCCTTTATACTGGCGCAGGGTATGAAAAGACGATTTTCTGCCTGTTAATATCTTATGCGTGTAGGCCTGATGGCCCACGTCCCATATGACCTTATCCTGATTGATATCAAATACCTTATACAGTGCGATCGTAGTTTCGACGGCGCCGAGCGAAGAAGCCAGGTGCCCGCCTGTTAAAGATACGGTGTCAACCATGAACCCGCGTATATCGGATGCAAGAGTATCAAGCTCCCCGGGTGACAAGTTTTTCAGGTCTGACGGATTTTCAACTTTGTTTAAAATGTTATATGCCATATCATCCATTCTTTAATATAATAATATCGGGAATAAGATCCCTATGACTATACCTGCCGCCGCCTCTATGGGTGTGTGGCCCAAAAGTTCTTTCATTCTTTTCTCCGCGTGGAGTTTATTGCGGCCCATTTCATCGACGATCATGTTCAAAAGCTTTGCCTGCCTGCCTGCAGCTCTTCTCACTCCCAAAGCGTCGGATATGACAACTATACAGTACAGCAGCGCCACCAAAAAAATTGTCGACGTAAAGCCGGTGGCTAATCCCACGCTCGTGGTTAGTGCGGTAACTGAAGCGGTATGCGACGACGGCATGCCGCCGGTACCCACCAAAAGCCTGAAATCGATTTTGTGGTTAATGACAAGATGAATTATCAGCTTCAGAGCCTGCGCGAAAAACCATGCGGTAAAAGTCGAGATAAAGATCTTTGTCGAAACTATGGAAACAAATATATTCCAGATATCGGCTACAGCGTTTAACATTTGTCCTCCTTGAATTACGCGGTAATTTATCAGTGCGTTCTTTTCATGAAAAATCCGGCTATTTCATTTAAATCGTCAGTATTTCTGTTTATTCCTGCCAAAATATCGCGCGCTTCAAGCACTAATTTTTCCGCTTTTTTCTCGGACCCGGCAAGTCCGTATATGGAAGGATACGTGGCTTTTTTTGCAGCCGCGTCCTTTCTTAACTTCTTGCCCATTTCCTTTTCATCGCCGATAACATCCAGTATGTCGTCCACGATCTGAAAAGCATGCCCTATTTTTTCACCGTATCGGCTGAAAAGCCTGACTGTTTTTTTATCCGCATCCGAGAGAATAGCCCCAGCCGCGACGGACGCGCGTATTAGGGCGCCGGTCTTGCATTTATGGAGGTAATCCACCATGCCGGGGGATATTTTTTTCCCTTCGCTCGTTATGTCAAGCACCTGTCCGCCTATCATGCCCTTCATTCCTGCTCCGTCAGCAATCTCAAGGGCTGCATTAATGACATTCTTCGGCTTGATTTTTCTATTTTTTGAGCACATCAAAACACATTCAAAAGCGCGGGTTAAAAGCGCATCCCCCGCAAGTATGGCGATTGCTTCACCGAATTTTTTATGGCACGTTAACTTGCCGCGCCTGTAATTATCGTCATCCATGGCCGGCAAATCATCATGTATCAAAGAGTAGGTATGGATCATTTCCATGGCGCACGCCGCGGGCATTACGTCGGAATATGATAAACCGCAGGCCTTGGCCGCCAGCAGGGTCAGAATCGGCCTTAAGCGCTTGCCGCCGGCAAACAAGCTGTATTTGGCAGCCTTATATATAACGGGCGGGTACTCATTTTTGTCGCTTATGTACCTGGCCAGGTTTTTTTCCACCAGCAACGATAATTTATGTAATTTTGCTTCCATACGTTCTCCCATGATCTAAAAAAGGCCGCCATCTTTATCTTTTGGCTGCTTTTTTTCCTGCCTGTTTTTGCCTGTTTCCTCGGTAACTTCAGTCTCATCCAGTTCTTCCGCTGTATAGCCGTCTTCCGTCTTCTTCTTCAAAACCTCAATTCTCAATTTCTTTTCTTTGAGTATCTCACGGCATTTTTCTATGAGCTTCATGCCCTTTTCATAATACTCAATGCTCGCGTCAAGGTCCGCCTCGCCCGACTCAAGTTTATCAACGGTTTCTTCAAGTTCGTTCAGGTATGCTTCAAAACCTTTGTCTTTTTTCATAAAACCTCCGTTTAAGTTGGGGCTGCACGTCCTTATCCGCCGAAGCAATGGCGGAGGTGGATGTGGGCCCGGCCCTCGGTTCAAAAGTTATCTGCTTTGCCGGCAACCGTGCGATTTAAAATGAACTCTCTTGCTTACCCGCGTGCGGGTGACACAGCGTGTCACCCCTACGCGTTTATAAGACCACCAAATTCAAACCTTCCCTGTAACTTCCGCGTCCAATCCGCCTTTATACAGCTTTATTTTGATTTCCTTACCCGCTGTTTCCGAATCCTTTATTATCGCGCCGCTGCCCGAATCATATACCACCGAGTAACCTTTTTTCAGTATATTCAGCGGGTTCATTATCGTCAGCTTGTCGTTTATAACTGTAAGCTTTTCATCGCTGTCTTGAAGCCTGTCATCCAGGCGCTTTCCCAGTTCAAGGCTGAGTTCATCCATACGCTGGACATGGTCATTATATATATTAAACGGTATCTTAAAACCGTAGCTTTTGGAAACTGAATCAAGCCTTTCTTCAAAATTCTTTACTGTATTCGTTATATATATATTTAGCCTGTTCTTTTGGGATTTCAGATTTTCTATAAGTTCCTGCACGTCAGGGACCACAAGTTCCGCGGCGGCCGACGGGGTAGGTGCGCGTAGATCAGCGACAAAATCCGCTATTGTAAAATCTATCTCATGTCCAACGGCGGAAATAACCGGTGTTTTTGCCTCTACTATGGCATATGCCAATTTTTCATCATTAAATGCCCATAAATCCTCAATTGAACCGCCTCCTCTTGTCAGGATTATGACATCGAGGCATAACGAATCCATCTCCTGCACGGCCTTGATTATCTGGGGCGCAGCTGCCTCGCCTTGGACCATAACCGGGTAAATCAGTACTCTGCAGACAGGATACCGCCTGCTTATGATGTTTAAAATGTCCCTGATGGCAGCGCCAGTGCGGCTGGTTATTATGCCTATTTTCTCGGGATACTCGGGTATGGATACCTTGCGGCTTGCATCAAAGAGACCTTCTGTGGATAACCTTTTTTTAAGCTTCTCAAACTCAACTAAGAGGCCACCCACACCCATTACCTGTATTTCTTCAACTATTAGCTGGTACTCGCTTCGCTTCCCATAGATGGAAACCCTGCCAAAAACAGCTACTTTAACGCCATCCTTTAATTCAAGGTCATATGCCTTTTTCTTACCGCCAAAGAAAGCAGTCTTAATCTGGTTGGTTTCATCCTTTAAAGTGAAGTAAACATGGCTTGAAGCAGGACTTGAATAATTCGAGATTTCGCCTTGTATCCACACCGTATTTAAATTTTGCTCAAGTATTTCTTTAACCACATTGGTAATTTCAGAAACAGTGTATGCCTTGTCCCTTGAATTACCTCTCATTTTTCATACTCTCCGCATAAAATCTGCAGCATCTTCGGGTAAAGTCGGGTTAATATAGAATCCGCTTCCCCACTCAAAACCCGCGATTGACTTTACCCTTGGCATTATTTCAAGGTGCCAGTGATAATGGTCCTGATCCGGCTGTTTTAACGGGGTTGTATGTATCATGTAGTTGTAGGATGGGTAATTTAGGGCCTTGTTAAGCCTTGTAACCGAATCTTTCAGGATATATGCCATGTCAGCCGCTTCAGATTCGGACATCTTGTGGAAATGGCTGGCATGGGCCTTTGGAACTATCCACATTTCAAAAGGCGTCTGAGAGGCAAATGGGGCAATAGTCACAAAGTGCTCGGTCTCTTTTACCACTCTTTCCTTCATCTGAAGTTCGTTCTCCAAAAGGTCGCAGTATACGCAGCGTTTCTTAAAGTAAAAGTACTCCTTGGAAGCTTCCATTTCCTCTGTTACTTTTTTTGGAACCACAGGCAGGGCCATGAGCTGGGAATGCAGATGGGGGGAGTTTGAACCGGCTCTTATTCCCCTGTTTTTGAAGATCAGGACATACTCAAGCCTGGTGTCATTTTTCAGGTCCATAATCCTGTCTTTATAGGTCTTAATAACATCAACGACCATGGAAGTATCCATTTTATCAAAATCCACATTATGCAGCGGCGTATCCACTATAATCTCATTTGCGCCTGTGCCTGAAATGACGTCAAATATACCCACGCCTTTCCGCTTAAGCTGTGTTTCAACCGTCAGATAAGGATGGTTATTCGGTATAACCCTGACCTTCCATATTCCGTCCGGTTCATTCACGGAAAATATTGTCTTGCCCGTCTTTTCCTCATTACCCGGGCATAACGCGCAGGTATTGTCCAAAACCTTCAGGTTGGACGGTATTTTTGAATCAGTTTGCGGTTTAAAACTCTTGTCATCAAGGGTAATAACCCACCTGTTTATAACCGGGTCCTTGCGTAATTCAGACATTTCTATACCGGCTTTTCAACTTTTTTTGTGATGTAGGGCCTGAGCACGTTGATCTTCGTGTTCTCGCCTACGGTAATTTGTATGACATCTTCCTTGTCAGTGATCTTGGTAATAATCCCTATTATGCCTCCGGATGTTATTACCTTGTCGCCTTCTTTAAGAGCGGAAAGCATTTCCTTGGTTTTTTTAGCTTCTTTTCTCTGGGGCATGATGAACATAAAATAAAAAAGCACAAAAATTACAACAAGCGGTAAAAATGTCGCGATCATCGACGGTTTATCCGCTGCCGCGCCCGCTGCTGCGGAAACTGCCGGTACTGCTGCTGCTGTTGCTGCTAAAAGCATTGCAATCATTCTGAAACCTCCAAATTTTTTTTGTGAATCTAATTTTAAGCATCATGCTTAAATCATTCTTCTTCGCTGATCTCCACGTTCCCAACCTTATAAACGCTGAAAAACTTTTCTTTTTCGCGCTCATAATTGTCATTTAATACGGCATTCTTAATTTTGCCCATCAAGTTTATCATAAAATGTATATTGTGTAAAGTGGTGAGCCTCATGCCGAGTATCTCGTGCACGTTGAATAAATGCCGTATGTACGCGCGGCTGAAAGTCATACAGGTATAACAGTTACAACTTGAGTCTATGGGCCTGAAATCCTCCTTATATTCACCGTTCCTTATCTTGACCAGGCCTTCGGCAGAGTACGCGGTGCCGTTTCTGGCTATCCTTGTCGGAAAAACGCAGTCAAACATGTCCACGCCTTTTTCCACCGAGTACCAGATATCCTCGGGTGTGCCTACCCCCATCAGATATCTTGGTTTATCCTCAGGCATAAAAGGCGCGCACCAGTCAACAGCCTGGTATATGAGCTCTTTTCCTTCGCCGACCGACACGCCTCCTATGGCGTAACCCGGAAAATCCATTTTCACAAGTTCTTCCATGGCTTTTTCCCGCAGGTCGCGGTATGTACCGCCCTGGATTATACCGAACAAAAACTGGCCTTCTTTTTCATGCGCTGCTTTTGCCCTTTTTGCCCAGTCTAAAGTCAGATCAAGCGAATTACTTACGTATTCTTTTGTCGCCGGATACGGCGGGCATTCGTCAAAACACATCATGATGTCGCTGCCGAGTATGTTCTGTATTTCAACCACTTTTTCCGGCGTGAACATATGCTCTGAGCCGTCAAAATGAGCGCGGAATTTTACGCCGTCTTTTGTGATTTTGCGCATATCTTTTAGCGAAAAAACCTGGAATCCGCCGGAATCAGTCAGTATGGCACGGTTCCATGCCATGAATTTATGGAGACCGCCTGCTTTTTGTATGATATCAAGTCCGGGACGGAGGTATAAATGATATGTGTTTCCCAGTATGACGTTTATGTCCATTTTTTCCATGTCTTCAGGCGTCATTATCTTGACAGTTGCCTGGGTTCCTACAGGCATGTATACGGGCGTGTTTATCTTTCCGTGAAGGGTGTTTATCTCGCCGACCCTGGCGTGTTTATACTTGTGGAGTACTTTAAAGAATTCCACTTTGAAGCGCCTTCAGGATAGGCTCGTCAAGCCGCTGCTTATTGGCATAGTTCGGGCTTTTCGCGTATTTTTCCGAGTAATCCCAGATGCCAAAATCCATATTTTTGTAGTTCCAGTAGGTATATGATATTTTATTCTTTTTCAGGATGGAAATAAAATCCTTGGTCCAATTTTCACGCGTCCTGGGGGCAGCGTGGGCGACGCAGCCGAATTCCCCGCATAAAACCGGGACTTTATTCTTCTTTTTAAAATCCAAAGCCATCTGCACGAGTTTTTCAATGCCATGTTTATCCCAATACTTGTCCATGTTCTTAAAGAAAATCGCAAAATCATTCTCTGTTTTTTCAACTTCTTTTCCCGCTTTTTTCATGTCTTCGGGCCGCCCCGGGTATTCAACCAGTTTTTTATAGATGTTATTGCGGACAAAACCGGTCCACTCTGCCATCTGGTGCGTCACCACAATAGGCTCATAAAAATGGAAACTATAAATTATTTTTTTGTCGTTCTTGAATACTTTCAAATTCTTCATTGTATGGACATTGCCCCACCTGTTTGACTCTATGACCACCCAGTGCTTTTTGTCAAATTTACGTATGGCTTTTAGCCCGTCAGTTGCCACGGCGTTCCACTTTGCGTCCTTATCCGCAACCGGTTCGTTTAGAAGTTCATACATGATCTTATCCCCGCGGCCGGCGTAACGCTGCGCCAGGAATTCCCATATCTTTATAAACCGGTTCCTGTTGGCTGATTTTTTGTCCCAGATATCATTTGCATCGCGTTCTTTTGCAAAAGTATGCCCGGGCGACTTGTGCAGGTCTATCATGAGCCATAACCCGTTCTTTTCAGCCCAATTAACGCAGTTATCAAGATATTTGAGCCGGTTCTCAACGTACACATAAGGTTTATCGTCACGTTCAAACAGCATGTAATCAACCGGAAGCCGCACTATATTGAATCCCCAGTTCTTTACAATCTTAAAATCCTTCTCAGTAATGAAAGTTTTCAGATGTTCTTCATTAAGGTCAGCCTGTGATAAAAATCCTCCGAAATTGACTCCCTGTAGATACATAATAACCTCCGGCTTAGTCTGTAAAATATTATAATAAAACAAAAAATGCTTCCGCACAAAAAAAATCTCCGGGTGCTTTCAAACACATCAAGAATGCCGGGCTGCATGCAGCCCGGCATAAAACCACATCAAACACCGGTAATGTTTTAATTACTTATTATTAAACCCCATGCTCTGCGATATTTTTTCGGCGGTTAATTTTATCTGGTCCCCGAATTCCTTTACCTTTTCCTCGTTCATCCTCAAAGCCGGCGATGTTATGGCTATGCAGGCTATAACCCGGCCGCGGTAATTCCGTATCGGCGCGGAAACCGAAACCAGGTCAGGTGAGTATTCCTGATTGTCCACGGCATAACCCAAAGTCCGCGCCTGGTTGATGGATTCCTTGAGTTTTTCAAGAGTGTCTATGGTATAAGGGGTAAAAGGCTCAAACTTGATCATTTTTATTATATCATTTAACCTGTCGTCAGGCAGGCATGCGAGCCAGATCTTTCCCGGAGCCGAGCAGTGAAGCGGAACCCTCTCGCCCACATTTGACTTAACTCCCACCCTTTCCAGGGTTTCAAGCACGTCAACGTATAGGACCTTGTACTGGTCAACAATGGCAAGCTGTATGGTCTCCCCCGTTGTTCTCCATAACTGACGCAGATAGGCCATGGAATGCTGGCGTATATCAAGCTTTGACAGTACGGCGTTGCCAAGTTCAAAAAGCCTCATGCCGAGCTTGTACTTTGATGTTTCCGGATCCTGTTCCACGTACTTTCTCAGCATCAAGGTCGTCAGCAGCCTGTGAACCGTGGATTTATGAAGTTTTAATTCTTTTGACAAAGTGGTTACGCCCACGCCTGTCTTGTACTCGCTCAAAGTTTCAATGATGTCAAGGGTCCTTTCAACCGACTGTACCGTAGTGTCATAAACCTGTTTTCTTCTCATGTATCCTCCAGGAACATTTTATGCAGCAGTTTCAGTGTTATTGTTTACTCGTAAGCGCTCGCGGATATCCTCAGTGTGACGCGCCTGTTTTGTTTTCTGCCTTCAGGCGTATCGTTGGCGGCGATGGGAACCGTGTCGCCTTTTCCAACAGGAGTAAACATCTTTGGGTCCATCTCGAACAACTCCACAAAGAACTTGGCAACGGCTTCAGCCCTCGCCTGGGAGAGCGACGTATTATCAGCGTACTCGCCCCTGCCGCTTACCGGGACATTATCAGTATGCCCTTCCACTATTATATGCGGCTTGGCCATACTTTTTATCTGGTCGGCATATTTTTGCAGGTCCTTATAAACGCTGATTTTCACGTCAGCTTTGCCTATGTCAAAAAGCGTATCAGCGGATAGGGTTATGATAATTTCCTTCGGATACACCTTAAACTGTCTTGTCCGCGACCTGCCCCAGTTCCCGACCGTGTCCATGGCAAAGAAGGTATAGGTATAAATTGTCTTTGTAGTTGCTGAAGTAGCGCCGGTATCATCAGAACCGTCCCAGGTTATCTGGTTAGGATCGCCCTTTCCTGACAATGTTTTAAATAACCTGCCGTCCGCTGTCCCTATCAATATCTTCCATGCGCCAATGCCGTGCAAATCCTTCGCGTAAGGCATGAAAGTTGAAGGTACTACAAGGGTTGTCAGAGCCCCGGGCCTGACGACCTTGGGGTTGACATCGCCGTCAACAACAGGAGGCGTGTTGTCAAGGGCCACAACTGCGGCATTTGATTCTGATTTTATGCCGCCTCCGTAATCCACGTACAAAACCGCCCTGTAATCCCCGTCCGGACAAAGCTTTTTAAAATCATTGTAGCCGTTCCAGTAAATCTTTGACCAGTTGGTAACCGGGATCATGGATCTTACCGGCATGTTTCCGGGTCCGTATATAGTAAGGTACGCCTTTCTGATCTTTTCTTTAGCCCTGAGTTTGGGGATAACAAAAGTAAAATCCAAAAACTTGTCGTTATTCGGGGAAAATACAGCCGGGTTCATTCTGATTCTCAATTCAGGAGAACCGAACTTGTAAGAAGCGGTAAGCCTGTGCGTCATGCCCAGGTCATCAGTAGTATAAGGTACATAAGCATAATCAATCGCAAAACCGCCGATAAGGAGGCCCGCGCCAGCCGTGAACTGGTTTATGGTGCCGCCTTTCCATCCGGCCCTCAAAGACAATACGTCAAACACTGTAACTCCGCCGCCTAAACCGTAATTGATATCGTTATCGCTGACATATTCCGCGTCAGCTTCCAGATTAAGGAATGAATTAGCATAACCCAGGCCTAGCCTTGCGGTGATAGGCTGCATAAAACCTTCTGATACAAATTTTGTTTCCAGCCCGACATTTTTAAAAACAATACCAGTGCTGAGCCCGGGCAACAGGCCTATATCATACACGAGGCCTAAATCCAGCATGGCGGACAATGCTGAACCGGCTGAATTTGAGGGATCTATGGCATAATCCAGTATTTTAAGGTTTGCGCCTATGAATAAGTTATCTGAAAACTCTGTGGAATAACTGATAATGCCGTTGAAAGCGTAGGGTGAGATGGAACCGATCTTATTATAACCCAAAGGATATGAAGCATCTATGACGGTTTTATCCATAGCCGGAATACTCATATAGTTCAGCGAAAAAGCCATGTTTCCAAATTCAAAAGGAAGCAAAAGCGCAAAGCTTTCATACCTCATGGCTTGAAACCATTCAATGTGGGTAAATGAAATATCTGAAAGCATGGTTTTGCCAAGTCCCGCAGGATTATAAAAAACCGAGTTTACATCATCTCCTGTAGCAACATACGCCTCACCTAAGGCGGCTGGTTTGGCCGGTGGAAGTATTTTAAGGAAATTGTTGGCTGTCGTCCCGATCTGAGTTGCGTCCGCAAAAATTAAAACGCATGAAAATGCGGAAAGCAAGAGGGTCAAAAAAGCTCGTTTTTTCAAATTATCTCCCTTTTTCGCTCAGTGAAATAGTCATTTACTGTTATTATTTTGTCAGATTAGCTTTTGTTTGTCAATAACTTTTTTACAATGGGAAAACCTGTTTCAACCTCTAAATACTGATAACTACAGTTTCTCAATGCAGGACAATCATTTTAAAACGGCAGCAAAGAACAAGTGAATATTAAGCGGCAGTATAAAACCCATCTATTAACTTACAATTGTAACATTAATCTCCATGTGTTATTATGGTCACAGTAAAATATGTCATATCAGGGAGCCTGAAAAATGTCAGTAACCATGAAGCAATTAGCGGCCATCGCCGGCGTCACACCGTCTACTATTTCCCTTGTAATGAAAGACAGTAAAAAAGTCAGCCAAAAAACGAAAGAAAAAATCAGGAAGCTGATGGATGATATGGATTACTACCCTGATCAAAGCGGCCGCAACCTCAAACAGGGCAAGACCAATACAATCGCGGTTTTATCCTCGTTTTTGCACGGTATCTTTAAAATGGAATTTGTGAACGGAGTTGAATCCGTGATCATAGATACGCCATACCGATTAAACCAGTTTTATACAAAACTCGGCGATGAAACAAAAAAATACAAGGAAATCCTGCTCGGAAAACTGGCTGACGCCGTCATAACCATGAGCCTTAAATCAGACCCCGTATTGCTGCATAAGATGCGCGATGCCAACAAACACATAGTGCTGGTGGAGGATGTTATCGAAGGTTTCCCAGGCGTGAAGTTTGACAATTTCCGCGGCGCTTACATAGCGACGGAATACCTGATAAAAAACGGGAGAAAAAAAATAGCTTTTTCAATAGCCGAATTAAAACTGTACGGGGGCCACCAGAACGTGGATGAGAGGATACGCGGGTATAAAAAAGCGCTAAAGGACCACGGCATGGAGTTTGATAAAAACCTGATGGTGGAGCTTACCAATTATACCATAGAAAGCGGCCGTCGCATTTTCACAGTATTGAAGGCAAATAAGGTCAATTATGACGCTATTTTCTGCGCTTCCGGCGACTTAACGGCTGCCGGCTACATGAAAGAAGCCGCGGAAAATAAAGTGAAAGTGCCCGACGACGTGGCAGTAGTGGGCTACGACGATACAATAATCGCGTCGGCCACTTCCCCGGGATTGACTACCATAAGACAACCCGCCCACCAGATGGGCCAGGCTGCCTGCAGACTTGCCATATCCCTTATAGAACAAAAAGACGGAGACAACAACCAGATAATCGTTTTCAACCCGGAATTAATAAAACGGGAATCCGCTTAATTTACCACATACAACTTCCCTATATATCTGTGGCCATCCGGGGTTTTAATGACGTAATAATAAATCCCCGGGGAAGCTTTGGAACCGTACACGTTCCTCCCGTGCCATATCTCATTGATACCGGATGCATTAATATTATACACAAGCTCGCCTGACAATGAGTAAATTTGAATGAGAGTGCCGGCAATCAGGTTGCTGAATTTCAAAGTTCCGTTTACCGCTGTATCCGGGTTGAAAGGGTTGGGGTACACTATGGGCATATGTTCAGGGTAAAAACAAGTTGCCGAACATATAGCGGGGTGCCTTGAAGGCATCGTAAAATAATTGTCGTTATAATCACACCACGCCCTGTTTTCTATGGGGTAATTGCCGTTATAGCTTGTCATTTTAGTCCTGATGTAAACATACGCAACAGTTCCTGCCGTGACAAGCGGCAGCATGAAGGAAACATAATTTCCCGTCACTACAGGCGCAACTGCGGCTGAGTATCCGCTGTATATCACCTCTACCGGCAGAGTGTCCCAGATTATGAGGTTTGTTGCGTCCTGAAGCGTGTCATTGCGCACGGTTATTTTAAATGTCACATCAGCCCCTATTTCAGGCTGGTCCCCGGTCGCTGATTTTTCTATCTTAAGGTCGGCTGGCACAGCTGTTGTAGTCTGGGTTATAGTCGGCGTACATATGATTGTGCAGGTCACGGTTATTGTAGGAGTGCATGAAGACGTGTCATTCGGCGTCTCTGAGGGTGTAAAAGTCGGAGACATCGGGCTTACGCCGCAGGAATACCAGACGTCATCGAATGAATTCCCTCCCCATCCGCCAAGTACCCATAACATGTTATTATAAACGAGCCCCTGTGTCTGCCTCTGATCGAACTGCGCGGCCGGAGTCCTCTGCGTCCAGTTTACACCATCGCTGCTTGCCCAAACGTCATTTAGCCGGTTAATTGAGCTGTCCACTCCGCCTACAACGTATATCTCGCCATTATAAACATAACAGGCAAAATCCTGCCTCGGCGTGAAACCCGCGTTAGCCGTCTCCATGGTCCAGGTCACACCGTCATTTGACGACCATACGTCATTAACATCGTTAGAGTAACCATTTTGAGTTTGGCCTCCAATTATCCACATCCTGTCCCCTGTGCCGCCGTTAAAAACCACGGCGCCGACACAACTCCTCGGCGAAAATGCTGCGCTTGCAGTTGCTTGTGTCCATGCCACACCGTTAGTGGACCACCATACGTCGTTTGTCATGCCGTATGGGGTCGATTCATTATGATTACCGCCAATGACCCACATCCTGTTATTATAAGACAGGGCGGCCATGCAATCTCTAATCGGAAAATTAGCGTTGCCTGTGGCAATAAACCAATCTGCGCCATTGCTTGAATGCCAAACATCATTTACTGTTATACCGTTGCTATCGCCGCCTATTATCCACATTTCAGCATTATATGTGACATAACCCGGGTAAGATCTGCCTATAAATGCTGTGTTTAATGTCGCAGCGTACCAGTCAGCGCCGTTTGTCGACCACCAGGAGTCCATGTGATGGGGATAAGCATTTCCACCGCCTGAAACGATCCACATTTTATTATCAAAAACATATGATGCCTGGGCATGCCTTGCGGGAAAATCCGCGTTTAAAGTCGCGCCGTTCCAGTCAACGCCTATTGCCCCTGTACAGGAGGGCGGGGCAGCGCTGCAAATGGAAGATAACAACATAGTTATAAGCATTGAAAGCAGAATAATAAATATATTTGGTTTTAAAATATTTGCTGTCAAATTTTCACCCTTAGAATGCAAGTTTTCAATGTCATATAGCCAATAATAATATAACCGGTTTGGGCTTCAATTTTCAGCCGCTAAAAATCCCAAATAAAAGGCCAGAATTTCTTCCGGCCAATTTTTTAGACCGGAACAAAAAAACCGCTTATTCCTGTCTTGTTCTTTTTGATCTTGCTCTTCTATTATCTACTTTCTGAATATTTTGACTTACTGCAACTGCGCCACCCATAGCCTGTTCGCATCAAGCAATGGCCTCATCCAAAAATCCCGCCATGATATATATGCTATTACATGCCCGTCATTTGACCATGTTGGAGACTCACCGTAGAACTCATAAGGCAGTAGATCCCACTTTTCCCCGCCTATCGCGTGCACTATTTTCACCACGGTAAGTTCGGGCTGAAAATATATGCGGTGGTATGTTTCATCAAATGCCAGCCTCTTGCCCGGGTCATCCCATGACATATGTTTTATTGTTCCAGTTGCTTCGTACATGCACATAGGCTTGGTTCCGTCATTATTTATCACCCAAAGTTCTTCCAGGTGCGTCTTGGAGTCATACCAGATGGATTGTACTGTTTTTTTCTTTACGATAAAAGCTATCCGCTGCGAATTCGGGGACCATTCAAGTTCGGATATATCATGTTTTGTCGTATATAAACGGGTCTTGAATTTTCCATCCTTATTCAAACGCCACAAAGAGCTGTCATCCTTATAATTAGCGCCGGTGATGACTGAGTCTCCGTCATACGACCACTTCGGCTGTGTAAGGGATTCGCAGACTTCTTCGAATATCTGCCTGTTCTTTTTACCTTTGGGGGTGATTGTCCATATGCGCCATATGGTTCCCGACTCGGTGTATTCAAGCGTTATCTTTTTCTTTTGGTCCGTTAACCAGTAAGGAGAAGGCGTAAGTGTGTCTTTCCCCAGCGGCTTCTGGCCGGTCGCGCTCGCGTTCATTATTATGAGTTTACCCTTTTTCAGGTATATAACCTTTGATTCAGACGCGTTCCAGAGCGGAAAAAGATCCTTGTCCCTTTTGCTTTTTACATTAAGTTCATGCGCGTTCTTGCCACCCAAATCCGCGACCTTAAAATACGTGTAACTGTCGGTCTTGCTCACATACAGTAACCTATCGCCCTTTGGCGACCAAAGCGGCATGAGCTTCTGGTCTCCTTTTGTGACTTTATTTATGGTCTGTTCACGCGTATTGGACGACCATACGTTATAAACGCCCTTCTTATTTGCCGCATCAAAACAGAATCCTTTTCCGTCAGGAGACCATGCCGTCTTATGAGTAAGGGGTTTGCAGTCCATATCTATTATTTTATTGATGTCCGCCACCACCACTTTTGGCTTGCCCACAGGCATGTTAAGCTTATCCATTTCCGCCCTTTTTTTGGCGATTAATGTGACACGCTGTAGCTGGGTGAGGTCCTCCTCGTTCTCTTTTTCCTTTTTATTCGCTTCCATTTCCAGCAGCGTTAAAGTAAGCGCTACTCCCCAGATATTTCTAGGGCCGTCCTTGGTATCGCCGCCGGAAAATATCAGGAAATTTCCCTTATTATTAAATATCGGGGCGTCAAGATACTGCGGAAGTTTTATGTCTTCCGCGGCCCGGGCTTCGTCCGTGCTTTCAATCTTGAACGCTTTTTTCCCGGCAAGGTTTGCTTCGGCTTCTTTTTTCTTTTCCTTGCTTATCGGGAGTTTGAATGAAAAATCGCTTTCCGCAGCTTCCTGGTTTTTCTTTGGAGGCAGCGTATTGATTCCCAGCGACAAAGAATTCAATATGTTTACAGAACCTTCTTTTTTCTTATTATCAAAAAGATTATATGCGAATGACCACGAATCACCCGACCATGTAAGGTTAACCGGCTTGGTCCTGTAGGGCGGCGATATTTCGCCGTACACAGTTACGGCAATCGGCTTGTTAATAAATATGGTTGCCGCATAGGTCAAAATCAGCAGGAATATGATAACAATGGACGTTATCACGGTCAGCCTTGCGTTCAACCTTCCGTCATCTTTAAGCGGGTCCTTTGTTATGGACATCATTACCAGGACAAGCGAAGCTAATGCAAGCACATACGATGCAATTGCGAAGTATAAGTAGAATACAATTCCGGCAAAAAAGGCCAATATAAACGCTATCAACATCTGGATATCGGCCACAACCTTTTCCTTGTTTTTTCTTATGTACAGTATCGCCTGTATTATCGCGACAATTCCCACGACAACGACCGCAAGCATTAATATGAGCTTATTCAGCGGCAGGTCAAATTTCAGTTTCTTGAATATTTCCACTATGTAAGTTATCATCAGCGCCGCAAATACCGAGGCAAGAGCTATCTTGGATACGGTTCCCACGCCTTCTTCTTTGTCAAATTTTTTGCCTATGTATATGTCAAACAATGCCGCGAGCACAAAAGCCAGCATGCCGGCGGCTGCGGGAACAGGCATGAATTCCTGCCCTTTGAAACCCAAAAACAAACCGAATAATCCGGCTGCTATCAGAATGAACTGAAGCATCCTGTTCATTGTCAGCGAATCAATAAAAGTGGCCTTTAAAGCGCCTTTTACATCCTTCGGTTCATCTTCCGCCGGCGCGTCTGTGGATGGTGGCGCATCGGATGGAACCTCCGCCGACGGTGCCGCATTTTTCTTCTCGGCCTCTTTCATGGGGTTCGGGGTTATATCTTTCGGGGCATCGTTCTTTTCATTTTCATTCTCAGCCATTATTGCCTCCCGTGCATCGCGTAGTCAAATTTTGTTATTCAACAACCTATTTATTTCATCTTATACTGCATTACCATGGAAGAACTGCTTTGCGGGTTTAAGTCCGCTATTTTTGAGTCAAACCACGGCCCGAATCCCTGCTTCTTTCTTTCTGAAATAACCATTGGCCTGCCGTGTACCCCGATCATCTCTGCGGCGCCTGTTATGGCATCGTCAATATTCCCGAGCTCATCTATAAGTCCGAGTTCCTTGGCGCGCCTTCCCGTAAATATCCTGCCGTCAGCCACGTTCGCGAGCATATAACTTTTTACAAGCTGCGCGCGTTTCTTTGTGTTTTTTTCCCTTATGCCGAAAGCCGCTGCAAGCTTGTCCGCACGCACAGATACAACATCGTCCACGAACTGGTTAAGCACGTCCTGTATCATACCGCCCATTAAAAGCTTATCTTCTTCATTTACAGGCCGTGAAAACGACCCGGTATCCTTATATTTGCCGCTCTTGATGGTGGTAAAATTAACCCCGACTTTCCCAAGCAATTTTTCGGCATTCATAAAATTGATTATAACGCCGATAGAGCCCGTGATAGTTCCCGGATTGGCGTATATCTTATCCGCAGCTGAAGATATGTAATAAGCGCCTGAAGCGGCCACATCCGACATGGAAACAACAACTTTTTTTCCGTCTTTTCTTATTTTTTTCACAAGCTCATAAACTTCCTGGGATGCCGCCACCCCGCCGCCCGGGCTGTTAACCCGGAGAACAATAACCTTAACAGATGCATTGTCATTAAATTGGTTCAAAAGTTCCATTAAATGCGTAGTGTCGGTTATATCGCCTTCAATGTTAATAAGCGCGATTTTATTGAGCATCGCGGAACCGCCCCTGCCTTTAGACATACTTACAGCAAGGCCGCCAATAATAAAAATGATAAATATAGATAAAATAATAAAGATAACCTGTTTTCGCAAAATATAACTCCTTATAATAGCCGGGAATTTAACACATGAAATTAAAAATACGCTATATTTTAATAGTTTTTATGGAATTAGTCAAGATTTAAAAGCAGGTTTATTGTCTTTTCTATCTTGTTATTTGTTTATTGTCCTCAACCCTTTTCACCATATTCCTGTAAAACATGCTGTCCAGCACCTTGGGCGCGAAAAAATTCATAACAGCCAGGAACCCGGACGCGGATACTTCCCTTTTTTCCTGTTCCATTGACTTAACAATCTGGGCCGCCACATCCTCAACCTTCGCAAGCTTCATCGAACCCCTGTTGCTTAAAGCGATGAAAGGCGTATCAGTTGCAGGTGGATTATATGTAAGTACCTGCACGCCCGAACTCATGAGTTCCATCCTGAGTCCGTCAGAAAGCATATTCAGCATGGCTTTTGTCGACCCGTAAGCGGATAAGAACGGCAGTGCGCGTTTGCTTAAACCCGATGATATGTTGACGATCATGCCCTTTGTCGCTTTTAAATGTTTGACCGTTTCCTGTATCATGTATAAAGGACCGAAGATATTAACCCTTAGCATGTGTTCAAACGTTTTCATATCAAGTGTTTCAAGCGGGCTGTAATTGCCTATCCCAGCGCAGTTTATGACAACATCTATTTTCCCGAACTTTTTCATGGTTTCTTCCACGGCATGCTTTATATCCCCCGCCGAGGTTACATCGGTTTTGATTGCGATTGCTTCCGTATTCAGCGCCTTATAATCTTTTACAAGCTGTTCCATTTCAGGCAGCCGCCTGGACAGCAGCGCAAGTTTTGCGCCTTTCTGCGCGAGCATTTTTGAAACTTCTTTGCCGATGCCGCTGGAAGAGCCGGTAATGACTACTACCTTGTCTTTTAGGTTCATGGTTGATCTCCTTTTTGTTCATGTATATAATACTTCAGCCGTTACAATCTAACACACAAATACAATTAAATCAATTTAAGGCTGTGTTTTTTAATTGTATGTGGTTATAAACAAAAAAACATCCGCGCGTTTTGGGGAACCTGCGGAGGGATTGCAGGATTTGTTCATCCAAAACGCGCGGATGCGGACATTGACCTGTTACATTATCTCAAATGTGAGCTTTAACGTTCCTGTAGCGGTTCCAAACGTTACTTTCTCCAATATCTTTTTCAGCTGTTCTTCATTGCACGATTTGCCTTTGTACTTCAGCACCATTACTTCCTTTACCTTTCCGTTCTCTGCCTTAACTTCAAACTGCACCCCTGTTAACCCGCAGTTATTCAGGTACTGTTCAAGCTCCTGTTTTACCGCTTTAAACACTTCTTTTTCGGCTTCATCAAGCGTATATCCGGCCGGGACCTGTCCATCGGAGATATACAGCGACCCTTTGGTTGTGCCTTCCAAAGCATATTTTTTCTCGCTCATTTCAGTCTTATCAACAGCTGCCTTCGTTTTATACCCCGCTTGCGCGTTCATCACCGGCGCTGCTTCGTAATCCATTGCCGGCCCGGGCTTTGACGCTTCTTTGGCCATTGAGCGCATTCCCCCGCCATAACCAGAGGCCGGCGCGTTGCCGTATGCCTGTGTTTCACCTACCGCGTTATCCGAGACGCCTTCAGGCATTGGCAGCGGCTGTTTTACCGTCACTGTTTCGCCTGTCGCCCTTACTTCTTTGTCAACCGCCACAAACGATGTGTACGCCGTCATAAGGTGGTACTTCAAGCCCAGTTCAGTCACATCCTCTTTTACCTGCGCGCCTACCCTGGAATAATCATCAAGCCTGGCTATCCTGTCCCTGGCCCAGAGATACTTTACAGCTTCATTTTCAGGCAGTTCATTGTAATCAATGAGATTTACCGCCTTTTCGAAATTGCCATTTGCCGTCTTTCCCGTGATTATTATTTTGCCTTTGGCCTTGTGGTACTTGCCCGAGAGAACAAGCGGCCTTTCAGCGAAAAGGTCGGGCATAGAAGATGGTTCCACGTCATAGGCGTCAAATCCCTCGTACTTGATCTTAATATCCGTAAGCACCGGGCTCTTTATATATTTGATGAATTTCTTTGCCGCCGCTTCAGCCTCGTCCTGGCTTGTTACCACGAACGGCTCGCCTTTGCCCGCCCTTGCCATGCCTTCTATCAGGAACCTGTTTACCGATGTTCCGATGCCGAATGAGAAGAAGTTTGTATTACCAAGATTCTTTTCCATCAGGTCAAAGACTTCCTTTTCCACAGACACATACCCGTCTGTCATGGTCACAAATATGCGGGACATGCCTTCTTTTTTCTCAAGCTGTAACGCCTTTGTAAAGGCCTGGAGTATTTCCGTTCCGCCCGCACCCTGCTGGTTGGTTATCATTTCCAGAGCGCGCGCCCTGTTGTGTTCTGTGGCAGGCATTGGCTTGTCAAAAAGCGTGTTTGCGCCGCCCGCAAAGAACATTATGTTGAAGTAATCCTGGCCCCTTAAGTTGGAGAGTATTTCTTTTACGACCTTTTTTGAAACTTCAAGCGGGTAACCGTACATGGAACCTGACACATCCATGATAAAAAGGTATTCCCTCGGGGGTATCTGAGCCATAGTTACCTGCGCCGGCGGCTCTATCATGGCTAAAAAGAAGTTTTCACCTTCGCCTTTTCCCGGATAAAGCAGTACCCCGGTGCTTATTGAATTACCTTTTAAAGAATAGTTAAGGATGAAATCCCTGTTGCCTCCGTTTGCTTCTTTCGGGGAGAGCGTTACAATAACTCCCCAGTTCCTCTTGTTTTCAGTTTCAACTTTGTGTGAAGGCGACCATATCTTCGCGACTTCCATTCCCGCCTTTATATTGACAGTGATCCCAAATTCATAAGGCGCGGCCTTGCCTTCATGCTGATACGGTGTAACCGTCCAGTTATCCTTGCCCTTTAAATCTTCCGGTGATGATTCGCCGGTAAACCTCGGCCCCGCTACTGTCGGAAAAACAAATCCGTAAACGCCCGATTCAGGTACAAGCGATTCCGAATAATAAACAATGACTTCAACTTTATCTCCGGGCATGATGTTTGCCACGTTCATCTGGAAAACATTCGGCCTTTTCTGCTCCAAAAGCGAAGCTGTCTTGCCCGCGTTCTTAGCGTCATTGTAAATCTGCCTTGCATCCTCTGTTTTGTGTATTTCAGCCTCGATTACCCTGTTTCCTATCTTCATGCGCATCGCGTTTATCGCTGTTTTTGTTCCCAGAGGGAACACATAAACAGCTTCCAAAGTCTTTTTTCCGTCGTTCTTATAAACCTGTTTTAATTCGGTCAAAGCCGTCATACCCGCGATGTTTACTTCTGCCGTAGTGGAGAGCAGAGGGAATCCGTCAACATCAGAACTTCCCTGCACCAAAAAGTAAGGCGACAAACCTTCTTCCCCCGTCTTTTCAGACCCAAAAACACTTGCTGACCACAATCCTAAAACCACTACAAAAACCATCAAAACCAGCGCCTTCCTCATGTTAAATCCTCCTTTTTCCGGGCTTTAAGGCCCTGTTTTTTTAGCCTTGCTACGCTGCAAGACACCGGATAAGGAAAAAGGTTCCATGGAAGTTGTTGCATAGTCGAATGGGGTTTATTTGTATTTGTAGAGAGGGGGCTTGCCCCCTCTAATCCGTGATGGACGCAAAACGAAAGCCTGCGTTTGAGTGGGAGGCAGACTCCAATCCCCATAACTACAGAATTATTATTTGAATTGATATAAGCCGGAAAGCCTGTATAGCATTTTTTTATTTTGCGCCAGTGCCTTTGACTTAAAGCCCGCTGGTAGAGGGGGCAAGCCCCCTCTCTACAGTTTTGTGAGGGATTGTTTATAGATAAGAAAAACCGTTGAAAAAAAATAAAACAAAAACCTGTAGAGAGGGGGCTTGCTCCCTCTCATCTGTGATGGGCGCAAAACGAAAACCTGCGTTTGAATTGATATATGTTATTTACTAAACACAAACTCCACGGGCAAATCAGACTTGTCTATTACCTTGACGCAAACAGGATAAGTAATAATCTGCGCGGTTACCGCGCCAGGCTGGGGCGACTTTTGCGTAATAAATACCTGTATTTTATTTGTCCCGTATTTTACGCCTGAAATTACCACGCTGTATCCTGCCGTGGGCTTTTCCCCCAAAGATACGTATAAGATCATCTGTTTGGTAAAATCAACGTTTATCACGCTGTCCCGCGCCACTGTCCTCCATGTTTCCTTATCCTTTATTACCATGTTCAAAGGCCCATTTCTGTCCCCATTTGTTTCATAGGCATCCATATCATTTCCGGCACCCAAAGCCATTGACATTGACGGCGCGGCCTTTTTCTTAGGTGCTGCTTCCATTACAGGCTCGGCTGCGGGGGCATTATAGTTTGCCACAGCGCCTGAAGCAGCAGTTGAAGGCCCGGTTTTCGCCATATCATAGGCGCGTACTTCTTCCAATTCCGGCATTTCGGCTTTTTTCTGTTTTGAAGCCGTTTTAAAAACAACTTTCTTTTTGACATTATCTTTTTTTCCAGCGCGGGAAAAACCGGCATTGCCCCGCGTGTTATCTTTTGGCAGTTCAGCACTGATTGCGGCGGACTTGTCATAACCTTTGTTCCCCATATACTCCGGTGATCTGGTTATCTGCCTTACCATCACCACCGTAAATATAACCGCAAAACTTAATGCCGCAGCCCTTAACCAGGGTGTGTATATAAAACTTTTTCTCTTTATTTTATCCGCGTCTGCCGCATCCAGTTTTTGCCCAAGTTTTGCGTAGAAATTCACGGGCAAATCCTGTTCTTTTGCCTTAGTTCTCTTCATTTCTTTAACAGCCTTTATAGTCATCTGCAGTTCCAGCAGGCATGCGGGGCACACTAAAGCATGCTTATCAAAATCCACAAGCTCTGCATCGGCCAGTTTTTTATCCACGTAGTCTGATATCTTTGATTTAAATTGTTTATGCTCCATAATCATCACCCAGATACTTCATCAAATGTTCTTTCAACGTTTCCCTCGCGCGCGCTATCCTTGACTTTACCGTCCCAAGGGGCGCTTTTATGATTCCTGATATTTCCTCGTAGCTTAATTCCTCCATATCACGCAGCACCAGCATTTCCTTTGCCTGCGGGTTCAGTTCATTCAAAGCCTTTTCTATGGCCTCTTTCCTGTGGAACTTCTCAAACTCCTCGTCAGCCCCGGGTTTTTTGTCAGGCAGTTCCTTTTTCATGTCGCCGTCTTCGCCCGCGATGGTTTCGTCAAGCGAATCATGCTTGAAAAAGAACCTACGTTTCTCATACCTGACACGGTTTTTCCATGCGTTAACCGCTATCCTGTAAACCCAGTTAGCGAACGGGCAGTCATGGCTGAATTTATTTATGCTGTTATATGCATTTATGAAAGCTTCCTGGGCTATGTCTTCGGCAGATTCTTTTGAATTGGAAAGCCTGTAAGCAAGATTATAGACCTGTTTTGCGCACCCATGCACAAGCGTTTCAAAAGCCCGTCGTTCCCCGGCTTTAGCCTTTAAAACCAGCTCTTTTTCCTCCTGCTTTATCTCAGCCACTTATGAAGACACCTGATTTAGTATTTTGTTCCATAAAAATAAACTCGGAATTTCATATTGTCAGTTTTGAATTTTGTCTTTGTAGGGGCGACCCGGTGGGTCGCCCGCTGCAGGCCCGCGAAATGGGCGAAAAAAATACAATTCCATTTATTAAAGCCCACGGCGGGCGACACATCATGGCGCCCCTACGCGAGCAGTTCCGTTTATTTACCAACCCTGCTTTTCAGCTTATCCATAAAAACTTTTTTCCCCGTCCTGCCAGACTCATATATGGCTTCTATCATCCACTGCGTTTCAAGCCCAGCGTCCTCGTCTACATCCACGGCTGTGTTGTTTATTATGGCTTCGTAGAACCTTCTGATCTCCACTGAGTGGCAGTAGCCCCAGTATTCTTTCCAGCCTGCGCCGTAATCTATGAACTCGCCGGCTTTGGGTTTTGCCCTTTTATGGCCGCCGAAGAACCTGTCTTTCAGATATAAATCGGCCGTGTCTTTTACTATCTTTACCTTTCCTTTTTCGCCGTGTATTTCCATGACCACGTCGTCGTCGTATGAATAGTGGCATATGGTGTAGAAATTGACGTAAGAACCGTTCTTGAACATGATCACACCGGCTGCTTCGTCTTCCACCTGTATTTTTACATGCATCCTGTTCGCTGTCGTGGCGTCCACCCAGTCTATTTCAGAGTTAAATACATACCTGAGTATATCCAGACTGTGAATGGCCTGATCTATAATAACGCCTCCACCTTCTTTGTCCCACGTACCTTTCCAGTCGCTTTTTAGATAATAGTCATCAGGCTTACACCATGTAAGCATAAGCTTCGCCGACATTATTTTTCCTATCGCGCCTGAATCCACAGACTTCTTGGCAAGTTGGGTCGAGGGGTTGAATCTGTTCTGGAACGATATCGCGTATTTGACCTTCTTTTCTTTCACCAGCTTATTGAGCTCCACCGCGTCTTTCGCCGATATGGTCATGGGTTTTTCCTGGTAAACATGCACGCCGCGTTCTATGGCGTATGTCGACATTTCCTTATGCATGTAGTGCGGCGTGCATACGTGTATCACATCGGGTTTTTCTATGTCTATCATCTGCCTGAAGTTCGCGTAAGTGGCGCATTTATATTTGGTCCCGGCCGCCATAAGCTTGTCCTGCTTTATATCGCATACCGCAACCAGGTCGGCGATGTCCCTGCATGACTGCCTTATTGACTCAGCATGCATGGGAAATATCGTGCCGCAGCCGATTATGCCTGCTTTTAATTTTGCCATTATCCCTTCCTCCCCTTTATTTAGCCTGTTCGTTAAATAAATGAATCAGCGAGATCCCGACAAACATTCCGCCCAGATTTAGTTCATTATTAATTGGGGCCGCATATTTCACCGTAAAATACCGGTATCCCACTTCCAATCCGGCGTAGAACTGGTTTTTAAGCTGATAATACAGGGCCGTTGAAACTGCGGGAACAAACGCTGTCCCTTTATAGTTAAAAACGTCACGCCTGTAACGGGCAGACATTGCATAGCTGAACCTTGCGGTGGACCACCAAAGTAATTTATTATCCATGCACTTAAGGAAATATCCAAGTTCAAGACCCGGCACTGCGCCGACAAATCTTGCATTCGTGCTGCCCGTCACGCTGCTGTAGCTCTGGTCTTCTATGCCTATATGATCGTACCTTAAACCCGCGATAAATCCGGAATCAAAGGTCATTCCAATTGCCCCGTTGAAGTAAGTCACGGTTGAAGCGCCCGAACCAAACAGGTAGTTATTTGTCAGAAAAGCGGAATCACCGCCTAAAGTCAGATACCCGCCCGCAAAAGAACCTGATACAACCGCTAAAACCAGAATTGCTGAAACAAATAATCTTTTCATGTTACCTCCATTTATTAAGAAATTTTAATGCTAAGGCATTCATTTCCGCCCTTAACAAACTCAAAATCCACCTTCTTAATTTCAAACCCGCACCTGTCAAACGCAGGCTCGCGAATTATCCTATCAACAAACTCCGCCTTTTTCCACCTCAAATTCACGATAGGGAAAATACGTATCTCTTCTTTTGTGATCCTGATGAGTTCGGCGATGGAATCCAGGTGAAAATCATAGTCCAGGTGCTCATCATACAAAAATAAAAGGTGCGAAACAAGGGTTATATCAAATTCCTTATCAGTAAAAACGGTAAACGGCAGTTCTGATCTTATGTACCTGTTTTCACGGCTTTTCCTGTAATCTTCCATGAAAATTTTGTAAGCCTTTTCCCTGTATGAACGAAGGCCTTCTTCGTCTTTATAAAGATCCCATAAATAATTTTTCCTCACAGCAGGCAGTTTTTCCAGCATCCCCTCAAGGTCTGCCCTGCATTTTGCCTCAAGCTCTTCCGGCGTAAAGCCGTATATCCTGTCGCATGATTTTACATTCAATCCCAATTCACAGGCTTCCGGGGTAAAAGAACTGACCCCGCCGCCCATATCAAGTATTGATGCGTTTTTTAACCATGTAAAACGCAGGTCAAACATCCTGCTGTACTCATCAAACGTCCTTCCTATGGCTATTGTTTCCTTTATGTCAAACTTTTCCGGCATTTGCGCCCCTTTACAGCTTAATTCATCCGGCCGTTATACTTGCCTTCATGCTTTACATTCATAACATCGGTTATATCATTGAAAACCTTTTCATACTCATCTGTTCTTCCCGTGTCATAATAAAAATATACACGCACCGCAATATCATCGCTCACCATGGCGTTCTTCACGGTCACATAAAAACTATCATCTATATTTTCCGGTTTTATGCCGTGCCCCAAAAATTCCACCACCAGGTTCGACTCAAGTGAACCGGCCATCTTAAAATTTACGGTCATAGTTAGGTTGACTGTGGCGTAATCCAGGTAATAATCGTATATTTTATCTATATTGTCGATAACTTTATCAAATATATACCTTAATTCCGCGGGCGTATAGCGGTGATAATATTCATTGTCCACTTCCTCAAGGTCCGCATCCACTTCTTCCATGGTTTCTTCAACCGACTTGGGAACAAGCGGGTCTTTGTGGGCGTGTTCATGTTCACAGCCGTCTTCACAATCATTCTCTTCCCCGGAAAGATGAGATTCATTGTCAAGCGATAAGAACTTCTTTATGTCTTTGAGCCCGGGATCCCGGGCGCCCTTCAAAGCGTCGCCTAGGTCCTCAAGCTCCAGGCACGTGATGGAATTCTGATCTATACTCGCGTTCAAAAGAAACTGATTGATAAACTCCGGGATCAGGGACGCCAAACTCAGTTCAAAGTTAAATTTTCTCATTTGATTTTTTCTCCGCTTCCATTTTTAAATATGCCGTTACATACGGGTCCAGGTCCCCGCCCAAAACCTTATCCACATCAAAACGCTCCAGATCCGACCTTAAATCCTTTATCATTTTATACGGGTGAAGCACATACGACCTTATCTGGCTTCCCCATGCCATTTCCTTCTTTTCTCCGGCAATTTCCGCGATATTTTCCTTGTGTTGTTCCTCTTTCAAGGCGACGAGCTTTGACTTTAAGGCCTTCATGGCCCTGGCCCTGTTTTGTATCTGCGAACGCTCCACCTGACAGGCTACAATGACGCCTGTCGGCATGTGGGTTATCCTGATTGCCGACTCTGTCTTGTTTACGTGCTGGCCGCCCGCGCCTGACGCCCTGTATGTATCCACTTTTAAATCCTCGGGCCTTATATCAACCTCAATATCCTCTTCTATCTCCGGGATAAGTTCAATAGAAGCAAATGACGTATGCCTGCGCTTGTTTGAATCAAAAGGCGATATACGCACCAGCCTGTGTACACCCTTTTCAGACCTGAAATAACCATAGGCATATTCACCCGTGACCTCAAAAGTAACGCTTTTAAAGCCGGCTTCGTCACCAGGCATGGAATCCGTAATAGTAACCTCAAACCCCTTCTTTTCGCACCACATCATATACATGCGCAACAGCATCTCGGCCCAATCGCAGGATTCTGTGCCGCCGGCGCCGGCATGTATGGTGACGATTGCATTGTGCCTGTCATACTTACCCGAGAACATGAGCTTAAATTCTTCCTGATCAACGATCTTTTTTAACTGGTTGAATTTGGATACAAGCTCGGTTTCTAAAGAAGCATCTTTATCAGACTCAAGGAGTTGAAGCAATACATCAACATCGTCGATCGATGTGTTGATTTGGCTTGCTATCGTTAGTGCATTATTGATTATTTTAAGTTCTGCCTGAACGGCCTTGGCGTTAACGGAATCAATCCAGAAATTAGGTTCAGTTGTCTTTTTTTCAAACTCTACTTTATTGACCTTTTTCTTTTCAACGTCAAAGATACACCTCAATCTTCGATGCTCTCTGCTTTATATCATCTATTGCGCCTTTAACTTCCTTTAAATCAATTGCCATAAGGGCCTCCACATGTTTACTTTATAGATAACAATAGTAATACATGGGCCGGCAATTTGCAAGAAAAATCGTTAATAATAGCTCTAAAGCAGGGTTTTTCTTATCCTTAAATGGCAGGATTTTCCTTATATCATTGATAATCAAGACACACAATCCTGCAAAATGCTATATTTACAAAGCCTTTTATAGTAATTGCTAATTTTACTACCTGCAAAGTTTGCCTGTTTTGAGCTTTATTACACCAATACATTTAAAATTGACATTTAATATTGTTTGTGTGATAATTTTATAAAACCAGCTTTTAGGAGAATATAGATGCTGATCAGCTACAATTGGCTCAAAAAGTATATAGATTTGACAATGTCCCCGGCTGAACTGGTCAATATGCTAAATGTCGCAGGCCTTCCCGTCGAGGAAATTATAGAAAGACAATCCCCTTTCACAAACGTATTTGTAGCGAAGGTTTTGGCAGTTGAAAAGCATCCACAGGCAGATAATTTAAACATCTGCGACGTAACAGACGGGATTGAGACCATAAAAATAGTTTGCGGCGCCAAAAACGTGGCGGCCGGACAGACAGTTGCCCTGGCTAAAATAGGGGCCGTACTTCCCGGAGATTTCAAGATCAAAAAATCCAAAATCCGTGGTGTTGAGTCAAACGGAATGATCTGCTCCGAATCAGAACTGGGGCTTACAAAGGAATCAGAAGGCATCATGATCCTCGATGAGGCCGAATATAAACTTGGCCAGGCTTTTGAACCGGTAAAACCCGACACTATTTTCAGTCTCGAAATCACTCCCAACAGGCCCGACCTGTTGTCTTTGACCGGCGTTGCCAGGTTCATCTCGTCGCGTACCGGGCTAAAACTTAATTACCCGTCCTGCGCTTTGCCTGCCGGACAAATTAGCGCGGGACTGGACATGAACTCAAAAATAAAGATCGAGAACTTGGAGCCGGAAAAATGCCCCCGCTATTCAGCGCGTCTTATTGAAGGCGTTAAAATTACCGGGTCACCCCAGTGGTTAAAGGACGCTCTTGCAACTGTTAACATCAGGCCAATTAATAATGTTGTCGACGTTACAAATTATGTCCTTTTTGAGTTAAACCACCCCCTGCACGCTTTTGACCTGGACAAACTAAAAGGCGGTAAAATAATCATAAGACGCGCAAAACATGGCGAAAAAATACTGGCGCTGGACGGCAAGGAATATCACCCGAATGCGGAGGACCTGGTTATTGCGGATTCGGCCGACCCTGTTGCCCTGGCAGGCATCATGGGCGGAGAAAATTATTCGGTTGGTAATGCCACCACATCCATCATCCTTGAATCAGCCTGCTTTCAGCCGAAAACAGTCAGGATAAGTTCAAGGCGCCTTGGGGTTTCATCTGATTCTTCATACAGGTTCGAGCGCGGTATAGACATAGATAATGTCACAAACGCGCTTAACCGCGCCGTGGAACTCATAATACAAACTGCCGGCGGCAAAGCTTCATCAGATATAATAGATATCTACCCGGCCAGGACCGCGCCTATAACCATTAATGTCCGTTATAACAGGGTTAACGGGGTGCTTGGCACCTCATTTTCTCCGGCAGAGATTGAAGGCAATATCCTTAAGTTGTTTTTTTCCATAAAGAACAGGAATGTTGATTCAATTGAAATTGAAATTCCGCACTACAGGGTGGACATAACCGGGGAAATTGACGTCATTGAGGACATTGCGCAGATACACGGATATGATAATATCCCTGTTTCCCTTCCCGCATCAGTCATCACAATAGGACGCGACACGCAAAGCGCCATGTTCAAGAATGGCCTTTCAAAAGTCATGACAGGTTTCGGGTTTTCAGAAGTGGTTAACTACAGTTTTCTTAATAACAAACTTTTAAAATCATTAAACGCGGGTTCTTACCTTCCGGAAAATTCCGTTGCCATTAAAAACGCGTATAACGATGAAGAAACGCATATGAAGACCACCCTGCTCCCCGACCTTATAAAGAATCTTATCACCAACGTCAATAATGACAATGCGAACATCCACCTTTTTGAGACATCGAATATTTTTCTCAAAAAAGACGCCGGGTTCCTCCAGATTCCGAGGATTGGCGCCATATCTTACGGCATGGTGATAGATACCGCTTATAACAAAAAAGAATTCGCATCTGATTTTTATTATTTAAAGTCCGTAATCACCGGTATTAAGGCTTTTCTCGGGTCAAAACATGACATCAGGTTCTCTATGGCCGGCTCAAACGAATTTTATGAATATTATACGGATGTAATGATTGCCGGGAAAACCGTCGGGACCGCAGGACAGTTAAAACAAGAAATCCTGTACAGCAATAAGCTTAAGGAAAAAGCGCACATGTTTGAGCTTGATGCCGACGCTTTGATGGCTTTGAATGAAACAAAAATTAAGTACAGCCATTTATCCCGCTTTCCTGTCGTGAAAAGGGACATGTCGGTAGTTGTAAATGACTCGGTGGAACAGGAAAAGCTGGAGTCCATAATCAATTCCGATTACAAATCCCTGATAAAATCAATTAAATTATTCGACCTTTACCGGGGTAACCAGGTTCCGCCTGGCTGCAAATCCTTAAGTTACAACATTATTTTCCAGTCCGATAAAAAAACGCTTTCAGAAATAGAGATCAATAAAGCTATGGAACGCATAGTATCCAGACTTAAATCCGAACTAAACGCTGAATTGAGGTCTTAAAAATGCCGTTAATCGCACTTGATATACTTGATAACAAGATAAAAGAACTTCTTGTTATTATAAATCATTTAAGCGATGAAAATGCGGCCTTAAAATCCCGCCTGAATGAAACAAGGCCGCAGGCTTCCTCTCCATCCGCAAATAACGCGGCTGTTGCTATAAAACCCGAACTTTTGTACGAACTTGAAAACTTAAAAAAGACGGTCATAAGGTATAAAAATGACAGAAACCAACTCTATACCAAGCTCGCCGGCGTCCTTCGCCAGGTCGACGGGCTTATAAACAGGGAATAACATGGATAAATCCGTAATTACAGTAAACATATTCGGAAATGAATACACGATAAAAGGCGTTGCAAAACCTGATTATATTATTTCTCTGGCAAATTACCTCAATAACAAAATGACTGAGGTACAGGAGGCCACGGGCCTAAAAGACGCAAAAAAGATAGCCATACTTGCGGCAATAAACATTTCAGATGAGTTATTTGAGGCAAAAAAGGCAATGAAAGAATCATTTGTCCCCAATGACCAGCTCGCGGCCATCAGGAACAAAGTTGAAGGATTGATAGCGTCAATTGATAAAAACTTGCCGTCTGAACTTACAACTTTATCAGAAATAGACGCCCCTCCCGCCCCAACACAACCCCAACCCGCAGCAGGTTCTCAGGTCAACCAGGCTGACAATGACAAACCTGCTGATACAAACCTACGGGAACCAAAACCGGAATAACTTAAACTTTAAGGCACATCAATATCTTGAATTTTATACCCCCGGAAACACACAAAAATATGTTACACGCTAATAATCGCCGTTTTTCCTGATTTTAAGAAAATACGCGTCATAATCACCCGCACCTGATGAAGCTGTCCAGCCTGCTATTGCGTATCCGCCGTCTTTATCCTTTATGATGGCCCCGAGATAGTCATCCTGTTTTCCGCCAAAATGCCTTGTCCACAGCGTGTTGCCGGAAGCGTCAACGGCTATTACAAGGAGATCGGAGCTTCCATAGCTGAATGAATCGCTTGTACCACCGATTATATATCCGTTGTCACCGCTGTTTATAAGCGTTACACCCTGGTCAGTGCCTGCCCCGCCGTATGTCTTGGACCACACACTGTTGCCTTGCGCGTCTGTTTTAACCATATATATATCCGAGTTACCCGCCCCAAATGAACCGGTGGTGCCGATTAATGCATAACCGCCGTCCGGGGTCGATATAACACGGCTTCCAAAGTCAGGATTCGCTCCGCCGAAAGCCTTTGCCCAAATAGTGTTTCCCCGGCTGTCTGTTTTCAGCAAAAGCATGTCCTGCATGCCGTGCCCCGGTGAAGTTGTTGTCCCGCATATCACATACCCGTTATCTGCCGCCTTGATCACGCTTGACGCTGTGTCGTACCTGCCATTACCATAAGTCATGGACCACACAGAGTTACCGTCAGCGTCGGTTTTTACCACATAAACCTGCGTCACTCCTGCCTTATTAAATGAATCAGACATGCCGGCCAGTATATATCCTCCGTCGTCCGTCACAGCTAACGAATAAGCCTCGTCTTTGCCCTTTCCCCCGAATGTTTTTGTATATTTAAGGTCCCCTTTTTCATTTGTGCAGATCAGATAAAAATCATTATTACCGGCGCCATAAGAACTCGTGTAACCGGCTAAAACATAACCATTGCCTGTATTTATAATATCATAGAGCCTGTCGTCACCTTTTCCTCCAAAGGTGTTTTCCCACAGTTTTTCGCCCTTATTATTAAGGCACAGCATATACGCGTCCACATACCCTATGCCTGAAGACATGGTCATTCCTGCAAGCATATAGCCCTGTTTGGAGGCGCACATGGCCCTTATGCTGTCATACTTTGATCCTCCAAATGTTTTAGGCTTTATAGACGCAGGAACAGCATTAAGCAGGACAACAAGAACAACGGTTGCGCCGGCTAGAGCAAAAATAATAACAGGAATAAGCATTTTTTTCATTGTTTCTCCCGGGATTTTTCAGGTATCTTAAAAGATTTTGCTTGCTTTATTGTTTGATTTATAAACATATACCAGAACTTCAGCTATTAATTTATAGAGATCAGGCGGTATTTCCTGACCCAAATCCAGTTTTGACAGGACTTCAAGCAAATCCGGATCCTCGTGAATAGGTATATTGTTTTCCCTTGCAAGTTCCAGTATCTTTTCAGCTATGGTTCCTTTGCCTTTAGCGGTGATTCTGGGCGCCCTATCCTTGTCCTTGTCGTAATGGATGGCTAAGGCTGACTTTTTGGGCTTGGAATTGCTGTTTTCCGGTTTATTATCAGGCATGGTTGCTCATTTTTAAGCCTGCATATTAATTCTGCCCAAATTTACATATCCGTCCGACGGCGCAGGTGCGTCCACGGGACCGTCTTTTTCCAGCTGAATATTGAAATTTTTCATATTAAAATTCACGCTTTCCATTGACTTTAGGAAGTCATTTTTACCCCGCATGAGAACCTGTTTTGCTTTCTCATTGTCTATAGTAACATTGCACTCGACTTCTTTTTTATAAACGGTCATCGATATTTTTACATTTCCCATGTTCGACGTATTCAGCATGAAAACAAAATTAATCGGCATCGATTTTTCATAGTTTTCCTTTAATGAACCTTTCCTGTACCATACCTGCAGCTCGCCATTAAAGAACTTATTATTGAGAAATACCGGGATCTGGGTATACAGCGCCTCATAAGACACTGGTTTCTGGTTAATAAATTGCAGGGCGTTCATGTTTGTCAGTATATCGGTTGCTTTTTCCCTGACATTATCCAGCTCGGATTTCTGCTGGGAATTAAGTTTTGATGCAGCGGATGACCCTATCTCATTTGCCAGGGTTATCAACTGGGCTTTTAACGTCTCCTTTGAAGCCGTTACAATCTGAATGGCTGCCGCATCAGCCTGTAATGCCATTTCCTTCAGCTTATTTTCAGTGTTCAGCCCGGATTTGTCGATAAAATTAAGCAATTGATCCTGCATTATCTGCGGTTTCAGGTTGGAATCGGACGGAATTATGGATATTTTCTGCATCAGATCCCTGACATTGGCCGTCAGGTCATTAATGCGATTGACAAAAGCATTAGTTAGCCTGTCCGGTGAAGCTGTGTTTTTTACCGCATCAAACCTGTCAAATGCAAGCGTTAAAGCTTCCATGTTCTGGTTTAATTTCATATCATTCTTGAAGTACTTACCCATAATGTCTATGAAACCGTCGTTCCCGGTTGATATATTCCTTGATTTCAAAAAGGCGATTGATTCTATGGTTGACTCCATGTCTATAACGGGATTTACCTGTACCGGGATCGACAAATATTTTGCTTCATTAACCGGTGCTGACGCATTTAAAACCGGTATATTTTCAAGACCCTGGGCAAATTGTTTTACAACAGCCTGAAAAGACAAGAATTCCTTTGGCGCCACATTAAGTTCTTCCGGATTGGACGCAAGTTTGAGATTATTAACAATATTTTTAACCTGCCCGTATACGCTGTTTAATTGTGACTTATATACGCTGATTTCCTGCGCCAAAGCCGCTGATTTATCAACAGCAACTTCAAAGGAATTATTCAGCGCTGTTACGCTATTATTTATCTTGGAAATTTGTGATGCAATATCTTTTATGTTCTGCTCCATATTAATTCCGCCCGGGGATGTAACGCTTTTGAGGAGTAAAGAAGTGTTTTCGCGGAGCGCTTGAAGTATCGGTTTGAAATCGGCGTTTAAAACATTCATAAGGTCCGGTTTAGCAATTACGGCAGCCATTGTCCGGCCGGCAGGATTTAAGCCGAGAAGTTTGTCATTAAATGAATTCAACATGTTATTTGATTGCTGCATTAAAGCCGCCCGCCCGGTGTCCCCGGATGCTGCGGCCGTTTTAACCATTTCACTTAAATTATTAAATTGTATTTCAAGGGAATTGCCGGCGGCGCGATTTATAACAACCGATCCCGATCCGGTAGAAGCAGGCTGTAATAGATTCGCGTTATTTATAAGATCTTCCGCCTCGGCCGTAGTTACAGAACCGTCCCTTAGCGCGGATATAGCCATGTTTTTTACCAGATTGGGCGGCGGGTTATTGATGGTAAGTGTCACTATCCCGTTCTTTTCAGTAATGCTTATTTCAGAGCTTCCCTGGATTACAGCAGCTATCGTATTTATGATATTATTGATTTTTTCATTTGCGTTGAGCGCCGTAATTGACTGGGCCAAGTGTGCCGCGTCATCTTCAGCGCTTATTACCTGATTAAGCTGCGTATTTAGCTTCAACATATTTTCCAGAACTATTTCTTTTGCCGCCTGCGGCGTCTGGACATTGAACGCCCTGACATCTATACCCTTATTATCCATATATCTGCCCAACGCGCTGTTTACTTCAACAATATTCTCAGCGGTGACCGCCAGATGATAATCCGCAAGTTTTTGCGCTATAAATATATTTTGTTCATTTACCGGAACTTTTATGTTGTTTAGCATGGATATGATCTGCGGGACTGTAATTGTCCGGGAGTCCGGCATTTCCGCGCCGCGGCCAAGGTCAAGGTTGGGCGGCACTAATTTCATGAATACCTGGTCATTGACCTTTGACACCTGGACATTTATAATATCACCCGGGTTAATCAGCATGTCTGTCGGAAGTTCCGATATGATATTGAACCCGCGGAAGTTAATTATGGCTTTATTCTCGCCCTGCAATATTTCGAGCACCCTGCCCCTTAAAGTGTCGCCAGGCTTGATAGTTGCAAGAAAATCCTGTATGTTCTTATCCTGCGAAAGCAGAAGTTGTAAAAGGCTTCCGTTTACTCCATTAATCGCCATTTATGTACCTCACTTAAGTATATTACCGGCTCTTTATCATGCATTATTCAGTTCCAGTACCGGTTATAATCAATATATCGGAAAATACCCGGATTTCTTTAGTATAAAATCTTATAAATTCATCATTATTGCGGTTATTTTTTTATATTTCTTACAAGTTCAATTTCACCCCTGGTTAATCCCGTGACTTTTGCTATCTCTTCCACCGACAGCCCGTTTTTAATCAGGCCGTTAATATGCTGGTACTTGTCCTTCGCAGGCGCTTTTGCTTCCGGGCCCGTACCTTCTGTTTCTTCCATGCCTGTAATTATCATCCTGGAAATGCCCTGTTGTTCTTTAACACCTCCAGTTTCCTCAAATGGCAGCGTCATCAGTTTTTGTCCGGCAGGTTCATTGATCGCGCCCTTATATTCAGCCTGGCGCTTTAACTGGTTTCTTTCCATTAAATACTTTATCTCGCTTATTCTGACATCCGCAGCTTTAATTATCTGCTCTGTTTCGGCTTTCTTTTCTTCCATACCCGCTATGCTGGTCCTTGCGACAGAGTTCAATTCATCTATCAACGTTTTTAAGTTTTGCTGGAACTCAATTAAATCCAGGTCTTCAAGGTCTGAAAAAAGCTTTTCGCTGCGGCTGGTGACCTTCCTGTTTTTATAAACCAGATATACTGCCGCAACCACCAGCATTAAATTCAAAACCACAAGTAATGTTGTCATACTTTATCCTTTACACTTTGATGTCAATTATATTTCCGGTCGGAACTGACGGGAGTTTGCTGATTTCGTTGTCTGAAAGAGGGTTAAACGGCTCCGTGTCCGTATCCTTGGCATTTTTTTTTAGGTTCCGGCCGCGTTTTTCTTTCTCTTCTATTGATCTGGAGCCCGGCTCATGTTGAGTCTGCTGGGTTTGCGTAAGGCTTAACTGAGCCTGATTTTCCAGCCGCATGGCGTTCTGGGATTGCGCCACCTGTCCCTGATGCTGGTTAACCTGCTGGATGCGATCTGCGATATTTGCGGCGCTTAAAATAACCTGTACATCATGCAGACTCATATTGCGCCGGCTCCTTTAAGTGATATTATGGGAACTATCCGGAGAAAGGTAGAACCTGAATTTCGCCGTTTTTATCCACGAATGTGCAGTACTTTAATTCGTCCGTTATGGTCCTCTGGACTTTATTGATTATTATCTTGACGCCCGTATAAACTATGCCCATACAATTAACCTTGCCTCTTTTTGTTGTCTGCATTTCTTTTGCCTTGCCATCAAGTTTGTTTTTAATCTCTTCCCACTTTTTCTGTTCGGTCATCAGCTTAAACTGCGTTCTTGTGAGTTTTGCCATCAAATCACGTTTATCTTCAGGAAGTTGACCGCCCATCTTAGCGCTTAAGTCCTTAAGGAATATAATGCCCTTTTTGGTTTTATCCAGCTGTTCCTCGATATTTTTAAGCTCGGCAACGGCTTTGGTCATCTCTTCCCTCATCCTCGGTGTTTCACCGATGGATATTTCAGTCGGGGTTGCCATTTTTGCCCCGATTTCCTTGGCTGAGACTTCATGCGCGGCCGCGATGGTCCCGCCTACGAGAAGGCCCTTTGCTCCCATTACAATTATTTTATCGCCGGATATGAGCGTAGAATGCATCGCGGCTTCGTTTACTAGTATGGATTTTTCCGTTTCAATATTGGAATTTCTTATGTATTTGGCCGAAACTTCGCCGCCCGCCACGACTTTTGATTTTACTATGCCGCCTTTTACCGTCAGTTTTCCGCCGCAGATGATGGTCGCAGAATCAGCCACATCGTCGATCATCACGTCTTCGCCGGCTTTTATGGTGAATTCCCCCACGCTTCCGTGAACTATTACGCTTCCTACAAAATCTATATTTCCCACTTTTAGATTGACGTCGCCCTGTATTTCATAGATCTCAAGGACTTCAATTTTATTATTCTTAAAAACCACCTGCCCGTCATTTGCCGCTACATACAGCTCCGGATTTCCCACCGCAGGTTCAACGCCTTTTCCAAAAATAAACTTCACATCATTTCCCGGCTGGGCCTTTAACTCTTTTCCCGTTACAGTCATACCGTTAATCCCGTTTGTCGGGGAGTTCTTTCTCGCAAGCGCTTCGCCTTTCTTTACATTTTGAATTGATTTTACGTTCTTGTAATCCATAGCCACTTCCACATCAACAGGCGCTCCTTCTTCCTTGCCTTCCGTACTGAACAGGAGTTCAAGTTTCGCGTCTTCACCGTTGACCATGGCAATTCCGTCAGCGACTATGTCTTCAATGGATTCCAGGAGAATAGTCGGGTCGTTTTTTGCTTCATGTGATTTTTTAACCAGTGCCGCAATTACATTTTCCTTTATCCCAAATACTATGCCGTTTACCGTCATGGCGTTTTTCGCGTCTTCGATGGATATTTCCCTGCCGCCGCCCTGCGGGGGCACGACCGTAAGCATAGCTGACATTTCTTCAGGGTTAACTTTCACAAAAACCTGTCCGTCTTTAGAATTAATTATTTCATGAACGATCAGGACCTGTTTACCCGAAGCTTCCCTGACGGACCGCTCGACAGCTTTCCAGTCTATATCCTTATTTTTATATACATCCTTGGCCAACTCCGATTTAACAATCGGAAGTTCGACACGCAATCCCTTGCCTTTTGGAGGAAAAATCGTTAAATACAGCCCATCGTCTTCCGTACTTATTGTGGGATAACCATCCATATCAACCATTGCTTCACCTCTCCATTTCAAGTTTTCTGAACCCGCTTCTTAACCGCAGTATCAGTTTTGTATGTATCTGGCATGCCCGTGATTCAGAAATATTCAGAGCTAACCCGATTTCCTTCAAAGTTAAACCATCCCAGTAATACATTTCCAAAAGGACGCGTTCATTGCGTTCCAGTTTTTCAATTATTGCGGCAAGCTGTGCTGCGGCATCTTTTTTTTCAAATTCAAGTAATGCCACACCGCTTTCACCGATAATATCCTCAAAGTAATATTTTTCCCCGTCACTGCTGAGTATTTCACTGTTTAAAGAGGTCAACGAAATACCCTTCATTTTGTCCAATATATCATAAAACTCCTCTTTTGTCATCCTCAAATCTTTCATAATTTCTTCATCCGTTGCAGGCCTTCCCAGAGCGGATTCCAGCGAATTCATAGCAATTTCAACCTTTTTTACCGTTTCCCTGACGTTCTTAGGAAGGAGATCCTCCTTGCGCAGCGTATCGAGAACTGCCCCGCGTATCCGTTTTGTTGCAAAGGTTTCAAACTTGAAATTCTGCTCGGGTTCAAACCTGTCGATTGCCTCTATAAGCCCTATTATACCCTCAATATACAGGTCTTCCCTGTCATTAAAACGTACATGATCAGGCAGATGATAAACGATCCTGTCTGATAAATATTTAACAAGCGGTATATAGTTTTTTACAAGTATGTCCCTGGATTTTTCATCTTTTGTTTTCCTGTATTTCTTCCATACGTCGTCAATATTTATGTTGTCCATACCGGCTGCTTTCTGTCATTTATACAGGTCATCAAAAAGATTGTCATCCCTGCTTATTAAATCCAGTTTCTTGCCTTTCACGGCTTTTTCCGCGGTTTGAACACCCGGTTTTCCGGTTATATTTGCGGCAGCTTTGACTGACTTTACCTTTTCAAAATTATCCGGCTGAAAAGTGTATTCATCTTCCGCGATATGCTTTTTTGTCCCTGACAATATAAGTTTCATGGCATAGTATGCCGTGAAAAACACAAGGACACCGGTCACTACGGCCGAAAGGAAAATATCAAGTATTTCCTTCCTGACATTGATAAGCCCGCCGAGAAAAAAACCCAGCACCCCCGCAAGCAAAGCTATTTCAACTTCCATGTGTTCCCGGATATTTCGTGTCATTTTTTTTGTTTGACCTTTACGCCTTCCCTGGTTACATACTTTACAAGCTTATCGCGCTCGGATTCGTCAATTTGGATGAATTTAACTATTATTTCGAACTGGTTTTCCGAAATTGTTTTATTACCTATTACTTCGCCCGCCATTTCAATCTTTCCCGTCGGGAGTTTTATGGTCAATTCCAGTGTTTTGCCTTTTTCCATGGGTTTTGGTATGTACATGGACATGCCGTTGCCGGAAATCGAGTCGGTAAATGTGGTGCTTGGGGACTGCGCCGTGCTTGCAAATTTGTCAATAATCAGCTTATATTCCACTTCAAGTCTTTTCCCGAGCCTTGCAAAATTTCTTCTTTGTGCCATAAAGCCCCCTTTATAATGAATTACTTGCTCTACATAAATCCAGCAGATAATTTACTGGAAGAAATCAAATATCCTTTTAAATACGCCTCGTTTTTGAACCGTTTCTTCGTCCATTACCGCATCTGACGGCTTTTGCATTCGCAGCGAAACTTTAGCGGCAATCTCTTTGATGCATTCAGACGCCTTTGATCCCGGGAACATCACAGTAAAGGGTTTTTGCGCCATTACACTTGTGAGCACGTTCTTATCCCTGTAAATAAAGCCGTATGATTCAACAAAAACATTCAAAAACCGCCTGGCCAGTAGTATGACCCGGGAAGTTATTTCCTTTGCTTCTTCCCTGCTGTTAACCATGTTGACGACAAGCTTCAGCGGCACGTTTGACTTGCTCTGTGAAGTAACCTTTATCAGTCCGTACGCATCCATGAGCGAAGTAGGCTCGGGAGTCGTGACAATGATGCCGTAGTCCGCCGCGTAAAGGAAGCTTAAGGTGTTTTTGCTTATACCAGCTCCCGTATCCACCAAAAGCACGTCAACCATATCTTCCAATTCGGATATTTTTTCAATAAACGAGGCCCTCTGCTGATTGCTCAGATTAACCAGTTCCTTTACACCCGACCCACTCGCTATTACTTTTATCCCGAATTCAGTTTCGGTTATTATGTCTTTTATGTCTTTTTCCCCCCTTACAAGATGGACCAGATTATATTTGGGGTTTATACCGAGGAGTATGTCCACATTCGCCAGGCCCAGATCCGCATCAAGTATCATCACCCTGTTGCCGAGTTTGGATAATTCAATGGCAATATTAATGGTGAAATTCGACTTGCCGACGCCCCCTTTTCCGCTTGCGACAGCTATAACCTTGGTGGTCGGCCTTGATTCATGGTCCGGAAATTCCTCTTCAGAAGAATCCGGATCCTGCTCCGCATTGCCCGTATTTTCCGGAGCTTCACCTTCTGCTCTTTTGGCTTTTACAAGCTCCCTTAACCTCTCTGCCTGATCCAATTTTCAAAATCTCCTTTTATTATTAATCTTGAAATCACCTTGGGGTCCGCAATTTCAAGGTCGTCGGGAACATTCTGCCCTATTGTAAGGAAGGAAATCGGAATGCCACCCGACCCTACGGATAAATTCAGCAGCATGCCGTAGTTTTTTGTCTCGTCAAGTTTTGTAAATAACATGCGGTGTATGGGGACGAGCCCAAAATTATTAATAGTGCTCAGCGCGTCGTAATACTTCATTACTGATGAAATAACGATATGAGTTTCTATCGGCGACTGAACCTCTAAAAACTCCTTAAGCTCGGCCAAGTGCTGCCTGTTCCTGGGGCTTCTTCCCGCAGTATCAAAAAAGATCAGGTCCTTATCAATATGCTTGTTTATTACTTTTTTAAAATCATCAGGCGTTAGCACCACTTCAACCGGTATGCCCATTATTTCCCCGTACTTTTTAAGCTGCAGGTCGGCGGCGATCCTGTAAGTATCCGCCGTTACCATGACAACGCTTTTACCTTCTATGAGCGCGTATTTGGCCGCCAACTTGGCTATTGTGGTTGTTTTCCCGACGCCGGTCGGCCCTATGAATGCTATAACCTTGGCTGTCCCGGGCGTTGTCTTTATAGGCCCCGATACCTGTACCATATTGGCGATATAGTCATACAGGTACTGTTCCATAAATACTTTATTATTGATCTGGACATCGGTCAACTGCGAGTTAATATTCTGCAATGTCCTGTATACCAGGCTTTCTTCGACCCCGTTTTCTATAAGAAGTTTCTGCACCCTGCCAATCCCGCTTTTTAAGGCAACTCCCGAAGGGGAGGCCGTACCTGACTCGCCGCGGGACGGCCTGTAATAACCGCTTAGGCTGACTTTCCCCTGTGATAATTCGCGGGCCAGATTTTCATTTTTCATGCTGATGTCTTCCACCCTGTTATAAACCGGCACCATGGGTTCAAGACGCGGGGCTATCTGAGGCTGCGGAGCCTGGGTGTTTTTTAAAGAATACTGGTTTTGAGGATACTGGGGAATTGACTGGGTGTTTCTTTCGTATGCAGGCTGCTTTAAGTTTGGGCGTTCCACGTTAATATCTATACCAGCGGTTACTTCGGTGGTTTCCCTTCCGAACAAACCGAAAATGCCGCCTTTTTTGTATTTTTTCGTATGAAGTATTACTGCTTCCGCGCCAAAGTCCTTTTTAACTCTGGACAGAGCCTCCTGAAGGGTGTCTGCTTCAAATTTTTTTATCCTCATATATCAACTTTCACCGTCCCTACGGCCCGCACTTCAACTTTAGGCAATATCTCATTGTAGGATAAAACTGCTAAGTTAGGAAGAATCTTCTCCGCTATTTTCCTGAAATAACTCCTTATCATGGGAGAACATAACACCACCGCTTCGTAATCAGCGCTTGCAGCTTTTCTATATTCGGTGATTAAGCTGTTATATATCATCTGTATGATCTTGGGTTCCAATCCGACAATTCCCGGCCTGTCAGACGAACGGATTGCGTCAACCATCTTGTTCTCCAGCGCCGAGTCTATTGTTATGGCATGCATGATGCCGTTTTTAGTATATCTTCCGGTAAACTGCCTTGCAAGGCCCTGCCTTACAAATTCCGTCAAAAGATCTGTTTCTTTAGTCGTTTTCGCATAGTCCGCGAGTATTTCAAATATGCTGACCAGGTCCCGGATCGATACTTTCTCGCGCAGAAGATTCTGCAGTACTTTCTGCACTTCCCCAAGCGATAATGCAGCCGGGGTAAGTTCATCAACTACGGCAGGGTTGGATTTTCTCACAGCGTCTATCAGCCTGTGCACATCCTGCCTGGTTAAAAGCTCGTCAGAATGGGCCTTTATTATCTCGGCAAGATGTGTTGATATTACCGAAGGCACATCGACTACTGTAAACCCCCTCATCTCAGCTTTTTTCTTTTCCTCTTCTTTTATCCATTTAGCCGGAAGGTTAAAAGCAGGATCTTTACCGGATATTCCTTCGAGCTCAGCTCCGTCAGAACCCGGCTTCATCGCGAGATAATATCCTATTTCGACTTTGCCTGATGATACTTCAACGCCTTTTATCTTAATAGAGTACGTATTTGAAGGCAGCTGCATATTATCCCTGATGCGTATGGGCGGCACCACAAGGCCAAACTCAAGCGCAATCTGTTTTCTGAGCATTGTGACCCTGTCCAGGAGGTCGCCTCCCTGCGCGGGGTCCACAAGAGGTATTAAAGCGAAACCTATTTCGAGTTCCATAGTGTCAACCTGTATGAGCGGCATTACATTCTCGGGTTCCCGCTTTATTTCATCCTTCTCTTTCCTTGAAGCTTTTTGTTCGGCGTCCTGCCTGGAAGCAAGATTTAAAGTATACGCAAGTATCCAGCAAAAAACAGCAAGCAACCCGAAAATAAATTTAACTATTACGGCAGGAAAGACAATAGCCATAAGGAAAAGCACAACACCGACTATGCCTATAGCCCTTGGCTGTCCGAGCATTTCTCCCGCAAAGTCCTGCCCCAAATTAGCTTCTGATGCCGCGCGTGTGACTATGATGCCCGTTCCTATTGATAATAAAAGCGCCGGAATTTGCGTAACAAGCCCCTCGCCTATAGTAAGTATGGTATATGTTATGGCCGATGTCCTCATGTCAAAACCATGGAACATAATACCTATGAAAAACCCGGCGGTTATGTTTATAATCACGATCACGATGGCTGCGATTGCGTCGCCACGCACAAATTTTGAGGCACCGTCCATGGCGCCGTAAAAATCAGCTTCTTTTTCTATGCCCCTGCGCCTTGCCCGGGCCTGTTCATCAGTTAATAATCCGGCGTTTAAATCAGCGTCTATAGCCATCTGTTTGCCGGGCATGGCATCCAATGTGAACCTTGCCGCAACTTCAGCTACCCTTTGGGCGCCTGAAGTTATAACGACAAACTGTACGACAATTATGATCGTAAATATTACAACACCAACGACAACCCCGCTTAAGTCCTGCGAACCCACTACAAAATTTCCGAATGTGGCGATAACACTTCCGGCTTCAGCTTTGCTTAAGATCAGCCTTGTAGCTGATATATTTAATGCAAGCCTGAATACGGTTGTAATAAGCAACAATGTGGGGAAAGTCGAGAAATGAAGTGGTTCCTGGGTATACATGGTTATCAAAAGCACCAATAAAGCAAGCGCGATATTGATGGATAAAAGAATATCAAGAATAAAAGTTGGTATAGGCACTACTATCATAAGCACAACGGCTACAATAGCAATAACTATGATAAAATCAGTGGATCTACTCAATGCGGCGCCGAATCCAGCCTGTGTTTTAGCCTCGGTTGCCAAAGTTAACTACCTCCGATATCAGGACGAGGAATATATGTATCATTTAAAATACTATTATCCACTTTTTTGTCATTTTCTTCAAGTCTTATTTTCCCTTTTGCCTGATATACAAAAGCAAGTACTTCCGCTACAGCCTGGAATAAATCAGGGGGTACCGACCATCCCACCTCCAGCTTGACCAAGGTCCTTGCCAGCGGTGGATTTTCAACTATGATTACCCGGTTGTCCCTCGCTATTTGTTTTACTTTTTCAGCCATAAGGTTTATTCCTTTGGCCACTATTCTGGGGGCGTCGTCCTCACCTTCCTTATAACGCAGGGCGACCGCGACATGGGTCGGGTTAGTTATAACAACATCAGCCTGAGGTATTTCGGATATCATCCTTTTCCTGGCGAGTTCCCTCTGGATCTGCCTAATCCTGGATTTGATCAGAGGGTCGCCTTCCATCTGTTTTAATTCATCCTTTACTTCCTGTTTTGACATTTTAAGCGAATCCTCAAACTCATATTTCTGGAATAAATAGTCAATGATCGAAAAAACAATAAAAGCCACGACTACCTTCATGGCGAGTTTGTATATGGAATCCGCAGCAAACAAAAAGTAGGTATTAATGTCCATAAGCGGGGTTAAGAATATCTCGTTTAATATTTTCTTTGAAGTTGAATAAAGTATATATGAAATAACCGCTATCTTGAATGTGGCTTTAACGAGTTCGAATATGATGCGTTTTGACAGGAAAATCCTTTTAAAGCCGCTGGCCGGGTTTACCCTGTCAAAGGAGGGTTTCATGGATTCAAAAGTTATTAGAAACCCGAATTGAAGCACATTTGACAATATGGCTATAACAAACACCACGGCGAGAAGCGGAAGCATGATCAGGATAATGCGTATGACCACAAAAGTTATGAATGACGTCATTGTATTGGGATCAATCGAAAAAGTCAATATATTACCCCAAAAATATATGGATAATTCCTTGAGATTATGCATTATATAGTCGCCCGCGGTTTTTAAAACCAAAAATGAAGCGAGCACGTTTAAAACAACGTTAATCTCTACGGACCTTGCCACCTGTCCTTTTTTTCTTGCTTCTTCCTTTTTTTTGGCTGTAGCGTTCTCTGTTTTTCCGGGATCTGCCATTTATACCCTCATACTTTGCATAAGATAATATATGTCGTTCCACATATCGGTTAAAAGCGCGTTAAACATGTTCACGATTATGGGCAATGAAACCATAACAGCCGCCAGTCCTACAAGGATATTTAAAGGAAGCCCGACTAAAAACACGTTCATCTGCGGTATGGTCCTTGCTATGAATCCCAGCGTAACATTTGTAAGAAAAAGGGCCAGCGTTGCGGGGCCCGCTATCTTAAACGCTATTATAAACATGTTGACAAACAGGTCCGCGAGCTTTGAGGCGGTATCTTCGGTAATACCCACCTTTAATAGCGGCACTATCCTGAAGCTGTCTGTCATGGCCTGAAAAAGCACATGATGGCCGTTAATTGAAAGAAAAATAAGCACTCCAAGTATAAACTGGAACTGGCCGATTATTGATACCTGTGTATTTGACATCGGGTCCAGAACGTTAACAATGCCGAATCCCATCTGAAGATCTATAATCTGTCCCGACAGCTGTATTGCCGCAAAGATCATATATGAAGCGTACCCAATGATAACTCCGATGATAATCTGGCTTACGATATACATGCCGTATGTCATGGCCTGTTTGGGCAGTACCACAGTATGATCCAGTACCGGGTATATGATAAAGGCGACAAGGAAAGCAAATCCTATCTTTGTAATTACCGGCACATTGGCGTTCCCTATCAGCGGAGCTGTCATGAAAACCGACGCCATCCTTATGAAAACAAGCAGGAAAATCTGAAGATGCGCTATTGTCATTCCGAAAATGTCGTTATACTGCACGGGTTTCACATTTTCATGTATTCAGGCAGGTTTAATAAAAGCGTGGTCGTAAAATTAAGCAGGATCCTGAGCATCCATGGCCCGAAAACTACCACGGCAAGCATCACCACGATAATTTTCGGCACAAATGTAAGCGTCATTTCCTGAATCTGGGTGACTGCCTGGAAAATACTTATGATAACTCCGACTAACAGCGCCAGACCAAGCAGCGGCGCGGCAATCAGCAAGGTGACTAAGAGAGCCTCCCTCCCGAAATTTATCACGAATTCTATGGACATTAATTTTTTACCCGCCTAAAAGCTGACGATTAGGGCCCTGGCAATAAGATGCCAGCCGTCAACAAGAATAAATAAAAGTATTTTAAATGGCAGTGATATCATAACCGGCGGCAGCATCATCATGCCCATTGACATTAATGTACTCGCGACAACCATATCGACTATCAAAAAAGGCACATAAATCAGGAATCCGACCGTAAATGCCGTTTTAAGCTCGCTTATTATAAATGCCGGTATCAATACGGTAGTTGGCACATCGCTCTGGTTCTTGGGCCTTGCTGTTTTTGAAAGGAATATGAATAATGCGAGGTCTTTTTCCCTTGTCTGTTTGAACATAAACTGCCTCAATGGCTTAACGCCTTCATCTACGGACTTTTCAAGGGTTATCTTGTCATCAACATAGGGTTTCCAGGCCTTGTCATAGATTTCCTGGCCCACCGGTTTCATGATAAAAAATGTCATAAATAATGCCAGCCCTATCAATACCTGGTTTGGAGGTATCTGCTGGCTTCCAAGCGCCTGCCTTAGGAATGAAAGAACAATTACTATTCTCGGGAAAGAGGTCATCAGCATGAGTATCGCCGGCGCCAGCGTAAGAATCGTGAGCAGCAGGAATATCTGGACGGTCGCAGCCACATCTTTCGGCGTTTTTGCGTTTGTGATGCTTATTCCGACCTTGGGAATTGTGATATCATCGGCGGCCATAAGCGTACTGAAAGCAAATATACCGGTCATAACCACAACCGCCGCCAGGATTGTTTTCCTGAATTTTCCGCTTTTCATTTTACTTTTTATCCTTTTTGCCCAATTTAGTCATGATGCCCTTGATCATCTCATTCCCGCTATTGACAAGCTTTTTCCCCTGTTGAAGGTAGGAAGATTTCAATTCCTGGTCAAAACGGGACTCGGTTTTCAACCTGTACTTTGCCACATACTCATCCGCTTGCTGCTTTATTTTTTCAATAGTTTCATTATCGGTAATTTCCGTCAGAAGATTTATGGACTGTCCGGCATTGCCCAACAGCAACACTTTGCCGGCGAATTCCACGACATAAAGTATGCTTTTTCCGTCAATGTATTCCTTCGCTATGACACTGATGACATTCTTGCTTTTTATCGGGATTGAGGCCCTTATATTAAAATATTTAAATGCCCATGCTAAAAGATAGACAAGCAGCAGAGTGAAACCTAATGCCACAAGCAGATTGATAATCGTAGGCAATATTTCCGGCGGAGAAACGGCTTTTGGCGACTGAATTCCCGGATATTCGTTGGATAAATATCCGGCGTCCTGTGACTGAGAACTGACCTCAGGTTTTGCCTGTTTTGCGGCATAAACAGACTTTACATCAGCACCTTGAAGCAATAGCGGCGCTAAAAAAAAAATAAAAAACAGTATTATTATATTCTTGTTCATCTTTACATCTTCGGTATTCTGTCCGCCGGTCTTACTATGTCGGTTATCCTGATGCCGAAGTTTTCGTCGATAACCACAACTTCGCCTTTTGCTATGTACTTCTGGTTGACAAGTATGTCAACCGGCTCGCCTGCGAGCTTGTCAAGTTCCACTACAGAGCCAGGCGTGAGTTCAAGTACATCGCGGACAAGCTTTTCTGTCCTGCCGAGTTCCACAGTAACCTGAAGCGGCACGTCGAGCACAATTTCCAGACTCCTGTCATAAACATTGCCTGATACTCTTTCGGCCTGGAGCTCAGAAGTTACCACATTCTGTGCTGTTGCTGATTTTTGCATTGTTTTTCCTCCTCCACCCGATGTAATATCACTTACAAAGCCCTCTGATGAAGCAGGGGCCTTTTGTCCGTTCTTTAGTGATGAAACAACTTTTCCGCCGAATAACATGGCAAGTTTTCCCGAGCCTAAATCGCCGATTGTAAGGTCAGCATCCATTATAATAATATTCCCGTCGATCCCCTGGATAGGAGATGAATCCAGATTAATAACACTTACTTCCCCGGGTGTTGAGAACAAAGATACACCTATCTGCGAGGCAACAGAACTTATTATCGCGTCTGAAACCTGATTTGCAAGTTCTGTAACCGCGCTTAAGTGCAGGTCTTCAAGGGCAGCCGGAGGATTTGTGCCGTCCTGGCCGATCATGAGGTCGGCCATTATCGCAGCCTGCGGCTCTGAAATAACAAGAGCAACATTTCCCATATTGTCACCGAGTTCTATCGGTACAACGAGATTACGGCCCGGCAGCATTGAAGCGGCTGAGCCTGCGTCCACTTCCTCTATCTGGCTCATTGACACCGATGTCACCTTTCCCAAAAGTTCGGAAAGCATTTTTTCCCCGCTAGGTACCGCGTTTCCCAGTATTTCTGTTGCGTTATTTTTCTGTGTGTCGTTAAGGGCCAATTTAGCCACCTCCCAATTTATTTGGATCTGATCGAGAATTTCTTCTCGTACGACGTATCGGACTTCTTAATTATTGAGGAAATTTTTACGGCTTTCTTTTTTCCCTTTATTCCTATCTTGGCATAGAACATCGGCTTATTTTCCACCAGTATAAGAAGATCATCCTTCGCGTTTGTCTCAAGCTTTATGATATCACCCTGCCTGAGCTCTATTACCTGCTTCATTTTAAGAGAAGTTCCGCCCAGATTCACATATAAAGGGACCCATGTGTGCTTGACTTTATCATCAAGTATCAGCTGTGTTTCAGGCGACATATCTTCCTTTGAAAGAGTAAACCACTGTTTGGCGGACAGCTTATAAAGGACGGGTTCAATCACCATGTAAGGCAGGCACATTGACATGGAGCCCACGTGCTCCTTGATTTTAATCTCAAAATTAAGATTTAAGCACATTTCATTCGGGGCAACTATCTGCACAAACTGGGGATTAGTTTCCCTCGCCTTGATTTCCGGGTCGAAATCAACTATCCTGTGCCATGAATCCTTTAAGTTCAAAAACCCTTTTTCTATTATTTTTCCGACTATTGCCTGCTCAAGGTCGGTGAGCTCCCTGGGTTTGGCTATTGCCTGCCCCTGTCCGCCGAGAACCCTGTCTATTATGGGGAATATTATTGAAGGATTGATCTCAAAAATAGCCAATCCTTTCAGGGGTTCCAAACTGAAAACCGCGATTGAGGTCGGATTCGGAACCCTCTCAATGTACTCGCTGTATGTAAGCTGTTTTACGGAAGTAACTGTAACTTCCGCAATTGTCCTGATGTAACCGGATAAGTCGGCGCCAAAATGCCTGGCAAAACTTTCATGCATCATTTCTATGGTCCTGATCTGGTCCTTTGAGAACTTATCAGGCCTGCGGAAATCATACATCTTAATTTTGCCTTTTTTCCTGGAAACCATAGGCCCTGCCGATACTGATTCCTCTTCGGCGTCATCTTCATGTGCGGATTCCTTTTTTGGCCCTTCTTTCATTCCCGCTAAAAGGGCGTCAAGTTCACCGTCAGACAGAATGTCATCAGCCATTAATCACACCCCGTATTTTATTTTAGTGTCTACTGTACCGCAAACGATGTAAAATATACTTTTGACAGCTGCCCTCTGTTTAATGTTGCATTAATCTTGTCTTTTACTTCCTGCTTTAAGGCTTCCCTGTTTTCCGGGTCCTGAAGCTGTACGGAAGTCTTGGCGCCCAGGCATGAGATAACTATATCTTTTATCTGCGGCAGCCTTTTTTCAACTTCCTGTGCCAGTTTCAGGCTGGAGCCGTAGTCCAGTTCAAGGACAACGGTTGACCTTAAATAATGGCTTTCCGTCGGATCCGCGAGGTTCACAATAAACTCGCCGAGTGTTGTAATGGGGCCCAACTCCGGTTTTTCAACAATTACTTTCTTTGTTGCCGGGGTTGTCTTTGTGGAAATCATCCAAAACGATGCGAATGCCGATACCAGACTGATTACAAGTACTGCACTTGTTAAAATAATCAGTGTGTTTAAACCCTTTTTGTCATCTGCGGCCATACTAATACCTCCTCGTCAATGCTGTTTTATTTTAATAAGTTATTGTATCAAGATTTTCCTTGTCGATTTGCCGCTTAGTCTTGACGTCCGACGGCATAGGCAGTTCCCTTGACTCCACAGCCCTGTCATTTACCAGGTCAGACTTCAATAGGACTATATCTATCCTGCGGTTTTTCATTCTTGTAATATCGTCTATATTCGGGACAAGGGGCCTAAATTCGCCGTATCCCGCCGCGGATAACCTGTCAGGCGAGACGCCTTTTCTTATCATGTATTTAAGGACACTTACAGCCCTTGCCGTGGATAAATCCCAGTTGTCGCTGTATTTTGCCTTAATTGACTTCTTTGTTATTGGAGAATCGTCCGTATGGCCTTCTATAACAACCGGATTTGTCTGCTGTTTTAGAAGTTCGGCTATGTCGGAAAGTATTTCCCTTGTCCTCGGCACAAGCACCGCCCGTCCGCTGTCAAATAAAACCTTGTCGGTCATCAGGCTTATTACAAGCCCCCGTTCATTAAAACGCACTTTAACTTCGCGTTCAAGCTTCTTCTGAAGTATCCATTTCTGTATTTTTTCTTTTGTCGATGTAAGCTGTACCTGTGATTCCGGCATGGTAACCGGTATGGTGTCTGTGGTTGCGCCCGAGCCTAAAACTGAAACCTGACCCGAGAGCCCGAAAGCCTGCCCTAAAGCCATGGCAAGCGCCCTGACTTTTGTCTCGTCAACCACGGACATGGAGTAAAGAATAACAAAGAGCGCGAAAAGAAGCGTTAACATATCTGCGTATGTGAGAAGCCATCTCATCATACCTCCTGATTCCATTTCTACGCCTTCGCTACCTACCTTTATATCCCTTCTTTTTCCCATTTACTTGGCTCCTCCGCCGGCTGCGGGAGCGCCTTCACCTTCCGCGCCTTCTGTTTTCACAGCCTGCTCTTTCGGTGAGAGGAACGCTTTGAGTTTTTCTTCCACTATCCTCGGATTGTCGCCCGCGGAAATGGAGAGAATGCCTTCTATCATGACTTCGCGGATGAGAACTTCTTCCGCTGATTTTGCCTTTAATTTGAATGAAATCGGGAGGAATATCAGGTTTGCAAAACCGATGCCGTAAAATGTCGCGATAAAGGCCACGGCGATGGCGCCCGCAACTTTGCTCGCGTTTTCAAGCGATCCAAGGGCATTAACCAGGCCCATGACGGTTCCGATAATACCAAGCGTAGGAGAAAAACCTCCAAGTGTCCCGAAAAGCCCTTCGCCGAGTTTATGCCTTGTTTCAAGGAATGAAAGATCGGTTTCAAGGATGCTTCTTACGAGTTCTATATCCGTGCCGTCAACGACAAGCTGAATTCCCTTTTTCAGGAAGTTATCATTAACCTGGTTAATTTCATCTTCAAGACCGAGCAGTCCTTCTCTTCTTGCCTTGGTCGCAAAACCAACGAGAGTCTGTATGACATCGGCTGCTTTCATATCTCTTTTCAAAAATGCCTGTTTTCCAACATTAAGGATATTGATAACCACTTCCCACGGATAACTTATGATGGTGGCGCCAAAAGTTCCTCCGACAACGATAAAAAAAGCCGACAACTGGAAAAACATGGTTACGACGCCCAAATTGCCGTCCGATTCCATGAGCAGAGCAACGAAAACCGAACCCCAGCCTACCGCGAGTCCTATTATTGTTGATATATCTATTGCCACAAATACACCCCCTGATTAAAGGTTTTAGTTTTCTTTCACTATCGGTAAATTTAATTCTTTTTTATACTTTTTTACAAGGTCAACTACCTGTTCTATGGTTTCTTTTACTATGACTTTTTTCCCGGTTGTCGTGGTAATCATCGTTTCCGGCGTCTGCTCAATGAGCTCAATGAGCTCCGCATTGATCACGACTTTCTTATTATCAAGCTTTGTAATAAATATCATAGTTTTTAATTCTCCTGAAAAACGTAAAACCATTTTACAATTATTGTCCTTTATTGTCAATAAGAAAAAACATTTATCTGCTGTTTCATAATTTAGACACCTGTTTTAGAACCGTATTTTATGCTATTTTTAAGCCTATTTTAAACAACCTGCATGTAATAAATATGCTTACTGCTTTTATAACCTATATTTATACGTTTTTGAATATTTTTAGCATGTTTTTTTTGCGCAAAAAATAAAAGTTTTAGGCTTGTTTTTACAGTTTGAATTTGAACAGGTCTCCAACAGGTTTATACCGTCGTGTAGTGGCGGCATATAATGCCGCTGTAACCCGATGGCCGAATAATATTCGGCCTCTACACGGCTTATTATTTTGCGCTTTTAATTTTTGTGTATTTTGACCCAATGTCCCGTCGGTGCATTGCCAGTCGTCATCGCGTTCCCACAGCGGGCCGCCACATCCGCCTTTGCCAAGGTTTCGGCGGACAAGTCAGGGCGGCCCCGACAGGTTATATTTGCGTACCAAACAAAAAAAGGCCCGGTGAAAATCCACCGGGCCTTTTTTTTATAAAACTAATCCAGCTTCTATTACCTTCCGAGCTGAACGAGCGTGGTCAACATTTCTGAAGAAACTGTGACTATCCTCGCGTTTGATTCAAAACCTCTCTGCGCGATAATCATGTTTGTAAGCTCTACAGACAGGTCGACATTGGACGCTTCAACTGACGCGCCTATCGTTGTTCCCATGCCTGCGCTTCCTGCTTCGCCTACCTGCGGTAAACCTGAGTTTGCCGACTGCATGAATTGAGTACCGCCCACTTTCGTAAGTCCCTGGGGATTGGAAAATCTGGCAAGGGCAAGCTTGGCCATTATAACGATCTGGTTATTGCTGAACTGCACATTTAGCCCGCCGAATTGATCGACTGAAAGCCCGGTTAATGTGCCCTCGCTGTAGCCGTCCACAAAAGATGTGTAAATAGTCTGCTTAGGTATATAAACATTGGTTACCGGGTCTATCTGACCGGCTCCAAAATCGCCGGTAATGCCGTCACGCAAGCCTAACGCAGTTGCAAGGGGGAAACCATTTGGCGTCCCGAGGTTTACCGAAATCGTCTCGCCTACAGGGTTATTTGCTCCGTCAAGAAGAGCTACTGGGATCAATATAACGTCATTGGTCGGAACAGGAGGAGCTCCGGCAATAGGGCCGCCGTTTGTAGCCAAAGACCCGTCTCCGTTGAAAGTTACTTGGTTAGTGCTGTGCCCTACATAGGTACCTGAAACCTGGCCCGGAATAGCAGGAGCCGCCGCGGCAATCGGAAGCCCTCCGGTGGTATCATATGCAGCCCATGTCCAGGAAGCAGGACCGAGGGGCATTGGATTAATCTGATACCATAAGAATGTGATGGTATGAGCATTACCAAGTGAATCATAGACTGTTGAAGAAGTTTGTGCCGATGGTGCGGTTCCCAAAGCCGGATAAGCGCCGGCAAGCGGAGCACCCGCATTAGCCGGGGTCAGGGAGTCAAGGTTACCTTTAAGTTGAATACCCTGGTCCTTTATCGCAGGTGAAAGGTTTAAACTGGTGGCTTTGGGGCCAAGCACCAGGTTCTGCGGGATCTGAATATTGCCGTACGGCACGGATGTGTTTATGGGAAGCGTCGGGGTTGATGTTATACTCGCCGGCCCCAGTGCTATCGTGCCACCACGAACAAAGGGCATTTGCCAGCCCTGAACCAAAGCTCCGTTGGAAGCTACCAAGTTGCCTGCGTTGTCGAAGTAAAAGTTGCCTGCGCGCGAATATGTGGTGACATCCCCCGCTTTTTCAATGAAAAATCCCTGGCCCTGAATTGCGACGTCTGTCGGGTTGCCCGTGGTCTGGATCGCGCCCTGTGTCATAATCGTGTCTATAGATCCCAGTACCGAACCGAGTCCCATCTGTTCCGGGTTTATTCCGCCGAGGTTTGCCAGTGAATTGGCGCCTGAAGCGGAACCCATGGTCTGTGAAATGGCTTCCTTAAAAGTTATCCTTGAATCCTTGTAACCTATCGTATTTACGTTTGAAATGTTGTTGCCGATTACGTTCATCCATGTCGTATGGTTCTTAAGTCCCGATACGGAGGAGAAAAGTGATCCCATCATGTTAAGCCACGCTCCTATTTTTTTGTTTTTCCAGCCGCGCATTAGGCGCGGCTGTTACAGAGGCTTCCGCTTTACTGAAAGTAAAACAGTCCGGCCTCATATTACCGCTCCCAAAAGTCTAATCACGCGAAAACCGCGCTGTCAATATTGGTGAAGACATTTTCCTTCATGCCGCTTTTGTCCACAGCGGTGATCACGGTGTTGTTCTTAACGCTTACGATAAGGGAGAAATTATCAAAGATCATAAGCGTTTCGTTCGAGCCTTTTTCCTTTGCCTTTGATACCGCGTTTTTTAGCCTCTGCATGATCTCGGGGGTCAGCTCTATATCACGTGAAGCGAGCCTTTTCTCCGCATGTGAGGAAAACTTGATCGTGGTATCATTGGCGGCTACCGTACCGTTTAAAACCTGCTTAAAAGAAGGCGTATCCGGTGTAACAACAATATTAGCAACATTTTGCTGTATGCGCTGCGCTTCCTGCAGCTGTGATAACTTTTGTATCTGGCTGTTGCTTACGTTATTTACCATGTTTACACCTCCTTATTAAGCACTGATCGACTTGATACTTGCAAGTCCGTACGTGACTCCGTTTACGATGATCTTAGGCTGTCCGCTAACGAACGTTACCACTGAAACCGGTCCTGTGACATCCGGGCCGGGGATTGAAGCTCCGCTGCTGTCTACTGCAGTGGTTGATATCGTTACCGTCTTTCCGATCAATCCAGCTGCCTGGGTCGTGTTCTGCATCATCATCAAAGCCACTATGTTCGTGTTAAGGTCCTGCAAAGACACTGTCTGGGCCGACGCTGACGTGTTCAAGCTCTGCATCTGTTCGAGCGATGAGAACTGGGCCAATTCCGCTGTGAAAGCTGCGTCATCTACCGGGTTCGTAGGGTCCTGGTTCGCGAGCTTTGTAACCAACATCTGCAAAAACTCATTCTTTCCCAGCGAAGCATTCGGATTCGCAACCTGGTCAGTTGTTGCGGTTGATTTTGTTACATACGCGCTGCTGGTTGCTGTTACTGGTTGTACCGCCATTAATATTCACCTCCTCTCTATTTTTAAGCTAAGTAGTTAAGGTAGCCGTCGGCATTGACGAACGAGTCAATGCCGGTTTCTATATTTTCCTGGACTATAGTTTGTTGTGCCGATCCCTGCCACTGTGAAAAATTTTGCCTGCCATTGTCCTGGAAAGCCGATCCCGTATTTGAATTGGCCATGGATATGTCAAAATTATTTACCGTCATGCCTATATTGCTTAAAGCGGCCCTTAATTCGGGAAGATTGGCCCTTAACGTATCCCTGACCGAGTCATTGGTTACGAGTATGCTTCCCTTTATCCCGCCGCTTGTATGCTCGAGACTTATATAAACGCTGCCGAGGTTTTCCGGCTTCAGGACCATCTTTATTTCATTAACTTTTGACGCATTTGATGAATCATTGATATTTGATACCACCTGCCTTAAGACAATCTGTTCCTTGATAGAATTTGCAAAATCAGCCACCCTGTCAAATATGGCCTGTTTATCCGTGCCAAGAGCTGCGGCGGCTTCATTGCCGAGAGCGGCTGGTTTAATGATGTTATCAGATACCCAGCGTACATCGGAAATAAGGTTTTTGGACGGTGCGTCCTGGGTTGATTGCCCAAGTTTATCATATAATACTTTAGTGGCTGTCTGTACCGCTCCCACTGTCACTGCGTCCGCAGTTTTTAAGGGGGTCAACAGGTTTTCAACAGCACTGCTGTCCGGCTGCGTCTTCAGGGTAACTGCCTGGGGCTGGACAAATGCTGATTGCGCTATATTTGCATTTATCTGGGCAGGCTGCCCGGCCGCTGATTGATTGTCCGCCGCCTGAATATTCAAAACCTGGTCATTATTAACCGCGGTTACAGGCAAGGACTGCGGATTTGCAGCTAAAACTTCCTGTGCGGCTTTTACCTGCTGGAAAGACGGATTATTTACCGCAAGCTCTAAAGCTATATCCGGCCTTGAAGCATAAACCTGTTTATTGGCCACGCTTAAAGAGCCATTGAGTTCATTAAGCAGTATAACGATCTTCGCAACTATACTTTTGATATCCTGCGGCTGGTTTGAAGCAACAACAGTGTATTTCCCGCCCGAAGTGTTTTCCCGGTTGTTCTGTGACGAAAGGCTCAATGCCATGCTATTTATTTCCGCTGAATTATCAGCGGAAATTACTGCGGCCTGCTGTAATCCGGTTGATACCGCACCGGGAACAACCGCTACCAGGTCATTAAGTCTTGATATGAGTTCCTTTAATGTGTCTTTAACCGCGGATGCCTTTGCCGGATCAGGAATGGCTGACGTGAGCGTGTTTATGATTTCTTCGATGTTTGCTTTCAAGGGCTGGATTGTTTTCACGGCATCCAGGACCGCATTTGCAGGATCATTGGAAACCAGATTGTCATTAACGCCGTTTACCGTAGGATTTGATTTTGAAATTAAAATTGAATTTAATGCATTTTCAAGTTTCCCGGTTAAATCAAGAACCTGGCCGGCAATTTCCGCTTTATCCGTTGTAGTTACGGAAATTGGAATAATCTTATCCGCAGTTCCCGCCGTTTTAACATCATTTTGAGAAACACCGTTTGCCGGGGTTTTGGATGCCACAATCCCAATGCTTACGCCGGTATCATTAACGGCCGCATCATAATTCAATGGCGATACAACAACTGCGGAATTCAGCGCTTCAAAATCAGCTGAAATTTGAATTGTGTTTACGGCTGTTGTTTTACCGGATGTTGAGGCTATATCCGACGATACCGCCGTGTTCACAGGCGTTTGAACTGCCGCAGTTGACGCGGATTGTCCTGATAATGAAACTCCCGGATTTACAGGGATTGATTTTGTGAATGATACGGCATTGTCTAATGCCTGCGTATTGGATGAATTATTGTTTGCGGCTCCGCTTAATACTATTTCAATTGCGGTTGCTTTAAGCGCCCTTAAAAATACGGTCCTTTCAGCGGATGAAAGGTTGTTATTTTGCATTATGCTTGAAACGATCATGTCTTTGCCGATCGCCGACGGCTGAAGCGTTGCTATATTCCCGATATTGCCGTTCAGATTTATGATCGAAGCCGCCTGATAAAGCGCTAATTTAATTTTTTCATTGGCCGAAGCATCAAGTGCCAGTTTCGTATTTTCTTTTGATGTTTCAGTCGTGAATAAATTTGATATAAAATCCTTAAAATTATTTGATCCGGGATTTACATTTGGAGTGTTTTGGGTATTGCTCCCGATAAGCGCGGGCATACCGATAGAAGCTGTAATGTTCGCATTTACTATAGGATTGACCACAATCTATCCTCCGCACTTCAGGCCTTCCTTGCGGTCCAGGCCATCAGTCTCACGGGCAATCGGCCCGTTTAAAACTTGTATCTAAAGACTATTGCTTCAACAAGACAATTATACAAAACCTTACTTGAACTGTCAAGAACTATTTTATTCTTTTTTATGCCCTGCTAATAGCTTTTCTGTTCCTTCCGGTTAAACCTGGTCACCGCCATCTCATCAAGCACTTTTTGCTCATTTTGGATGACTATGCGCTGGAACTCTCCAAACTGCTTTTCTTTAAGTTTCTCAAATACCTTTTTTTCCCTGCTTGCTTCCACAACTTCTACCCTCTTAATATCGGCCTTTTCCTCAAGAACTTTAATGCTTTTTTGGGTATCATCTATTTTTTTCAATAAAACCCCCAAATACTGTTCAAAATGAATGAGATTCTGTATATCGGTGCCTTTTTTGTTCTCATCCGATTTTTGCCTTGAAATATAAGTCCTTTTTTCCTTTACCTCGCCTAAAAGCTGTTCTTCCCGGATTTTTAGGGCCTGCAGCTTCATAAGTTCATGCTTAAGTTGCTCTTCCCGCCTTTCCTTTACATTAAGGACAGTTTCAAGCTTAAATATGAACTTTTTCATTTAAACAGCTTTTGAAGTGTGTCTACTGTCTGGTCATAATCGGCTTTTTCCTCAATTTCCTGCTTTAAGAACTTCCTTACACTTCCGATTTTTTCTATGGCATAATCAATGGATGGATTTGAACCTTTGACATATGCCCCTATATTTATGAGGTCTTCCGCGTTTTTATATGTTGAAATGGTCTCTTTGAGCCTGTTTGCGGCCTGTTTATGTTCCGGAGTGGTAATGTCTATCATACAACGGGAAACAGATTCCAGTATGTCGACAGGCGGGTACTGGTTCTGTGCCGCAAGCTGCCTTGATAAAACCACATGGCCGTCCAATATGGCCCTGACTGAATCTGATATGGGTTCATTCATATCGTCAGCTTCTACAAGAACCGTGTATAATCCGGTTATCGCGCCTTCACCTGGGGTTGTTCCCGCCCTTTCCAGGAGCTTTGGCAGCAGCCCAAACACGGATGGAGTGTAACCTTTCGTAGTGGGCGGTTCGCCTATAGCGAGGCCTATCTCGCGCTGGGCCATGGCAAACCTGGTAACCGAATCCATCATTAGCATTACATTATGCCCTTTGTCGCGGAAATACTCGGCAATTGAGGTCGCTACAAAAGCGCCCATTCTGCGTATGAGAGCCGGCTGGTCGGATGTCGCGGCTACCACCACAGAACGTTTCAGACCTTCCTTTTTCAGGTCTTTTTCTATGAAGTCGCGAACTTCGCGCCCTCTTTCCCCTATAAGCGCTATGACATTGATATCAGCGCTTGTGTTACGGGCTATCATGCCGAGAATGGTGGATTTTCCGACTCCGGAACCCGAAAATATACCCATCCTCTGGCCCTTGCCGATAGTTAAAGCGCCGTCTATGGAACGTATGCCCATGGCAACGGGAAATTCAACTTTTTTTCTTGATATAGGATCGGATGGCTGGTTATAAACCGAATAATATTCTTTTGTTTTAAGCGGGCCCTTATCGTCTATGGGGCGGCCCAGGCCGTCAACTACTCTTCCCAAAAGATGATCGCCGACCGGGACTTTAAACTCTTCGTTTGTGGCCACTACTTTAGCGCCGGGCCCGATACCGCGCAGATCACCCAAAGGCATAAGCAGGGCTTTGCCTTCCTTGAATCCCACAATTTCCGCATCTATGGTAACTTCTTCATTGCGTGAAATTATCCTGCAAACTTCGCCGATGGATGATTTAAGGCCGGACGCTTCCACGACAAGTCCCACGATCTGTGTGACCTTGCCGCTTGTCTTTAGAAGCTGCATTTTCTGGAGTTTTTCATGATACCTAAGCAGGTTAATGCCCATATGGTCAGTCCGAAAAATGGAGTTTTTTCTTTATCTCACCAAACTGGTAATTAATATCAGTATCAACTATCTCGCTGTCGGATTCAAGCCTGCACTCTCCGCGTTCAAGCATGTCGTCCGGCAGGATATGAAGCGCCTCATTTAAGTCCGTTAATTTCAGGAAATCTTCCCTGTGTGATTTGATCAGTTCTATATCTTCCGGGTGGCAGTATATCAGGATTTTTTCCTTGTTCTCAAGCATTTTAATGGCTTCTTTTACAAAATTAACCACTGTGTCCCTGTTTTCCGTTAATTCCCTGCCAACAACCTTTTTTGCTATGTCTACCGCGAGTTTGACGATATCGTCTTCGGTATTCTTGATGATCTTTTGTTTCTCAGTCAGCGCATTTTCCGTTATTGAAGTCAGTGTGCTGCTTAAGGATTCATACTTGCGGTCCATCTCAGACTTGCCTTTTTCCAGGCCTTCATAATAACCCTTGTCAAGTCCCGCCTCGTAGCCTTCTTTTTCCTTTAAATCCTTGAGTTCCGCGGCTTGTTCCTCCGCCTGTTTTATCTTCGCGGCTATCTCGGTTTCAGTGCTTTCCCTTAAATCCTGATTAAGCTTTTCAAGCTGGAAAATCTCCTCTTTTTTCTGTTCTATAACGGTTGTAAGGGATTTTAACTCTTCTTCAGTCTCTGCCTTTTTTTGTTCCAGGGAAAGTTCCTTGGGTGCCTGCGCCGCTTCAGCTTCAAGCTTTGCCGCCTTTGATAAAAAAGAACCCCGTAACTTGTACGGGGTGTCTTTTAAGTTATATTCACCTGGAGTATACAGGTTTTTATACAAAAATTTCCTCCTCGCCGCCGCGGGCTACGACTATCTCGCCCATCTCTTCCAGCTGGCGTATTACGTTTACTATCTTCTGCTGCGCTTCTTCCGTGGTCTTTAAGCGCACCGGACCCATGACTTCCATGTCTTCAAGTATCATCTGGCGTGCGCGGCTTGACATGTTCTTCAATACTTTGTTCTTACATTCTTCGGACGCGCCCTTCAAGGCAAGAACAAGGTCCTTGGAATCTATCTCGCGCAGGATCTGCTGTATTGTCCTGTCATCCAGGAGAAGTATGTCGTCAAACACAAACATGAGCCTTTTTATTTCGTCCGCTAGATCCGGATTATTCTCCTCAAGTTTTTCCATAATCGCTTTTTCGGTCGACCTGTCAACCCTGTTGAGTATTTCAGCGACGTTCCTGACACCGCCGGCGGAGGCAAATTCCTGCGTGAATACCGACGCTATCCTTCTCTCAAGCACCTTTTCAACTTCCATAATAATTTCCGGAGTTGCCCTGTCCATAGTCGCAATCCTGGTCGCCACGTCGACCTGTATCTCGGGCCCCAACGAAGAAATAATGGCGGAAGACTGGTCCGCGGAAAGATGCGCAAGGACCAGCGCTATCGTCTGCGGATGCTCGTTTTGTATAAAGTTCAGTATCTGCTGGGGGTCCGTCTTTTTGATAAAATCAAAAGGCGTCATCTGGAGCGCGCCCTGCAACCTGTTTAATATTTCAACGGCTTTTTGCTCTCCAAGAGCTTTTTCCAGGAGTTCCCTTGCATAGTCTATGCCGCCTTGTGAAATGTAATCCTCGGCAAGCGCGAGCTGATAGCTTTCTTCCATGACCGCGTCGCGGTCCTGTGGCTGCACCCTTTTTGTATTCGCTATCTGAAGGGTTATCTGCTCCACAACCTCATCGCTTAAATTCCTGAGTACCTCGGACGATAAATCCGGCCCAAGGGTAATTAACAATATTGCCGCTTTCTGCTCTCCAGTTAAAGCCATAACGTCACCTCTTCTCTTCCGTTAACCAGCGTTTTATTAACTGAACGATTATCTTCGGATTTTCTCTCGCTATTTTTGTGATCTGGCGCTTCATCTCGGCGCGTTTTTGCGCCTCGGCAAGTTCCGCGGCCGACGGTACCGCCTCAAGCGGCACCTCTACTTCTTCATCAGCTTTCGCTGAAGCGGATGCCATCTCTATCTGGCGGCGCAGTTTCTCCCTGATCGCTTTCGGCTTGAGCGTCGAGCGCAGGAAGAACAGAGCGAATAACAGTATGCCGATTATAATACCCAGGCTCATGATCATAGTAGTGTACTTCTCGCGGTTAGCCGCGTCAACCTTATACTGGTCGGCTTTTTCAGCAGACCTGTCAAACGATACGTTCTCAACAGCCACCTGGTCGCCGCGCCCCAGATCAAGCCCGGCCGCCGCAATGACCGCGTTTTTTATCGATGTTACCTGCTGTGGCTGGAGGTTATCCACTATGACAGCCACAGAGAGTCTTTTTACGGCGCCAACGGTTTCTACGACATGTTTTTCACGTTTTGTTATTTCAAAGTTCTCGGTTGCTTCCGACTTGGAATACTGTGAATTCCCGCTTACAACCGACTTATAACCCGGTATATTTGAATCGGTGCCCGGCACGCCTCCGGGATAAACCCCGGCGCCCGTATAACTTTCAAGGTTTTTCTTTGAGCTCCTTAATACGCCTTTTCCGCCTATTATCGGCTCATATACTTCGTCTTTCTTTTCCACCTGGTCAAAATTAAGCTCCGCGGTTACCCGCACGGTTGTCCTGCTGTCGCCTAAAACCTGCCCAAGCATTGATTCAACCCTTCTCTGGATGTCTTTTTCAAAATCTTTCTGTATCTTTATCTGCTGGTTGGTAAGTTTAAGCTGCTTGGAAAGTGAAAAAGAAGCCGTGTCTTCCGTAAGCTCGTCCCTGATGATATCGCTTAAAACTTCGCCCTTGGTATCAACTATTGTGACATTAACAGGCGTCAAACCTTCAACGCTGCTTGCCACGAGATGTACTATGGCTTTAGTCTGGTCATATGTAAGCTTTTCTTCATATCTCATCTTAACAAGGACGGACGCAGTAGGTTCTTTCTGGCTTTCTTCATAAAGTTCTTTTTTGGGGAGCACAAGATGAACGCGCGCTTCCTGTATCACGTCAATGGCCGCGATGGTCCTTGAAAGCTCGCCTTCAAGCGCCCTTACATAATTAATCCTCTGCGTAAAATCAGTGACGCCGAGGTTGGTTTTGTCAAATATTTCAAATCCCACCCCGCCGCCTTTGGGCAGACCCAAAGTCGCCAGGTCCAGCCTTGTGTCGTATAAAAACTTGGTGGGTACGGTTATTACTTTGCCGCCGCCTTCTATCTTATAGGGAACTTTTTTGTCCTTTAACTGCTTGATAATAGCGCCCGCGTCCTCAGAACTTAAATTCGAAAAAAGAGGCATGTAATTGGGCGCCGAGGCATAAAGCGCTATAACGGTTATTAATATTATTACAGCCGCGGGGATCGACACCCACATAACCCGCTGCACAGTGCTAAGATTTTGCCAGAATGTTTTTAAACGCTCCCAAGTCCTTAATAAGAATTCGTTCACACGTGCACCTCACGTTTATTTTTTATATCGACATTCCCATTATAGACTGATATGCCTCGGTAACTTTGTTCTTTACCTGAAGGGCCAGCTCTAAAGTGAGCTGGGCTTTTTGCGCGGCAATCATAACATTATGAAGTTCTATATTCTGTCCTGATGCCAGCTTTGCTATCGCGTCATCAGCGCCGGTCTGTGTCTCGCTGACTGATTTTATAGCCGTGTTGAGAAGTTCCTTAAAATCCACCCGGTCGGTCGAAAGCGGCTGCTGCGCGGCCTGTACCCCTATGGATGTGTTATTTAATATGGTCGAAGGCATTCCTATACTTCCTGTAATTGCCTCTATGGCTCCCATCGCGAAAGGTACTGACATTATTTATCCCCCTTATGCCTTGCCGATTTCAAGAGCTTTTGCAGCCATGGTTTTTACCGAATTAATCGAGGTTACATTGGCTTCGTACGCTCTTGTGGCAGAAATCATATCGACCATTTCTTTCACTATATTTACGTTTGGCATGGCCACGTACCCGTTCTTATCCGCGTCAGGATGTCCCGGGTCATACATAAGCCTGGGCGGGGTCGGGTCATCTATAACCCCGGTCACTTTTACGCCCTGAAACTGGTTTGCCTGTTTTGTCCTGTCAAAAACATATGGAAAAAGGAACCCTGTTTTTTCGCCCCTTGGCTCAAATACAACCCGCTGCCTCGAATAAGGCCCGCCTTCAACTGTCCTGGTCGTATTTACATTGGCTATGTTGTTGGAAATAACATCCATCCTTAAACGCTCCGCCGTCAAACCGGACGCGCTTATCGCGAACGCATTGAAAATACCCATTTATTTATGCCTCCCGTTTTAGTGATTACGTTTTAATTACTTCCGACAGCATGCTGAGTTTCATGGAAGTCAACTGAGCGAGTGAAGAATAATAAGCGGTATTTTCCGCCATTTTTGACATCTCAATGTCAATGTCGACATTATTGCCGTCATTTCTTGAAGATGTTTCTGTGCTTGTGATAATCTCGGGATTAACCGAATCAATGGTCATTTCAGGGACAATAGAAATGTGGTTCTTATTTGTGACAGTAAGCGGAAGATAACTTTTTTCCATGCCGTTTAAAACCTGGTCAAGTTTGCTACGAAACACAACTTCCGAGCGCTTATAGCCCGGAGTATTGACGTTGGCAATATTATTTCCCGTCATCTGCTGCTGTAAAGACGCGGCATTCAGGGACTTCTCTAATATCTGGTATATTTCACTGGATATAATACCCTCTACCATGGAAATATTCACCCTCTTTTATTTTTTTATATAAAAATAAACTGTTTTAAAGCAAGTGAATACATAATACTGAATTTTATTTTTTTTGTCAACAATATTTTTAGTTTCAATTCCGTGAAACCGTGTTTTAGCATTCAAAAGGCTTATTTTAGCCGTTTATACGTTTTATAAGAATCAATATATTTGCCTGAAATCGAGTCGCCTGCCTGCGTTATCAATACTTCATTCTCTTTTTCAAGTTTTATTAAATCATTAAGTGATGAATTGATGTTTTCAATTATCTGTTTTGCGTTTTCAGAAATTAACCGGCTTGATTTCACGGCAGGCACTAATTCCATATCAACGGCAATCAGGCTTTGTATAACTGAATTCTTTTTTGCGTCCACGACGCCGGTTTTTTCGAAAGCTTTAAGTTTAATAAGCATGTTTTCTTCCCTGCACAAAACAACGGCAGTTTCAATGAATCCCCGTTTTTTTTCCAGGAGCAGTTCAATTTCACGTGTCCCCACCTTTATTCCGCCTTTATTTTGTTTATAATAGCCCTTACTTCTTCCAAAGCCTTTGCCTGTGAAAAATCAATTTTCAGTCCGAGGATTTTTCCAAGGAGCATGTTCACAAACATGTCATTGCTTAACCGCATGCCGCTGCCGGATTCCTTTATCTTTTTGACTGTTTTTTCGATACGGTCAAAATTTTTCCTGTCCAGTCTGGATGCGCTTTGCGCCCTTTTTGTTTTTACTGTTTTTACGCCGCGGCCCTTATATTCCTCCTGTCGGGACAGGTGGCCGGCTGCCTCGGTTTCTTTGAGGCTGTCCCGGACGGACGGTTCTTCACGCCGGGCAGAATCCGTTACGGCATGTGGAAACTCCGCAAAACGGAACGCTTCCTCTTTTTTTATCTTATCAGACCTGTCTTTTTGTTCTTTTAGCTTTTTTAATTTTTCAATCTGCGCCTGGGCTTCCGTAAAAGCGGGTTTATCATTTTCCATGTGTGTTTATCCCCTGATCTTATTGATGGACGCTATTACTTCATCAATTCCCGAATAGACATTTGAACCGGTCCTGTCTATTTCGTTTATTTCCGTGTTCATCCTGTCGGCAAGTTTGTTATGATCCTCGGTCTTTTTGTAAAAATCACTTACAATCTTAAACATCAGTTCGCTGTCCGTATAGTGCTCATCAGTGAACGCGGATATGGACGCGATTATACGCTCTACACTTTTAACATCTTTAACAATATCTATAAATATGTCGCCGGTCTGGTAGAAAGTGCTTATGTTTTCCTCGATCTTCCCGGTCGTTTTTACCATTTCAATAACTTCCGCGGTCCTGTTCTGGACATCCTGAAGTATCTGTGTTATGTCCTCGGCAGACTGGTTTGAATTGCCGGCCAGGCTTTTGATCTCTTCGGCGACGACAGAAAAACTTTTTCCCGCCTCACCCGCGCGCGCGGCTTCAATGCTTGCATTTAAAGCAAGCAGGTTGGTTTTCTTGGTCATATCCACTATGGTGACAACAAAAGTCTTGATCTTCCTGGACATTTCTATGAGTTCCTTTATGATCTCAGTGGAAGATAGTATGGACTGTTTCAATTCCGTTATACTTTGTATTTCCTTGCCTATGGCCCTGACCCCTCTGCCCGCCTTTTCAGACTGCTTCTTGGCGTCGTTCAGCACGCTCTGTGTCGCCGAATCAATCTTCTTGGATGTATTTTTTATCTCGAGGCCTATAGCTTTTACTTTTTCAAATGTCCTTATATTTGCCGCGATAAAACTTTTAATATTCAATATGTCTTTTCTGATTTCATCGCTTTTACCGCGTTCCGCGTTATAAATACGCTTGGCTTCTTCAAGGCCTTCCACGATATGGTTAAAATCCTGCTTTTCAAGAACTATTTTATCCGCCAAAGCACCATCTTTTTCGTTCAACTCCGCAATTATCGCGGAAAAACTCGCCTGTTTCATGTATTCATCTTCAATCTTATAATCGCCTTTTACGGCTTTTATGAGCATTTGCATCACGCTTTCATGATAACTGCGCAGGAACATAGTTGTGATAAGAAAGACCATAACCGCCGCCGCCAGAACAAGATAAAAAATAAAATAAGGCGGTATATTATAATAGAATGACAGCAAGGCGGCAAATATGGAAGAAACAATAAAAATGACGGTCCCGCACAGGACGAAAAGCCATTGCAGCTTCATATTGAATCCTCGTTTTCAAGCCTGATGTTCGCGCCAAGCCCCGCGAGTTTTAACTCGAGGTTCTCATAGCCGCGCTCAAGGTGATATATCCTTCTTATCTCGGTCTCCCCTTCGGCTGCCAGTCCCGCGATGATAAGCGCCGCGCTTGCCCTTAAGTCCGAAGCCATTACATTTGCACCGCTTAAGTTTTTGACGCCTGTGACGACCGATGTGTTTCCGTCAATTTTGATATCAGCGCCCATGCGCGCGAGCTCGGGTACGTGCATGAACCTGTTTTCCCATATCTTTTCCTTTATGATCGCGCCGCCCTGCGCCAAAGTCATGAGAGCCATCCACTGGGCCTGTATGTCCGTTGGAAACCCTGGATACGGTTCGGTTGTAATGTCCACACCCCTAAGCCTTCCTTTATGCGGCTTCACACGGACACTGTTGCCCTTTATCTCAAACCTGGCGCCGGCTTCCTTAAGTTTTTCAAAAAAAAGTTCCAGGTGCCGGGTATAAACGTTTTCAACACTCACCGTGCCTTTTGTAATTACCGCAGCGGCAATCAGGGTTGCGGCTTCTATCCTGTCCGGTATTACATTATAGTTTTTTACTCCGTTTAATATTTTCACCCCGGTTATTGTGATCGTCCCGGTGCCGCTGCCGTCAATTTTAGCGCCCATTTGTTTCAGAAAATTTATAGTTTCTGCAATTTCAGGCTCTTTTGACGCGTTTTCAAGGACTGTTTTCCCCTGCGCCAAGACAGCCGCCAGCATGGCGTTAACAGTCGCGCCCAGGGATGTCTTGGGAAAAACTATCCTGGCGCCTTTGAGTTTCTTCGCCGACGCGATCACATATCCGTGCTGTATTTCAATTTTAGCCCCGAGTTTCTTCATGGCCATAAGATGCAGGTCAATGGGTCTAAGTCCTATGGCGCATCCGCCCGGCAGCGAAACCTTGGCCTTCCCGTACTTGCCGAGCAGCGGACCGAGTACATATATTGAGGCACGCATTGTTTTTACCAGGTCATAAGGCGCGCTGAAATTTTTGATTGTATCAGGCTGAACGTGAAGCATATGACTATCCACATATGCCTTTGCCCCGAGTATCTTAAAAAGCTCGGACATTGTCCTGATGTCACGCACCATGGGTATCCCGGATATTGTGGAAGGTTCATCAGAAAGCAGGGCCGCGGCCATTATAGGCAGTGTGGCGTTTTTCGAACCGCCGGCCCGGACAGTGCCTTTAAGCGCCCTGCCGCCGCGTATTACCATTTTCTTCATTAAGTCAGTCCTTTTAGGCTGAAAACAAAACAGCCATTTTAGTATGAATTACTTGTTATTATAATATGTTTTAAGCGGATAGTCAAAAGGATTATTAATCCGAAAAACGCGATAGTCCCGATACAAAACTACTACGATACCGCGAAACAGCCATACCGGACACGATAAAAAAAATCATAGTTGTATTGGGTTTTCCGACATTATCATTCAACCCATACTCCTGTGCGATTTCCAAATTATAAAAATTGACTATTGCGTTTTTACCTGTTAATCTGTATATAAATTAGGAGAAAAAGTGAAAAAATATATTTTGATAACAGCGGTTTTGTTCCTGTCAAGTTGCTTAACAATCATGGCAAATGCCTCCGATGAATTCAAAATAACCGGCATTTTTACAGGCGCAGGTTATAATTTCGCTTATACAAGCATGAAAGATATAAATAGTAATCTGAATACCCTGGCGGACGTGGCCCGGCAGGCCGGATATGGGGTAAAAAAACAAACCGTTTCGAACGCCCAGGGCTTTTATGCGGAAGTGAACTTCGGATTTTCCTCGATCCGGGATTTATCGGCCGGCCTGCGGACCGGCGGGCTCTTTTCATTTTCTTCAGGTTTTAATTCTTTCCGCCGCCAGATATACGATAATACCTGGAATAATTGGTTCAATTCATCAATGATACCAGTACTAGCCGGCGCGTCATATTCGTTCAAACTTCCTTTTTTGCGCGCGTCGGTAAGCGCTTCATTTTATCTGGGAGTTGGTTTTGCATCCGCATCATGGGAATCCTTTTTTTCGACGACTGACCCGGGCTGGACGCCTGGGGACAAAGCAATGTGGAATTTTAAAATACCCGCGTCGGGAACTTCGCTAATAGCAGAGGTGCATTCGTCGGCAAATTTTAATTTATGGGGTCCAGTCTATCTGAACCTGAACTTCGGGTACAGGTTCGCGGATTTTCCATTGCTTTATGTTACAAAGAATATAAACGGGACATTTGCCGGGGACTTAAAATCCGGAGATATGGCGCTGGCCGCGGACGGGTCGATTTTAACGCTTGATTTCAGCGGTTTGGATCTCAGTGCGGGGTTAAATATCCGGTTGTAAATGCAATTATACTCATTAAAGTTAAAGGCCTGCGGTATCCTAAACTGCCGGGCTTAAAGCCACGCCTTTGAAGGTCAGTTCGGCTTCTGTGATGAGTTCCAGCATCAGTTCTTTTACGGTCACGATCTTAGTGACCCTCCATGCGTTCGCCCCGCAGAACGCGAAACCGTTATTGAGTATGCCTTTGGCCGCGGCTACAAGCGCTGCGGCTATGCAGTACGGGCTGTCTTCGACATTGCAGGTTTTTAAACAGTGATACGGGCACTTGATGGGAACTTTATGGCCCTGGGCCACGAGTTCAAGAAATTTGTTCTTTATAGCGCGGCCGGGTAACCCCACTGGTGACTTTATAAGTATAATGTCTTCTTTCTTGCAGTTTAAAAAGGCCTCTTTAAAAAGCGGGCTGGCATCGCATTCTTCAGTCGCTACAAACCTGGTTCCCATCTGCACGCCTGAAGCTCCAAGCTCCATGATCCTTGCGATATCTGTTCCCGTGTATATGCCGCCTGCCGCTATAACGGGGATTTTCCTGCCGTATTTTATCTCATAAGGCTTTACGGCTTCAATAACATCAACTATGAGTTTTTCTATATTATATTCTTCCATATTTTCAAGTTCCTTATGCGAGAATCCCAGGTGTCCGCCTGCTTTCGGCCCTTCTACTATGACAATATCAGGGGTATAGTTATATTTGGAATCCCATGACTTGCAGATGATTGCCGCGCTTCTGCCTGACGAGGCAATTGGCGCGAGCTTTACATTTGATTTCATTTCGATTTTAAATTTCGGAAGATGAAGCGGAAGGCCCGCCCCGGAAATAATTACGTCTATGCCTTCTTCAATGGACGTTCTAACAATATCATCATAATTTGTCATGGCACCCAGTATGTTTACGCCAAGTAATCCCTTTGTCATTAACCTTGCTTTTCTGATCTCTTCCCTTAGCGCCCTGTTATTTGACTCGACAAAATTCGAAAATGCGTCAGTTTGTTTAAAACAAATACCAACCGTGGAAATAACGCCTATCCCGCCTTCGTTTGCGACTGCGGAAGCGAGCTTGGATAAGGAAATACCAACTCCCATACCGCCCTGTATTATGGGTACTTTCGCGATAACATCCCCGATTTTCAATTCAGGTAATTTCATTGTAAAACTCCTTGTTTTTGAGGTACAGTTTTGGGTACTATGTTCCGACTCAAGGCAGATTGTTTATAAACAACCATAGACCTTTAATGTTAGAAAAACAATGACTCAGATTTTAAAAAGAACATTTTAATCAAATATGCCGGTAAAATATGCGTGATTTTGATTAATCCATATTTTTTGTTGCTTAATACATCAAACAATTATTAAATATATTATACACACTCTTGGAATTAAAGTCAATAAATTAAACCATGCAGCTGGAAATACCAAGTCTGATACTCTTCTTGTTTCCCAGTCTCTTGTCTCTAAAACCCGTCATTTTCGATTGCCCGCGCTTCCGGCATGTTTTTCAAAAAGTTGAGTATTTCTTCCTTATCTTCCATCTTCATAAGCACCTGCCTTACATCCGAAGCGCGGTCAAAACCCTTTAAGTATTTATTGAAATATTTCCTCGCTTCAAGCATACCGAACCTTCCTTTTAGTGAATGCAGCAGTTCAAAGTGCCTTGCTGCGGTTAAAATGCGTTCCCTCAGCGTGGGTGTGTATGATTCATCGGCGATTTCCCTGAATATAAACGGATTGCCGATTGTTGCCCTGCCTATCATTACGGCGTCACAACCGGTTTCTTTAAGCATCCTGTGTGCGTCAAAACTATTTGTTACATCGCCGTTCCCTATAATAAAAAGTTTTGATGCCGACTTAAGTATCTTTATGTGTTCCCAGTTTGATTTCCCCCTGAACATCTGCATGCGCGTTCTCGGGTGAAGCGTGACTGCCGACACGCCGTTATCCTCGGCCATTTTATTGAAATCAAGGAAAACCTGCTTTGTGTCATCCCAGCCGCTGCGTATTTTGATGCTTACCGGGATTTTTACCGCCCTTACGGTATTTTGAACTATCTTTTCGGCAAGCGGCAGGTCAAGCAGGAGGCTCGCGCCCGAGCCCGAACCCGCGACCTTGCGCACGGGACAACCGAAATTTATGTCTATGATGTCAAAACCCATTTCTTCAGCGGCCTTTGCCGCGTCATAGAACATCCCGGCTTTGTTCCCAAATAGCTGTATACCCACGGGTTTTTCTTCAGCGGTAAAATATGTGAGTTTTTCCATCCTTGGACGCAGGCGGGGCGTGGCCATTGTAAACTCGCTTATCATTTCTGTGTAAGCAAGCGAGGCACCATATTCCCTGCATAGTTTACGGAAAGGATGGTCGGTGTAGCCGGCAAGAGGCGCGGCTATGAACGGGAATTTCTTTACATGTTCAAATAAATTCATTTTTTCTTTGCTTTTTTCTTTCGCATCCTGTTTATGACCTTGTTCTCAAGCAGGTAACCTAATTTGTTGATGACCATGAACACAACCATTATTACCGCTGTGGAAAGCGCCGCAAGGTAGTAGTTCCCCGCGCCTACCGCCACGCCTATGCCGGCCACGCTCCACAAACTTGCCGCCGTGGTAAGCCCTATAACGGAACCGCCGAACTGTATTATAGTGCCCGCTCCTAAAAAACCGATGCCTGTAACTATCTGCGCCGCTATCCTGCTCGGATCCACCTGCGTTTTTCCCGCAAACTTTATATAAAAGTATATGGACATCATGGTAAACACCGCGGAACCCAAACCTACGAGTATGTGGGTTTTTGTTCCCGCCGGTTTGTGGCGCATCTCCCTGTCAAACCCGACAACACCGGCAAGCAACACTATCATTATTACCCTTACTGTCATGTCCTGGATTGTCATCACATCAATGTTCATTTTGCCTCCGCAATTATTTTGAATTTAAAGCCGGCAGTTCCGGCTGTATTTCCAGGTCCATGGATGACGATACCCCGTTTTTTAAGTACTGCCATCCCGTGTATGCTATCATGGCGCCGTTATCTGTGCAAAGCTTCATGGACGGAACGTAGAACCTCATATTATTATCCCGGGCGAAACGTTCCAGTTCGCCCTTTAAATGCGCATTTGCGGCCACGCCGCCCGATATTGCAATGCTTTTTATTTTATACTCTTCATAAATACGCCTCATTTTATTTGATATGGAGCGCACTATGGATTTCTGGAACGCCGCCGCTATGTCATTGACCGTGACATCGCCTTTGTCAATGGCCGCCTTGTTCCTCTGTATATAATATAACACGGCTGTTTTGATCCCGCTAAAGGAAAAATCATGGCTTTTATCCTTCATCTGGGCCTGGGGAAATATGATCTTTGACGAGTCCCCGGTCATAGCGGCTTTTGATATTGCAGGGCCGCCCGGATAAGGCAGCCCGAGCATCTTGGCCGCCTTGTCAAAAGCCTCGCCTGCCGCGTCATCCCTGGTGCTTCCTATCAGTTCATAGTCTCCAAATGCGTTTGCCGCATACACATTTGTATGCCCGCCGGATATTACAAGGCCCAGGTAAGGGAAAGAAATATCCCGGAACTCAATAAAAGGGCTTAACAGGTGCGCCTCTATATGGTTTACGCCGATTAACTTTATTTTCAAGGCAATACTTAATGCTTTTGCATAGGATAATCCGACTATCAGTCCTCCCGCAAGGCCCGGAGCGTACGTAACTGCCACGCCGTCAAGGACCTTAAAAGTAATGCCTGCTTTGTCAATGGCTTCTTCCACCACAAGCGGAAGCTTGCTCATGTGTTCCCTGGCCGCGATCTCCGGCACCACTCCGCCGTAAACGCGGTGGGTCTTTATCTGCGAGAAAATCACGTTTGATAAAACCCTGCCGTTTTTTAAAACAGCAGCTGATGTTTCATCGCAGGATGTTTCGATGCCGAGGATATACATAAAACTTCGGAGAGTTTAAGAGACCGGAGACTGGAGAAGGGAGTAAAAAAACAACATTTTTTCCTCTAAGCTCCAGTCTCTTGTCTCTGATACTCTTCCCGCATTAATTTTCACTGCAACAACTCCGCGACATACACGAATTCAAAGCCCTCAGACTCGATTTCCGGCATCATGCGCGCGAGTGTCGACAGAGTCACCGGATCGTCATGGCCTATGCCTATGGCCCAGCCTTTTTTGCGCGCAACGGATTTTAATTCATTGATCTGCTTTTCATTATAAGAAGACTCTTTTTGATTGTCTATAAATACATCCCTTTTGCCCCATCTCATTCCCATATCCCTCGCCGTTTTATACGCCACGGTCTTAGGCGTGGTCAGACTGTCTATAAAAAAGTAATTTCTGTCCTTTAAGACTTCCAATACAGTGGAGATCGCTGTTTTGTCAGCCGTCACAAGCGAACCCATATGATTATTCACCCCTGTGTAATGGGGCACCTCAGAGACCAGAGTATCGACTATTTCAACTATTTTGTCCCTGTTCATACCGGCCATAACGGTTATTTTTTCCAGGGGAACTTTTTTCTCGGGCTGCATGGGCAGATGAAGCATTATGCCTTTTTTATTTTTATATGCCGTTTCCGCAGCTTCTTTTGTATAACGCAATCCCGGCAAAACCGCGATTGTAAAAGGAAGGGTGATGGAAGACAGGTAACCCAGGCCGTTATTATGATATCCCCAGTCATCGAGGATAACGGCTATTTTGGGTTTTGAGCTTTTTACAAACCGCAGCCTGCATATGACAGAGTAAGGAGACTCGATTGTCGCGGCCAGACTCTGGACTTTTTCGGTATTTACCTCGTTAAAAGTAACCGATGCGCCTTCTATTTTTGAAAGCATTTCAGTTATGGCACTTTTAAGTGAAGCATTGTCAAAACGCATTGGCATCCTTGCCGTCAGGTCATAAATACCCTCCTCTTTTTTGCTTATTATAAGAAGCGGGTCAACGAGGATCTTTATGGTCACAAAACCGTCCACCGACTTTCTTATGGCGGCAGCGGCCCGTGTAACCCTGGGAATGTAATAATACTTATAAAAAATAAAAACTCCGGCCGCGATCAGCAGTATAACCGCCAGTATGGACGAAGAAGTTTTTTTCATGTTTATGATTTTCTCAGTTTGTCCATGGTGTTCAATATATCGATCGCGCGCTTTACCTGCGTGTCATTTTCGATAGCCGCCTTCCTCGACGCGATCCTGCCTTTTAAGTTTTTGGCAACTTCAACTTTTATCCATTTTAGTATGACGTTCTTATCCTGCGCAAGTTCCTGTATTTTAATCTCCACTTTCTGCGATTTCAGGTATTTACCGAAATCCTCCATAAGCTGCTGGTCCTCATTTTTCTTGAAAAGGACCTTGACGTCGGACTCGGAAACTTTCACACTCTTTTTCTTTGTAGTATCGATCCCTTCCGGGTGTTTTTTCAGGTATTCTTTTACAAAATCCTCGAAAACATTCTTGTCAAACAGGGAGGCAGTGTAACTTGAAGGAATCTCTTCCTCCATGACTATGTCCGGGGTGATTCCCACCCCGTGTATCTTCTTCCCGCTCGGGGTCATATATGTGGCCGTGGTCAAACGAAGCGCGGACTTATCCGACAATGGTATTATAGTCTGGACCGAACCCTTTCCAAACGACTGTGTTCCCACTATGATGGCGCGTCCGTGGTCCTGCAGCGCGCCTGCCACGATCTCGGAGGCGGATGCGCTTCCGCCGTTGATCAACACGACTATATCGCCCTTATACAATTCGCCGTTTTCCGATCTAAATTCTATGCCTTTTGATTTTGACCTGCCCTCGGTGTATACGATAAGTTTGTCCTTCGGAAGGAACAGATCCGATATTTTTACCGCCTGGTCAAGCAATCCTCCCGGATCGTCGCGCAGGTCTATGACGAGTTTTTTGATCTTGTCTTTGTTGAACTCTTTCAGGCCCTTTTCAACTATATCCGAACCGTCTCCCATGAACTGGTTTATCCTTATATAACCGACGTCCGTGCCGATCGTATTGCACCGTGCAGTTTCGATCTTTATAACGGCGCGCTGAATGGTGTAATCCTTGTAATCCGGGGAATTGCCGCGCTGGACCGATATGGTGACCTTTGTTCCCACATCACCGCGAAGTTTGTGGACGGCGTCCATGACATCAAGCCCGTCGGTCGTCTCGCCTTCTATCATCATGATCTTGTCACCGGATTTTATGCCCGCGTTATAAGCCGGAGTGTCCTCTATGGGAGAAACAACTATCAACTGCCCGTCCTTTACTGATATCTCTATGCCGAGCCCGCCAAACTGAGCCTTTGTATCATCGCTCATGTCCTTATAAGCCTGCGGATCCATATACTGCGAAAATGGGTCTATATGCTCGATCATTCCCTTTATGGCGAATTCCGCGAGGTCTTTTGGAACCGTCTTGTCCTCATCAACATAACTTTCCTGTATTATGGCGTAAACTTCCATAAACGGCTTTAGCGCCTCGTAAGCGTCTTTTTGCTTGTCGGCTTTGACAGCAAAAGAAAACACCAGGGTTAGAACAAACATGAACATCACAAAACGTTTTTTCATATATTCCTCCGTAAAAAATTCAGATTCGCGCAGTAATAAACTTTGATAATAGTATAATAAAAGATAATAAAAGTCAAACCGATAAAACGGGGGAAAAGACAATTCAAAATTTAAAATTATGGTTTATTGCCTTGTAGCCACGTATTCCCATCCCTCTTTGCCCTTTACTGTTGCACCTATTTTCCATACTCCTTTAAGGCCTATTTCTTCCGCCGCAACGTCAAAGTTGCACATGCCTATGCCCATATCCATGAGCTGTATGTCTTCCCGCGACTCCTTCCAGTACCCCGGAGTGCGTTCCAAAAACAGGTGAAACCGGGCAATGTCCTTGATCATACGCCAAGGCTGTTTATTGGAAGCGGAAGGCGCGTAACGCAGCGCGGCAAACGGGATCTTATAACTTCCTGCCGCGTCTTCCGTAAGCGGCGTTTCATGGTTTCCGTCAAAAAACATGTCTTTCCACGGCTTTCTTGTATCAGCCGCCACAAAAAGCCGCGTGGCCGTGTCGGACACGTCCCGGTTTTTTGCCGCATACCCCAAAGGCACTATGGCAGGCACAACTTCCCCGGCCCCGGCATTTATCTTCTGAAGAAAACCGGCCCTGCTGAAAGTCCCGCCGACCCAGCAGGTGCCAAGACCAAGCGTCATGGCCGCGAGAATATTTTTTTCCATAAGATAACCGTAGTCCAGTATTGCCGCCGTGGATTTCTTTACAACGCCGGCCATAAAATATTTCGGCCCCCGTATATTGCCGTAACTGGCAAGCTGTTTCAGTTCTTCCTGCCCAGCGCCGGTCAGGTCAACAAGTTTAAACCTGGCAGTACTGCCGAAAGGGCCTGTTTGGTTTGACTTGAGAAATGAAACAAGCGCTTCTTTCGCTGCGGGTTCCAGAAGTTTATCCTCAAAAGTTCTTACGGATTTCCTGTTCTTTATTTCTTCGAATGTTATTTTCATAAATGCTCCTCTTTAAATCAATAATTTATTATCATGCTTATTTATAATACCATATTGAAACTATAAATCCCAATATAACTCTTTTTTCAAAAACCCGCAGTGGGCGGGCCGAGTACCGCCCCTACATAAGGCTTAAGAAACTGACTGTGCCCATGGGCACCTCACCGAATGATCCGAAAAAGTCCGCCGAAACTTTGCGGAGGCGGATCGGCAATATCATTAAAATCACAAACAAAATTACTAACAAAAAACTTGATTAGTTCCAGAAGTATGTATATAATTCTTGTATAGACAAATTTCAAGGAGGTTTTATGAAAAAAATTAGTCTTGTTTTGATGATGCTAATGATTATAGCTGTTTTTGTGCTTCCTGTATTTGCTGCAGATGATGAAAATCTTGAAGATATGCCCACCACAGTTGACGAGTCTGCATCAGCTACCGAAGCTGAACCTGCCCTGCCTGTAATTAAAAAAGAATCTGCAACATACATGGGCGTGGTGGATATATGGGCTGGATATACTACCCTGTCGTTGAACAACGCAAATATTAATTCTATAAGCGGCGGTTACGTAGTCGGAGTTGACCTGGGACTCACGCTGATAAAAGACCTTCCGCTGTCCCTTGGGCTGCGTTTTGAACTTATTGGCTCGGGCCAGGGGAACTATACCGGAGAATTGGGTAATCTCGTCTCCGCAAGCTACACGATTAAAGATACCCTTATCCCCGTCATGGCAGGCGCTTCATATAGTTTTGCCATCCCTGAAAGCCCGGTTGAAATATCGGCCGATGTGTTTGCTGGATACTCTTTTGCAAAAGCCACAATAACGGACAATCTCACGCCCGGTTTTGAGGACCAGGCGTTCAGTGGTTCCTGCTTTACCCTTGACATAGGAACTACAATAAGCTACCAGATAAGCGAACCCGTGTCCGCGGGCTTGACTTTGGGCTACAGGCTCGCCAATGTCGCGTCCATGAGCGCCGACAAGAACGTGGATCTGAATTTTGTGACTCATATGAATAAAGGCGACCTTCTAAAAGACAGCGGCGGCAGCGCTGTTCCCTTTAACTTCAGCGGTTTTAATATCGGCTTAAAAGTGGACATGAAGTACTGACGAGTTTGGATTTGAACCAGTTTTGTATCTATCTGTTTACAGGAGCCTTTTAAATAATGGGACTATTCAAGACTGACGAAGAAAAGAAACAGGAACACATTAAAAAAGGGCTTGATTATGCCAACAGCAATGATTATGACAGGGCCGTTAAGGAATTTGAAAACGCGCTTAAACTCTTCCCTAAGGACGAGGACGCGCTTTTTAACCTTGGCTTTGTTTACGCAGACATGCAGCAGTACGGACCGGCTTATGACATATTCAAGAAACTCGTAAACATAAACCCCCATCATATCGAAGCGTTCAACAATCTCGGCCTGCTTTTCGCGCGCCAGGGCAAGTATACCGACGCCGTATCTGTGTATGAAAAAGGCGTGGAACACAATCCGGGCGCTGCGGTGCTGTATAACAACCTCGGTAACGTTTACTACGATACCGGCAAATACGAGAAAGCCCTCCAGATGTTCAAAAAGGCCGGAGACTTGGACCCTGTTTTCTCGGAACGCCTCTACCATCTCGGCATTGACTCATTCATAAAAGGCAGCGGGGGCATGGATGATGCCATAGCCAAACTTCAGGAATCCGTAAAACAAAATGTCAACAAAGCCAAAACAGTCCATGACCTAGGCGTAGCCTACCTGGAACGCCACATGGAAGATAAGGCCATAGACTCATTTATAAAAGCGCTTAACATTGACCCGAATTATTTAAGCGCGTATGTCAATCTGGGCTATACTTACCAGCATAAGGAAAGCTATGAAAAAGCAATACAATCATTTGAAAAGGCCTTGATATTAAACCCGAAAAGCGCAAAGCTTTATAATACTATCGGACTCATATACGATAAAATTGACAAGCCCGACATTGCCGTTAAGATGTACAAAAAGGCTGTTTCCCTCGACCCTACTTACGCGAATTCCCACTATATGCTGGGCCAGCTCTACCAGAACCGCGGCAGTGTCGATAAATCAGTAGCTGAATTCACAAAACATATAAGAATTCATGAAACCGGCAACATGGTCGAAGACGCCATGCAAAGGATCGCCGGGATGAAATCCATGACATTTGAAAACGTAAAGCAGCTGTTCAGCCTGTATATAGATAAAAAACCCGAAGGCATGTCAAAACAGTCCGCGCCTCCCCCCCCGATGGAAGAAAAAGACGAAAAAGATTATATGAAAAATCTCAAGGATAAAATGACTGAGAAGAAAACAGCGCCTCCTCCTGCCCCGCCTTTAATGCAGCAGACATCCCCTGCAGCGCCCGCAAAATTGCCTGAACCCGCTGCATCACCGGCAAAAGTAATAGACCCAAACGAATACATGAAGCTTATGAAAGAAAAAATGAAGAAAAAATTAGCCGGAGAAGCCGGGCCGGATGCCGCCCTAAATCCCGAAAAAACAACCCCTGTACCTTTGCCTGCCCCGGCTTTTGTTGTTCCGCCTCCACCGCCGCCCATGACATCCCAGCACGCTCCTGTAATGCCTGTTTCAGTGCCACAGCCGGTGTTTGAAGTAATAAATGACAATTCCCCATCGAACAACATAATAGACCTTCCGCCAAGGCCCGAAGATAATCCGTGGTTCCAGCCAAATATCATAGAAGCCCGTTTAGGCGAGCCTGTTGCAAACAGTGAATACAAACATATACAGGAAGGCCCGGAAAAACCCGCCTTTGATTCAGGTCCCTTTCAATTACCTTCTGAAGATTACATGGAAACAAACATAAAACCTGCGGACGGCAGCGAACTGCCTGATGATAATATTCCTGAATTTAAAAAACCACCCGTGCAAATGCCTGTCATTCCCGTGGAACCCGTACACGGTACAGGCATATATAACGTAGGTGCAATATCGCCCATTCAGGCATCGGGTTCTGTACCCCTTGCTCCCAGGCATCCCATGACCCCACAGGGACCGCATAAACCGCCGTCTGTGCCTGACTCAGCACAGGAACCTCCACATTTTAAACTTAAAAAGGATGATAACGATAATAAGCCTAAAATCACGCGCAATTATTACTGATAGAAATATCCACCTAAATGTCCGCCTTTTTCTCCTTTACACTTTACTGTTTTAGGTTTAAAATATCATAAAATTAATCTAAATTCACCGGAGGTTGACCATGGGTTCAGCTGATTTTCTTCTGCAAAACAAAGGTTTTAAGGACCTAAACGCCACAGATGCCGACGCAATAAGTTCCATATGCACTGAAGAATCATTTTCTTCAGGCAGCACAATATTCCCCGAAGAAAGTGCCGGGGACAAGATGTACGTGATTAAAAACGGTTCAGTCAAGATAACCAAGAAAGTAAAGGAAACAGAAAATACCATAGCGGTCATAAATCCGGGTGAGTTTTTTGGAGAGATGGCCCTTTTAGACGGCCTGCCCCGCTCGGCCGCGGCCAAAGCCTCGTCCGATACTGTAGTCCTTACAATAACCAGGGACAATTACATGGCCCTGCGCGCCAAAGCGCCTCAAACTGCGCTTAAGATCGTTGATATCCTGGTGAAAGTCCTCTCAAACCGGTTAAGGCAGGCAAACAAAAATCTCGAGGTTATTTCCTTCTGGATCGAATAAGTGTTTTATATAATACCTTCCAAACTTGGCTCGCACGCCGAAGCGTACTTGCGAAGGCGTGTTAATCAAATCTCGAGTTCTCGATTCTCGAACGTTATTAAGATGGCGCAAAGCATTTAAATTACTTATTTGAGCATTTTTTTTATGACTTTCCCAAGCCTTGCTATCCCTTCCTTTATCTTATCCGGCGAAGAATTTGAGAAGTTCAGCCGCATTGTATTTTCACCGCCGCCGTTGGCGTAAAAAGGCGCGCCCGGCACAAATGCGACATTTTGTTTTATCGCATTGTTAAACAAATCCCTGGAATTCAGTTTTTTTGGAAGCGTTACCCATAAGAACATGCCGCCCTCGGGGCTGGTATGCCTGATGGAATCCGGAAAGTATTCCTCTATGGCCTTGATCATTACATCACACTGATATTTGTAGACTTTTATTATGTCCTGAATGTGTTTATCCTCGTTATTATCCATGAGGTACCTGTATAATATCCTCTGGCTCAGTGAATTTGTGTGCAAATCAGCAGCTTGTTTCGCGATGACCAGGCTTTTCATTATATTTTGCGGGGCTGTTATCCAGCCCAGCCTCAACCCCGGGGCCACAACCTTGGAAAACGAACCCAATAATATGCCGTTTTTATAGTAAGACTTTACGGGGGAAAGGGCTTCCCCTATAAACCGCAGTTCACCGTACGGATCATCCTCGATAAATTGAACCCCGTACTTTTCAAGCAATAACGCAAGATTGTTCCTCACAGATCCGCTGTAAGTTATACCCGACGGATTCTGGAAGTTTGGGACGCCGTAAAACAATTTAATAGCATTTTTAGAGCATATTTTTTTAAAACCTTCGAGGTCCACGCCGTCATCCTTCATCAGTACGGTCTTAAAAACCGGGGAAAAAACCGACAGGGCCTGTATGGCGCCCAGATAACCCGGGCCCTCAATGAGCACCTTGTCTTTCGGGTTAATAAGGACCTTACCGGCCAGGTCAAGAGCCTGTTGTGATCCCGTGGTTATCAGTATGTCCTCAGGTTTTATTTTTAACCCGTGTTTTTCCATGTACCTGCCGCTTATGTACTGCCGCAGGGGAAAATACCCCTCTGTCGATGCGTACTGAAGAGCCTTTTGGCCGTCAGTTGCCAGGACTGTTTCGCAGGCTTTGGCAATTTCCCTGACCGGGAATGTATCAGGACTTGGCAGGCCCCCGGCGAATGAGATCACATGGGCCGCATCGGTTACTTTGAGTATTTCCCTTATGAATGATTCAGGAACCTTATCCATTCTTTCGGCTATTATATTTTTCACAAAACACCTCTGCTGTATTTATAAATATTATACGGATTAAATCCTGTTTTTCAATATCTTTATTTGATACCAGGCATCAACGGCTATAAACAATAAAAATCCAAAGTCTATATCGCCGCTTAATACCCGCCTGTACTGGCGCTCATTGCAGCAGCGCAGCACCCTGACACCTTTGTCCATTATGAAATCATTCATGGAAACCACCTTCATTATTTTTTGTATAAAATACAGGAATTTGAAATTTTTGTAATGTTTTTTTCTCCAGGCCCTGCCGTATGTGTGTATGCGCTTTAAATCGCCCGATAAAAACGCCTGTTTTATGGACGCTGCGGCTTCCGTTGACGCGTCGAGTATGAACCTTATGCCCTCGCCTAAAAGCGGGCTTGCCTGGTGCGCACTGTCACCCAATATCATGATATTACCTTTTACAAACCTGCCGAGCGGCCTGCCCGTACGCAGTGCCGCAAAATTCTTCGCAATTGACCTGTGTTTGCATATCCCGGAAATATTTCTTTTGTTCCACATCTCCGCAAATATTTCATTTATCTTATGGAAAAGTTTTGGTTTGATAAGGCCCACTCCCGTGATTGCCTGCTGCCTGGAATTCGGAAATACCCAGCCATACCCGCCTCCCAAGTTCCCTCCGGTGTACAGGAAAACAGTCCTTAAATCGTCTTTTAGGGGTACCAGGTGTTCCACTCCGAGGGCCATGACGCTTTTTTTAGGCGTCAAACCCGCTTTTCTGCCCAGGACAGCGGCTGTTCCCGTGCAATCAACATAGATATCGGCAATTGCCTCAACCTGCCTTCCATGGTCCAGGTAACTGATGCCTGTGATTCTTCCATGCCTGTATCCTGCGGACTTCACCTCGCAGCCGTAGCGGATTTTTATATTTTCATCTTTTAGTGCGGCGCTTTCCATCCAGTTATAAAGTTTAACCCTGTCTATCACGTAACAACCGCTGATATTTTTAGTGCAGGATATATTTTTAGAACAAAAAACCGCCTTATCTATGGCATGCAAAAACTCTCCCGGTATACCGGATTCATCCACGTTCATGAAAGTGCCCGAGGAATAATACCGCACCTCACCGGCGCTTTTTTTCCTGTCTATCACGAGGACCGATAATCCGGATCCCGCAAGCTCTTTTGCCAGGCTTAAACCCGCAAGCCCTGCCCCGGCTATAATTACGTTGTATTTTTTCATATTTTATATTATATCACAACTGGGGTTGGGCAATTAAAAATTAAAAATGCAAAATTAATAATTATCGTCTATGCTCGTCGCTTAAGCTCCTCGCATTATTATAATAAAGCGCGGAGCGCCACCATAATTTTAAATTTTTAATTTTGAATTTTTAATTGCCTTTATCAGAATTTGTTATATAATATCCAACATAGGTAGTTACACTTTTATAGAGGGGTGTTCTCACAAATGTTAAGCAAAGTTAAGTCTGCCGCTATTTTAGGTATTGACGCGTATGAGGTTGAAGTTGAAGTGGACATATCGCCCGGGCTCCCGGGTTTTTCCGTAGTGGGCCTTCCGGACACATCGGTCAAAGAAAGCAAGGACCGCGTGAAGTCTGCGGTAAATAACTCAGAATACCGGTTCCCTCCCAACAAAAAAATCACGATAAATCTGTCTCCCGCTGACAGGAAAAAAGAAGGCCCTTCTTTTGACCTTCCCATCGCCGTAGGCATAATGGCCGCGGACGGCCTGATAAACCATGACAAGCTGGAAGATTACCTTATTATAGGCGAACTCTCGCTTGACGGTTCCATCAACGCAGTTAAAGGCTGTCTGTCCATAGCCCTGCTTGCCCGGGAAATGGGTTATAAAGGCGTGATATTGCCCATGGCAAACGCGGATGAAGCGGCTGTTGTGGAAGGCATGGATATAATACCCGTGGAAAACCTGAAAATAATAATCAATTTTTTAAATAACATATGCGGGATACCCCCCCATCATATAGACATGGTTGAGGTTTTCTCCAAAGCATCGGTGTATAACGTGGACTTTTCAGAAGTTAAGGGCCAGCAGTACATAAAACGCGCGCTGGAAATATCAGCCGCAGGCGGCCATAACCTGCTAATGATAGGCCCGCCAGGGTCCGGTAAAACCATGCTGGCAAGGCGCTTCCCCTCCATATTGCCCGATATGAACCTCGAAGAAGCGATTGAAACCACCAAAATACACAGCGTATCTGGCCTTATGAGGGAAAAATCCGCCCTAATAGCCACCCGCCCGTTCCGCTCCCCGCATCACACCATATCAGACGCCGGGCTTATAGGAGGAGGGGCCATACCAAGGCCAGGCGAAGTTTCGCTGTCGCATAACGGTGTGTTGTTCCTGGATGAGCTTCCGGAATTTAACAGGAACGTGCTTGAGGTCCTGCGCCAGCCGTTAGAGGACGGCATGGTGACGATAAGCCGCGCCGCGACGTCAATTACATATCCCTCGCGGTTCATGATGCTTGCGGCCATGAACCCCTGTGCCTGCGGCTACTTCACGCACCCCACAAAAGCCTGCTCATGTTCACCTCAGCAGAGGGAAAAATACATAAGCAAAATATCAGGCCCGCTGCTTGACAGGATAGATATTCACGTGGACGTCCCGGTTGTGCAGTACAACGAACTGGTATCAAAAGTTGAGGCCGAATCCTCGGAAGTCATAAGGCAGCGAGTAAACAACGCCAGGAAAATCCAGGAAGCGCGCTTTAAAGGCACAAAAATATATTTCAACGCCCACATGGGCCCGAAACACCTAAGAAAATACTGCCAGCTGGATGCGGACTCGCAGGGCCTGCTGAAAAACGCGATAGAAAGCCTGGGACTCTCCGCAAGGGCTTATGACAGGATATTAAAAGTGAGCAGGACGATTGCGGATCTGGAGCAGGCGGAGAATATATCGACATCAAACATAGCCGAGGCGATACAGTACAGGTCACTGGATCGGGATTATTGGAAGGTCGGGGTTTAAATACAATCCAAATATTTTATCAATGCTCAATCCTGGTCTGGTACGGTTTCTGGTTACCGTATTATGAAAATCTTCCCTTTCCTAACCTGCCCGCTGGTCAGATTATTTATTACATAATAATATATCCCCGGCGACACTGTCGCGCCTTCATTATTCCTTAGATCCCATTTCACTGTTATATCCACGCAGTACATGCTCCTCACTTTTTCCCCGGACAGCGTGTATATGTTCACATTTGAGCCGGGCGTTATGTTCGTGAATTTCATTTCCCTGACCCGGCCTGATTCACTGAACGGGTTCGGGAAGACCACGGGCACGGCGCCGGGATAAAACGACTGGTTCGACGTCACGGCCGGGTGCCTGTCAGCAGGCGTGTTATGCACCGGGTCATTATAATCAGCCATGAAAACATTGGTTATCACCCCGTCCGCCGGCATGCTGCCTATCTTTACAGTGAGCATTATCCTTGCCGTATCACCGGGGTTTAACACGTATGCAGCGGGCAGTTCCCACAGCAGGTAATTCCCGCTTATTGTCAGGTACGCGTCGGATCCCGCCGATACGAAACTCACCCAACCGGGTATGGTGTCCCACACCCTGATATTTTCGGCCGGATACGCGTCGTTATTCGTCAGCTCCAGCGTGTATGTGTATTCCGCCCCAGGCGCCATGTCCTCGCCAATCGCGGTCTTGTGTGCTGTAAGCACGACATCGTAAACAAGCGGCTGGGTGCAGGTTATCGTCGGCGAATACGTAACCGACGCGCTTTGTGTCGCTGTGAATGTATTCGACATAGCCGCAGTAAACGTCCCGGTCGCGGAGAGCGTGTTCGTACCGGTTTGTGCGGCTGTTGGCGTGCCTGTATATGTGGGCGTGGCAATATATGTATTTGTCACGCTGTTTACCGCAGTCCATGTATGCGTGGGCGTAACAGTCCTTGTGTATGTACCGGTGCTTGTTGCGCTGAAAGTCAGCGTTGCTGTATGCGTTGGAGTCACGGTGCAAGTGTTCGTTATTGTCGGCGTTTCCGTGGCCGTATTCATGGAGGTTGTGGTTATCGTAGACGTGGCCGAGTATGTGGGCGTGTGTGAATTCGTAGACGTAAAAGTCATTGTATTCGTGGAAGAAGAAGACGGGGAATTTGTGGCCGTAGGTGTTCTTGTTATTGTAATTGTATTAGTTTGTGATGGTGTTATGGTTAATGTAAAGGTTTTCGTAATTGTATTCGTAATTGTTTTGGTTGGCGATGCCGTATAAGTAGGCGTTATGGTCGGGGAAACCATGCAAAACACAAATATGCCGTTTCCCTGGTCCGATGTCATGAATAATTTATTTTCCGCAACGGCAGGCGAACAAAGGTCAACAGCTTCAGCGCCGTTGTTTGAAGGCAAAGCATATTGCCATTCTATAATTCCGCTTGTTATGTTGATCCCGTAAAGCGTATTATTTTGATCGCCGATATATAAATATCCGTTTGCTACGGCAGGCGATGAATACGCGATATTGTTTAAAGTTACTGGAAAATTTGCCGCGCCCGCCCCTGTTGCCGCGTCCCAGGCATATACTTTATTATCCGACGAACCTATATATACTATACCGTTTGCTATGGCCGGCGATGAATAAATAAAGTTTGCGCTTACAGAAAAAGCAGATGCCCCATTTACCGCGTTCCAGGCATATAAGTTGTTATCCGACGAACCTATATATACTATACCGTTTGCTATGGCCGGCGACGAAAAAATAAAATTGCCTGTACTTGCAGGAAACCCCGCAACAGGACCCCCGGTTGCCGCGTTCCAGGCATATAATTTGTTATCCGACGAACCTACATAAACTATTCCATTTGCTACGGCCGGTGATGACATGATAATACCGCCTGTACTTACAGGAAACCCCGCAACAGGAACTCCGGTTGCCGCGTTCCAGGCATATAAGTTATTATCATTCGAGCCTGCGTAAACTATCCCATTTACTATGGCCGGTGATGGAAAAACATAATTACCCGTACTTACAGGAAACCCCGCAACAGGAACCCCGGTTGCCGCGTTCCAGGCATATAAGTTGCCATCCGACGAACCTGCATAAACTATATTATTTGCTACGGCCGGTGATGACTCTAATTGCCCGCCTGCACTCACTGGAAACCCTGCAATAGGAGCCCCGGTTGCCGTGTCCCAGGCATATAATTTGCCATCCATTGAGCCCACATAAACTATGCCATTTGCTACAACTGGTGACGACTCTTCCATAACATGTACCCCTGCTCCCCCCCAGTTTACATGAGACCACAGCAGCGCCAGCGGAGGCTTTAACGCCGAAGACGGGTTGTATCTTGTGCCTGTATCAACATTTCCCGCCGTACTTATTGTGCCGTGCCTGTCTGCCCAGACATCGGCATGCAAATATGATGAAATACACAGGATATTTGTAAGCAATATGAAAATGACAGCGTATATTTTATTGCAAAATCCGTCTTTAAGCAATTCGCCCCCCTTAAAACGGTTCGAAATAATAACCAGCATTAAGTATATCCCCTGATTATGGCCTTGTCAATGCCTGTCGCCATATATCACTATTAGATATTACTATTAGTTTGGGGTTCAATAACTTTAAATGGCTTATGGACATTCCGTGGCTGGGTATGGAACAGGCGGAGAATATATCGACATCAAACATAGCTGAGGCGATACAGTACTGGTCATTGGACCGGGATTACTGGAAGGTCGGGGTTTAGTAGGGGCGCGACTTGGCGCGCCCGCCTTGCCTTGCATTGCATTGATTTAATGCCCTCGTCGGGCGGGCCGAGTCCCGCCCCTACAACTAATTACCGTATTATGAAAATCTTCCCTTTCCTAACCTGCCCGCTGGTCAGATTATTTATGACATAATAATATATCCCCGGCGACACTGCCGCGCCTTCATTATTCCTTAGATCCCATTTTACTGTTATATCCACGCAGTACATGCTCCTCACTCTTTCCCCGGACAGCGTGTATATATTCACATTTGAGTCGGGCGTTATGTTCGTGAATTTCATTTCCCTGACCCGGCCTGATTCACTGAATGGGTTCGGGAAGACCACAGGCACGGCGCCGGGATAAAACGACTGGTTCGACGTAACAGGCGGGTGCCTGTTAGCCGGCGTGTTATGCACCGGGTCGTTATAATCAGCCATGAAAACATTGGTTATCACCCCATCCGCCGGCATGCTGCTTATCTTTACCGTGAGCATTATCCTTGCCGTATCACCGTGGTTTAACACGTATGCCGCAGGAAGTTCCCACAGCAGGTAATTCCCGCTTATTGTCAGATACGCGTCGGATCCCGCCGATACAAAACTCACCCAACCGGGTATGGTGTCCCACACCCTGATATTTTCGGCCGGATACGCGTCGTTATTCGTCAGTTCCAGTGTGTAGGTGTATTCCGCTCCAGGCGCTATATCCTCGCCAATAGCGGTCTTGTGTGCTGTAAGCCCGACATCGTAAACAGACGGCTGTGTGCAGGTAATCGTCGGCGAATACGTAGCCGACGCGCCAGGCGTCGCTGTGAATGTATTTGATATAACCGTATAAGTAGGCGTCATGGTCGGGGAAGCCATACAAAACACAAATATGCCGTTTCCCTGGAACGATGTCATGAATAATTTATTTTCCGCAATGGCAGGCGAGCTATAGTCAGCACCTCCTGTAAGGCTGAAGTTTGAAGGTAAAACATATTGCCATTCTATAATTCCGCTTGTTATGTTGATCCCATTAACCGTATTATTTTGATCGCCGATATATATATATCCGTTTGCTACGGTAGGCGATGACGCGGTAGTATTGCCTGTACTTACAGGAAACCCCGCAACAGGGATCCCGGTTGACGCGTTCCAAGCATATAAGTTGCCAACATACGAACCTACATAAACTATACCGTTTGCTATGGCCGGCGACGAATAACTCCAATAGATAACAGTGCTTGTACTTACAGGAAACCCCGCTACAGGAACTCCGGTTGCCGCGTTCCAGGCATATAAGTTGCCATCATACGAACTTACATAAACTATACCATTTGCTATGGCTGGCGATGACGTGATAATACCGCCTGTACTTACAGGAAACCCCGCAATAGGAACCCCGGTTCCCGCGTTCCAGGCATATAAGTTGCCAACATATGAACCTACATAAACTATATTATTTGCTACGGCCGGTGATGACTCAATCCATATCCCGCCTGTACTCACTGGAAACCCTGTAATAGGAGCCCCGGTTGCCGTGTCCCAGGCATATAATTTGCCATCCATTGAGCCCACATAAACTATGCCATTTGCTACAACTGGTGACGACTCTTCCATAACATGTACCCCTGCTCCCCCCCAGTTTACATGAGACCACAGCAGCGCCAGCGGAGGCTTTAACGCCGAAGACGGGTTGTATCTTGTGCCTGTATCAACATTTCCCGCCGTGCTTATTGTGCCGTGCCTGTCTGCCCAGACATCGGCATGCGAATATGATGAAATACACAGGATATTTGCGAGCAACATGAAAATGACAGTGTATATTTTATTACAAAATCCGTCTTTATGCAATTCGTCCCCCTTAAAACGGTTCGAATAATAACCGGCATTAATTATATCCCCTGATTATGGCCTTGTCAATGCCTGTCGCCAGATATCACTATTAGTTATGACAGGATCTTGAAGGGGATTATCGGAAGGTCGGAGTATAAAAGTAAAGTCAATTCAAAAGGCATCCTTCGACAGGCTCAGGATGTCCGTCAGGGACTCCGGAGCAGCATATAGCCGAACGACATTTTCCTATATTTTTCAAGTTCTACTTTAAGGAAATCAACGGCACTGCCGGACATCTTTCTGTAAATACAGTTCCTATCGTCTTCATTTGCGCCAAGCAACTTGACGATCAGGGGATGCACCCCTGCCGTCTCAGCTTTCCTAAGCCAATCTCCGGCCTCATCCTCGCGCATTTTATGCAGTCTGGTAAGTGCAGCCATGGCACGCCCCCCTATAGCATCAGATTCTGTATACTCTTGATATTCCTGTCCTTTTATTCCCTGATAAGCTCTATGAACGCTTCACTGATCATATTCCTGCTTCTTTCTATTATCAGGTCGCGTGCATTCCCTTTTTCCAGTTTATTGACCCTTACCTTGACGTGCTCTTTAACCGGCTCATTAAGATTCCGGTAAACAGTCTCTTTTACGGATTTAGACGCGTCAATTAGGGCTATAATCAGGTCACTGGTGCTTACCTTCCTGATCATCCTCTGGATAGTGAGGTCGTCAATTTCCGTTATTGTTTCAAAACCAAATATCTGGTCCGGATCGACCATCCTGCGCAGAACAATCTTTCCGTCCGTTACATCCAGATCAATTTCCTCCCCAAAGTTAACCTGCTTGAGAATTGCCTGCGGAATCCTGATCCCTTTCGAATTGCCGATTTCAATTACCTGCTGTCTCATGTTGCCCTCCTTAGTTTTTTGTTGCATAAATACTTCGTAATTACATAAAGCATACAATGTAATTACAGATATGTCAAGTGTTATTTCAGATTATTTTAGCAGTTAAAAACAAGGTCAAAGATTTTTCATTATATTTTTAGCCAATAAAAGTATCTCAGGCGTGCGAAAGATATGATTTGATTTAATTAGGAATGAGTTTCAAAAAAATCATTACAAAAGTACGGCTAATACTGAAATGGATAAAACGGCAGAATAAATTTGAATTGCGCGCCTTTATCCACCCCTTCAGATTCGGCCCAGATGGCTCCGTCGTGAGCCTGGATGATATTTTTAACGATTGTAAGCCCGAGCCCCGTCCCTTTCCTCTTGTCACCGCTTTCACCAAACTGGGAAAAACGGTCAAAAACTTTTTCCAGATCACCTGCAACAATACCACGGCCTTCGTCTTTTACAGCCACATATACGTATTCAGCTTCACCGCGCTCCAACTTCGATATATCCGCATATCCGGGAATTTTAACATTATTGTCCGTTACCTTTTCGGCAGAAAGCGTAACTTTTGTTTTCCTCAGGGAAAACTTTACCGCGTTTCCAAGCAGATTTTCTATAACCTGCCACATCCTGAATTCATCGGCCGACAGGATAAGCCCGCCGGATTTTAGGACCGTGACAATTTCTATTCCTTTTTCTTCGGCAACACCCCTGATTTCTTTTACTGCATTTTCGATTATATCCACCATATCCGTTTTTGTCTTATCAAGCGTAAAAACGCTGCCTTCCATTTTTGCGACATCAAGCATATTGTTGATAAGCTTCAGCTGCCGTTTTGCGTTATTGTTGATCGTCGCCAGTATGTCTTTTTGCTCCGGAGTAAGCCTGTCTTTTTCTTCATGTAAAAGAATCGACACAAAACCCATTATTGAAGCCACAGGCGTCCTTAAGTCATGCGTAAGCGTATCAATAAGCCCCGACTTTATCTCATCAAGTTTTTTTAATTTTGTAATATCCGTTATCAGGCATACAATGCCGGCATTTATTCCCCCGCGTTTCAGCAATGAAGCCGTCAACATTCCATATAATATTGTTTTGTCCGCTTTGACGAGATTTACTTCCCTGGAAATCAAGTTTCCTTCGGATACGATCTCCGGGACTATCTTCGACGCCGTAACTTCTCCATCCGCAAACAACACACTTATATTTTTGCCTTTTATACCGTCCTTGCTAAGGCCCATTATCCCTGTCAGGGCGTCGTTTACTTCTATTATTACGCCGTCCGGCTCCATCAGCATCATAATTTCAGAGGAATACCGGAATATGGAGGAGGCCGCGTATGCCGGTGTCAGCACCATAAAATCATAGAAATTCATCGCGGCAACAATACCTACCACGACAAGCAGAACATCAAGATTTGCTGAATTTGAAATAAAAGCGAATTGCCCTTTTAATTTCAGCACATACATCAGTAACACGCTGATAACAGCAAAACCCACTATTATTTTCGCCTGAATCTGCCTTATCCTGTTCAGCGAAAAAAGCGCCGTGTATATGAGCAGCAGTATGGTACCCAGGACAAATATTGAATCAGGTATATTGTACAATACGGCCAATCTCCCCGTGTTATTAATGCACCAGCCGTATAACTCCTTATGCATTTCCTGTATTGCCCCATTCCAGTTCAATACCGTTATTAAAACAACATAAAACAGTATAATCCCGTTAAAAATTTTTGAGTCCGCTATTTTTTTAAACTTTGAAAGGCCCAGGGTAAGAAGAAAAGCGAGCGGAGACGAGGCTATCCAGGCTATTGCGGTAAATTTCTGGATGTTATCGGCTATTTCAAAAGAAACGCAGGTGTTTTGAACCAGTACTTTTTCAAGGCTTGCCACGGCAAAGCAGCAACTGAACAGGAACAGCCTTATCCTCTGGTTTATCTGGAGTTTTCCGCTTAATATATACACAGCCAAAGACAAATAAATTATAAATGCCGCAAATTGTATATAGGTAACCGTTTCAAGACATATCATCGAAATTCCTTTCTTGTTTCCTTGTATCCCTATAAACCGCAGTCCGTATTATATGCCTTGTTATTGGTTATAGCAACACTAGAAAAAATTATTTCAATAACATGGTTCAATACCGCCCCCTGTTAAAACGCTTCCATCAGGTCCAGGTACAGCTGGGGGTCCCCGCCGGAAAACGCTAGGTCAAAACGCAGGGGGGAATCCATGAAGTCAAACGGTTTCCAGTGTATCCCAAACCCGTAGGATATCTTAATGCCGTCAGTTTTGAAATAATCGATCCTTGGAGCGACCTGCCCTAAGCAGACAAAAACAGCGCCGCGGAAAGTCCAGAATATCGGAAAACGGTATTCAACCTGACCGGTAATATAATCATAATCCGTATAACGACCCTCATAATATCCGCGCATCAAGTACAGTCCTCCCAGCCTCGGTATAGCCCTAAGCGGGGTCCCTATGCCGTAAAACTTGGCAACAATATTAAAAGCCAGGATGTTTTCCCGGAAAACAGTGTAATAACCTCTGTAATCCGCGTCAAACATATAACTATTTGATGATGCACCCAGGGCTTTTGCCGAAAGATCCGCTTTTAAATCAAGAAAAAAGCCGCTGCCGGGAGAGTATCTCCTGTCGCGGGCTTCCCACAGGAATCTGAATCCCGGAGACGACACGGCCCCCCCGCCGCTTCCGGGTATCAAACCGGACGCAATCAACCCGCCTGTTTCCCGCGCAATTATATCGTACGCGAGAAATTTATAATATAAGCCGATATAAATTCTTGGCGCTATTTCTTTTAATAAGGAAACCGTTATCCCGCCTTCTATATAGCTGAAATTCTCAGAATCATAGACGGTAGTATCCGGGCCCAGGCCCCAAAAAAAAGAGGAATATTTATTGAATATTGGCTCGGCATTAAAAAACCATTCGCTTCCTCCAAAATATTTTTCCACGACAAGATCAAACTGCAATTGGCGTTTTTGGGTATATAGAACTGAAAAAACAGCGGTGTCGGGCTTGGCAGTGAGCGAGAGCGCTTCAGGCACCCCTGAGTATAGAGCCGCAACACCAAGGCCTATGCCGGTCTCAGGAGACACCGTAAAAGCCGGCAACGGCATAATGCTCCAGTTGTACCCGGAATCAGACGCAGTTGCTTTAGCGGGAAATATGCACGACATCAACACAACAGTCAGGAACAAAAAAAATCCCGCAATTATTTTCCTTGATATCATTGTTTCCCCGTTTCCGTCGTCCTGAAAATGCCGGGATTTTACCTGTATAATCCCCGCCTATTTTAAGTATACTCCATAAATGTCCATTAATACATCCTTAAAAACCCGTTCGGTACGTAGAGCATGTTAAGTTATCCCGCTCGTCTCCGGCTTCGCCTCCGACTTAACCGGGGATTGGTGGTTGCCACAAAAAAAAGAGGCGGGAAAAACCCGCCTCTTTTATATATAACTTAATTTCAATAATAACTTGCTAAAAATTCATTTCCAGGCGTAGCCTATATTAGCTCCCCATCTTGGTATAATCGGAGTATATGTAGCTAAAGTGCCTGCAACTGTAGGGGCGCCTCCTCCTATACCGTATGCAATCCCGACTATGCAATCAACCACAAACCCGTTATGCCATATCCACCTGTACCCACCTTGTCCGCCTATGGTGACCGCAAAAGAAGTGCCGCTTTGTGTCGTTATATAATCATAACTGAAGGTCACGACCTGAAAACCTGCGGAAGGACCCGCAAACCAGCCGTTTAAAGCGTGTTTCTGAAAATACCAGTTGTATTCGCAGCTTGCCCCGATCGTATTGAAATTCCATCCCGGATAACCAAACCACTGGTCATAGACGTTAATTCCAAGCCCGTTTGTCTTTCCCATTGCCGTTTCATAGTGAACGTTCACCAGGCCAAAAATAAGGTCCAGCGGGTTTAATTCAATCAGATTCGTTTGATTCGCCCAATCTGTAACGCCCTTACCTGATAAGGCATTTGCAAAAGAATCAGATGAATCTGATGAGTCCGTGGATGCTTTCGTGACCGTAGATTTTTTTGACTTTGCGGACAACGGCACTGATAAAACAAAGATCAACACTGACAACAACACGATAATTTTTTTCATTTTCCCGTTCCTCCTTAAATTTGACTAAATTACAACTATATTACTTGCATATTATACATTTTGTCTTCCCCTTTAGTCAATAACAATTTTGATGCTATGCGCATAAATCCTTCCACAACCTGTTTCGTTAGAACAAAGGCCCAACCCTACCGTCAGTATAAACAAAACGTTACGGATAAAGATGCGCCTACACGGGCAAGCAAAAAGATACTATCGGGAAACCCTATAAAACCATGAAATTCTTAATCGTGTCCGGTGCGGATATTGTATGTAAGGCAGGATTAAAACACTGCGGCCTGCTGCGTATCAATTCATTCAAAAGGAAAAAAAATACGGCTGGGTAATATAAGGGGTTGTGGATAGGGGTATCCATTGGGAGGTACCCAGCCGTAATTATATCCTGTTTTTGGCTTGATCAAACAGCCATTTAAATGAGCGTTTAATAATATTACTTTTTCGCATCCATATGGTTGTGCATGACGAATTCCCAGTTTATCAGGGTCCAGAACGCTTCTATATAATCAGCCCTTTTGTTGCGGTAATCTATGTAATAGGCGTGTTCCCACACGTCCAAAACAAGCAATGGTTTTTTGCCTTCCACGAGCGGGTTTCCCGCGTTTTGCGAACTTATTATCGAAAGCGTCTCATTACCGTTATCCACCAGCCATACCCAGCCTGACCCGAAAAGTCCAAGTGCGGCCTCAGAAAACTTTGCCTTAAGCTCACCAAGCGACCCGAAGCTTTTGTTGATAAGCAGCATAAACCCTTCGTCAAGTTCAGGCTCCTGTTTGGCCCGTAAGCAGTTCCAGAAAAAAGAATGGTTCCAGTGCTGGGCAGCGTTGTTGTAAACCGGCCCTTTTGCTTTTTTGACTATAGCGTCCAGTTCCATTTTCTCAAATTCGGTGCCCTTTATAAGCTTGTTCAAATTCACAACGTAAGTGTTGTGATGCTTGCCATAATGATACTCAAACGTCTCCGCGGAAATAAGCGGTGCAAGCGCGTCCTTCTTATAAGGCAGTTCAGGCAGTTTATGTTCCATTTCGGCCTCCTTTATTTTCTATAAATATACAATATGCCCGCCTTTTTATATAGAACGGGTTTCCACTTTTTCTTGACTTTTTTCAACTTCCCTTCACCAAAGATAATCCAGCGGGTTCATGACGGCATTGCCCTTGAAAATCGAGAAATGCAGATGCGGCCCGGTTGTCCTGCCTGTGTTGCCTGATTTGGCTATGAGCGAGCCGGCTTTTACCGTCTGCCCTGAATGCACAAATATCCGGCTTAAATGGCCGTATAGCGTTGTATAACCGTTGGGATGGGCTATCTTCACATAATTCCCGTAACCATTTGACCAGCCTGCTTCCAGCACCTTCCCTAGCGCGGCCGCGCCGACCCACGTTCCTATGGGCGCGCTTATATCCACGCCGTTATGGAATTTTGTGACGCCCTGCAGGATTGGGTCGTGTCTTAACCCCTTTAAAGAAGTGTACCTGCCGGACAAAGGCGAACGGAAAAGATACCTTTTTTCATATATTTTGGCGATATTTTCATTCAGTTCAGCCGGCATGGCATCAGGGATGAACAGCATGTCGCCGTGGGAAAGAAAAAAACCTATGTTGTTTGCGTCCTTTAAATCCTTTTCCCCGACCCCGAATGCGTCTGCTATAACTTTAAGGCTTTCACCTGCTTTAACCTGGTGCAAAACACCGGCCTCGCTGGGCACTATGATGACCTGATCTTTCCGGGCCATCATGTCCTTAAGTTCGGGGTTACAGCCGATGATCGTATCCACATCTATGTTGTTTTGTTTGGCAACCGTCCAGAAATTTTCTTTTAATTTGATCTTATACAGCCTGAAATCAACAGCTTTGGCTTTTGACTTTTTCTTAAGATAACAAAGCGCGTATTCCTTGTCCTTTGAGCATACGCAGTCAAACGTATCATTCATAAGCCTGATGCCGTTGTCATTCATTGAGGCCGTGACGTCCGGAGCATTGCCGGGTATTGAAGCTTTTGCGGGTCCGTAAGCCGCGATTTCCGCGGAATTAAAATATATGGCGGTAAAAACAGCCGCAACCGCGCAGCCCGCAATCAATGACAATATGAACAGGCGCTTCACGGACAGATGTTTCAATTCACCGGATGCCTGTGTTTTAAATTCCTGGATAAAATCCATTTTGTTCCCTCCGTATGCCGTGTTTGTATATATATTTACCGGGAATGTAATTAAATTACAGAATAACAACAGATAAAGCAATGTGTTTTTGTGAAGTTTTGTCCTGCTTATTCTGTTATATAAGAAATCTACTCCAGAATAAAAGGAGGTGCGCGGGATGGGTATAGTTTTGTGTTATCGGAAGATATTGCACTATTAAATTTTGAGATTATAGCTGCAAAAACCGCAAGTACCCAAAATAACAAAGCCGCCGGGAGTATCGCGGCATTTACAACATTCAGAAACGAGCATATCTCGCAGTTGTGTTCATGATGCCCGGTTGGGACATGATGATGTACCGCGGTAACGCCGGCCGCAAACAAAATAACAGCTATGCACAAAAAAAGCGATATTTTCCTGAAATGTTTTTTCATTTGCCCTTCTTGTAATTTTATGTTTTGTATTATACAGCATCAGTATATTTTTGCAACATATGTTTTAAGACGATTGTCGTAAAAATAATATACCTTGACAGCCTCGCGGTTCTAAAATATAATCCATTTCAATTAAAATCATATATATCCCAATGGAGACGCTATGCATGGCAGCGACGAAGAAAGTAAATCACTGTTAAGAAACACGGGGTTTTTGCTTTTTCTCTCTTCCCGCACTTTTTCAACCCTTGCCTACCAGATGCTCGCCGTCGCGATCGGCTGGCACGCGTATTTTATCACCCATTCGGTGTTTTTCCTCGGGCTCATAGGCCTCTTCCAGTTCATGCCCATGTTCCTGCTGACCATACCTGTCGGCCATGTGGCTGATAAATTTAACCGCAGGTTAATAGCGTTATCCTGCCAGGTCATTGAAACTGTATTGGTTGCCGGCCTTGCAATTTCAACCATGACCGGACATACCGGAAAATATATTTTGCTCTGCGTAATAACCCTGCTTGCCGCTGCCCGCGCTTTTGAGGGGCCTTCAATGCAGGCGCTCATGCCCGCGCTTGTGGGCGAGGCGGCGTTTCCCAGGGCAGCCGCATGGTCTGCCGCGACTTTTCAGGCCGCGTCAATAATAGGTCCTGCCGCAGGCGGCATTTTATACGCGGCTAAACCCGAGGTTGTATATATTACGGCGGCTTTTATGCTTTTATCCTCGGCCGCTGTCCTTTGTTTTATAAAACATGAGCATCGGTTAAGTCCAGCCGGGCCCATAACTTTAACCTCGCTTTTTGCCGGGATTCATTTCATATTTTCCAGGCCCGTCATACTCGGTTCTATTTCGCTTGACCTTTTTGCCGTGCTTCTGGGCGGGGCCACGGCATTACTGCCTGTTTATGCCGATAAGATACTTTTTGTCGGGCCGCTGGGTCTCGGCATATTAAGGGCCGCTCCCGCTGCAGGGGCGTTGTTGATATCATTTTATCTTGCCCGCAGGCCGGTTAAGAAGAGAGCGGGCTATACAATGTTCACGGCTGTAGTTGTATTCGGCCTCTCTACCATAGTCTTTGCCTTATCAAGGTCATTCTGGCTTTCCCTTGCATCGCTGGTCATACTCGGCGCCGCGGATGTCTTCAGCGTCGTGATAAGGTCTTCTCTCGTGCAGATCGGGACGCCGGATAACATGCGCGGCAGGGTCAGCGCCGTCAATTCCCTGTTCATCGGCACCTCAAACCAGCTTGGGGAATTTGAATCAGGGGCAACCGCAGCATGGTTCGGTACAGTACCGGCGGTCCTTATAGGCGGCATAGGCACGCTGATAATCGCCGGATTATGGATGAAATTTTTTCCAAAATTGCTGAACCTTAAAACGCTTGACAAAAAATCACTTTCTTAATATCCCGTAATAACATCGTATATAAACCCCGTTATGGATGCCGCCAGGTACGCGGCTGCGGCGGTTATGCACATGGTTGCGAGAGGATTGTCGCGGTTGTTTTTCACCCTGAAAAAGGCATCCGAAACAATGTATGCCGTGATGGCGGCCGCTGAACCGGCGATCACCACGACCGTTTCTTTATTGTTTTTGCGCACTGCTTCCCTTTTCTTGATTTCCAGCCTGGTCAGCCTTTTCGCGCGGACCACAATTGTATCAGCATCAAAAAACGTTTCCTGCCTGGTTTGTATAACCTTGTTTTCATAATTATAAACCTGATTATCCGGCTTTTTCCCGGCCGAAGCGCAGCCGGACATAAAAAAAATAAGACAAATAAGAACAACAATTATACAGCGCACATCCTGCCCTGCCTTACGCATGTTGATTTTCACTCCTTAAATTTATTATAACGCTCTATGCCCTGTTAAAAATCAGCTTCAATACCCAGGTAAGGCAATAACGGCAGATTATTTATTACCTGCGATGTTGTATAGTCATTTGAATATATTATCTGGTCCGGATTTGACCTGTTCAACACATTGAGTATTTCCAGGTAGAGGTTCAGTTTCCAGCCCTCAAAACGGAACGCATAATCAGTCCGTATATCCAACCTAAGGTAATCGCCAAGCCGCTTTTCGTAACTATCCGAAAATAACCCGTGCCAGTCGCCATTTACATCCATGTAACCGGACAGTAGTTTTTTTACAAGCGGGCCGGTGTTGTAATGAAGCTTGGCGCCTACGGACCATGCGGGCGTAAAATTATAACTCGCCACCGCAGTCAATATATTTGTCTGGTCATACTGGTATGCTTCCCATTTGCCGGACGCGGGCGTCAGCCGTTCTGATTTTGACAGCGCATATGATACCCATCCGAAGAACTTTTCCCCGTAATCCGCGTTTAAGTAGAACTCAACGCCTTTTGCGCTGCCTGACCCGGAATTATCATACAGCCTCAAGTTGTTTGCATCTATAACCATGTTTGTATAATACTTGTAATACGCGTCAAGCCTTACTGAAATTTCCTTGTTGAGTTTCCGTTCGACGCTGATTGCAGTATGCTGTGCCAGATTGGGCGTGAGGCCCGGATTTCCGAACTCATCGTTAAGCTGTATGTCGGTCGGAAACTGGCTGTAGCCTCCCCATGCAGCCTTCCATACGGTCAGCTCGTCGCTCTGCCACGAAAGACAAAACCTCGGCAGCGTCGTGTCGCGCACGACCATATCATCCTTGTCATAGCGGATCCCGGCGGTAAGATCAAGGCCCGCAAGAAGGCGCAGCCTGTCCTGCATGTAACCACCGCGCACATAGTGCCATCCGTTAACGTATGTTGACGCGGAATTACGCGTATGATGGACAATATCATAAGCAAGCGTAACGTCAGCGCCGTCATGTATCCTTTCGATATCCGCGCCCAGGCCTAATTCATTGCCTATGCCGAACAACTCACCCGCGTTCCATTCGCATTCCTCTTTCATTCCGAAATTTTCCTGGCTGATATTTATGTTAAAATCCCTGCCGACAATTTCTTTTTCAAACATGTTATAGTAGTACGCCGTCAGTTTCGACGTGAAACCCGCGAGAGAAGTGTTTGTCCAGCTGAAACCGCCTGTAAAAGCCCCGTTGTCCATGCTGAATCCTCCTGAGTACGCGGTGTTGGATACAGTTGCGGGATCTATGGTAAGCTTAAGCATATCGTCATTTGCCAGCGCTATTCCTTTAAAATGGTTGTCTTTCCCCAGTGTAAAATCAATTGAACCGCCTATATCCCAGAAATAAGGCAGGGCTGTAAGCCCGTGAGACTGTAGCATCTTTCCGACAATTAAGTCTATATAACTTCTCCTCCCATATATGGCTATTGAAGCGTCACCAAGACCGAGCGGCGACTCTAACAATGCCTGGGAAGTTATCAGGCTTATGTCAGCTTCGGTGTGGAACCTGTCTTTGGCGCCCGGGCGGGTTTTGGCGTCAAGCACGGAGCCCATGACATTACCCCATTGGGCCCCGAATCCCGCCGTGTTTAGGTCGACCGAAGACAGCAGTTCAGAATACACAGTGGAAAGAATGCCTCCAAAGTGGAACGGGAACGGCCATGGTATGCTGTCAAGTAGGTACAGGTTGTCCCCCGGCCCCCCGCCCTGCACAGCGAGCCCGCTTGAATAATCGCTCAAAGCGGCAACCCCGGGCAGGGATTGCACGGCGCGCAGGGCATCGCCTGCCGTGCCCGGAATTTTTTTCATATCTTCCCGCTTTATAGATGTTTTTATAACTTCATTCTTGTCCCTTTTGGCCCGCACAACCACGGCATCGGACACAAAATCCACCTTATCAAGATACACATCCCGCCTTATTTCTTCGTCCGGTTCCGCAGTAACCTTAAAGATCCTGGCATCAAACCCGAACGCGGAAAACCGTATATAGCTTAAACCCGGTTTAATCTCAAAATTATAAGAGCCGTCGGCCGCGCTTAATGCTCCGCCTGTGACCGTATTTTCATTCAAATCTATAACAGCGCCTTCAAGCGCGTCCGAACTGCCCAGCACCATTACTTTACCTCTTATAAATGCTTTTGCGGGCCCCGTGACAGGCTGGTATGCGGTATCAGCCGCTATTGCAGAGCCTGACATTATTAACAGGTGAAAAATTACAGCAATTATCAAATACGAATTTAACTTTTTCATTTTCCGTCCTTTCACGTCAGTGGAGTTCAAATACTATCGGGATTGCCATATGCACGGCAATGGGCCTGCCTGATCTGTCGAGAGCCGGTTCAAACCTGGCATTTTTTAGCTTATCAATAACTACGGCTGAAAACCTGTCATTGCTGGATTTTATGACACGGGCGTCGCGGACCATACCTGCTGCGTCTATGAAAATTTCCACTTTTACCACGCCTTCCACTCCCTGTGCCCTTGCTTCCTTCGGATAATCACTCTCGGTTATCAGCCCCTCAACCCATACCGGCCTCCTGGACGTGGAGCCCGCATTTGCCCAGTCTAACGGATTTTCCGGGCATGGAGGAGGGCAATGTGAAACAACCGGTTCTTCTGCAGCCGCCGCGGTTGCGGTGATTTTTACAGGAATTACGGCCAATTTATTTACCGCGCTATAATACCATTCCTGGTTTATTATTTCAGGCTGTATTGCTTTATTTACTGCCTTTGAAGGCCTGAGCATCAGGGTTGAGCTGCTTAGATCTATATCAATGGCCGAATAACTGGAATTTTTCCACCAGATTATCATGTAATAACCCGCCAGGAAAATAAAAACATGCATCAATATGGACGCTACAAAACCTTTTATAACCCTCATTTTCTTTCCATTGCCAGCGCGACTTTCCTGACACCCGCCAGTTTTATCGCCTCAAGAACCTCCGCGACCTTGTAGTAAGGCAGGTCCTTTTCCGCTTTCATCAGCACTTTCTCGTCCGGATATATCCTGACCTCCTTTGCCAGCGCAACACGGAGCTCCTCCAGGGACACGTTTTTTCTCATCAACTTCAGGGTTCCGTCTTTGCCGAGCGTGACGGTCAATGCCGGAGTCGGCGCGTTTTCTTTGGAGGCGCTTTTAGGCAAATTTACTTCCATGGCCCTCTCGCTTACAAATGTGGCCGTGACCATGAAAATAATAAGCAGCACCAGTGTAATGTCCACAAGGGGCGTAACGTTAATACCCGAAACGATCATTTGCTCGTCATCAAACTTCATGTTTATTTCCTCTTTTCTTTAAGGTATGCCATGACAATATGCGACAGGCTTTCGCTGTTTGACTGCACCTGTTTTAACTGCGACGCGAAATAATTGTTCGCGACCACGGCTGGTATGGCGACAAAAATGCCGAGCGCAGTGGCGATAAGCGCGGAAGATATACCCGACATGACAACCGCTATGCCGGACTGACCCGTAATCGCGAGGTCATTGAAGGCTTTGATAATGCCCAGAACCGTGCCGAACAGCCCTATGAAAGGCGCGTTATTGCCCAGCGTCGCAAGTATCACAAGGTTTTTTTCCAGCAGGAGCCTTTCCCTTATCCAACGGGATGTCATGACTTCTTCAACGGATGCCGGACCCTTTTTGATACTGTTCAGTCCCTCCAGAGCAACCTTAGCTTCTATCCTGGACGACGCCCCTGCAAGTTTAACAGCCGCCTTTATATCGCCTTTTTTCAGGTTATTTGCGAAGCTGTCCATAAAAACAGACACATCGCCCTTATTGACCCGGTATACCAGCCAGCGCTCCACCATGACCGCCACGCTTACCACGCTCGCAAGGATAAGAAAATACAGCACCCACACATCACCGACAAGAGCCAGATTCTTGAATACTTCCGCCATGTTTGCCTCCTAATTTAAACTGTTTTTTTTCAGGAATATTTGTTCGTGCGCCTTAAATAGAACAGGAAACTTATAAGATGCCAGGCTATCATAAGCGCGATCAAACTCTGCTTGGATATTGGAATATCCCAGTTGGAAAATATCTTGTACGCGTCTTCCGGCCTGACGGCCGGTTTATTGTCCGTAAGGGCAATACCGAATCCAATGGTTAAAGTTTTATGTTTTCCTTCCACCCATTTTTCAGGTGGCAGTTTGTCAACGGTAACATTTATGGAATAAAAGAAAAGCAAACAGACCATTAACGAAAGCGTGGAGATATAAGCATACCTTCCGGCTTTATCAATAGCTCGGCTTTCCCTTTCATCCCGTTCTTTTATGCCCGCAAGCCTTGCCGCGGCTGCAAAAAAACTGCTGCGCATATCCTGATAAAGCAAAAGTTCCGCAAGGACAAAAATAAGCACAACAAACCATGAAATAAGGATCCAGGTCAGGATGTCCGTAACAACAGATAAGCCCTTAACCTGTCGTACTATTGCCTGTAAACCAGGGATCATACCACAGGCAAACAACAGCAATATGAATGGGACGGCAAATATCAGGTACTTTAAAAGGAACTTATTGATCTTTTGCATCGCTTCCCCCTTCGATTTGAAAAATAGAATTTATATCAGTATTAAAATATTTTGCCAGCCTGAAAGCCAGCTCAAGCGAAGGGTTATAATCACCGCCCTCGATTGCAATTATGGTTCCCCTGGTTACATCTATGGCTTTGGCAAGTTCTTCCTGTGACAGCCTTTTTTCAGCCCTTAATACATGTAAACGGCTGATTATCTTAAGCTTAGGTTCCATTTTAGACATTACCAAACCTCCTTCCAGCAAATAACGACATATAAATCATACTTTATGTATAGTTTATACTACATTTGATATAATAAGTCAATAATTAAATTATGTACCTACATTTTTGATTATATAATTCACATTCGTATAATTTATATTATACGAACTGGATTGACATGGCGAGTACAACCCTATATTATTATACCTGATAAATATCCATGCCACATCGTTTTTAAATGTTCATTGCCGGTTTTCATATTTCGCAATGATTTCATTGAGTTTCTTAACAGTTTTTGCAGGATTCGCAGACATGGTTATTTCAGTTACGACCGCAATACAACGGGCTCCGCGTTCAAGAACATCACGTATATTTCCAGACTTAATTCCGCCCATCACCGTAAATGGTATTTTTATTTTTTTTGAAAATATTGGTATTGCGTCCGGTCCTAATGGCCTGCATTGCGTTTCTTTCGTCTTGGTTGAAAATATGGGACCCACGTTCACATAAGTTGCGCCGCTATTTTTAGCTTTAAGCGCCTCTTTTATGTTGTGCGTTGACACGCCGATTATCATATCCGGCGCGGCTTTTCTGGCTGCGGCAACAGGTAAATCATCCTGGCCGAGATGCACGCCATCCGCATCCACCGCCAATGCAATATCCAGCCAATCATTTATTATCAGCAGTGCTCCGGCTTCGCGCGTCAATTTCCTGAAAACAAGGGCCATTTCATATATTTTTTTGCACGGATAATCTTTTTCCCTCATTTGAACTATCTTTGCCCCGCCTTTTAACACTTCCCTTAAGGTTTTTATCCCGGACCCGTTTAAACAGAACTTTTCCGTGATAACCGGATACACTCCATAAAACGCCTCACTCCACGGCGCAGGGCTTCCTGTTTTTTTCATATATTTGTTTTTCATTTAACCTCCGCCCACAAACCTTATAAGTTCAACTGCATCGTTTTCCAGGATCCGCAAAGTGCCGAATTCGTCTTTATTTATGATTCGGCCGTTTATTTCAACCACTGTAACCGGCGCTTTTAAACCGAAGTCATTCAACAATTCCACGACAATTAAGCCCTCCTTAATATCGTTTTGTTTGCCATTGATTATGACTTTCATTTTTTTACCCCTCCTAATGCCTTTTCCCAGTCCTTAAATACCGGATAATAACCAGCGTTTTTTATAGCCTCGGATATCTCTTTAACCGTCCTGCCGTCCTCTGTCTCAAACTGCTTGCCGCTGCCCTCTCCATTTGCCGCATACCCTCCCGGATTTGTTTTTGATCCGGCGCTCATCATTGTGACACCGTAGCCGATCATGTTATCCCTAAAGTACGGTGATTCACGCGTAGACAGGACGATTCCGGCTCTGTCAAGGAATATACGGAAAGCAAATATCATCTGCGCCAATTCTTTATCGGCCACATCACAGTACGGCCTGAATCCTGATCCTGATTTTCTCAGACGCGGAAAACTAATGCTTAGGTCGGCCCGCCAGTATTTTTTCATAAGATATTCCGCGTGTATGGCAAGACATGCGGCTTCCGTGCGCCAGTCCGATAATCCCAGCAGGGCGCCTATACCGATTTTTCTGAAACCCGCTTCAAGAGCGCGTTCAGGTGCTGCGAGCCTGTATTCAATATCCTCTTTTGCTCCGCCTTTGTGTACTTTTTCATATATTTTCCTGTCGTATGTCTCCTGATATATAGTCAGGCTGGTCGCGCCCGAATCCACCAGCCGTTTATAGTTTTGTGTATCCAGAGGGTAAATTTCAAGCGACACCTGCGAAAATAACTTCTTAACTTCTTTGACCGCACGTTCGATGTATTCCAGAGTCGCATTTTCTTTGGAATCTCCGGTTAGAAGCAGAATGTTAGTCATGCCGTATTCCCTTATTTTTTCCGCCTCAACCGCAATTTCATTAATCGTAAGGGTCTTTCGCTGTATCTTGCTCATCCTGTTAAATCCGCAGTAGACGCAGTTGCTATTACACTCGTTTGAAAGGTACATGGGAATGTATAGATTTATATTTTTACCGAAGTGTTTGTCCGTCAGCGTTTTTGCCTTCATTGCCATATCATCAAGGTATCTGCCTGCGCCCGGTGACAACAGTACAAGGAAATCATCAAAAGATATTTTTTCTTTTTCAAGAATGCCCGGGATAATTTCAGTATTTGCGTTGTTTATCCCGGCGTTAATTTCTGCCTGCCTGGAATTTAAATATGGACTAAATGAAACTGTCATTTTGAAAGCCATGCTGTCGGACTTGACGCCCTTGCCCTGCCGCTTTTCGGCCCCAACCCGGCAAGGAATGCTTTTCTCCCTGCTTCAACAGCCAGTTTAAAACTTTCGGCCATCAATTCCGGGTCGGCGCTTGTCGACACCGCAGTGTTCACCATAACGGCCGCAGCGCCGATTTCCATGGCCCTGCATGCGTCGGACGGCCTGCCTATGCCTGCGTCTATTACAACCGGTATATTGGACTGTTCAATTATGATCTTTAACGCGTCTTCTGTGGTCAGCCCTTTGTTTGTGCCGATAGGCGCCGCGAGCGGCATGACAGTAGCGGTACCGATCTCTTCAAGCTTTTTTGCCAACACAGGGTCGGCGTTTATATATGGCAATACTGTAAAACCTTCGTTTACAAGGAACTTTGCGGCTTTAAGGGTCTCGTCAGGGTCGGGCAACAGGTATCTGGGGTCAGGTGTCACCTCAAGTTTTATCCAGTTTGAAAGCCCCATCTCCCTTGCCAGCATGGCAATCCTTATAGCTTCGTCTGCGTTCTGCGCGCCGGATGTGTTCGGCAGGATGAATATTTTTTTCGGATCCAGAGAAGACAGTATACCGTCATTCGGATTTTCAAGGTCAACCCTCCTGACCGCTACCGTTATAATTTCCGCGCCTGATTTATTGATACATTTTTTCATAATCTCATCCGAAGGAAACTTGCCTGTGCCTATCATAAAACGCGAAGTAAATTCTCTTCCCGCGATCAAAAGTTTGTCCATTTATTTCATCTCCCCGCAGACACGGCACTTTGAATGCCTGTCCGTTTTGATTATTTTATACCTGTTTGTGCGCAGGTCAAAACTGAATACTTTCCCCGTTAGAAGTTCACCTGCTCCGGTTATGGATTTAACCGCCTCAGCCGCCTGCAGAGTGCCGGCAAATCCGGCAACAGCGCCCAATACTCCTTCCACGGCAGGTTCCGTATACTCTCCTTTTTCGGGTTCGCTTCCGAACGCGCACGCGACACAGGCGCTTCCCGGAACAACCGTCAAAAGCTGACCTGTAAATCCCTGTACTCCCGCGTGTGAAAAAGGGATTTTCATTTTCACACAGTGCCCGTTTATCATATATTTTGTGCTGAAATTATCTGTGGCATCTATTATAAAATCATATCCGGTGATTACTTTTACTATATTCTCCGGCGTGACTCTTTCTACTATGGGGATGATTTTGACCGCAGGATTGATCTTTACAGCTTTTTCAGCGGCGGATAAAGCCTTTTCCATGCCAATGTCCCCGGTAAAATGAACCACCTGCCTTTGCAGGTTGGACAACTCAACCCTGTCAGAGTCCGCAATTGCCAGCGTGCCCACACCTGCGGCAGCAAGATATAGGATAGCGGCCGAGCCGAGTCCGCCAGCGCCTATGACAAGCACAGCTGATTTAAGCAATTTTTCCTGTCCGGATTCCCCTACACCGGCCAATCTTATGTTTCTTTCAAATCTTTCCAGTTGTTTGTTGTCCAGCACCTGACATCTCCTTCGTTTAGAACAATAAAAAAAGCCTTCCTGAGGGACGGAAGGCGTATGCCGATGTCATGCGTTAAAACATTATGTTTCCTACGCCGGCATTATCCGGATCAGGTTCGCGGGTATATTCTCAGGCACCAAGTCAATCAGCACCACCCCGATTTGTAGTGATTATATCTTTAAATTATTATAAAAGCAATACTCATCTTAATAATACGCGGTTTATTTAAAAACAAAGGCCCGCGTGCGGGTGGCGCAGCGCGCCACCCGCACGCGTCATTTCAGAGAATACTTTAAGACCGCGAACATCTCTTTTATCTCTCTTTCACTTGCCGTTAAAGGCGGCCAAACGTACAGAACCGGCCCAAGCGGCCTTATAAAAACTCCCATGTCCCTCGCTTTTTGCGCCGCAGCTTTTGCCCTTTTAGCTCCGCCGTCTTTTTCCGATATGTGCGTCATGGCTATCATGCCCATGGTGTTGAAGAAAGGCTTTTCAAACATACCACAGAGGGACTCCATCTCATTCTTCATAAGCCTGATCTTTGGCTTTATGGCTTCCATTATATCCAGTTCTTTATACAGTCTTACCGCGGCTAAAGCCGCGGCCGCTGTTATGGGGTTGCCTGAGAATGTATGGCCGTAAAAAAACGTCTTTCCTTTCCTGAAGCTGTCATAGATCCTGTCGTTCACAATGGACGCGCTCATGGGCATGTAACCGCCTGTCATGCCTTTTCCCACGGTCATGATATCCGGGCTTATACCCGCTTTATTGCAGGCAAACATCTCCCCTGTCCTGCCGAACCCGACCGCTATCTCGTCGGCTATCAGTATAAGGCCGTATTTTTCGCAGAGCTTTTTGAGCTTCCTTAAGTACTCTTCCGGGTATATGCGCGCGCCGGCCGCCCCCTGGCACAAAGGCTCCACAATGACCGCGGCGGTTTGGGCGTGCTTTGCCTTTATTATTTTTTCCATGGATCCAAAACACTCGATTGAACAGTCCGCCGGTTTTTTGCCGTGTTTGCACACGGCGCAATGCGGTGATTCTGCCGCGTTGTTTTTCCCGACGGCGCCCTTAAGTTCCCTGTGAAATTCCTCCACAAAACCCACGCCCACGGCGCCGAGCGTGTCGCCGTGGTAACCGTCCTTTAAACATATAAATTTCTTTCTCTTTTTTTCACCCTGGTTTTCCCAGTACTGCAGCGCCATCCTAAGCGAGGCTTCCACGGCGGAAGCGCCGTCCCCGCAAAAAAACGAATGTTTAAGCCCCGGCGGGGCGATCCTTGCCAGTTCTTCCGCGAGCAGCGCTGTTTTTTCGTGCGTTTGCCCCGCGAGTATTACATGCTGTAGTTTGCCGCTTTGCTCTTTTATCGCGTTAATTATCGAAGACTGGGAATGACCCAGATTTACGCACCACCATGAGGCTATGGCGTCGAGGTATTTTTTTCCGTTAACATCATAAAAATATGAGCCCTTCGCGCGCGCTATGACCGGAAAATCCGATTTTTCAAAAGCGTCTGTGTCCGTATAGGGGTGCCAAACATGTTTTAAGTCCGCTGATTTTATCCTATCCCTGTCCATGTCCCGCCCCTTTAACGAGCTGCTCAAGCCCGTTTAGCTTTTCAAACACTGCCAAAAGGTTCTTCATGTTTTTTACATGCGCTAAGGTTCCCAGGCAGCCGATGCCCGTGAACTCTTCTATCACCTTCGCGTTATCTTCCGTTATATGATCGCTCTTTTTGTCTGTTCCGATATTGAGCACAAACCCCGCTATCGCCAGATTCCTGTGTTTAAGGGCCTCAAGCGTAAGGCAGGTATGGTTGATTGTGCCCAGGCCGGCGTGAGCCACAACAATAATTGGCAGGCCCAGCGCCGCCATAAGGTCGATCATTGTAACCCTGTTTTTCCTGTCCACCGGCACCAGCACTCCCCCGGCGCCTTCCGCCAAAACCATGTCGTATTTTTCAAGGAGTTTTTTGGTCGAATCAATTATCACCGGTATGCAAGCCGGCGGTTTGTTGTCAAGTTCGCAGGCCAGGTGCGGGGAGCATGGTTTGGAAAACGCGAAAGGCTGCATGTATTTAAACAGGCTTTTTTCGGGTTTAAACCCCGATGCTTTGAATATACAGCTTAAATCCGGGGATATCCTGTTTTTGGCAGAGCCTGTCTGCACCGTTTTTAACGGCGCTGCATTTATGCCGGCCCTGCGCAGCAGGCTTAAAAAACCGGCTGTAAAAAACGTCTTGCCAACCCCTGTGCCCGTGCCTGTTATAAAAAATCCCTTTTTCATTTTGCCTTCCTTTTTTTGACGACAACCGTAAGCACCCTGTATGTCACCGGGTATTTACCTGTTGAATCCTTATAAAGCCTGCCGTATTCCTTTAGCCCCGCGCGCGTGAGTTTTTTTCCGCTTCCCGCGCCTTCCTTATAATTCGCCCCGATCTTTTTCAAGGACTTTACCGCCTCCACGGGGCTGTCATAATATACCGTCATGTCCTCCACCAGCCGCACGACAGGCTTGGGCAGGGGCATTAAAAAACCGGTTTCGTCCGGAAAATCATAGAAAGCGCCTGACAATCCCGAGAGTTCCTTTAGCGAGCCTTTCACAGGGACGCAAAACGCGAAAAAACCCCCGGGCTTTACCCATGAGTAAAACGCCTTCATTGCCTTGGGTAAATCCCCGAGCCATTGAAAAGTGAAGTTTGACACAACAACGCTGAATTGCTCCCCCGGGTCGTATTCCTCCGCGTCAACACACAGGAATTTTGATCCCGGCCACTGCTGGGCGCACAGCCGTGTCATGCCTTCGGCAAAATCCAGGCCCGTGAGCTTTTCCGGTTTTAGTTTGGCCATTACCTTCCCGGTCAAAAACCCGGTGCCGCAGCCGATATCCAGCACTGTCTCGGCCTTTACCCCCGGCAGCATGGCCGCAAGCATGGACGCCGACTGTTCCTGTACCCTTGCCCAGCCCGAATACTGCTCCGCAGCGTTTGAAAAATTGCGGCGTATCTGGTGTTTTATGTTTTTTATGTCCAATTAAATACCGCCTATGGGATTTATGGCTTCATGATCAAGTATGTACGGCAAATTATGGCCCGCGTCAAAACTTTTTAGAACGCTCCCGTTGATATGCCTGTGCATATGCTCGGCCTGTGAAAAAGGAATTATCTTATCCTTTAAGCCGTGCATTATGACGGTGGGGGCTTTAACGCCCGAAAGCAGATTTCTTACGTCTGTTTTTTCCAGGTATTCAAGCCCTGCTGCCAGGTCAAGAACGGAAAACCCCCCGGCCGAAAGTAAAAACTCAGGCTCGCCTTCATGCCCCGGATTAAAACAGTTCTTAACAAACCCTTTGATCACAGCTTCCCTGTGTTTTTCAAGCCTCGCAGCCATGGCTTTAATGTCGCGTCCCGAGGCTCCGGTATAATCCGCGTCCGCAGTCATACGCGCTGTGCCGGATATAAGGAATAGTTCTTCAACCAGTTCAGGCGCGCTTGTTGCGGCTTTTATAGCCGCCAGAACGCCCAGCGACCACGCGATAACCGTGATTTTCCTGCCCAGAGCTTTTATAAACGCCACCGCAAAATCAGGGTCTGTCACGCATTTTTCCCAAGGCAAATATAGAAACCCGCTGTTACCAGGTTTTGCCGAAATGTTCTTAAACGCATCAGGCCCGCCTGCCCAGCCTGAAATAATGACAATATGTTTTTTCAAATCAGCCCGGCCTTTTGGGCGGCGCGCGCTATTTTTTCTGCCGCTGTTTTCAAAGCTTGCTTTGTGTGGCTTAGCGTGACTGAAAGCCTCAAGCGCGCCGTTCCCTTGGGTACGGTGGGCGGCCTGATGGCTTTGGCGTATATGCCTTCCTCCCACAGCAATTCCGCGGCCTTTACAGAGTGCCTATTGTCCCCTATCATGACCGGTATTATCTGGCTTGAGAATTCCGGCAGCTTAAGGCCGGCTCCCCTTAATAATCCGTGAAAATACGATGAATTGTCCAGCAGTGAACTTCCAAGCTCTTTTTCTTCCCGTATTATTTCAAGTGCCTTAATGGCCCCGCCCAGACAGGCCGGAGGCAGCGCAGTGGAGAATATGAAGGAACGCGCCGAATTAATAAGGAGTTTTTTTACGGCCGAAGAACAAACCGCGAACCCGCCGTATCCGCCGAAAGCCTTGCTGAATGTGCCTGTTATGAGGTCAGGTTTTATATTTTTTTGCGCGCATAGACCAATTCCTTCGCCGAAAACCCCTATGGCATGCGCTTCGTCAATGATTAAAAACGCCCCGTATTTATCCGAAAGTCCCTTTAACTTAATGACATCTGCCAGGTCTCCGTCCATGCTGAAAACAGAATCCGCTATTATAAAGCTGTTGCCAGCGCTTTTTTCAAGCATGCGTTCAAGTTCGCCCAGATCATTGTGCCTGTACCTTTTCCAGGCCGCGCCCGAAAGCATGACCCCGTCTATTATGCTGGCGTGGTCGAATTTGTCAAAATACACGGTGTCTCCCGCGCCTGCCAGCGCCGATATGACGCCTGTATTGGCCAGGAAGCCGCTGCCAAAAACTATTGCCTCTTCAAAACCGGCCCAGTCCGCGAGTTTTTTTTCAAGTTCTTCGTGCAGCGTGAGCGTGCCGCACATAAGGCGCGAGCCGCCCGAACCGCTGCCGAATTTTTCCACGGCCGCAATGGCGGCTTTTTTCACCCTTGAGTCGTTTGCCAGGTCCAGATAATCATTGGATGAAAAATTAAGGTATTCCTTCCCGTCAAGTACAAACCTCCCGCCTGAGCCTGGCAGGGTTATCAGCGTGCGGGTTAAGCCCTTTTCCTCTATATCCTTAAGCCTTGCCTCAAAATCCTTCATTCCACACCTTCAATTTCCGCGTTAAAACCCATCTCCCTAATCATGTCAAAGCCTTCGCCCGCTCCCTGTCCGCCTGTTGTCAGGTATCCCGATACAAAGATCGAATTAACCGCGTAAAGCGCGAACCCCTGCATGGACTTCAGCCTGTATTCCCTGCCGCCCGCGGCGCGCAGGTCAGCGGACGGGTTTAAAAAGCGCGCCATGCACAGGACTTTAAGGCAGTAAAGCGGGGTAAGTTCATCGCCCATTTTTTCAAACGGCGTGCCCTTCACAGGGATGAAAAAATTGATCGGGATGGAATCCGGGTTTATTTTTTTAAGTTCCATGAACATATCAACCACTCCCTGTTTTCCCTCGCCCAGGCCTATGATACCGCCGGAACAGATCTCAAGCCCCGCTGCCCTGCAAACCGATATATTATTGATGCGCTCGTCATATGTATGTGTGGAACAAATCTTTGGATAATATTCCCTGCTGGAATTTAAATTGTGGTTTATCCTGTCCAAGCCCGCGCTTTTAAGTTTGGCTGCCTGCCCGGGCGTTATAAAACCCATGGAACAACATATGCTTATTCCCGTTTCTTTTTTTATCATGGCTACGGATTGCGCGAGGGAGTCTATGAGCTTATCGTCATACTTTATGCTGCTTAGGGCCATGCAGTACCGGATCGCCCCGTTCTTTTTGGCAGCAATTGCGCCCGCCACAAGTTCGGCCGAGGGCTTTAAGCCGTATTCCTTTATATCCGCGCCCGATACTTTTGACTGGGTACAGTAGCCGCAGTCTTCGGTGCAAAGCCCACTTTTGGCGTTCATGAGCATCTGCACGTGCACAGTGTTGCCAAAATGTTTTTTTCTAACCGTATAGGCCGCATTTAACAGCTCCAGAACGGCTTCATTCGGGCAGTCAAGAACGCTCAAGGCTTCTTCCCGGGTAAGGTCTGAGCCTTTTAGTGATTTATTCATTATCAAAGCAATATCCGCCATAAGTCTCCATTCATTTTATCCCTGAAAAAATGATTTAAGCCTGTAATTTTACCATTAATATTTTTGTTTTAAAACAAAAAAAAACTGAAGTGAACCCATCATTGGCTTTTAAGCCTTAGCGTATGATTTTGTCCGAATTCTGAGGCCCCCCCCTATATATATTGATTGATTTTTTACGCAGGTATGGATCCACGGGGTCTATTTACCGGCTCTGCTTTTTTTCAATAATCCCAACCGGATTGGCCGCGGCATATATTCCCGCATTGAGTTCCTTTATGATCCCATGCTTTATATATATCGGCCTTACTATTTCCCTGAGTTTAGGCAGTTCCCTTGAAAAAACCAGCGCGCCTATTACGACTATGCACCCTCCCACTGTAACCGCTCTTGGGGCGCCTATAGCGCTCGCGAGGCTCCCGTAGATCAGGTTTCCGAAAGTAGACATGCCTGCGGTTAAGGACCAAAAACTCATGACCCTGCCCCTCTTATCCTCGTCGCTGATTGTCTGCAATATGGTATTGCTGGCGGCAATCATAACGACCATGCCCGCGCCGGAAAAAAACAGCACAAGCATGGCAACCGGCATCAAAGGTGTGAATGAAAAAACCGCCATTGCCGTACCGTAGAGGATGCCGGCCATATAAATATACCTGCCCAGTCCGAGTACGTTCTTGCGGGACGCCAGGTATACCGCGCCGCAGAGCGCTCCGGCTCCTATCGAAGATATTAGGAACCCCATGGTATGCGGCCCGCCGTGAAAAACATTCTTTGCAAATACCGGCATAAGGGTTACGTACGGCAATCCAATAAGGGTAACAAGACTCATGTTCAGAAGGATGGACCGTATAGGCCGGAATCCGATGACATATTCAAAGCCCGTCTTTAGCCCGCTTAAAATCCTTTCATTTTTATGCGTCATGGCCCTGTCCCTGACCTTCATCTGGTTCAACGCGTAAATGACCGCTATGAAGCTCAATGCGTTCAGGGTAAAACACGCGCCTTCACCGACCAGGGCTATAAGTATGCCCGCGATAGCCGGGCCGATGAGCCTTGCAGAATTTACAAGCGCGGAATTCAATGAGATGGCGTTGCTTAAATCGTTATTGTCATCCACCATTTCCATCATGAATGACTGCCTCGCCGGGACATCAAAACTGTTGATTATGCCCAGAAAAAGGCTGAGCCCGATAATGTGCCATGGCTGTACGGTATTTGTCATGACAAGGACCGCGATTATCGACGCCTGAATAAGGGCAAGCGACTGCGTGAACCTGAGTATGGTACGGCGCTTCCACCTGTCCGAAAGTACCCCGGCAAACGGTGAAAGCACAAATAACGGCAGAGTGGAACAAAATCCCACCACGCCGAGCAAAAACGCCGAGCCCGTCAGCCTGTAGACCAGCCAGCTCATTGCCGTGGACTGCAGCCATGTGCCGATGAGCGATATGCCCTGCCCCATAAAAAACAGCCTGAAATTCCTGTGTCTAAGCGCGCGAAACATCGCCGGCAGTTCAAATACTTTCTTTTTATCCATCAAATTACCTTTCATGGCTTATTTGAACAGTTCTCCGGCCTGGAAAGGTCTGCCGTGGCCCGGATATACTGTTTTTATGCCGAGCGCTTTTATTTTTTCGATACTGTCCTTAAGCTGCGCCGCATTGTGCACTATGGGCGATATCACCGGTTTTTTATTGTTATTTAAAGTATCGCCGGCTATAAAATCGCCATCAGCCATGTGCACTCCCAACGAACCCGGGGTATGCCCAGGAATGAGCACTATCTTCGCGTCAACCCCGTAATCAGCCAGGCTAAAACCGTCTTCAAGCCGCACATCGGGAATAAAACGTTCGAAACCGTCTATCACCTTTTTAAATTTAGGCAGACGGAAAAGGGAAAATTGGAAGATTTTGCGGGTCAACGACTTTGAGCCCCTGTCCATAAGCATCTTTCCTGATTCCACCATGGGCGCATCATTCATATTCATCGCGGTTTTGACGGAAAATTTCCTACTCAAGTAAAGCGCGTTGCCCGAGTGGTCTATGTCGCCGTGCGTCATTATTATCAGCTTAAGCTTTCCCGGTACACAGCCGTTCTTTTCCAGTTCCCTATCCAATACCGCGCGCGAAAGGGATATCCCCGTGTCCACGAGTATAAACCCGTCCCCGGCCTTGATCAGGTAGCAATTCACCATGCCCGTTTTCAAAGGAACTATTTCATTTGCCATAAAAGCCTCCAAAAAAAATAATTTTATTTTGCTCCGTCAAAACCATAAGCAGGGATATTTTATCACGGCTTCCGTAAAATTCTATCTTTATTATATATCCGCGTTCAAAAATAACCGGGCCGTTTCAACATACAAACTTTTTTCAAAAGGAAAACATGGATTTAATTTGGGGGAGGCAGTCTTAAACTGATGCCTGACAATTTTGTCATTGCGAGCCCTTCGACAAGCTCAGGGTGGTGAGCCAGTCGAACCAGAGCGAGATCCTCAGCGACGAAAGCCTGCCATGTACCCGAGCAAAGCGTGTGGTTCATGGCAATCTATGATCGTGACGCAGAACTTATCGGTGGAACTGAGATTTCCATGAAAGAACTCATGGACTATAGGCTTCGTCGGCATAAAACAAGTGCGCCTTCTCGCAATGACAATCTACTATTGATATATTTTCCAGCAGTAACCTAATACCTGCTATTCCCGCAGCAAGTTGCTGGGAATTTTAACCGCGTATGATTAAAAATCATATTGATTAAATTTTTCTACCTAATTTTGATTATTGTTTTTCCCCTGGAATGTTTTGTCTCCACGTGCAGTTGCGCCTGGGCCGCCTTATCAAGGGTAAAAACAGTGTCTATCAGGGACTTCACAGCGTGGCTTTCTATTTTTTCTCTGTACCAATCAAGGTCCTTTGTATTGATATCTGCCATCATGGTCTTAAAATGCCTGTTGAAAACCATCGCGAAGAATCCACGTTTCCTGAAAACAGGCGTCACGCACATTCCGTTCTTTTTCAGCACTTTGGTCAGCTCACCCGGGGTCCTGTTGCCTACAAAATCGATCACAACATCGTATCTCTGGTTTGTCTTAAGGAAGTCCAGATTCTCATAACCAACAACCTCATCAGCACCCATTTTTTTTGCAATATCGGCGTTTTTTACGCTGCATACGGCAGTGACTGAAGCACCAAGCGCTTTTGCCACCTGCACTGCAAACGAACCCACGCCGCCTGTCGCGCCGTAGATCAGGATATCTTTTCCGTTTATTTCGGGCGAGGCTATCCTCAGCGACTGCAGGGCGGTGACTCCGGCCACCGGCACTGCCGCGGCCTCTTCAAAATTCAGGTTATGCGGCATAATGGCTGCCCTGCCATAGTTTACAACGGCATACTCGGCGTATGACCCGCCCTTTGAAGGTTCGGTGACAGCATAGATCTTGTCCCCTTTTTTAAAACCTATTGTTTTTCCCCCTGCCTCTTCCACTACTCCTGCAAGATCCCTGCCCGGTATCAAAGGGAATTTATTGCCGGTCATGATCTTTAGCATGCCTTTCCTGAAATAAGTGTCCACAGGGTTCACTGACGCGGCAAATACCTTTACAAGAAGCTGGTTTTCACCAAATTCAGGGACTTTCATTTCCCGGACCTTAAGGTTTTCAGCGGGCCCGTACGCGTCTATTGCCGCAGCTTTCATTATTTTGTTTTCCATATTAATACCGCCTTATCATATTTTATTTGCGTATTGATAATGTCCATAAAGCCATGTAATTCCTTATCTTGTCCGGTGCTGATTAATTATTTCACGAACCGCGGGGCAACATCATTTCGCTCCGCGGCCCGTGAATATGACTTTTAAGACATTATTACGCTCTTATTTTCTTGATTACAAGGATTATCGTGACCGACAACAGTATTATAAGCAGCGACCACATTACCAGGAGAAAACAGAACGCTATCCCCACTTTCTTCTGCATGTGATGCATCATCTCTGGGTTCATCCCCATTCCCATGCCATGGCCCCACATTCCTTCCATGCCTTCTACTTCGCCTTTGCCTTCGCTTTTTTCTTTCATCATTTTAGCGCTCATTTCGACCATTTTTGCCGAGCCTTCCTGTATTTCCTTGATTTCCTTTGCGTCCTTTGCATCCTTTGCAGTAACCATGATCTTAACCCCGTCAGCAGTGTTCTCCATCTTTACATCCGCCTTTGACCACATCATGCCGCCTTCCATGCCTTCGCCGCCCATGTTCGCAAAAACTCCAGCTGAAAGAACAAATGCAAGCGCAAAAACCAGAACCAGAACTTTTTTCATGTTTCTCCTCCTTGTTTTTTTCTTACACGCTTAAAGCGCAATCACACCGGCTGTTCCCCGGCCGTTTATTATGACTTTTCAGACAGTATCCCTGCATGCCGCCGTATTATAGCTGCAGTCATACAAAAATCTATGTCTTTTATCGCCTTTTTTTGGACTTTCATACACAGACATAGTTTGAAATTCATCAATAGAAATCCAAACCCGAAAATGGGTTTAAGTTTGACTAAAATCCTGTACATGTGTATAATATCCGTCATGAATATCATTGAAATTAAAAATTTGACAAAAAAATATGAAAAAATCACAGTTGTGGACGATATCAGCCTGTCCATACAAAAAGGCGAAATATTCGGTTTGCTCGGACCCAATGGCGCGGGAAAAACCACCACTCTCATGATGCTCTCCACCCTGCTCAAACCTTCTTCAGGCAGCGCCGTGATTAATGGTTTTGACGTGCTAAAGAACCCTTTAGAAGTGCGTGATTCCATCGGCATGGTATTCCAGGACCCGAGTTCGGACACTGTCCTTACCGCCTATGAGAATCTAAAGCTTCACGCCCTGCTTTATGACGTACCGATGAAGGAAATTGACGCGCGCATAGAAAAAGTCATGACGCTTGTGGAACTTAACGGCAAAAAACACGATATTGTGAAAAAATACTCGGGCGGCATGCGGCGCAGGATGGAGATCGCCCGCGGGCTTCTGCATGAGCCCGGCATATTTTTCCTTGACGAACCCACCATAGGGCTTGACCCCCAGACCAGGGAGCATATATGGCAGTACATTGAATCGCTCTCCCGGAATAACGGCATGACAATAATACTTACCACGCATTATATGGAAGAAGCGGAGAAACTTTGCAACAGGATAGCCATCATAGACCACGGTAAAATAATAGCGCTTGATTCCCCGAAGAACCTTATAGCGTCGCTCGGCGGCGATATAGTCGTATTGCGCGGGGCAGACGCATACATAGACGAAAACAAGTTAAGCTTCAAAGTCCAGGCAAAAAAATTGGACGGTTGCCTCAAGATCACGCTCAAAGACATGAATAAAAACCTCCAGGAACTGCTCAACAACGCAAAGTCAGTGGAAGCGGTAGAGGTGCACTCGGCAAACTTAAACGACGTTTTCCTTCATTATACGGGCAGGGATATCAGGGACGAAAACGGCGAAGAGGAGACGGATGATGAGGATTAAAAAGACCTTAAAAGGCCTGTACGCCATGTGGTACAGGGAGTTCAAGGTTTTCCAGAGGGAAAAATCCAGGGTAATATCCTCCCTGTTTCTGCCATTGCTGTGGTTTTTTATCTTCGGCGGATCCATGGGTTCTATGACAACCATGGGGGATAATTATAAGATTTTCATCTTTCCGGGTTTTCTGGTCATGACCATAATATTCGCGTCCATGTTTAACGGCGCATATATCGTGTGGGATAAAAAAGTGGATTTTCTCAAGGAAGTCCTTATAGCGCCCCATTCGCGTTCTGTCGCGTTCTTCGGCAAAACGCTTGGCGGCATGACCGACTGCCTTCTTCAGTCATATATCCTTATGTTCATAGGCATATTCCTTAAGATACCGTATACCCCGGTCAGTTTCCTGCTGTCAATGTTCCTGCTTTTCGCGCTGGCAATCGGCCTGGTAGGCATGGGGCTTATACTTGGTTCTTTTATGGACAGCCCCGAGGGGTTCGGGCTGATATCAAGCCTTGTTGTTTACCCGCTTTTCCTTTTTTCAGGCGCGCTTTATCCCCTAGATAAACTGCCGGCGTGGCTGAAAATCATAACCCACATAGACCCGGCGACCTATGCCGTGGACGGGTTAAGGAACGTAATCTTAGGCACCTCAACACATTCTTTCTTATTTAATCTTGCAGTGATTGCCTGTTTTGATATTTTCTTTGTTATCGCAGGCACCTGGGCCTTTAAACGCATGAAACTGTAAAGACCCTAAAAAATTAAGGGTAATAAACTATCACTCCATCTAACCGGCTTGAAACCTTACTTACTTTACTGCCTTGAAAAAACCGGCCTTAACTTCGGCAAATTTATCCTTGCCGCATGCCAATGCCGCCGACAAGGGGGCCACCTGTTTCGTTACCGCGGCCATCCGGGCAGATATGTTCTGTATATCCCACTGCGCGTGCCAGTCCATCCTGAGCCTTGTGATGTGGTACAGTTCCCTTAAGTTCGCATTGATTAATACCCTGCGCCTGTGTGCGTTTGTCAGTATATATTCCGCGGCACGCGGGGCTGTTTTGGCTATCTTTTTATAAGCGTTTTCGGTTTCATCCATCACCTTCTCAAATATGTCCCGCTGTTTTGTTTCGATAATTGACGGCGGGGTCGTATATCCCAGCTTCACATCATAGGGCTGTTTTGAGATGGACATCATCCTGTGGCGTTTTAACTGCGCAAAGGCGCTTGCGCTTAAAACAATCTCATAAACAAAATTTACATCCTCAAACTCCCTGTACAAAGCATCATGTTCGCCAAGGTCCTTAAATATGGTTTTATAAAACTTTATAATTTCAGGCTTTTTCATTTTTCTCGCCGCGCGTAATGACGCTTCATATGATCTGCCCGAATAAGCCTGCGTCATGGCCGCGATGATCTTCATGTCAGGGTCGCGCGTCCAGTCAACCAGCATCACATCAAACTTACCCGTTGCGGGCGCGGCAGCCGGTATTTTCACGGCTTTGACGGCCTTTGCCGCTGTAAGAGCTCCTGTCTTTATTATCCCGTCGGAAACTTCCCTGCCAAACTGTTTTGTAAAAGTTTCAGGGTCCGAAAGTATTATGAGCGACGGTACTATTTGTTTGGTTACATTAAAAAGGGCGCTGCCAAGCTGCCTTACTTCAGCGAGAGGATGATACTTGAGTTTCCTTATGATGTGCTCTAGATTCCTTGAATTTGATGAAAATCCAAGCTGGCACTCTGTAGCCATGGCAAGCGCATATCTCGCGTCTTCTTTGGCCCAGCCTTCCAGCAGATTTGTCCCTGATTTTGTTTCAAGCTGCTTTGGGTACTGCTTCCTGCGGAATTCATGAAGCGCGGGAAAAAACGTTTTGTAAGCGGCAACCTGTTTTGATACAGTTTCCAAAAATATTTTCTTCTCCGCCTCGCCGAATTCTTCAGGCGTCACATAATCGCCTTCAAGCGTGATATAGCGCTGGGATTTTTCCGTATATGAGCAAAGCCTTGCTTCCTGGAGCGATTCAACAGCCAGCCTGGACAGGCCGAGTATGTCAAAATTAAGATAGGCATGTTCGGCGACCGAGTGATGCCCCATCTTAAAAACTATGGCTTCATTTGACTGCCTTGCCTTATCAACTTCCACAAGCGAATCCGCCCGCAATTCGTCCACCCGTTTTGGGTCGCGGCTTATCCTGGCGTAGGCAGCCGAGATTGTCTCCGGAGAGATATTGTTTTTCCCGTCCCATCCCGAGTTTTTAAGCTTTTCTATTATGTCCGCGTCTGCGTTATAACCCGCCAGTTTTACCTCAAGCATGCGTTTCCTCCTGATAGAATTATTGTAATAATAATATCAACTCGCATGATTTTAATCAAGATTTAAATGGCCGGCTTAAATCGTTCAGTTGGGGTGGCTTTCTATTATTTTGGCGCAGGTTTCGCTGTATTTTTCCCGGAGGTAGAAAAACTGCAGGCCGACACGGTACTTGCTTATTTTGTCGTCAAAACACGACCAACGGACCTGACTGTATACCCATATGGCGCACTTTGGATCGATAAATTCCACTTTCATACGCAATATCTGCTCGACCGGCATCTGCATCTCGGTTATTATCTGGAGACCGCCCATGCTTATATTATCCACTTTGACATGCAGTTTATTCATTTGCCTGTTCAGCATAACAGCTTGGGATTCAGAAGCGAATATTTCGCATTCCGCCTCAGCGTTGATTGAAACCCTTTTATGCCGTCTTTTTTCCTCAAAAGGATTGATTTGATTATTCAAGGATGGCTCCCTCTCATTTTATTCATAACGTTTTAGTATCATAAGTATACTCTATTGTACATACGTAGTCAAGCCGTGAAAACGAAAATGCCAATGCAAACGGGAATAAACGATATGGCGGCGGGTTTAATATTTTGCCAATACAACTTGGCTTGAGCTGAATTACGAGTATTCCCCAAACTTCCTATGCACTGTCAGTTCTATTTCATCCAGCGCTTCTTTGGCCTGCTTACCGTACGCCATGAATTCAAGATGCTCACCCTGGCCCACGCACAGCGAAACCAAATCAAGCGCGGCAAGCACTGCTTTTACGTTCATGAACGGTTTGCCATGGAGCTTAAAATTATGGTGCTCCATGCCTTCCCTGTATACATAAAGCTCGCAGTCATGTCTCTTTGCTATCGCTACAAGCGTGCCCGAGGGCCTTACATGCAGGCCCCTTTCATTGGTTATTGTGATTATGCGGCGGTCAAAACCGTTTTTTTCAAGGGATTCGCGTTCTTCCCTCCATACGGGTGCATATTTTTCCGTCCACTCCTCAATATCCCCGCCTTTGGCCATGTATTCCTTTATTTTGGCCATCTGTTCCATATTATCATGCCTTGTCTTATCAAGCCGCCATTCATCCATGTATTTATCAAGAAAATCAGCTATGGCTTCCTCTATAGTCACTTCTTTTCCATTTTTCTGGGACATGAAGTACTTATGGTCCTGTATGGCGCGTAATTCAGCTGCAGTAATGTCTTTAATCGCTATGTTCGTCATGTTAGTCTCCTCTAAAGCATTTATGGGTTAATTATAACATTTTAAACGTATAAATCAATAAATTATTGACATTACCCCTTACTTCTGGTATTTTGATTATCAAAGTAACGTTAAAGGAGAACTATATGGATAACGAAAAAGACCCGGAAAAAGACATAGAAGAAGAAATCCCCCTAAAAACCGCGCTTGGCATAGAAGACCAGCTTGACCTTTATAAAAACAAGCTTATTTTAAGGAAAAAAGGCCTCGCAAACAAGGCTAAATCATCAAACAAACTGTTTAAAATAAACGAAGTTTCATCCATATCCATTAAACCCGCAGGAACGCTTTTTGACGGCAAGTTTGAGATAACTTCCTCAACCGGCATTAAATACACGGTCAAGTTCAAATCCTATACCCAGCCCGAGTTTGAGGATATTAAGTTTTTGCTGAATAAGTAGGGGCCGGTTCCTGTTTTATTATAATTAAGAGCAACCCACACCCTTCTACTTTCAACTATCTACTCTCTGAATATTTTGACTTTGACCCTGCGTGAAACAAGGCGTACTAATAAAAAAAGGGGAGGCCGTTTGGCCTCCCCTTTTATATTACATCAGTTCCTTATTTGTCTTTTTCCGCTTTCTTCTTTCCTGTTTTCGCGTGTTTTACCTTTATTGCGGCGTGTGCTGCGGCCAATCTTGCGATTGGCACCCTGTACGGCGAGCATGAGACATAATCCAAGCCGGCTCCGTTAAAGAACTCAACCGACGCCGGATCCCCGCCGTGCTCCCCACAGATACCGATTTTCAATTTTGCTTTTACCTTGCGCCCCTTTTCCACGGCCATCTTTACAAGCGCGCCTACGCCCACCTGGTCCATGGTCTGGAAAGGATCCGATGTAAATATGTTCTTATCAATGTACGCTTTGGTGAACTTACCCGCGTCATCGCGCGAGAATCCGAGGGTTGTCTGAGTCAGGTCGTTTGTTCCGAATGAGAAGAACTCGGCTTCAGCCGCGATCTCATCCGCGGTGACCGCAGCTCTCGGAACTTCAATCATGGTCCCCACGAGATACGGGATCTTCATGCCTTTTTCAGCCATGACTTTCTTTGCTGTCGCGTCGACAATATTTTTCTGGTCCTTTAATTCCTTTACGTTCCCGACAAGCGGTATCATGATCTCAGGAATGATCTTCTTGCCAGTCTTGTTAAGTTCGATTGCGGCTTCTATGACGGCGCGTGTCTGCATCTCGGAAATCTCCGGGTATGTGATGCCAAGACGGCAGCCACGGTGGCCCAGCATCGGGTTGAACTCATGGAGTTCTTCGACGCGGGCTAAAAGTATTTTCGCCTTTTCAAGGTCTGTGCCGCTGCCCTTGATGAGGTCAAGTGATTTTTTCAGCATTTCGTTTGTCATGTTTGACTTGCCTGTTGCTTCCATCCTGGCCACTTCAACCATAAGTTCTTCTCTTTTCGGAAGGAACTCATGAAGCGGCGGGTCCAGGAACCTGATGGTGACCCCGTAGCCTTCCATGGTCTCAAAAAGTCCTGAAAAATCGCTTCTCTGCATGGGAAGTAGTTTATCCAGTGCGGTCCTTCTTCCGGCTTCGTCGGATGCCAGTATCATTTCCTGCATGAAAGGCAGCCTGTCTTCCGCAAAGAACATATGTTCCGTCCTGCAAAGCCCGATTCCCTCTGCGCCGTACTCCCTCGCAACCTTGGCGTCCCTGGGGATGTCCGCGTTTGCCCTTACTTTGATGGTCTTAAACTCGTCGACCCATTTCATGAACTCGCCGAATTCGCCTTCCATTTTTGGTTCTATTGTCGGGACTTTACCGGACATTACCTGGCCTGTTGTCCCGTCTATGGATATCCAGTCGCCTTCTTTAATGACCAGGCCGCTTCCTTTTACCGTCATGGTCTTTGTGCGCTCGTCAACTTTTAAATCCTCACATCCTGCTACGCAAACTTTGCCCATCTGCCTTGCCACAACAGCAGCGTGTGATGTAGCCCCGCCGCGCGCCGTCAGGATGCCGACAGCCGAGTCCATACCGTGTATGTCATCAGGCGATGTTTCAAGCCTAACAAGGATGACTTTTTCGCCCTTTTCAGTCCATTCCACGGCGTCATCAGCCGTAAATACTGCCTTACCCGTGGCCGCACCCGGTGAAGCGTTGATGCCTTTCGCTATCACTTTCTTTTCAGCTTTCGGGTCAAATACAGGGTGTAACAACTGATCCAGCTGGACCGGCTCAACCCTTAATATTGCTTCTTCTTTTGTTATGAGTTTTTCTTTTGCCATTTCCACAGCCGCCCTTACAGCAGCCATGCCGGTCCTTTTTCCCGAACGTGTCTGGAGCATGTACAGCTTGCCTTTTTCAATAGTGAATTCAAAATCCTGCATGTCGCGGTAATGTTTTTCGAGCCGTGAAGTGATGTCGCGGAGCTGTGTGTAAACCGCAGGCATATCCTTGCCGAGGTTGGCGATCGGGTTCGGCGTCCTGACTCCGGCCACAACGTCCTCCCCCTGCGCATTTAAGAGGTACTCTCCGTAGAATACCCGTTCTCCCGTGGCCGGGTTTCTCGTGAATCCCACGCCCGTGCCCGAGTCATTCCCCATGTTCCCGAATACCATTGCCTGAACAGAAACAGCGGTTCCGATTGACTCGGATATATTATTGGCTTTTCTGTAAAATATCGCCCTGTCATTCATCCATGATTTAAACACAGCATCACGCGCGCCTTTGAGCTGTTCTATAGGGTCCTGCGGGAAATCTTTTCCGAGTTTCTTTTTTACAAATCCTTTGAACTCGGAAACCATGTCTTTCATGTCATCAGCCGTGAAATCCACGTCAACTTTAATTCCCTTTTTTTCTTTTCTTGCGTCGATCAAGTGCTCAAATTCCTTTTTTGAAAGTTCCATGACAACATCGGCATACATCTGTATGAACCTTCTGTATGAATCCCAGGCGAAACGGGCGTTGCCTGTCTTTTTGATTATAGCCTGTACTGTTACGTCATTAATTCCAAGGTTTAATATGGTATCCATCATTCCCGGCATGGAGAACTTGGCGCCTGAGCGCACTGAAACCAGGAGCGGGTTAACCGAATCACCGAACTTTTTGTTCTCGGCGTCTTCAAGCTTTTTAACATACTGCATCATCTGTTCGTCAAGCCCGGCAGGCACTTTCTTACCGTTCTCGTAGAAACCCGTGCATACTTCAGTGGTGATCGTGAATCCGGGAGGAACCGGGATCCCCGCATTTGTCATTTCCGCCAAACCCGCGCCCTTACCGCCTAAAAGTGCCTTCATTTCGCCGGTTCCGTCTGCTTTGCCTTTGCCAAAGAAATAAACGTATTTCTTTGCGGCTTTGCCTTTAGCTGCCGGCTTTTTTGCTTTTGCTGCTTTCTTAGCCATTTCTGTTCCTCCTTGTATAATATAATAAAATTATGTTAAAAAAAACAACGAGATAATATTATCACAGCGGTAAATGAAATTCAAGACTGAATTTGGTAAAAAAAAACTCAATTTGTGCGCCCTTCATTCCCGGTTTTTCCGGTAAAAATATCAGCGATATGCCCGGCAATATTGCCAAGCCCCGCGCCGCATGGCAGTGCCAGCCCCGCGATGATACAGCCAAGGAAAAACCCAATAATTGGACCCATGGGGCCTAATTTCGAGATTTGAATTCCTTCATAAATTCCAAATACCCCACCAAGCACAAAACCCGATGCAATTCCGCAGATTATAAAGTTCTTTCTGTAATCAGTCTTATATGAATCCGCCAAAATTATGCTTCCGAAACCATAAAAATACAAACCAGACCCCAAAGCAACCAAAGCCTTATTCCCAAAATCGCGGTTATTGTATGTACCAACAAATCCAACCGCCAAACCCGCCAAAGCAGAAGTAATCTCCACCGGCGTAATAGCATCACTCTTTACAACAACATCAATTTCGCCAGTATTAATATTTTTCACAGTAGCGCAACCAGATGAAATAAAAAAAAGTAAAGCGGCAAGCAATAACGCGGTTATTTTTTTCATATTCCGCCTGATGATTCATGGATATTCAGATTATCAATCCAAAGTTCAACATTTTTAAGCGGCTGTCCAAGCGTCATGAACTGTATTTCTTTAACGGCAGAAACAGCTTCACTTAATTTGACTTTTGCACCCCACCCGGGCTGCTGTGCGAGTTTCAAAAATGGAATGTCTATTTTTTGCCAATCCGGGGTTGTTTTAAAGTCAAAACCAAACTGATTATCCGAATCCCCGCTTACAAATTCAGAATGCGTAGAAACCAGTTTTACCCTATAGGATTTGCCGTCGCCCTTTTGCCAGAAGCTTATGCTTTTAGAAGCAGTTAGATCAAAAGACTTTCTTATATGTGCAGGGCTGAGGTAGTAACCCATACCGATAAAACCAAATTCAAAATCTTTAGTTACTAAACCTTTCATGCAAGCCGCATCGCCCTTGCCTGTAAAGCCGGACTTGCTCATTATAAAAGTCTTATCCGTTGGCGGCCAAACCTTTGAAGTGCCGCCTGCAGGGATGTCATCGTAGGAGTACCAGAAACCGTCGTACATAGTAAATCCTCCAGTTTTCGTAGGAGCGGGACTTGGCGCGCCCGTTTTATTTTGTTTTAGCCTCATCGTTGGGCGGGCCAAGTCCCGCCCCTACATTTTGTTCTTCCCTTAATCTTTCCACTGCTTTCAGCGGGACTTCCAGCATTCTTGTGCGGGTGGTTATCAGGGTGTCATACGCGGTTTTAACTTTGTCTATGGCTTCGCCCATTTCCGTGAACTGGGTTTTATATTCTTCCCACTGCTTAGAAAACTTCCCAAGCTGTACCAGTATTTCGCGCGCGGATTTTTCCATTTTGAAATTTTCCGCGGCCTGCCTTATCACGGAGATAAAGGCATACAGCGAGAACGGCGAACATACTATGACCTTGATTTTCATGGCGTCATCTATAAAGGCTGGGTCGTTTTCGTTTATGAAGTTGAAAACCTGTTCGTTTGATATGAACATGATGGCATAATCCAGTGTTCCTGCTTCGGGGTTTATGTAATCTCTTTTGCCCGTTTCCTTAAGACGGCCCCTGGCGTCTGACAGGAACTTCTTTAAGGCAGAATCCTTTTCCGCAGGCGACGCTGCCTGGACATAAACCATATAATTACTCAGCGGGAATTTGCAGTCCATATTTACTTTCAGGCCTTCAGGCAGCAGGAATGTAAAGTCGGGCCTTCCCGCCTCGGTGCTTTCCTGCTCGGTATAGTTCAGGCCTTCCTTAAGTCCGGCCAGATTCAGGATGTCTTTAGCCATCCTCTGCCCCCACTCCCCGCGCTTCTGGGAACTTCCGAGGATCTCGTTTAAACGCCCGGTAGTATTCCTTAGATCAATGATAACCTGGGCCGCATGCTCCAGCCTTCCGGTCACGCCTTCCATCTTTTCGCCGCTGGCGCTGGAAAACTTCTGAACAGCATCCCGGACTTTGGCAAGTTCGATGTTTACCATATCAAGACGCTGGTCTATAAGCTGCTTTTTACCGGTAAGTTCCTGTTCTATAAGTTCTTTCTTTTTATCAAGTTCCTGGGAACCTAAGTCCCGCTGTTTGGACAGCACGTCCATGGCAACGGAATTAAAACCTTCCTTTATACGGTCGTGGTCGAGTGTGTCGGTCTTTTTGGATATGATGATGAACTGCATGGCGATTACCACAGCGAGCAATATTATGATGACGATTGATAAATAGATCATATGTAAATCCTCCGGTTCTGGAATTTAAATAAAAATATAATAACACATTTTGACCTGTAATGGCCGAATATTATTCGGTCATAGGCGGCGTACGAAATATCTGGAACACACCCCCACGACAGAAACTGTAGAGCGGCTGCTTGCTGCCGCTAAGCCGCAGGGTTTAAAACCGCAGGAACCGTTTCATAAGGCCAACGATGAGCGGCAGCAAGCAGCCGCTCTACAAAACCAATTTAAACACCTTATCCAGCGCGTCGCTGTCATCCATGCTTATATATATACCGAACTTTAGGGCCCTTTTGGCGGTCTTTAATTCAAAAGACCTTCCCCGCATCCTGATTTCCGACTCTATCATGTGTATAACGTCTTTTTCCCTTATATAATCTATCACTGTTATACTTTGCACTTCGTTTCTTTGTATTGTAACGCGAGTGCCCATGCCTGCCGTCTTTTTTGAATAAATAAATTCTTTATCATTTATTACGATGGTTTCACCGCCTGCCAGGGTCCACAACAAAGAGCGCAGCGAAATAATGGCCGCCACAATTTTGTATATTAAGGATACGGCTGCAAGGGCAAAAGACAGGAACGTAATAATAACACTCATTTTAAAAGCAACAGCAAGCATTGCGAATATAAAGACCATGGCCATAAAAACAGATGTTATGATAAGCAGTACGATAAAAGCATGAAATAACGAATTGTGCGGTTTTATAAAAATTATTGTTTTGCCCTTATCTTCAGTAATTATAATCCTTGACCGGGTTTCTTCCATATTGCCTACAGTTTTGCCGGCGGTGTTACCATCTCCGGCGCGGTTGCAGCCTCAATTGTTTTGTCAGTGCCGTTTCCGGGCACGTATTTTACCAATTCAAGGGTGTACGCGTCCGTGGTTTGATAGATCAGCCCTATATTAACGGCATACCACTCTTCTTCGTGGTCAAGCTTGCCTTCGCCTTTGTCAATCTCGCTGCCTATCCTGAAAGCGTGTTCGATCTTGCCGTCAATCGTGACGTCAATCTCGCCTAACACGGTGAATTTTGTGCTTGTCTGCCTGGTTATCTTAAAAAACTTCATTAACTCAACTGTTCCTGTTGATTTGGATACCCATTGGTCGCCTGTCACTATGGGGAAACGCATGTACTGGATCTCGGGATCAAGCGCGACATCAAGAAAAACAAATCCGAAAACCGGGAACTTTAAGTTGCTTATGAAAGCGCCGTCCTTTGTATAACGCACCACATTGCCTTTGTTCTCAAGCGGTACAAAACAATTATAATAATCAAATCCGTTCACCTGGGTTTTTGATTGTATTATTCCTACCACATCCAGCACTTCTTCGGGCTTTTCATAATGCCTTATCCTGTAATACCATTTGTCTTTCATGCCATGCGGCGACACGCTTTGCCAGTCCGTGATTGTTGCGCGCGCGCAGATCGTGGTCGCGGATTGTGCCATGAAGCCAAAAGGCACGACCTTCCCGGCTTTTGCGGTAATTGAACCCCCCTGTGCGGAAGTGCCTGATATTATTGCGGTATTAGTGATCTGCGCCGCCGAATCCACGGGCATACCTGCGGCAGATAGATGACACGCTGCCATTAATGCCGCAACTACCAAAACTGCCTGTTTCATTTCCAATCATCTCCACATAGTATATATTAGATCAATCATAACAGGATACAGACAAATACACATTAAATCAAGTTCTGTTTTGAAAATTATCGACTTGGGGCTGGCGGCATATATGCGCTCCTATAACAAATACCATTAATCGCGCCTAATAAAAAAAAGGCCGCCTTTTCAGGCGGCCCTTGATATCGCAGAAAAACTTATCCTTTTTTCAGCCTTGCCGTTAACGCCGGCACTATCTCAAACAAATCCCCTACCAGCCCGAATTTTGCCACACCGAATATCGGCGCTTCAGGGTCCTTGTTTATAGCCACTATTATATCCGACGACTGCATGCCTGCCAGGTGCTGGACTGAACCTGAAATACCGCATGCCACGTACAGTTTCGGCGATACGGTCTTTCCTGTCTGCCCTACCTGGTGCGAGTACGGGATCCAGCCCGAATCAACCGCCGCGCGGGACGCTCCTACCGCGCCGTTTAAGGCCTTCGCGAGTTCCCTTACCAGCTTGAAGTTATCACCACTTCCTATCCCTCTTCCTCCCGACACTATTATATCAGCTTCAGATATGTTAATAGTGGTTTCAACTTCTTCGATGAACTCAATAAATGACGAACGGGCCGCAAATGAATCTTCCTTGATTTTCGGCTCTATTACCTGCCCTTTTCTTGCCGGATCAGTCGCCAGCCTTTTAAATACTTTATACCTGGCAGTTGACATCTGTGGGCGTCTTTCCGGGGTCATAATCTTTGCCATCAAAGAACCGCCGAAAGCCGGCCTTATCTGGTAAAGGTTCCTTGTGGTCATATCAAGCTCAAATGCCGTGCAGTCCGCAGTCAAACCCGCGTTTAACTTTATGGATACCCTAGGGAAAAAAGCACGGCCTACTGCCGTGGCCCCCGTAAGTATTATCTCGGGCTTGAACTGTTCTGCTATGTCGGACAATACATTCGCATACAGCTCATCGTTGAAGTGTTCCAATTTCGGGGAATCCACCACATAAACCTTATCCGCGCCCGCAGCTATCAAATCAGCCGCTTTTGCCTTAATGCCGTTCCCTATCAGGACAGCGGCAAGTTCGCAGCCTAACTGGTCGGCGAGCTCCCTGCCTCTTCCCAATAATTCAAATCCAACTTTGTGAAGCGTACCGCGCCTCTGCTCGGCAAATACCCATACGCCTTTAAAATCTTCTTTTCTAAATTCGCCCATGTTTGTGCGCCCCCTTACTTTGCAAACCCAAGCTCTTTGAGCCTGGAGAATAATTTTTCGGCTTTAGCCGCCGCGTCGCCGTCTATCATCTCGGCCTTGCCCGCTTCCCTCTGCGCCGACCAGCTTTTGGCAACTCTTGTAGGGGAATTTTTTACTCCGACCATCTTTTCATCGCCGTTGATATCTGCCAGCGACCAGACTGCCGGTTCATATTTTTTAGCCCTCATCTTGCCCTTTAAGGACTCAAGCCTCGGTTCATTTATTTCTTTTACCACGGTTAAAGCAACCGGCAACGACGACTTTACCACGTCCACGCCGTCATCCATCATGCGCTCAACAGTTATCTCCTTATCGGAAACTTCCCTTATCTTTTTCACCCATGTCAGGGAAGGAATGTTCAGATACTGTGCCGCTGAAGGCCCTACCTGCGCTGTGTCCCCGTCTATAGCCTGCTTACCGAACAGCAGCAAGTCATAACCCAATTTCTGGGCGGCTTTTGCAAGAGCGTAAGAAGTGGCCCATGTGTCGGATCCCGCGAGAAGCCTGTCGCTTAACAGTATTGCTTCATCCGCTCCCATGCCGATCCCTATCCTGAGCATGTCTTTTGCCATCGGAGGCCCCATGGTAACCACGGTAACTGTTCCGCCGAGTTTTTCTTTGAGCCTTAAACCCTCTTCTATGGCGTACATATCAAAAGGATTCATTACTGTCCCGGCTGTTTCCCTTTTGAGCGTCCCTGTTTCCGGGTCTACTTTGATGTTCGTTGTGTCCGGTACCTGCTTGATAAAAACCACGATTTTCATGCATGCCTCCTAATTAATCAAGATAACTGTTATTTTTTCTTTGTAGCCGCTTCTTTTATCATTTTTGCGGCGATTTCATTCAGCTGTATCTGGCTTGTACCTTCATATATCTGTGTTATCTTCGCGTCCCTCATCATCTTTTCAACCGGGTACTCTTTCATGTATCCGTATCCGCCGAAAAGCTGGACGGCGTTTGTGGTGACCCTCATGGCGACTTCCGATGCGTAATACTTTGCCATGGCTGATTCCTTGGCGAATTCCGTGACGCCCGCGTCCACGTTCCTTGCGACAGCGTAGATCAACGCCCTTGCCGCTTCAACCTCAACCGCCATGTTCGCGAGTATGTGCTGGACCGCCTGAAACGATGATATTTTTACGCCGAACTGCTCGCGCTGCCTTGTGTATGCAAGCGCTTCATCAAGCGCGCCTGCAGCTATGCCTAAAGCCTGTGCCGCCACTCCCGGGCGCGAATGGTTGAGCGTTCCTACCGCGTGAATAAAGCCCATTCCCTCGCGTCCGCCGAGCAGGTTCGCTGCCGGGACTTCACAGTCTTGGAAAACCAGTTCACAGGTGGCGGATGCCCTGATACCCATCTTGTTCTCTTTTTTGCCGAACGTGAACCCTTTGGTGCCTTTTTCCACTATGAAACATGAACAGCCTCTGGTTCCTTTTGACTTGTCGGTCATTGCAAATACCGTGTATGTCTCGGCTTCGCCCCCGTTTGTGATCCACTGTTTTGTCCCGTTAAGCACATACTTATCACCTTTTTTTACAGCCGTAGTCCTCATGGAACCGGCGTCCGAGCCCGCGTTAGCCTCAGTCAGGCCGAATGCAGCGAGTTTTTTTCCGGAAGCTATGTCAGGCAGATATTTTTTCTTCTGTTCCTCTGTCGCGCCGATCAGTATCGGGAATGTTCCGAGCGCGGTTGCCGCCATTGCAAGAGATATGCCGCCGCAGACTTTTGACAGTTCCTCCACCGACAAAACAAGGCCCATTATCCCGGTTTTTCCTGTTGCCATCCCGCCGTATGCCTCGGGAATGTAAAGGCCGCATAGCCCCAGGTTCGCCATTTCTTTAACTATATCCCAAGGGAATATCCCTTCAGCGTCATAATGTTCCCTTACAGGTTTGATCTTTTTCTGCGCAAGTTCGCGGCATGTATCCACGATCATCTGCTCTTCATCCGATAAAAAATAATTCATTTCTTTTCCTCCTTGAGTAAGTTCTCGATTGCCTGCTGTGCCGCCATCTGCTCGGCCTCTTTTATGGTCTTTCCATGACCCTGCCCGGCTAAGCCCGCATTTAAGATAACATCAACATAAAACACCTTGCTGTGTTCCTTGCCTTCTGTTCTTGCCACCTTATACTCCGGCAGTATGCCTGTCTCACCAAGAACTTTTATCTGAAGTTCGGACTTGTAATCGCCGAAATCCTTGCGGGATTTGACGTCTTCAAAATCAGTTTCATATATGGTAAGAACAAATTTTTTTGCTTCGGCAAAACCTTTAAGCAGGTATATGGCCCCCACTATGGATTCAACCACATCGGATATTATCTTTTTATTATTTTCAACATCCTTAAGTTTAAGCGCCGAACCCAAATGCATGCGTGATGCTATGCTGTTTATGACCCCGATCTTAAACAGGACTTCCTTGCTGACCAGATAACCCTTAAGCTTGGCTATCACGCCCACGTCGGTTCCTTTTACCTCGCGGTAAAGGAACTCGCTGACCACGGCCCCGAGTATGGAGTCTCCCAAAAATTCCAGCCGCTCATAATGGTCATGGTTGACCGATTTATGCGTGAACGCCTGCTTTATTTCTCTGGAGTTCAGTATACCTTTTTTCTTAAGGTAAGAGAGCATGAAGCCCTCTTTTACTGCCTGAACTTCTTTATTATTATCGACCCGTTGTGGCCGCCGAATCCGAAAGAGTTTGATAATGCGTAGTTTACCTCTACTGCTCTCTTAGAATTAGGAACATAATCAAGGTCACAGCCTTCGCCGCCCTGTATGAAGTTCCTTGTCTGGTGAATTGTATTATTGATGCACGACATGGCGCAAACAATGGCTTCCACAGCTCCGGTACCGCCTAGCATATGCCCTGTCATGGACTTCGTGGATGAAATCGGCACTTTGTACGCCTGCTGCCCAAAAAGCGTCCTGACAGCTAAAGACTCGATCTTGTCGTTAAGCACCGTCGATGTGCCGTGCGCATTTATGTAACTTATATCATTGATGCCGATGCCTGCGTCAGCTATCGCGTTCTTCATGGATAGGATCGCCCCGCCACCGTCTTCTGACGGCGCCGTCATATGGAAAGCGTCGTCGGACGCGCCATAACCCGCGTATTCGGCGATGATCTTCGCGCCTCTTGCCTGGGCGTATTCAAGCGATTCCAAAACCATCATTCCAGCTCCGTCCGCCATGACAAACCCGTCCCTGTCCTTGTCAAAAGGCCTGGAAGCATGTTCTGGATCGTCATTTCTGGTGGACAAACTTCTCGCGGCTTGAAATCCCGCCAGCCCAAGGGGCGTTATAGCGCCTTCTGTACCGCCGCAAACCGCAACATCCGCGTCTCCTCGCTGTATCATCTTTGCGCCTTCGCCTATGGAATGCGTGCCTGTCGCGCAAGCCGTTACTATGCACATGTTAGGTCCGCGAAAACCGTACTTCATGGATACAAATGCCGATGCCATGTTCGGGATAAGCATGGCTATAAGGAAAGGAGATATCCTGCTCGGGCCTTTTTCATTTAAGACCTTAAGCTGTTCCTCTGTTACAGATATGCCGCCAATGCCTGAACCAACCAGCACCGCAACCCTGTCCTTATTAAGCCCGGCATAGTTCAATATGCCCGACTGTTCCACAGCTTCCTTTGCCGCTTTCAAACCGAATTGGATGTAAAGCGGAGTACGCCTGATTTCCTTCTTTTCCATAACTTCGGTGGGATCAAAATTTTTGATCTCTCCCGCTATACGCGTCTCGTACCTGGACGTGTCAAAATAAGTTATCGGGCCTATGCCGTTCTTGCCTTCAAGCAGAGCCGCCCAAGTATCATTTACGTTATTTCCCACAGGTGTTATTGCGCCCATTCCTGTGATAACTATTCTCTTCTTCATGCGAGACCTCTGCTTTTGGATTTTGTCAAGACGATGTTAAAGTTTCGCCTTGCAGAATTCAATGGTGTCGCCCACTGTTTTGATCTTTTCCGCGTCTTCATCGGCGATCTCAAGTCCAAATTCTTCTTCAAGGGCCATAACGAGTTCAACTGTATCCAGCGAATCCGCGCCAAGGTCGTCTATGAAAGAAGCTTCCGGTTTTACTTCTGAAGGGTCCACTCCAAGCTGCGCTACTACCACGTCTTTTACTCTTTCTTCAACTGTCTTTTCTGCCATGTTAAAAACCTCCTAAAGTTTTGTTCTTTCTTTTTTTTATTTGCATATTTTATATTTTTCAGCGTAAAACGCTGCTTGTATTACCTCTGACTCAACTGACTCAAGTGTCTTCCTTACATCACATAGCCATCCCGCCGTCGACCCTGATGGTCTCGCCGGTTACATAATTCGACATGTCTGAAGCCAGAAATAAGGCTATATTCGCCACATCCTGGGGGGTTCCCATGGTTCCTGTCGGTATAAACGCGAGCATTTTTGCCTTTACATCCTCGGTTAACTTATCTGTCATGGCTGACTGTATGTAACCAGGACATATGGCGTTAACACGGACGTTCCTGCGCGCGAGTTCTTTTGCCACGCTCTTGGTTATGCCTATTACGCCGGCCTTTGTGGCCGCGTAATTGGTCTGTCCGGCATTACCCATAAGACCGATAACAGAGGAAATATTAATAATGGAGCCTATCCTCTGTTTCATCATGACTTTTCCGACTTTCTGCGTAAAATTAAAAGTTCCCTTTAAATTAATGGCAATTACCAGGTCCCATTCCTGTTCTGTCATCCTGACCAACAGGTTGTCCCTGGTGACTCCCGCATTGTTGACAAGTATATCAATTTTCTTGAACCTGTCAACAATTTTGTCAACCACAGCCTCAACTTCAGCGGTATTGGATACATCCGCCTTGTACGCCTCAGCTTCGACCCCGAGTTTCTTCAGATTCTCCGCAGTTACCTGCGCTTTTTCAAGGTTTACGTCTATGACCGCAATATTCGCGCCTTCCTTTGCCAGCGTCATTGATATTGCCTCACCTATTCCCTGTGCTCCGCCTGTTACGACAGCTGTTCTTCCTGAAACCAATCCCATTCAATTCCTCCTGTAAATATGGTTTAAAATCATTTCATAAATTTAAACCGTAAGTTTTTCAATATCCGAAACTTTATCAATATTAAATACTTTGAAGTTTTTGTCAATCTTTTTTATAAGGCCTGATAATACCGATCCCGGGCCTATTTCAACAAATGTGTCAACGCCCTTTGATTTCATATATTCTATGCTCTCTACCCATCGTACCGGCCCTGTAATCTGGTTTATAAGCGCGTTTTTAATGTCTGCCGCCGACTTGACTTCTGCTGCCAGAAAGTTTGATACTACCGGTATTACGGCGTCTTTTATGCCGGATTTATCCATGTCTGCCTTTAAACCGTCCGCGGCAGAGAGCATGTGCCTTGAATGAAACGCCCCTGCCACCGCAAGTTTTATGTAGCGTTTCGCGCCGAGTTCCTTTGCATAAACTTCCCCTGCGTCTATGGCCGAAACATCTCCTGATACAACAACCTGGCCCGGTGAATTATAGTTGGCCGGCGCTATGTATCCCGCAGTTGATGCTTTGGAACAAAGTTCCTTTATTTTGGCATTGTCCAGTCCAAGCACTGCGGCCATGGAACCCTTATTATTCAGCGAAGCTTCCTGCATGAGCGCGCCCCTGCGGCTTACAATTTTAATGCCGTCCTCAAAGGAAAAGGCCCCCGCAGCGTACAAAGCGCTGTACTCACCAAGGCTGTGCCCGGCAGTATAAGCGACTTTTCCCGCAAACCTGGATCTCAACATTTCATATATGGCACAGCTCATTGTAAAAATAGCCGGCTGCGTGTAATCTGTTTTTTTCAGTTCCTCTTCGGGCCCCAAAAACATGACATCTTTTAAGCTTTTGGGCAATTTGCCTTTAAGGGCCGATTCTGCCATGGCAAAAATAGAATTTGCCCTTTCATTTCCTTCGCAGAAATCAAATCCCATCCCGACATACTGGGCGCCCTGTCCGGGGAAAACTAAAGCTAACGACATTTAAACCTCCGGTAAAATCAATTCAAAATTTAAAATTCAAAATTGAAAATTATGGTCTATTGCCGCGGGCCTTTGGCCCTTGCAATATTATAATAAAGTCGCAAAGCGACTCCTTAATTTTACATTTTGAATTTTACATTTTTAATTGAACTTATACTTTTACAACCGCCCCGCCCCACGTTAGCCCGCCTCCAAAAGCCGAGAACGCTACTATGTTGCCTTTCTTGATGCGCCCCGCTTCCCATGCTTCCGCAAACGCTATGGGTATTGTCGCTGCCGACGTATTTCCGAAGCGCTGGATATTTATTATGTTTTTCTCCTCAGGTATGTTGAATTTCTTCGCAATGTACTGGATTATCCTTATGTTCGCCTGGTGGAATATTGTGAAGTCAACCTGTTCCGGTGTAACCCCGGCTAACTTCATTGCCTTATCAAGCGCAAGTGGCATTTTCTCAACGGCGTTAACATATATTTCCTTGCCGTTCATGTGCATAAAATTCAATTTTTTATCAAGCACTTCCTGCGAAAGCGGGTGTACAGAACCGCCGCCGGGCTGGTATAAATACTCCGGATTTGACCCGTCCGCGCTGATATAAGTGGACATAATTTCGCTCGTCGGGCTTTCCCCTATTATCATGGCTCCGGCGCCATCGCCCATGAGCACGCAGGTATTTCTGTCCGTCCAGTCAAGGTAAGTTGAGAATTTCTCGGCCGCAATTAGAAGTACTTTCTTATAAAGCCCCGATTCGACCATGCTTCGCGCCACGGTCAGGGCATATATGAACCCCGAACAGGCCGCTGACACGTCAAAAGCAGGTATATCCCTAAATCCTAATTTACTCGCTGTCATACAAGCTGTAGCCGGCCATGCGAAATCAGGACAAATAGTGGCAAGTACAATCAGGTCTATGTCTTCTTTCTTTATTCCTGCGCTCTTAATCGCGCGTTCCGCCGCTTTAAAAGCCATATCCGAAGTGCATTCGCCTTCCGCCGCTATCCTTCTTTTTTCTATTCCCGTCCTGGACCTTATCCACTCATCCGATGTATCCACTATCTTTTCCAGATCAAAGTTCGTCATTATCTTTTCGGGCAGATAATATCCACAGCCCAGTATCCCTGATTTAATTTTCACTTTTCCCTCCGAGCTTTTTGATGTTCTCTTCTATCTCTTCATTTATATGATCCTTGATGAATTCAGCTGCAACCCTGATGGCGTTCTTTATGGCTTTTACATTGGCCCTTCCATGGGTTATGATCACCGGTTTCTTTATGCCTACCAGCGGAGCCCCGCCGTATTCGTCATAGCTGAATTTCTTTTTCATTTCCCTGAATACTGGCTTTAAAAGCAAACCGCCTATTTTGGCGAGCAAACCGCCGTTTTTTATGCCGTCCTTGATGCCGTTAAACAAAAAATCCGAAATGCCTTCGCCAAATTTCAGTATGACATTTCCAACAAAACCGTCGCATATAACCACGTCGGTAACTGCGTTTACCAGGTCTTTTCCTTCCACATGGCCCTTATAGTTCAACCCGGACTGTTTGAAAAGCTCATTAGTGCCGGTAGTAAGCTCATTTCCTTTTTCTTCTTCCTCTCCCACGGATACCATGCCCACTGAAGGGTTCTCAATCTTTAAAATGTGCTTCGCGTAAAGTATCCCCATTACGGCAAATTGCACCAGATGGACGGGTTTGCAGTCGACATTTCCGCCGGCGTCGAGCATGGCGCCGTGCCCTTTTGTATTAGGCATGGGAATTAAGATGGCGGGCCTTGCTACCCCGGGAATCCTGCCGATAATAAGCAGCGCGTGAACAACCACGGAACCGGTATTTCCCGCGGATACAAGCGCGTCAGCCTTGCCGTCTTTGACAAGCGTAGCGGACACGGATATGGACGAATTTTTTTTCTGTTTGAAAGCCTCTGCAGGATGATCGGACATGGTAACAACCTCATCGGCGTTTACGACCTCTATGCGCCTGCGGGTTTCCTCGTCGGCCCTGCCTTTTAATATGGCATCAATGATGTCCTTTTTTCCGACCAGGACAACTGTAATATCCTTGTATTCTTTTACAGCCTCTATGGCGCCGTCTATTTCAACTCCCGGCGCATTGTCTCCACCCATGGCATCAAGAACGATTCTCATAAAGACCTCCTGATTAAATAAATCAAATTCTCTACCTTAATCCTTGGAAAGATTAAGGACGTCTTTACCCGCGTAATAACCGCAGTTTCCGCATACTTTGTGCGGCAGTTTCTTTGTGTGGCAATTCGGGCATTCAATCAGGTTTAAGCTCTGCTTGATCCTCTGGTTTGCTGCCCTTCTGCTTCTTGATTTTGCTTTTGACGGTTTTCTTGTTACATTTGCCACTGTATTACCTCCCGAATTTATAAGTCAAGGCCTGAAAAAGGCCTGAACGTTTCTTCTTTTTTAATGATTTTATCGCAATTACATTTATCCGTGTTTTGATTCTTGCCGCAAACAGGACATATCCCCAAACATGTTTCCCTGCACAACGGCTTTAACGGGAGCTCAAGAAGCAACGTCTCCCTAAGACATTCAAAAATGTCCAAATTGTTCCTGTCATATGATAATACATCATTTTCTTCATCATCCGGCGTCATGGATTGCTTTTCTTTAAATATAGTGACAAAATGCGATTCCACCGGCTGCTGATAAGCCTCCAGGCACCTTCCGCAGGTTAGGTTAAGGGCGCCGCTAATGTCGCCTATAGCCACCAGGGAATCAACATCATCCTTTGTCAGGGTAAGATTAATTGACAAACCATCTTCAAAATCCAGCCCTTCAAACGTCACATCGCTCTTTTTCAGTTCATATGAGTACTCTTTAACATCCTCAAATGACCCTAAATTAATTTTAAACATTTTCAAATAACCTCTGCGCTTTAGTAAAATAGGTTTTGATTATACAAAAGCCTCCATACCCTGTCAACCCTAATTGTTGGATTATTCTTAAAAATTTCACCATGCGATACCGGGTATCAGGGGCAAAAATTTATTCCGCGCTTCCGTATGGTGGAACAAATGTATTTTATGCCTCATCCGCGCCAATAACAAAATTCCACTTTATCGCTTGTCATAAAAGCCCGATAGTATTACAATATTCAAAATATTACGGAGGCTTAACTTGAAGGATCTTACCAAAGGCAGCATTTTTAAAACTTTAATCACATATTCCGCCCCCATAGTATTAGGCGACCTGCTGCAGGCTTCATACAGCAGTATTGACGCTCTCTGGGTCGGGAGGCTCATCGGCGCGGATGCCCTGGCTGCCATATCATCAAGCGGGCCTATCATGTTTTTGATAGTATCGCTTGTCATAGGCATATCGATTGCGACCGTCATCATGGTCGGGCAGGCCTTTGGCATGGGAGACATGAAATTTCTTGAAAAAATACTGGTCAATTCCTACATGACCATTTTCCTGTTATGCCTTTTACTTTCAGTATTGAGCGTTGTGTTTTCCGGCGCAATCCTGAAGTTTATCAATACGCCCGAAGCCATAAGGGCTGACGCGCAAAAGTTCATTGTTATCATCTTTGCCGGTATGATATTTATGTTTTCCTTTAACTGGTTTTCAGGGGTTTTGCGCGGACTCGGAGATTCCAAAACCCCTTTCATGCTGCTTATTATATCAATAATATTAAATATAATCCTCGCGCCTGTTTTAATAACCGGGGCATTTGGTTTGTTCCCCAGGCTTGGCATAGCCGGTTCAGCCCTGGCCACGGTGATTTCGCAGCTTATCACGACCGTGTACGCTTTCATATACCTGGCAAGGAAGAACGTACTTTTGAACATTTTCAAATGGAAGTACGAATTTGATCTTACCATAGTAAAAAAAATGTTCATAATAGGCGTGCCGGTTTCCCTGCAGATGGTCATTAACGCTTTAAGCGCGATCATCATTGTATCCTTTGTAAATAAATTCGGCCCGGATGTAATCGCGGCTTACGGCATAGGAATGCGGGTTGATTCGTTTTCATTTATGCCGGCCATGTCGTTGGGCTCGTCGGTCTCCGCAATGGTGGCCCAGCATATAGGAGCGGAAAAAAGCGACAAAATCCCGAAGATCATGTTTAACGCCATGCTTATATCCCTGGGTTTCGCCGTTTTCTTTTATATACCCGTCAACCTGTTCCCCACGCAAATCGCTTCGATATTTACCGCGCATGCGCCTGTCGGATACGCGCTTAAGACTTATTTCAGGATAGATTCGCCCACATATTTTGCCTATGCCATAATGTTCGCTATCCAGGGCGTCATACGCGGCGCCGGCGATACCATCCCGCTTACTGTCTTCTCCTTCATATCGCTGATAATTTTCAGGGCTGGAATTGTATGGGGCCTAGTCAGCCTGACCCACCTTAACCAGGCGGGTATATGGACCGGTATGGTCATCAGCATATATATAGGCATGATAATCAGCTTCTGGTACTACAAAACCGGCAAGTGGAGGGAAAAAGCCATGCTAAAAATCAAGAAAATTCCCGGTTCCCCGTCGCATGAAGAGTCATATGATAAGTAATAAAAATGTAGATACGGTAATAATCACGGTTAAAAATGCCGTTAAGAAGTACGCCATGCCGGTTCTTGAACGGTTTAACGATTCAAAAAAAGACCCGTACTGGGTACTTATCCCCTGCATATTATCCCTGCGCGCAAAAGACGAGGCCACAGCAGTTGTGTCGGAGAGCCTGTACAGGATGGCCCCGACTCCGGAACAGGTCCTTAAAATCCCGCTCAAAAAAATGGAACAAATCGTCTATAAAACGGGTTTTTATCATGTTAAGGCGAAGAACGTCCTGAACATCACGAAAATAATCCTGGAAAAATACAAAGGCAAAGTACCGGATGACATAGACGAACTGCTCACAATCCCGGGCGTTGGCCGCAAAACAGCCAACCTTGTGGTAACAGTAGCATTTAAAAAACCCGGCATATGCGTGGACACGCATGTGCATAAAATTTCAAACAGGTGGGGGTACGTCAAAACCAAGGACGCGGAACATACGGAAATGAGGCTGAGGGAAATTTTGCCGAAGAAGTACTGGATGAAGATAAACCTTTATCTGGTGCTGTTCGGGCAGAACATCTGTCTGTCAGTATCGCCTTTTTGTTCGAAGTGCCCTATCGCGAAGTGGTGCCCAAGGATAGGCGTTACGACATCGAGGTAAGTCCAAATCCATTAGAATCCTACTCCCATCCCGGTGATAATTGAACAGGTTTTTGCGTCATAATCCGGGTGTATATTAGTCAGGCCAAATGAGATTAATTCAAAGAAATTACAGGAAATTTTCCCGAAATAGTAGGCGGTAGAAACAAAAAATGAAACCCCTGTTTCGGAATTGGCAAACCCGGTCAAACCCGACGGGGATGTCTCCCCATAGTAGGAAATTACGGCCGATGGCCGGTAAAAAATGCCCAAATACGGCCCAACAGCCAGTGATAATTCGTTTCTGTCGCTCCACGGCATCATGAACCTGAAACGCGCGTATAAGGGAAAATCATATGACTGCGCCGAATATTTTATGAAAGAATCATAATATGAACCCGCCTGCGCTATCCCTCCAGACTTATTGGAACAAATAATGCCTGAAGCCAGCGAAAATACCTCGTTAAAATTGAAACTAACCAGGGCGCATCCTCCGATATTTGAAAAATATGACCCCATATAGGATGTCGCGCTGTTGCCATGCAGGAATCCCGATGTAAGCGAAAGAATCAAATCAAAGGTTAAAGGATAGGAACCAAGGGATGGGGCTCCGCGCACTGTTTTCTTCAGGTCATCGATATATTTTTTGATCTTGGGGTTTGGGAAGATATTATAGGCCCTTTCGAACTGAAGCAGGGCGGTTTCCCTGTCGCCCAGCTGCAGGTAAGCCATCGCGCTGTACTGAAAAGGCTGGAAATTATCCGGGTTCACTATCACCGCCTGTTCAAACAATTCGACAGCCTTTTGATAGTTTCCAGCCTTATAGTAATCTATTCCCGCGCGCGTCAGCTGTATGTCCTCGGATTCGGCAAGAACCACGGATGTTAAAATCAGCAAAAGCAGCGCCAAAAAAAATCCTGTTGTTTTGTTCATTGTTCCCTTTCTCCCGCGCTTGGGTTAAGGATATATGTTTAAAAAGGCCGGTTATACTGGATTGCCGGCATGCCGGCCTGGCGGAATCCGGCGGTAATAATGGCCTTATTGTACTCATTCAATGATTTATAAAAACTGTTTAATGCTTCTGACCTGAACCCGGTTCCGGCGTACATTGTCCCAAAAAATAAAACAAAATATCCGCCCATAAGAAGAAGATAACTGGAAGCATCCCCGCCTTTAAGGTTGCCAGCCACAAAGTAAACAAGCCCTGCAGAAGCCAGTGTTCCGCCAATGATGACAACACTGCTTAACATCAATTTTGACTCATATTCAAGGTATAAGTTGTATGAAGCAGGTATCTTTTTCAGGTAATTTTTAAATTCCTCCGTGCCTATATAAGCACCTTTCTGGTTGCGTTCGCTGACTATTTTGAAATTCGGGCCAAATAAACTCCACGCGTCATACTGAAGATAAACAGTATTTGCCGCCGCGTACCTGTATCCTTTGGTCATCCGGTCGTCCTGCGCAACAGCCGTAGAAAATAGCAAAAGCCCGCTCAGCAGGCACACAAATAACTTTTTAAAGCCTCTCATTGAAACCTCCTTATATCTTTAATTTATTATACACTATTTTCAAAAATTCCGGTCAACTTATTATATGGTATTGGATACTGCCGGAAAAATCCTTATGAAAGGCCGTATCCGGCCCTACTCCCAATACTCAATTTCCTGCCTTTTATCCAGGTAGACAGCTGACAGCATGTCATGCATTTTCAGCCATGATGCAACACCAATACCCGTAAGCAATAACGCGGCCAACGCAACAGTTATAATCAGAACGCTTTTCCCTTTTATCTTTTCCTTCAATGCCTTAAACCCGTGTTTTATTGTCCAGCCTATGACATAATACTGAAAACAGCCTGTCACAAGCAATACAGCCGCGAAAGATACGCCTATCGCGCCTATATACACATCCATTTTCACCGAGTGAAACAACAGGACTAACGGCATAAGACACATAAGTATTAACGGGACTACAGAAACACCGAAAAAGGTCATTGGAATGCCTGGTACCGCTGACACCGAGAACAGCATGAATGACCATGTGTTTTCATCAAGGTTTGGGTTGGAAAGGGTCATGACAATGCCAAGGCTGATTATGTTCACCAGGATCGAATATATGAAAGCGCACGCGTTAGCCGTGGTTTCTGTTTTAGATTTGAATTTGTTGAAAAGAAAGTAGAACAAAATCATGAAAACAATGTAAAAAACGCTGTTGGTTAGAATTGATTTTACCCAGTTGAAGTCCATAAACAAATCCCTCCCATAAAGACCTGCGGCGGGCGTTCCGGCCTATCGCCCCTGCGTGGCTTATATCTGCCTTGTCGTAACCCCCGACAGCCACAAATACCGGGCTGCGTGTTTACTTTTTAAGACCCGGCGGCACTAAAACTATTTATAATACCGGCCGGCCGATTCTTAAAAAGTAAACATGCAGCCCGGTATAAAAACTACGGTTTTGTTTTGTTGTTAAAAACCGGTATTAAATGCCTGCGTTTAGAGGGGGCAAGCCCCCTCTCTACAAATTCAAAAACAAGAGCCTACGACAGGCGGCACAGCGTGCCGCCCCTACGCGATTATGTGCAAAAATGGACCCTTCGTTTATTCCTGCCCTGACCCTGCATTAACATCGCCTGCCAGCTTGTATTTCATCAGCTGCCTTGTGCCTTCCTGATGGTTGTACTTGATGGAGCTGTAGTACATCTCGTTATTTCCGCCTTTTCTTTCCATGCCCTGCTTGTCTATGTCAAATACCTCGAAATCGCCTGTCTGGGTGTTGACAATAAGAACGCTTCGGCCGTTACTGTCGTTCGTCAGCGAACCGCTGTAAAAACCGTTCGTCACCACTATTGTCGGTTCCTTTGGATCTTTTTCCTTGTTTGCCGCCGTTATAACGCCCGCGACAAGTACCAAAAACACCGCCAAAATCATGATCAAAACCTTTTTCATACACACCTCCCTGGTAAATTTATAACTTATAGTCTTCCACCTCAAGTACCAGCGATTCATCGCCCTTCCATGTGTTTATCGTCGGCGTAAAAGCCACGTCCAGTATCTGCCCTGCTTTTATGGTTGACGCATCCTCTTCGCTGTGGCCGAACAAAAGGAAATTATAATATCTCTCCTTATGTTTTGCGTAAAATTTCATGGTATTACTTTTCATAAGTTTTACATCCCTGACTTCCACTCCTGTCAGGCTGAAAACAGGCTTCCTGTTTCCCGCACCCCACGGCTGGAGTTTATCATATACCTTGATATCCTTAATATTTATTGTCTCGTTTATGTCGTCATCTATGTGTAATGACGGCTCAAAATCCTCTTTTTTCATGGATGCTTTCAGGAAGTCATTCACCGTCTTAATAAAAATCTGCAGATTTTCATCCTTCATGGTCACTCCTGCGGCAAGCTTGTGGCCTCCGTACCTGACTAAGCAGCCATGCGAGGCTTTTATCGCTTCAAAAATGTCCACTGATGACACGCTCCGGGCGCTGCCGTGTATGAGCCCGTCGTCGCTTTTCGTCAGTATAAAAACAGGCCTGTTGTATTCCCTGAGCACTTTGGAGGCGACCAGTCCCACTATTCCGGCGTTCCATCCGGGATCATAAAGAGCTATTACAAAATCATTGTCTTCATCAAATTTATCCTTAAGCATTGCCATGGCTTGCGCATGGGTTTTATTCATGATGCTTTTGCGTTCTTCGTTTGTATTATTAAGTTCTTCCGCTATCATACGCGCTTCTTCGGCGTCATTTGAAATAAAGAGTTCAACCGCCTTTTTCGCGTGTTCCAGCCTGCCTGCCGCGTTGATCCGTGGCCCGAGTATGAAGCCGACATGATAAGCCGAGATAACGGCATCCGGCTTTATAGCCGCCGCCTCTTTTAACGCTTTAAGCCCGATATTGGTTGTTTTGGCTATCTGTTTAAAACCCCTGCGCGCTATTATCCTGTTTTCATATGTCAAAGGCACTATGTCCGCTATCGTTCCCATGGCGGCAAAATCAATCAGTTCATTTTTTATGTCGATCTTCATCCTGTCCGCGAGGGCGCACACAAGTTTATACGCCACCCCGGCGCCCGAGAGTTCCTTTTCAGGGTACTTTTGGGAGTACTTTGGGTTGATTATGGCAAAGGCCTTTTTAGGCACACTGCCTTCCTCGGGTATGTGATGGTCGGTAATAATTATGTCCACGCCTTTTTGTCCGCAATAATCAACTTCTTTATCCGCTGAAATCCCGCAGTCCACTGATATGATAAGCTTTGCGCCTTCGCTTATTATGGCGTCAAGCGCTTCAATATTGAGCCCATAACCCTCATCCTGCCTGTGGGGAATATAAAAATCAATATTATTGTACTTCGCGAAGTTCTTAAAAAACAGGTACAGTTCGACTATTGAAGTCACGCCGTCAACGTCATAATCGCCGTAAATGACTATTTTCTCATTTCCCCTGATTGCCTTCTCAATACGCGCGACTGTTTTATCCATGTCTTCAAATAATGACGGCGGGTACAAAGGAGCTGAATCTATCTCAAACACTTCCCTGACCTTTTCAAAGGAATCAATACCGCGGTTTACAAATGACTTTATCATATAATCAGGAAGGTTTAGTTTGTCTTTTAATTCGCTCTTTAGGTGTTCATCTATGTCTTTGTTTTCAGCATAAATCCAACGCATGTTGCTCCTTAAATATCTTATAAGCGCGGCTTGCAATACGCATTCCGCAATAGCCTACTGAAAAATCCCATCCACAAATTCTTCGGGATTAAATTCGGAAATTGCCTCCACGTTCTCGCCAAAAGTCATATACTTGATCGGCAAACCTAATTCGTGCTTAATTCTAATTACGCTTCCGCCTTTTGCCGACGAGTCAAACTTGGTCAGGATAACGCCTGTCAGTTTCAAAGTATTGTTAAATTCTTTTGCCTGGGCAAAAGCGTTCTTGCCTGTATTCGCATCGATTATAATTAATGTGTCTATGTCTTCTTCAGAAAACTCCTTAAGTATTACCCTTTTAATCTTAAGCAGTTCCTGCATAAGGTTCACCTTTGTATGAAGCCTGCCTGCGGTGTCTATGATAACAACGTCATGGCCTTCTTTTTTCGCGCGGACAATGCCGTCAAATACGACTGCTGCCGGGTCCCCGCCTTCAATGCCTTTAACTATATCTGTGCCGGACATTTTTGCCCATATTTCGAGCTGTTCTATGGCAGCGGCTCGGAAAGTGTCGGCGGCGACAAACATGACTTTTTCCCCAAGTGATTGATAAAGGTGCGCGAGTTTTGACGCGGTGGTCGTTTTACCGGCTCCGTTAATACCCGTCAGTATGATTATTTTTCTGTGCTTTGGATGTTCAGCGCTGTTTTCTTTGAGTTTTAAAATGAATTGGCCCTTTAAAAATTTCTTTGCGTCTTCAAAAGACGATATCCGTTCTTTTTTGAGCGCGTCCGTCAGTTCACCGACTATTGACATATCTATGTCGGCTTCTATCAGCGCTTCTTCAAGGTCATCCACATGTTCTTTTGCCGGGCCGCTTGAAAATATTGATTTAATCCTGTCAAGAAAGGAACGGGGCCTTAAAAAACTACTTTTTTCCATCTCCCGCTTCCTCTTTTCCATCAGGCTTCTTTTCGCCGGCGCCTAACGCGTCGGCTTCGGCTATTTCCCTGGCTTCCTCGGCCCGCTTCTCGGATTCCTTCAGCGCCGCCGACTTCCCGTCTTTTGAAAGTATCTGTTTTATTTTGTCCTTATCCTGTTCCATTTTTACGGATATTATCTGCGAGACCCCGGCTTTTTCCATGGTAACGCCGTAGAGCACATCCCCGATTTCCATGGTGAGCTTGTTGTGGGAGATTATTATGAACTGGGTGGCTTTGAATGATTTCACAAGGTTTGTAAACCTGGTCACGTTCACGTCATCCAGCGGCGCGTCAATCTCGTCCATAACGCAGAAAGGGCTGGCCTTTGTGAGGAATAAGGCGAACAAAAGCGAGATAGCTGTTATGGCTTTCTCCCCTCCTGAAAGCAGCGATATGGTCTGCGACTTCTTTCCAGGCGGCCTGGCTACGATGTCTATGCCGGATTCAAGGATATTTTCCTGGTCCGATAAAAGCAGGTCGGCTTCGCCGCCATTGAACATTTTCTTGAATACGTCCGCGAACTTGATGCGTATGGCCTCAAATGCCGCTACAAAAAGCTCCTTGGATTCCTCATTGGCTTTCTTAATGATCTTTTTAAGGTTTTCCCTTGCCGTGATCAGGTCGTTGTACTGCGACTGCAGATGTTCGTTGCGGCTCTTTAATTCATTGTATTCTTCTATTGCCACCAGGTTAATAACGCCGAGTTTGTCTATCTTTTCCCTGTATTCAGTGACTTTTACATTGAGTTCCTTGTATTCTTCCTCGGCTATTTCAATGCTTAGTACCTCGTTTTCATCAGGAGTAACCTTAAACTCGAGCTGGAGTTTTTCAAAAAAATTAGCGATCTGGACAACCATGTCGTTTATGAGTATTTTTATGTCGTACTGCTCGTCTTTGAACTTATCCCTTGTCTTGCTCATGTGCTTTATCTTTTCCTCGGTCTGGATCATGATAGTCTTGAATTCCTCATTGCCCCTTTTTGCCTGTTCCAGGGAATCCTCGTCGGATCTAAGCGAACCTTTTATCACTTCTATCTTGCCCGCGTTCTGGCGGCTTTCATCCTCTGCCTGGAGCACCCTGGCATTCAGGGCCTCGATCTCCGCCACTGTATTCGCGTAGCCTGATTCAAGCTCCTTTAAACGCGTCTCAAGCATAGTCCTGTTATTTTTCTCAAATTCATAGTCATTTTTAAGGGTGACTATCTCCAGTTTTTTATCGTCTATTATGTTCTTTTCCGTATTTATGCCTTCTTCTTTCTTTGCTATCATCTGACGGGTTTCCTCTATGAGTTTCCTGGAATTCTCAAGGCTGTCTAAAACGCGTTTTTCCTCCATAAAAAGCGCTTCCCTGCCGGTGGTAAAATTATTCCTGTCCTGAGCCAGCTGTGTGTTTTCCTGCTCTATGCGTTTTAAGGACACCTCATGCCTTTCCAGGTCCTCATTCTTCTGTTTCATTCTTTCGTCGTCTTTTATGACTTCCACGTACTGGGAGTGGTATGTCACGGAAAGACCCTCGATCTGAAGTTCCATCTCCGCTATATGGCCGGCCTGAAAAACACGTTCTTCCTCTATGGAAACAAGTTTTCCTTTGGCGGTCTGTATTTCAGAATTAATTTCCTCTATTTCCCTTTCCCTTGACAGGAAACCCTCTCCGGACAGGCCTTCACCTTTGGTATATATATTGTAATTTGATATAAGCTCCCCGTTCAATGTCAACAGATAGTATTGCTCGTCTTTTCTTACCTCTTCAAGCACTATTTTGGCCTTTTCCAGGTTTTCAACGACAAATATATCGGCAAAAAGCAGCTTTACGACCTCGTTGCCCGATTCCGTCTCGATCTGTTCCGGCAGGTACGCAATTACATTCTTGTGCCTGACAGATCCTTTCCAGCCGGCAAGAACCGCGGACGGGTTGATCCTTAAGTTGCTTGAATTAATAAATGTAATTTCGCCTTTTTCCATCTCATAAAGCGTGAATATTTCCTCTATGAGTTTCTCATTCCGTATCAGCACAGTCTGCAGCAAGCCGGCAAGGGTTTTTTCCACGGCCCGCTCGTATGGTTTTTCCACGGCTATTAGGTTCGCCACAACATCCACAAGGTCGCCTTTGGACCCGTCCTCAAGCTGCACTTTATATTCGGTAAGGACTTTTCTTACTATCTCGCCGTAGCCTTCCATCCTGTCCTGCATTTGTTTCAGGAAATTCTGGCGCGACTCGAGCCTGGATATTACCAGCCCAAGTTCTTTTAAGGTCTCTTCGACGGTTAAAAGCGAGGTCTTCCTGCGCATCTTTTCTCTTATAAGAAGCTCTTCCTTTTCCTTGATCGCCCTTATCTCTTCTTCCTTGAGCGTCCTGTTTTCACTAATCAGTTGCATATCGATCTCGGTCCTGCGGAGCCTGTCGTCAGCCTCTTTTTTCTGAGTGTCAAGCTTTGCAAGCTGTTCGTCTATATTCTTCATGTTCAGCTCAAGCTCGACTATTTTACCCTTAAGTGCGTTCAATTCATTGTTAAAACCCTCCGCATCAGCCACCTTTAAATCCCTGTCTTTTTTTGCGTCTTCGAACTCGCCGATAAAAGTTTCATATCTTTTATTGAGGTTCTCAAGCTGGGCCTCCCTGTCCTTTATAATGCCTTCTTTTTGAATGACAGCGTTGTCCTTGTTTTCTATGCCGACTTTCATGCCTTCAATTTTCCCGACATTTTCCACGTTCTCGTTCTTTGATATTTCTATGCGTGACAGCAGTTCCGCGTGCCTTTCGGCGAGATATTTAAGCGAATCCTCGAGTCTTTTAATTTCCTCCTGTTTTATTACCCATTTTTCCCTTTTCTCGGCTACGTCTTTTTCCATCTCGAGATTTTTGAACTTCATCCCGTCAAATTCCTTTTCAAACTGCGCTAAACCGGCTTCCTCCGCCTCAATCCTTCCGTCAACATCAGCTTTCCTGATATTATATTCGCGGTTCTTTATGGTGCGTTCCTTTATCTCCTTTTTGAGCATCTTTATTTCCATATCCGAGCATTCCTGTTTTAACACCTTATATTGTTCAGCCTTTTTTGCCTGGCGCTCCAGGACAGAGGCCTGTCTTTTTACTTCCACAAGTATGTCGTTTATGCGGAGCATGTTCTGTTCCGTGGCCTCGAGCTTGCGCAGTCCTTCGTCGCGTTTCTTTATATATTTGGTAATACCCGCGGCTTCCTCGAATATTTCCCTTCTCTCGACAGGTTTTGCGTTTATTATCTTGTCAACCTCGCCCTGGGAAATAATGGAATATGAATCCAGGCCGACACCCGTGTCCATAAATGTTTCCACGATATCCTTTAAACGGACAGGCTGGTCATTGATATAGTATTCGCTCTCGCCGGAACGGTACAGGCGCCTCGTGACTTTTACTTCATTATAATTAAGATTTATGCTCTTGTCCGTGTTGTCCATAACTATGGAAACTTCGGCCATGCCCAGGGTTTTTCTTGAATCGGAGCCAATGAAAATGACGTCTTCCATTTTTCCGCCACGCAGCGACTTGGCGCTCTGCTCTCCCAAAACCCAGCGGATAGCGTCAAAAATATTTGATTTACCCGAACCGTTCGGTCCCACGACTATTGTTATGTCCTGGCCGAACTGCAGGCTTGTTTTGTCGGCAAATGATTTAAACCCGAATATATGCAGTTCTTTGAGTTTCAATTAAATTCTCCCGTTAATTTTGTCAAATGCGGCTTTTATCGCGGACTTTTCCGTATCAGTGAGGCCCGGATGCACGGGCAGGCTGATAACTTCCAGCGCCGCCTTTTCAGAAACAGGCAATGACGGTATTTTTTTAAGCACTTCCTTGTAAAATGGCTGGCAATGCAGCGGGATAGGGTAGAAAACTTTCGCCCCGACTCCCTCTTCAGCCAGCATTTTTACCACGTCATCCCTTTTGCCGTTCGTTACGCGAATCGTAAACTGGTGGTATATGTGGAAATTATCTTTGCCTTCCGCAGGCGCCGCTATCCATGGAAATTTCCGCAGATGTGCGGCAAGTTCAACCGAGTTTTTCCTGCGTTTATCATTAAATACATCGAGTTTTTTCAGCTGCACGATGCCAATGGCCGCTTCTATGTCGGTCATCCTGTAATTGTAGCCGAGCCTGGTATGATAGTATGTTTTTTCGGAACCGTGATTTATGAAAGAACGCGCTATCTCCGCGGCCCTGTCATTATTTGTGGTTACCATGCCGCCTTCGGCAGTGGTTATATTTTTTGTGGCGTACAGTGAAAAAGAACCGCCGTCAGCGAAAGTGCCGGCGAGCCGGCCCTTGAACTTCGCGCCCACGGCCTGCGCCGCATCTTCTATCACCTTCACGTTGTATTTGTCCGCGAGCGCCAAAATGCGGTCCATCTCGCACACCTGTCCGTATATGTGTACCACCAGTATCGCTTTTATCTTTTTCATCCAGTCTTTTTTAAGTTCGGCCTCTATCTTATCCGGGTCAATGTTGAACGAATCCTCTTTTATATCCGCAAAAACCGGCTCTGCGCCGGCGTGAATTATTGAATTTCCCGATGCTATAAATGTGAACGGCGATGTTATCACTTTATCGCCTTTGCCTAAGCCGTTCATGACCATACAGGTATGCAAAGAGCATGTCCCGTTTGACACTGCAATCGCGTGCTTAACCCCGGTATATTCCGCAAAAGCAGCTTCAAACTCCTTTACTTTTGGGCCTGAGGCTATGATGCCTGAATCAAGCACTGCAAGAACTGCTTCCTTTTCCTTTTCGTCGAGGTTTGGTTTTGATATGGGTATCATTTCTTACTCCTCCATCCGTATATGAAAATATTATTATTATCGGCATAACGCTTCATTTCTTCTTTGTTAAGCAAAAAAGTCTTTCCAGCCTCCACAACTATGCCCGAGCCGCCCAGGCTTTTGATCAGCTTTAAGGTTTTAAGCCCGATAGTGGGAACATCATATCTTAGATCCTGTTTTGGCCTGGCCATTTTTATTACCATGAAACCTTTTTTTGCCATTGCACCGCCGCGTTTAATGCAGTTATCCGTGCCTTCCATGGCCTCAACCGCCCAGATCATGCCGGAGCCTGTCACAATAGTCTGGCCCACGTCAAGCGCTGCTACGCGGCTGGCTATTTCAACGGAGAACCGCATGTATCCCATGGCTTCCATATCAGGGCGTATAATGCTTATAAACCCTTCGGGCGCCAGTATTTCTTCCATAAGATATGTTGTCGGAACGGCGGTTATACCAGCTTTTTTAAACCTGTCTATCGCGGATTCCATCAGAGCTTTCGGCCTCTTATCCTTTAAACTCAAAAGCATTTTTCTTGTTATCTCGTCAAATAGGATATCTTTCAGCAGTATTATTGGCCTTATATAGCCGAGGAATATAACGTGCCTGATTTTCCTGTCGGCTATTTCCTTTATCATGTCGGACAGCAATGCCAGTTTTACCTTTACCCGCTCGAACCTGAAACTTTTTAACCCCGGATTTTCTTCGCCCTCGACCTCTATGATAAAAATGTCAATGCCGTTCTTTACCGCCTGCCTTAAAAAAATAAGCGGAAGTTCGCCGCTGCCGGCAACGAGCGCGAGTTTTTTAATATTCACCTTTCGACGCCTCTTTTTGAAGCCTTTACAAACTCTATAAAATACCTGACTTCAGGTATCCGGGGTATGGTTTCCTCGATCTTTTTTATGGCTTCCGCAAAAAGCAGGGTCTTGTCCCTGAAGAATATGGAGTACATTTCCTCTATAGCCTTTATGGTTTCTGCCTTAAAACCGCTTCTTTTTAAGCCGACTTTATTGAGCCCGTTTATTGTGGCGTCATTGCCGTCTACCATGCAAAAAGGCGCAATGTCCTTTATTATTTTCGTGCCGCCGCCTGCCATTACAAACTTCCCCACCCTGCAATGCTGGTGCACTACGGTATAAGCCGATAAAACAACATTATCATCAATGGTCACATGCCCTGCCAAAGCCACGCCGTTTATAAGTATGATCTTGTTCCCCAAAACACAATCATGCGCGACATGTGAGAGCGTCATAAGGAAATTATTATCACCTATGACCGTCGATGCGCCTTCGTGTGTGGCCCTGTGTACGGAAGCATACTCCCTGATAACATTATTATTTCCTATCTTTACGGAAGACTTTTCATTTTTGTATTTCAAGTCCTGGGGTGCTGCTCCCAGTATGGCGCCATCGCCGATATAGTTGTCCGTTCCGATGGTTGCGGACTCTATATGCGCGTGCGGCCCTATAATGCAGTTATCGCCTATCACAACATCTTCATCTATTATGGCAAAAGGACCGACCTTTACGTTGGCCCCGAGTTTCGCGCTTTTTGCTATTATAGCTGTGGGGTGGATCATGTGAAACCCTCCAAATAATTGTTTGGTTCGGAGTTCGGAGTTCGGAATTCGGAGTTATAATTACCAAACCCAAAACTTCAACCGCGTACCGGAATTTTGGTCCGCCGGGTTCCGCAACTCCGAACTCCGAACTCCGAACTCCTAACTCCGAACTCCGGTCTTGTCCTACTTCGCGTCCGATATCATGGCCATCATGTCTGCTTCGGCTGCTTTATCTTCTCCCACAAATGCATCTCCGTGCATGGTGCCTATGGCGCCTTTCATCTTGGTAATTGTTATCACGAACTTTAACGTATCACCCGGGGTTACCGGCTTGCGGAACTTTACATTATTTATGGTCATAAAATATACGACTTTAGGAGTTGACTGGCCTTCCATCTTTTTCATCATAAGCACGCCGCCTGTCTGCGCCATGGCTTCCACTATGAGTACGCCAGGCATGACAGGCGCTCCTGGAAAGTGCCCCTGAAAGAACCACTCATTCATGGTGACATTTTTCATGCCCGTAATTTCATTTTCCTTTAAGTCTGTTATCCTGTCCACCAGAAGAAACGGAAATCTGTGGGGGATGAGCTTCTGAATTTCCGTCACGTTCAATACTGTTCCCATGCAAAGCCTCCAAAATTTTATTAGATATTCTTACACCGCGTTTTGTGCGGTGTTAGAATATCTTATGCCGGTTTTC